>NZ_VKAD01000001.1:1200000-1800000 GCF_008041945.1 Reinekea thalattae | reverse complement strand
GATTTGTCGGCGACGACCAGAGCGCCTTCGAAGTCATTTTAAAACACCTGTACCAAGGTGATAATCAGGAGCATTAAATAATGAAAAAGCGTTTGAATTTACTTGCTGCCGCCACGATGGCCATAAGCCTTTCGACTGGCGCTGCAGCGGCAACAAAGACGTTCGTATATTGTTCAGAAGCAAGCCCTGAAGGTTTCAACCCTTCTTTCTATACTTCAGGTACTTCGTTTGACGCATCATCAGTACCGCTATACAACCGTTTGGTTGAGTTTGAGCGCGGCGGTACTAGCCTTGTTCCTGGTCTTGCAGAAAGCTGGGACGTTTCTGAAGACGGCAAAACTTACACCTTCCATTTACGTAAGGGTGTCGACTTCCACAAAACTAAGAGCTTCTCTCCTAAGCGTGAATTCAATGCTGACGACGTATTGTTCAGTATCAACCGCCAGTTGTTAGAAGATCATCCGTACCATGAAGTGAGTGGTCAGGAATACAAATACTTCGGTTACATGGACATGGCTAACATCATCGACAGCATTGAAAAAGTCGACGACATGACGGTTGTGTTCCACCTAACCAAAGCAGACGCGACTTTCTTAGCAAACATGGCGATGGATTTCGCATCGATCATGTCATCAGAATACGCTGATGCAATGATGGCTAAAGGCACGCCAGAAATGGTTGATAACTCACCAGTCGGCACCGGCCCATTCGTATTTAATTCATACCAGAAAGATTCATCTATCCGTTACGTTGCTAACGAAAGCTACTGGGAAGGCAAGTCAGACATCGATCGTTTAGTTTTCTCTATTACGCCTGATGCTTCTGTACGTTATGCGAAATTGAAAAAAGGCGAATGTCACCACATGCCTTACCCGAACCCTGCTGATATCGAGCAGATGAAAGCTGAGTCTGACATCAATGTTATGCAGTCTAACGGCCTAAACGTTGGTTACTTAGCGTTTAACACGCAAAAGCCTCCGTTCGATAATGTTCTAGTGCGTAAAGCATTAAACATGGCAACTGACAAGCAATCGATCTTAGATACGGTTTACCAAGGTGCCGGTGAAATTGCTAAAAACCCAATCCCACCAACAATGTGGTCTTACAACGAAGATACTGTTGATTACGACATGAACATTGCTGAAGCGAAGAAACTATTAGCAGAAGCAGGTTACCCAGATGGTTTTAAAACTAACATTTGGGCGATGCCAGTACAGCGTCCTTATAACCCGAACGCACAACGTATGGCTGAGTTAATGCAAGCCGACTGGGCGAAAGTAGGTGTTGAGGCTGAAATCGTTTCTTACGAATGGGGTGAATACCTTGAGCGTACTAAAAATGGTGAGCACGAAACTGCGATGCTAGGTTGGACGGGTGATAACGGTGACCCAGATAACTTCCTATACGTATTGCTTGGCTGCCCAGCGGCTGAAACTGGCGGTAACATTGCATTCTGGTGTAACACCGAATTCAACGACCTGTTAGAAGAAGCAAAAGTGACAGCTGATGTTGCTAAGCGTACAGAATTGTATGAAGAGTCTCAGCTTATCTTTAAAGAGCAAGCGCCTTGGATTACTGTTGCACACTCGGTAGTATTCGAGCCAATGCGTAATGAAGTTTCTGGCTATAAGATGAGCCCGTTTGGTAAGCATGATTTCTATGCTGTAACACTCGCGGACTAAGCTTGCTTTTAGCTGGAGTTTCACCCGTTATCGAGTTGTGTTGTTATTAAAATGACCTATTAAAGCGGCTTTTTAAAACGACTGCTTAGAACGATAAGGGTGACTTCATTTAAAATAATGAACGGCGCGCCATTTGGTTGCGCCGTCTTTTTTTATCAGGCTCAAAGATGATTCAATACATACTAAAACGTCTGGGGATGGTTATTCCAACCTTCATAGGCGTCTCGATACTGACCTTCTCACTCATTCATCTAATCCCCGGCGACCCAGTCACCATTATGGGCGGCGAACGAGGGGTTTCCGAAGAGCAACGCGCAGAAATGGAAGCGATGCTTGGCTTGGATAAGCCACTGGTCGTGCAATATTTAATTTATGCAGGCAATGTTTTAACGGGTGATTTAGGCACATCGTTCGTGACGCGCGAGCCGGTCATGAAAGAATTTTTAACGCTGTTCCCTGCGACATTAGAACTTTCTTTTTTTGCCGCTCTTTTTGCCATTTTAGTGGGCTTGCCTTTAGGTATGTTAGCGGCGGTAAAGCGTGGTAGCTTTTTAGACCACACAGTGATGACGGTGTCGTTAACCGGTTATTCAATGCCGATATTTTGGTGGGGCTTATTGCTTATCCTATTTGTCTCGGTGCAGCTCAACCTAACCCCTGTTTCCGGGCGCATCGATGTAATGTTCTGGGTCGATCACGTCACTGGCTTTATGATTATCGACGCTTGGCTATCCGGTGAAAAAGGAGCCGTTGCTTCGGCGTTACACCACTTGGTGTTGCCTTCGATTGTTTTAGGCACCATCCCGATGGCTGTTATTGCCCGTATGACCCGTTCAGCCATGCTTGAAGTGTTGGGCGAAGATTACATTCGCACCGCGAGATCGAAAGGTTTACCGCAAATAAAGGTGGTCACTCGTCATGCCTTTCGTGGCACGTTAATCCCCGTGGTCACAGTGATCGGTTTACAGGTTGGCACATTGCTCAGCGGAGCTATTTTAACAGAGACTATTTTTGCTTGGCCGGGTATTGGCAAGTGGTTAATCGAGGCGATTGGCCGTCGTGATTACCCAGTTGTGCAAGGCGGCCTGCTGTTAATTGCGTTTATTATTATCGTTATTAACCTGCTGGTTGATTTAACCTACGGTTTCATTAATCCACGCATTAGAAAGCAGTAAGGAGGTATTATGACTGAACAACAGGTAGCTCCTGAAAAGCAACTACTGGCGGACAAGCCTGCCAGTCCACTGCGTGATTTTTGGAAAAAGTTCTCAAAAAACAAAGGCGCTGTCGTTGGCCTTTTTTGGGTCGCATCCGTGGTCTTTTTGGCCGCCTTTGCCGATCTGATTGCACCCTACTCACCGATTGAACAGTACCGAGATTTTATTTTGGCTCCGCCTGCCTTTGTTGACGGCGGCAGTTGGCAATTTATTTTAGGTACCGATGGCGTCGGTCGCGACATCCTTTCACGGCTTATGTATGGCGCGCGCTATTCGTTAGTGATCGGTCTGGTGATTGTTCTGCTTTCATTAGCCATGGGCATTTGCTTAGGGCTATTGGCTGGCTTTTTTGGCGGTAAGATCGATGTCGCGATTATGCGGGTAAGCGATATTTTGCAATCGTTACCAGCATTGCTGTTAGCCATTGCCTTGGTGGCGGTGCTTGGGCCGAGTCTATTGAATGCTTGTTTTGCCTTGGCTTTGGTGTATTTGCCGCACTATATTCGCATTACTCGTGCTTCGGTGCTGTCTGAAAAGATGCGTGATTATGTCACGGCGTCGAAAGCTATTGGCACGCCTAACTTACGTTTAATGGTGGTGATCATTTTACCAAACTGTTTGGCGCCATTAATTGTGCAGGCAACACTTGGCTTTTCGAATGCGATTTTAGATATGGCCGCACTTGGCTTTTTAGGCTTGGGCGCACAGCCGCCATTACCAGAATGGGGCACCATGCTGGCAACTGCGCGTGAGTTTATTCAAAGCGCTTGGTGGGTAGTGACCTTCCCGGGCATTGTGATTCTATTGACGGTGTTGGCGTTCAATCTGATGGGCGATGGCTTGCGCGATGCTTTGGATCCAAAACTGAAAAACTAGTGCTCATTGCATCCAGTTTGCAAATGACAATAAAAAAGCCCGCTTCATTGCGGGCTTTTTGTTGTACGCATTATTAATGCTTTCTAGCTTAGGCTTTGGCGTTATTAAACGACTAGGCTTTGACTTCGGTGATGCGAAGTTCTTGCGCTAGTTTGTCTAGTACACCGTTCACAAAGCGGTGAGCTTCATTGGCGCCAAACGATTTAGACAGCTCTACGCCTTCGTTGATGATTACCTTGTATGGTACGTCGATACGATGCATAAATTCGAAAGTGCCCATGCGTAAAATAGCCAATTCAATAGGCGTCATTTCATCGATAGCGCGATCAGTGTGCTTGCTGATGTGTTCGTCGAGTTCGGACTTTATACGTGGCACGCCACGCAGTACATCGCTGAAGTACTCTTGATCGACCTTGCTCATATCGTTATCAACTAGGAATTCAGCTTCAATTTGAGTGATCGGTTGTTCTGCAATGTGCCATTGGTACAGGGCCTGTAGCGCTAATTTGCGAGCTTTTCGGCGCTGGCTTGGGTTTGGCTTTTGGGTGCTGTTCATACTTCAATTACTCCGGTAGCGATTGCTTGGCCAGTTTATCGGTTTTTAGCGTCAAAGCTGATATTTAGCCTGTCATCGGTGGCGCTGCTCACAACTGGCTAAGCTTGCTGTTTTATCTGGCCGCGGATTATGAGCGTTAAGGCGTTGAAATCAAGTAGAAAAGCTATTTTCCGGTCTGTTCTAGCTGGTCGATTTCTTGAATAAACTCACTTAAATCTTCAAAGCTGCGATATACCGAGGCAAATCGAACATAGGCGACCTGATCGAGCTCTTTCAATTCCATCATGACGCACTCACCTACTCGGCGCGAATCTAGCTCACGTTCGCCGGTGGCGCGTAGCTTTTGTTTTATACGAGTGATGGAGGCTTCTATGGCTTCAACAGATACCGGGCGCTTTTCTAGGGCGCGTAAAAAGCCAGCTCTGAGTTTGTCTTCATTAAAGGGTTCGCGATTGCCGTTCTGTTTGATGATTTTCGGCATCACAAGTTCAGCAGTTTCGTAAGTCGTATAACGCTCACCACATTGAACGCACTCTCTTCTGCGTCTTACTTGCTCACCTTCGGCTACCAATCGGGAGTCGATAACTTTGGTATCTTGGGCATTACAGAATGGGCAGTGCATGGTGCTTCCTTATTGGCTTTCGGTGCTAACGTTGAACAGAAGGTTGAGTGTTACAGATCTTAACGAGAGCACCAAATATAATTTTATTTTTTCTTTAAATTGGGCTTGACAATGATCGAGGCTAGGCGGCTTCTGGGCTGAATCTGCCGTTAGTTATTCACATCTCAATTTTTATGAACCTGATCACGATTTTATCGTTATTTGGCTTTGACTTTTTACATTATTACTTGCTAATCCATTGATTTACGGGGCTTTTCGGGCAGCGAACATAAAACGCTCAATTATAGAAAAGCGAGTAACTATCGGCCTTTGCTGATTATGCCCAAAGGTTATACCCAAAGTTATCCACAGTATCAGTGGATAGTTTTTATGGTTTATCCAAGAGTTAATGAATAACCGCTAAGTCAATATGAGTCGTTAATATTGAGCGCTGATGTTCTGGGTATAAAACCGCGATACCTCTGGTGGACTTTCAACCGAATCGCATTACTTCCAACCGAATAGCACAGTAAGTCGGGTGACTATTTTGTGCTTGGCAGGCTGGCGTAGTAAGCCGCAAGGTCGTCGATATCGTCGTCCGATAAACTCGCAGCGATTCCCCACATCATCGCAGCGTTACCGCCTTTTCGTTGTTGTGACCGATAAGCTTTTAGGGATGTACTTAAATAAGATTGATGTTGCCCTGCTAAATTCGGATAAATAGGAATCATGGAAATGCCGGATCTGCCATGGCAGGCGGCGCAGGTGGTTGATTTTGCTTTACCGGCTGCGGCATCGCCAGCATAGAGTCCAGAAGTGAGTAGCATTATAAAGCTTGCTAATAGCATGCGTTTTAGCATGGGTGAATCCTTATTCGCCTGTATTGGCTGGTGGCTGTATTTTCATCTTGGTTATTTAACGGCTTTTATCGCCATTTAGCCAGTTTAGGTGACGCTTTGCGCGCCCATGGCTGATAAAAATCAAGCTTGCAGTTACAATCAGCGCTTCTTTTAGATTCACACTACAGGGCGAACCCCATGGCGTTTATAACTTGCTTCGGTGAAGCATCGATGGATTTTTTATCTCAACCGCAAGCAAATGAGCAAAGCAGTGAGGCATTACCGACGACCAGTGCGATAGCTAATGTCGCGGTCGCCGTGGCAACGCTCGGCGGCTCGGCTCGGTTTATCAGTCAGTTGGCCGATGACGCCGTTAGCGAGCAAATTCTCACCGCCTTAGCGCAACGAGAAGTCGACACCAGCTTGGTGCAAAAACAAGCCGATAAGCAAACCACGCTGGCGCTAACTGTTCAGGATATTAAAGATCAGTGGTTTATCAATAGCGCGGTGTTTCACTTTAGTTCTAATACGCTGACTGAGCCAAGCATGGCAGAGACGACACTCACCGCCATTAGCAAAGCCCGCAAGCAGGGCAATTTAGTCACTTTCGATGTTAATCTGCAGCCTCATTTGTGGCCGAACGGTAAAGTCGATCAGGCCGTGATTGAGCGCTGTTTTGCCAGTGTCGATATGGTTAAGTTGTCGCAGCAGGAGCTTGAGCTGCTGTCACCGGAAGGTGAAATTGCGTTTGTGAAGTCTGTGGTTGCTCAGGGTGTTTCGTTTGTTGTGATTACCGACGAGACCAATGCTATTAAGGTCATTGCTAAAGGTATCTATTCGGAAGTGACACCACCAACGGTTGAGGTGGTTGATGCGACTGCCGCAGGCGATGCTTTTATGGGCGCACTCTTGTTTGCCTTGGTTGAGCAGGGTGATAGCAAAAAGACCATGGCTGACCAGCAAAAGCTGGAACAATTGACGCTCTTTGCCAGCCGCTGTGGTGCGCATGCCGTCACTAAACCTGGTGCTTTTGATGCCATGCCCAGCCTGGACGATATAGCTCAAGCGGTCGACTAGCTTGTTGTTGCAGCCGGTTAGCCCGTTGCTCCAGGCGGAACTTCTTTTGGGATGATGGGTGTTTTTTCTTGGCTGAGAAACACCCCTAAAAAGACTAAACCGATGGCAAGCCATTGCATAAGGACGAGTCGCTCACCGAGTAACAACATTGAGAACAACAGCGTAAAGACCGGCAATAAATTAATGTAGCCAGCAGAGGTAGAAGCCTTAATGTGCGACAGCGAGTAGTTGTATAGGCCGTAACCACCTAGCGAAACGATAAGGCCTAAAAAAACAATGCAGCCCACAGCGGTCATTGAGATAGAACTCGGCCAGGTTGAAGCCAGTGCCAGCGGTAAAAAGAATACAGTGCCGATAAAGCTTTGTATGGCCGTGAGCACAAAGGCGGAATAACGCCGAGTAAGGTGCTTCACCATCAACGTATAGCCAGCGGCCATCAGCATGGCTAAAAATTCCAGCAGATTACCCAAGAGCGCATTTGGTGCTTGTTCGCCATCTTCGCTGTTTAGCGTCATCCAAATAACCCCGATAACCGCGATTAAAAAGCCAAGCCATTGTCGTAGGCTGTTGCGTTCTTTTAGCGTGAAGTAGGCCAGTACCGCAACCAATAGCGGCAATGTCGCCGTCACCATGCCTGCTTGCCCTGCACTGGTGTAGCGTACGGCCTGTGCTTCAAATATAAAATAAAAGCAGGGTTCAAATAACGCCATGCCAGCAAGCAGTTTCCAATCGCCAGGCTGATAATTAATGCCGTGACGGATCCACGGCCAAGCGGCTAAGAATGCTAACGAACCGAGCAACATTCGTAAAAAAATAACCACCATTGGCGCTACTTCATTGACCGCAACTTTTAGTGCAATAAAGGAACAGGCCCAAATAACCACGGCGGTAAAGACCGCCGCGTGAGCTTTTAACACGAGATTGTTCATGGAGTAAGGCTGCTTATGAGGTTGTGGTTTAAAGGTCGAAACCGTAGCGCTGAGCTAAAAAATGCGCGATACCATCTTCACTGTTGCTACCAATGGTTGCTGTAGCAATGGCTTTGAGTTCATCCAACCCTTGGCCCATGGCATAGCATTCGTCGGCCAGTTCAAACATCGAGATATCGTTATCTGAATCGCCAAAGCAGATGGTCTTGTCAGCGCCGAGCTGTTTTTTAATTAGCTGAACAGCGTCGCCTTTGGTGCCGGATGAGTGATGAATATCAAGCCAATAACCGCCTGCGTGGTACATGTCAGGGCCAGCAAAAACAGCGACTCCGTCAAGGTGGGCAAGCTCTTCGCTCATATCTAATACGGCGGGGTTGTTGGTGGCAGCAAAGATATTTAACACGTGCTCAGGCAAGGTGCTGTAATCAGACTGCTGCTGTACGCGAATACCTTGAGAGCTAAGGTAGTCGGACCATTGTTTTTCTTTATCTGACGTGATGCCGGTGATCACCGCGCCAATGTTGTCTTCGTGATCAATGGTGTTAACCCAAGGCTTTATGTCTTTGGCGTAAAGTCGTTGGCAAACTTCGATCGCATCCTGCTGGCTCATTGGGATTTTGCTAAACACAGTGTCTTCGTTTAAATCCCACAGCAATACGCCGTTTTTGTATGCCTGAGGGTGTTTAAAGACTAAATTTGGCAGCGCTTCGCGGGCACCGTGAGGCATCCGGCCGGTGGCGACAGTCCAATTAATACCTAGGCGATCAAGCTGATCTAATGCTTTTTGAGTGACTGGAGAAAGCTGCTCGTGTTCGTTGAGTAGTGTTCCGTCCAGATCAAATACTAATAACTCGTTCAAGTGAGCGGTCCTTTTATCTTTTGCTGCAAGGCAATGATGTGACGACAAGCGTCGCTTTTAGCCGTTATTGTTGGCGAGATTGGTGCGGAATTGGGCAATCTCTGCAGCGTAATCGTCGGCGTTGAAAATTGCCGAACCAGCAACAAAGGTATCTGCACCGGCAGCGGCGATTTCAGCAATATTGCTGGCCTTAACGCCGCCGTCGATTTCTAAGCGAATATTTCGGCCGCTGCGATCAATGATTTTTCTGGCTTCACGCAGTTTGTCTAACGCAGAAGGTAAAAACGCTTGGCCGCCAAAACCTGGGTTAACAGACATAATCAAAACGACATCGATCTTATCAAGTACATAATCGAGATAATGCAGTGGCGTTGCAGGGTTAAAGACTAAACCGGCTTGCAGACCAGCGTTTTTAATCAGTTGCAAAGAGCGATCGATATGGTCGCTGGCCTCAGGGTGGAAGGTAATAATTGATGCGCCAGCCTCAACAAAATCGCCGATCAGCCGATCTACAGGGGAAACCATCAAATGCACGTCGATTGGCGCGGTGACACCGTGATCACGCAGCGCTTTACAGACCATTGGCCCAATAGTGAGGTTCGGTACATAATGATTGTCCATAACATCGAAATGCACCCAGTCAGCACCGGCTGCAAGCACGTTATCGACTTCTTCACCTAATCGAGCAAAGTTGGCTGACAAAATGGATGGGGCAATGACAAAATCCGACATGTTAACAAGATCCACTGAAAATTTGAGGCGCTATTCTATGGCGTTTGCTCGCCGCAACCAAGGTCTAATTCAATTTGTCTGGCGTAGCCTGTTTGTCTGGGCTGCGATGTTGCTGCCGGTTCAGGCAGCAACGTTGCCGGAGTCATCGACAACCTTGCAACGTAATTTAGAAATCTATTATCAGTCCGACTATTTAGCTGAACAGGTGATTCAGCTGGATGCCGACGGCGAAGCCTTTTTAGCCTTGTTTCTTGAGCAGCTTAGCGACCAACCACAAGGCGGCCTGCTGTTGTTGCATGATGCTGGCGCCAGTGCCGACTGGCCCTATTTATTAAAACAGTTACGTCAGTACTTACCGGAAGTTGGCTGGTCAACGCTCTCAGTAAGTTTGCCTATTCCATACCGTGAGTTTGCTGAGCAACGTGCCGCCGATGCAACCACTTACACAGAGCAATCTGAAGAGCAGTGGCAAGCCCGAATGATGGCGCATATTGGTGCCAGCATCGCAGAGTTAAATCGTCGCGGTCAGTTCAACATTGTCCTAGTCGGCGTCGGTGAAGGCAGTTATTGGGGCACGCGCTATTTAAGTGAGCGGCTAAGCGAAGAAGAAAAACCAGGCTATTCGTTGGTGTTAATTAATGCGCCGTTAGCAAGGCCAGATTTACCCGAGATGATAGGTTCGTTGGATATTTCGACGCTGGATTTATATATGCTGGATAATCCAGCGGTGGAATTGCAAGCCAAGCTGCGTAAAGGCGCTGCTGCCCGAGCGGGACATTCCGACTATTTGCAGATTAAAGATGCTGCTCGCCAAGGCACCTATGGTAAGCCGGATATTGACCGAACCACTCGCCGAGTATGGGGCTGGTTACGTAATCACGCTGCCGGTGATGAAGGTGTTTTAAAATAGCCGCTAGCTTTGGCGGCTAAATGGTTGGCTTGGCCCGCATTGTGAAAATGACGCTGCGGCACCTAACGAAAGTGGTTTGGCGATCAAAAAACCCTGTAAGTAATCGCAGCCTAAATCGATAACGGTTTGGCGCTCTTCAAAATTTTCCATGCCTTCGGCGATGACCGTCATATTGAGCCGATGCGCCATCTCAATGGTGCCAGCGACCAAAGCCTGGCCACGGGTGTTTTTATCGATGCAGCGAATCAGTTGCTTATCTAACTTAATAATATCGAAGGGTAAATCCAGCAGATGATTGGTTGAGGCAAAGCCACTGCCAAAATCATCGAGTGAAATCTTAATGCCTTGGCTGCGTAAAAACATAAACTGGTCTAAGCATTGTTGGTAGTTTTCAATGGCTTGGGTTTCGGTGAGCTCTAAGCAAATATGTTGGCTATCGATGTTTTGTTCATCAAGCCACTGTAAAAAAGTTTGGCCAAAGTTTTTGCAAGTTAACTGCCGAGCGCTGACGTTAATCGAGATGCTGCCTATAGGCTGTCGACGGTGTTTGCTTAATTCCAATAGCAGTTTGGTGTTGCGGGTCATGACTTGAGTAATGCTATTGATAAGCGGCGTGCTCTCGGCAATAGGAATAAATTCATCTGGGCGAATATTACCCAGACTTTTCGATTTCCAACGTGCCAGCGCTTCAAAATGTACAGGCTTTCCGGGTTGTACAGAAACAATTGGTTGGAAAGCCGTGAACAGTTCGCCCTGTTCTATTGCCTCGATTAGATGATTTTCAATATCTTTATTGCGGTAATGTTGTTGGGCGATTTTTTCTGAATAAAAGCAGATGTTATTGCCTTTGTTCTTTTTCGCCTCGTACATGGCAAAGTCGGCCTGCTTAATTAGAGCGTCGAGGTTGTCAGCATCAGGATAAAAAGCAATACCGATCGAAGGCTTCATTTCTAATTGGTGCGGACCAATTTCAAACGGATAATTGAATTGCTCTTCAATACGTTGAATTAATGGAAACACCTCTTCTTTATGGCTTAAAATATCGGTAATAATAACAAACTCATCGCCACCTAAGCGGGCAATAAAATCCGATTCACGCACAACAAGTCTAAGCCGATCGGCTGTCTGTTTTAGCAGTGTATCGCCTGCTAAGTGACCATAGCTGTCGTTAATCTTTTTAAAATTATTTAGATCAAAATAGAGTAAGGCAGACTTTAGCTCATGCCGTTTTGCGCGCGTTAAAATATGATTGGCTTCATCATGAAAGTAAGATCGGTTTGCAAGCCCGGTTAATGAGTCGTGCTTGGCAAGAGATTCGAGTTGAATGTTTTTGGTGTATAAATCATCTAGCGCGCCCTTAAGTTCTAATTCACTTTGCTTGCGCTCTTTGGCGTAAAAAATACTGCGCGTGAGCAGATCGGGCGTCACCTTATTTTTCGATAAATAATCTTGCGCACCATTTTGTAATGAATCCAGAGCCAAGCTTAAATCGTCATTGCCGGTTAATACAATGATCGGCAAGTTTGGGTAGGGTTGCTTAATTTTTTGAATGTTTTCAATGCCAGAGCTGTCGGGTAAATCCAAATCGAGAATTAACGCATCGAACTGACGTGTGTTGAGTTGTTCTGGGATCTTATCGAATCGATCGACACAAACAAGCTGGACACTGCGGCCAAATGCTTGGCAAAACATTTCTGAAAACATAGCGGCATCGATGGGGTTGTCTTCAGCCATCAAGAAAAGGTGTTCACTGGCTGCATAGTTTTGCAGCATGTGACCTGAGGGTTCTAGCATCGGTTGCCTTACAAGATTCATCACTACTTAAAAATCATCCAGTCGTTTAATGAAATAATAAACTCAGCAATTGCAATTAAAGGCGCTGCTGATAGATGACTCTAAGACCGCCCGTTGGCGAGCGTTCAAACCTTAAGCTGGCGTTATGCAGCTCCGCGATTAACTTGCAATAAGAAAGCCCCATCCCAAGTCCAGGATAATCGTCGTGGCTGTGTAGGCGTTTAAACGGACGGGTAATATCCGTTTGTTGCTCCTTGCTTAAACCAATCCCGTTGTCATCTAAAAAAAAGGTTAGCTGAGATTCTGCGGTTTGCAGGTGGGCGGTTAAACAAATTTTAGGCTTTTCGTCTTTGGGCTGATAGGTCAGCGCGTTATCCAGCAAACAGGAGAACAATGTTTGCCAGTGCATTTTACTGGCTTCGATCACTGGCCAGTCGCCACTTATCGTGCACTCGATATCGCTCGCCGAGTAATTGTGATTTTTTGTCAAAAGACTTAACTCTTGTTCGAATAAGGGTTTTAGGTCGACAGAATCGTGCTGACTGGCTTGCTGACTGATCTGGTCGATAAACTCCAGACTATTGAGCATGGTCTGAATATTGGTGCCGCCTTCATTAATGAAATTAAGCCACTGCTTGTGTTTTTCACTAACACCCTCTTTAACCTGTTCGTTGAGCATATTCGAAAAAAAGACAATGTGGCGAGCCGGTGCGCCTAGGTCGTGAATGAGCCCTCGAATCAGCTCTTCGATAAAAGGTCTCATCAGAATTTCATTTTTGTGATCAGAGTCCAAAACTGTCGCCTCATTTAATAGTCGACTTATTGTAGCTTACCAAATTGATAATGGCGCTATAGAGTAGGCTGGACTATATTGATTCGGGTTTTATTTGTGTGAGCCGATTCAAATTCAGCGCCGCTTCTGCAGCTGTCATTGCTTGGTGTCAGTGAATATTGAACGTTATATCAGAGGTTTAAATGAAGGTAAGCGATGATATTTTAAAAAGCTTTTCGGCGGATCAAGTATTAAAAAGCATCCCTACTGGCACCATTATTATTAATGAAAGGGGTCAGATGCTGAGCTTTAACCAGGCGGCTGAACAGTTGTTTCAATATACTGCTGATGAGGCAGTTGGCCAGCCGGTGACCATACTTATGCCAAAGCCCTATCAAGATGAGCATGATCACTACATATCCGATTATATTCATACCGGTCAAAAACGAGTCATCGGTATTGGTCGTGAAGTGACCGCGCAAAAAAAAGACGGCACGGTATTCCCAATAAAACTGAATGTTAATGAAGTGAAAGCCGATGGCGAGCGTTTGTTTGTTGGTACCATCGTTGCGTTGCAAGAAGCGTCTTTCCAGTTTGAAGAGGATACTAAAGCAGAGGATGTCCTGAATCGATTTCATGGTTTAGTGCTGAGCAATAAATATTCTTCAGAGCAAAAAATTATCAAAGTATTGGAGCTAGGGATTGAATACTTAGGTTTGGAGCAGGCTAAGATTACTCAGGTTGAGGGTGATGAATGTGAAGTACTTTATGTGCTGCCCAGTTCAGCCTTTAAAGTGGGTGACCGACAACATTACACAGAGGCCTACTGTTCTTACCTAATAGGTTCCGCTTCGGTGCGTGCTTGGCAAGATGTTTCTCGCAGTCAGCTTAAAAATGATCAGTGCTATATTAAAAATCCATTTAATGCTTACATCGGCACTTCACTGTTTGTAAACAATGAAGCCTACGGCACCTTGGCATACTTTAAAAAAGAGAAACGAGCCACGGCCTTTAGTAAATCAGAAAAGAGTTTTGTTAGATTAGTTGCACAGTGGGTATCTTCAGAAATTAGCAATCAGTTAAGTTTAAAAAAGATAGAGCAGTCGCACGATTACTTAGAATTAGTTAAAGAAAGTATACCGGATTTATTGTTTGTAAAAGATAAGCGATCACGGCTGATCGATGCGAACCAAGCTTTTTTAGCCATGTATGCTGAGCAAAGTCGCGATAAGGTTATGGGCACTAAAGCCACCAAGCCCTTTAGCGATGAGACAACGAAGCATTTTTTAGAACAGGATCGATTAGCGTTCGAGCAAGGCCGTTCAGAGACCGAAGAAGAGGTGATCTTTCCTGATGGTAATAAACACCTGCTGGAAACAAAAAAAATTCGATTTACCGACCCAAATGGTGATCCGCTTATTTTAGGTATAAGCCGGGACATTACTAAACGAAAAGAAATAGAACAGGCTTTGCGTAATAGTGAAGAGCGTTATGAAATAGCCGTATCGGGCTCTTCGGTTGGTTTGTGGGATTGGGATATTAAAAGCGATAACTTGTATTGGTCGCCGAGGTTTTACGAAATATTAGGTTATGCCGATAAAAGTTTTAGTCCTTCGATAACGTCGTTTTTAACGATGGTTCACATCGACAATAGAGATCAGGTTGAGCGCGCCTTAAACCGGCATTTAGAAGAAAAAACGCCTTACGACATTGAATATCAAATTGTGTGTAGCGATGGTCATTATATATGGGTGCATGCCAGAGGTCAGGCGCTTTGGGATGAGCTTGATAACCCTCTTCGCATGGCCGGGTCTATCGACGATATAACGCAGAAAAAAAATGCCCAGCAAGAAATAATGCAATCCTATATGGAGTTGGAGCGTTTTGCCTATGTCGCGTCACACGATTTACAAGAACCATTGCGGATGATCACAAATTTTACTGAACTACTGGCTAAACGCTATGGCGACCAGTTAGGTGATCAGGGACTTGAGTATATTCGTTATGCTAACGACGGCGCTATACGAATGCGAGAGTTGGTTAAGGGCTTATTAGAATATGCGCGTATTGGCAAAGGCAGTCAGGTTAAAAAACGCTACGATTTAAATAAACTGAAAAAAGTCGTTACCGAGAATTTGTATGACAGCATTGAGCGATCAGATGCGCAAATAAATTGGCCGCAGCAAGGTTTGCCGACCGTACATGTTGACCCTGTTCGAATGGTGTCGATCTTTCAAAATTTATTAGGCAATGCATTGAAGTATCGAAAAAAGAAACAAAACCCAATTGTTGATGTGGGCTTTGAAGAACGCATGTTTGATTATTTGTTTTCAGTAACGGATAACGGCATCGGTATGAAGTCAGAATATATTGAAAAAATTTTTGAACCCTTCCAGCGCTTACATGCTAAGGATGAGTACAGTGGCACGGGCATGGGTTTATCTATTTGTCGAAAATCTGTCGAGGCAATGGGAGGCCAACTTTGGGCCGAGTCGGCTCTGGGTAAAGGCAGTACTTTTTATTTTACATTACCAAAATAAATACATTAACGCTCGATCAAAAGGAAAAACAAATGGAGAGTAGACGCGTGAAACCCATAGAGATTCTATTAGTTGAGGACAATCCGGGTGATGTCGTGCTTACCCAAGAGGCTTTCTCGGAAGCAAAAATTCTCAACAACCTTCAGGTCGTTAAAGATGGTGAAGAGGCTTTGCAGTATTTGTTCCGCGAAGGTGACTACCAGCAAGCTAAGCGACCCGAGTTAATCCTATTGGACTTAAATCTTCCTAAAGTCGACGGCCGACAAGTACTCGATAAAATAAAAAATAGCGATGTGCTTAAGCGCATACCGGTGGTGGTGTTGACCAGCTCACAAGCAGAAAAAGACATCGTAAAAACCTACGATCTGCATGCCAATAGCTATGTGGTTAAGCCGATTAATCTCAGTCAGTTTGTGGATGTGGTTAATGCTGTGGAGAATTTTTGGTTCTCTGTTGTTGCATTGCCGACATTGGATGAGTAATTGGCAGCTATGGCACACTGATCATTATGTTATAGTCAGTTCTTATATTACTGACAGTTGGCATAGGCTTATGTTTTTTAAAGGACGAAAGCTGCTGGATAGCAGCTTTATTTTTGTGAACCTGTTTTATTTAGCTACCTTTGCGACGGCTGGCTTGGAACAGGTTAATCAATCGATAATCAGCGGTATGTCTATTTTAGGCACGGATCTTGTAATCGCCTTAACTCAATACCAAGAAGTGATTGTGTCGGTGTTGTTGTTATTTTGGCTGTTCTGCTTTTTAAATATCTTCGTGTATTTCTTTGCAATAACTCGGCACATGAAAACCATTGGTCGTAATAAACTGCTTTGGTTGGCTGTTTCAATATTATTCGGCATCGTCGGAATTTGGATTTCGTACCTTGTCTCTTACTTCGCTAAATACAAAGAGCCTAAGTCAATGGAATTGACAGGCAATGATAAGTTCCCCAGCCAAACGATGTAACTGTTAAAAGGGGCAAGCGATGGGTTTTTTTTACTCCGTTTTGATCATACTGCTGCTATCGATGCAGGGTTTAAAGGCTGAAACTGTTCGCGTGGCTGTTGCCGCAAATTTCTATCTGCCGATGCAGCATATCAGTGCGCTATTTGAGGCGCAGACGAATCACGAGGTTGAGTTGTCAGCTGCCTCAACAGGCGCTCTCTATGCGCAAATTACGCAGGGTGCGCCGTACGATCTTTTTTTGGCTGCCGATCAACAGCGACCAGCCTTGTTAGAAAGCAAGCATTTAATAGTGGAGCAAAGTCGTTTTACTTACGCCAAGGGGCGATTGGTTTTTTGGTCGCCGAAAGCTGACGTTATCGATGCTCAAGCCAGTAAGTTGGTTAACGGTGAACTGCCGCTGATTGCTATCGCTAATCCGAAAACAGCGCCCTATGGTCAGGCGGCGGTCGAGGTGTTAACCAGGCTAGGCCTGCTTGAACAGTATCAAGGTAAGCTGGTTGAAGGGCAAAATTTATCGCAAACCTATCAATATTTGATTAGCGGAACGGTTCCGGCTGGGTTTTTGTCGCTTTCTCAGGTGCTTGAAGATGGCGATATTCCTTATGGCTCGGCTTGGCTGGTTCCCGAATCAATGTATCAACCGATCAAACAGGATGCGGTACTCTTAAAAGGCGGGCAAGTAAAAGGCGCACAAGCAAACGAAGCAGCTGAACAGCTTTGGCAATTTTTACAAACCGATCAGATCCGGCAGCTTATTCAAGACTTTGGTTATCAGCTGTAATAATCTATAACCTCATATTTATGCAGCGCGGCTAAATAAAGCCAGTAAAGGATATTGATCGTGTTAGATGTCGGCGTGATTTTTTTAACTATTAAATTGGCTGTTGTCGTCACTAGCCTGCTATTGCTTGTAGCGACGCCGATTGCTTGGTGGTTGTCGCAAACCCATTCAAAACTTAAATTGTTTGTCTCTTCGATTGTGGCACTGCCTCTGGTGTTACCTCCAACCGTTTTGGGTTTTTATCTACTGTTGTTGTTAGGCCCTAATGGTCCGATTGGCCAGCTAAGTCAGTTTTTGGGTTTAGGCTTGTTGCCGTTTAGTTTTGCGGGCATTGCAATCGCCTGCGCTTTACATTCGTTACCCTTTGTTGTGCAGCCATTGCAAAATGCTTTTGAGGCCATTGGTAAACGGCCTTTGGAGGTTGCCGCCACATTGCGTTCAGGGCCGTGGAATCGATTTTATTATGTTGTGTTGCCCTTGGCTCGGCCAGGTTTTTTAACTGCCATTGTGATGGGCTTTTGCCACACCATTGGCGAGTTTGGCGTCGTGCTGATGATTGGTGGCAATATTCCAGGCCGGACACGTGTGTTGTCGGTAGAAATATTTAACCGCGTAGAATCCTTAGAATATGCGCAAGCGCATTGGCTTGCTGCCGGTATGGTTGCGTTTTCTTTCATCGCGTTACTGGCGATTTACTTTGTTAATCAACGCATGGCGAATCGAGGCACCTTATGACGCAATTAGAATGTCGTTTTCAGGTCGACCGTGGTGATTTTTGCTTGGACGTTGAACTTAACTTGCCAAGCCATGGAGTGAGTGCGCTCTTTGGTCATTCTGGCTCAGGGAAAACCACCTGCTTACGTGCCATGGCCGGGCTAGAACGACTACCGAATAGCAACTTTTCTGTTGCCGGTGAAGTATGGCAAGACGAGGCGCGCGGTATTTTTATTCCGCCTCATAAGCGTCAAATCGGTTATGTATTTCAAGAAGCCAGTTTGTTTTCGCACTTGAGTGTGGAACAAAATTTACAGTTTGGATTATCCCGAGTCGCAGCGACATCGCGAACGGTCAACTACGATGAAGTGGTGTCTTTGTTAGGCATCGAAACAATGCTTAAGCGTTTTCCGGCAGCATTGTCCGGTGGTGAGCGACAGCGCGTAGCGATTGCGCGAGCACTACTGACTTCGCCAGCTTTGCTATTAATGGATGAGCCGTTATCGGCGCTGGATGCAAATCGCAAGCAAGATATTTTGCCGTATTTAGAGCGCCTTAATCAGCAACTTTCTATACCGGTGGTTTATGTCAGCCATGCTGCTGATGAAGTTGCTCGGTTGGCCGATTATTTGTGCATTCTTCGCCAAGGTTCGGTGATTGCCAGTGGCGATATCGGAGAGGTTTTGCTGGCACAAAAAAATAACGATCTGTTTATTGATGGCGCCAGCAGTTTATTAGAAGGCGAGGTGGTGGGTCAAAGTGCTAAAGATGGCTTAACCGAACTAGAGCTTTATCATGATCAGCACAGAGATGTTAAAACCTGTTTAAGGATTACTCATCGGCCGTTTGCAATCGGCTCGCGTCAACGTTGCCGCGTGTTTGCCAGTGACGTCAGTCTATGTTTATCAAAACCAACAGACAGCAGTATCTTAAATATTTTCCCAGCAAAGGTGCTGGCTATAGAGCCGGCAAGATTAAGCGCAGAAATGTTAGTGACGACTGAGCTAGCAAGTGGTCAAAAAATATTGGCGCAAATCAGCCGTTATTCATTGAACAGCTTGGCGATTGAAATCAATACAGAGTTATGGATTCAGCTAAAGTCGGTTGCTGTACTGTAATCGGCTAGTAAAGTTCAGCGGTTATAAAAGCTGCTTGGTTATAAAAATACAGTAGCTGTAAAATTTGAATAATTATAAAAATAAAACCTATAGCGATAGCTATCGAGTTAAAAAACAGGCTAAAAAATAAAGCATCGAGATTTGGTTTTGGAGTACCGAATGCATGCCATTAAGAAAAAATAATAAATATTAGGGTAAGGATGACACCCGATGAATGAATACATTATTGGCTTATTACTGACCTACGTCGCCGTACTGTTAGCACTTTTGACACCGGGCCCTAATTTGATGGGGATTCTGACAACCACACTTGAGCGTGGCCGAGCTGCGGGCACTTTGTTTGGTGTCGGCATTGCTATGGGTTCATTGACGTGGAGTATTTTAACGGTTGTCGGTTTAACGCATTTTATTGCCAGTTACGACTATGTGCTTTGGTTGATTAAGCTGCTAGGTGGCGCTTATCTTATTTATATTGGCTATAAAGTATTTAAAGCATCTAGCGAGCAGGAACAGATTAACGAGAGTTTACCAGCAAAGAAATTGAGCGAATTTTTTGTTTCCGGTTATCTGTTGATGATGACTAACCCTAAGTCAGCGTTTGGCTGGTTAGCCATTGCTTCGCTTTCAATTTATAAAGACTCACCTACTTGGGTTGCGGCATCGGTGATTGGCGGCACCTTTATTTTGTCGTTCATTACGCACAGTTCATTTGCGCTAGTTTTTTCCTGTTCTGGTTTTTTAAAGGTATACAACCGCTGCCGCCGTCCGTTACTGAAAGCCTCATCGCTAATCTATTGCTTGTTGGGCGTTAAATTATTGATGTTCAGTTAACGGCGCGCCGGTTAAAATTTTTTAACGATCATCCTATCGTTATAGGTTTTCAATTTTACCAACGGCGGAGTGTAAGCTTCTGTCTTCCGAAGGCGTCAGTCCATATTGGTTTCGGTAAGCAGTCGAAAAGTGAGCACCAGAAGAAAAACCACAACTTAAACCAATTTCTGCCAAGCTACGTTGACTGCTAAACAGCAGCGCACGTGCTTTTTCTAAACGCACTCTTAAATAATAGCGGCTAGGTACTGAATTGAGGTGCTTTTTAAACAGTCGTTCCAGCTGGCGGCGACTCATGGCGACGTGATAGGCAATGTCGTCGGTACTTAAGGGTTCTTCAATGTTATTTTCCATCAGCGTTAACGCTTCGGCTAATTTAGGTTGTTCCAGTTTTGTGCGCGCATTGAGCTGTTGATGAGAAATTGAGTCAGCGCTGCCTAGGCGCTCGTTAACAAAGTGTTTCGAAATTGCTTCTGCGGTTTCGGCACCGATCAGTTGGGCAATCCACATCAGCATGAGGTCTAAACTGGCGCTGCCACCACGGCAAGTGAGTCTGCCTCGATCGATACAGAATTGCTCTTGAGCCAGCAAAATTGCCTTGTGATTGACCATCAGTGATTCATAAGATAAGCAATGCACAACGGCGCGGTAGCCATCCAGCTGATCGGCATTGGCTAGGCTGTAACTGCCAGAGGCAAGACCGATTAATGTTTTTTGATGCTTTGATTTTAAGAATTCGGTGAGTGCTTGAGAGTCGGTGTGACGTGCTGGAGTTGTACCTGCGACTACCCAACAATCGGCTTCGGGTGCGTCGTCTAAGCAGTAATGAGTGTCTACCGAGTTACCTAGGCTAGACACTGTTTTGTGGTTTTTCAGCGAGACCGTAAAAAATTCGAAACTGCTCTCACCCATCAATTCATTGCACATCAGCAGCGGCTCCATTGCTGAGACATAACTCATGGATGAGTAATTGGGTAATAAAATAAAGCCAATAGACAGTGGCACGATTCACTCCGAAGTCAGGGGGATGATGTTTAACGTTGCGTTTCGAACATGCCTCGCCGGAGTAGTTTTTTATCTTTCATCATCCAATGGCCTTTTGCTATAACGCCATTTAGGCTAAGGCAATCAGGCTGCAATAACAATAGATCAGCATCGCGGCCTATTTCGATCTGGCCTTTGTTTTCTAGTTTCAGAATGCGAGCTGGGTTTTGGCTAACGGTTTTTAACGCGGTCGATAATTCAACGTTAAACTCTTTCACTGCGCGTACCAGCTGTTCATGTAGCGATGTCATTGAGCCAGTTTTAAGGCTGACCAATTCACCCTGATCATTAAATACTGGCAAGCTGGCGTGGCCATCGGTACTAAAGGTAATGCGGTCTTCATCGGCGCCGGCATCGAGCGCTATTTTTAATGCTTGAGCGCAGAGCACTTCACCGCGAGCTAAAATTTCTGGCGTCGTGCTGGCGGTAAAATCGATAGTGCCGCCCTGTTTGTTAAATTCTATGCCCTGCTCAAGCAGTTTGGCATTACGATTTATATGGGTCGGGTAGAAAGCGCTGAGTGGAATGGCGCTCTGTGCCGCGGCTTCAAACAATGGCGTTAGCATTTGCTGGTTACTGCCAGTGTGAATACTGACGATGCCCGCTTTGTTTGAGCACATGCCAGCCACGCGTGCTTGAGAAGCGAGGCGAGCCAGTTCTTGCCAAGTAATTTGGCTGCCGCGATGGTCGGCAATGGCAACTTCGCCAACGCCAATGCATTCGTCGATAAACATGATGTCCTGTTCGACAGATCCGGTTAGCGTGACAATTGGATAATGGTAATTGCCAGTATAAAAATAGCCCGATAAACCTTCTTCTTTTAAGGCTTTGATTTTGGCGAGTAATTCTTTATGTGTGCGGCATACGCCGTCGGTACCGAGCGCGCCGGTCACCGTGGTAACGCCACCGAGAATAGCGTCGGTCAGTTGCATTTCTGGTGTTCGAGTAGCAAAACCACCTTCACCGCCGCCTCCGGTTACATGCGTCAGGGTGTCGACAAACCCAGGGCATAAAATAGCCTGCTGGCAATCGTATTCTGTTACATCAAGGTTAGAATCCAGCTTAATCTGATCACTTATAGCAATTATTTTACCTGCGCTTAACAGGACATCCTTTGTGCCCAAAAACTTAGGTGCGTATAGTTGAGCATTTTTTAGCAGTAACAGCGTGGACATCGTCATCTTGGAATACCTTGAGAGCCTAAAGGGCGATGATAGCCAGCAAACCGTACTTAGCCAAGCCAATGTTGCTGTTGTCGATCGCGGTTTTTTGATGCTCGAAGGTTTGCTGCTATGGTTAACGGTCAAATGATGTCGCGGCTTTGTTGCGTTTTAACAAGGCTGTAAATTTACAGATGTAGGGGTAGTGCAAGTGTCAGGTTTTAATCTAATTCATAGCGTTGCGCGCGTATTGCTGGTGTGCGTTAGCTGTCTCATGTCGTTCGCGTTAGCTGCCGATGATGATGTTTCCGGTCAAGCTTACGACGATCAGGCAGTTGAATTGGCGGTCGATGAACTCGATGAAGCCATGTATTCACCATTTATTGAACGCTATATTTTGGATGACTTGCGCTCACTCCGAGTGCAGATGGCGGAACAGCGAAACGACCTACAACAGCAGATTCTTGATCGTGAGCATCAATCGGTTGACCGAGCGGTGACTTATGCAACAGATACCGTGACTTACTTTTTCTACCTGGTTGCAGCGGCGTCGTCGATTCTAGTGGCCGTTGGTTGGACCTCGATTCGGGATATTAAAGAGCGAGTTCATTCTTTTGCCAACACCGAAATTTCAAAACTGATTGAAGAATATGAAAGCCGATTACAGAGCTTAGAAAACCAGTTACGCGCTAAGTCAGTCGACATTGCCGCCAACAAAGAAGATTTAGAAACGGCGAAAGAAGTGCAGTCGCTATGGTTGAGAGCACAGCAAGAATTAACGCCGTCGAGTAAAATAGTGACTTACGATCAAATTCTATCGGTCAGCCCTGAAGATACCGAAGCGCTAACCTATAAAGCCGATGCCGTGTTGGAACTCAGTGAGCCTTTGTGGGCAATTAACCTTTGTAACCAAGCATTAGATATTGATCAGGAAAACTCACACGCGCATTACCAGTTGGGCTGTGCTTATACGCTGTTAGATCAATATGATGACGCGGTTAAAAGCCTGATCCGCTCGGTGGAAATTAATGCCAGCTATCGCGAAGAAATTTTTGAAGATGAAATCTTACAACCGCTGCATAATTACCAGCCGTTCAAAGACTATTTTGAAGATGTTGAGTCGTGAGCGTTGCAGCATGGGTGATCGTATGGTGATCACGTTTCGTATCAGAATAGGCGTTATAAGTTAGGGTGTTTCAAGTTAAGGTGTTACAAGTTAGAGAGCTATGGCAGCACAAACGAACGAAGTAGACAGCATTTGGATGCAGCGAGCATTGCAATTGGCTGAGCGCGGCTTATACAGCACATCACCGAACCCCAGAGTTGGCTGTGTCATTGTTGATGCCGACCAGCAGGTGGTCGGCGAAGGTTTTCATGAACGAGCCGGCGAGCCGCATGCAGAAGTAAACGCCTTGCGCCAAGCAGGCAATAAAGCTAAAGGCGCAACTGCCTATGTGACGTTAGAGCCATGCAGTCACTTTGGCCGCACACCACCCTGTTGCCAAGCGTTAATTAAAGCCGAAGTTCGGCGGGTTGTGTTTGCCATGCAAGACCCAAACAGCCTCGTCAGTGGTCGTGGCTTGCAGGCTTTGAAGGAGGCGGGTATTGAGGTCGCAGGGCCGGTTCTGGAACAGCAGGCCTATGCATTGAACGCTGGTTTTATTAAACGGATGACCGATAACCTGCCGCTTGTTCGAACCAAGTCAGCGATGAGTTTAGATGCCCGTACCGCAATGGCCAGTGGTGAGAGCCAATGGATAACAGGTGCTGATGCACGGCAAGATGTACAGCATTGGCGAGCTCGCAGCTGTGCTATTATCACCGGCGTTGATTCTGTGATTCAAGACGATCCTAAGATGACGGTGCGACTGGCCGATTGCCAGCGACAGCCGATCCGCATCATTGTCGATAGTCATGGGCGTACGCCAGCGCAGGCGGCAATTTTTGATCAACCTGGGCAGACGATTATCGCCACTACTGAGCAAGCGAAATTGGATGTCGCGTTGATACAGCGTGCCAGCGATGTTTGGCGCTTGCCGGAGAAAGACGGTCGCGTCGATCTGCATGCCTTGCAAGCTCAGCTAGCTGAGCAGCAATGTAACGAAGTGTTGGTAGAAGCCGGTGCTAGCCTTACCGGTAGTTATCTGATGGCAGGCTTGGTCGATGAAATGGTGGTCTATATGGCCGCTAAATTATTAGGTTCCAGCGCACGACCGTTATTTCAATTGCCATTTGAACGTATGTCGCAAGCCATTGATTTAACCATAACGCAGGTTGAGCCTGTTGGCTCGGATTGGCGTATTATCGCTACGCCAAATTTCAAATAATGATAAGCAGGTTGTTTGTATGTTTACAGGTATAGTGCAGGCCGTTGGTGAGATTGCCACTATTGAGCAACGCTCTGGCGATGTGCGTATACAGATTCGTTCACAAGCCATGCCTTGGGCAGATGTCCAACTAGGTGACTCAATCGCCACTAACGGTGTCTGTTTAACCGCAGTATCGCTGTTAAACGATGGCTTTGTTGCAGATGTTTCATTAGAAACGCTGGAATTTACCACCATTAAAGCGTGGCAGTCTGGAACCTTGGTGAACCTAGAGAAGGCGCTGATGCCAACAAGTCGGCTCGGCGGTCACATAGTCAGTGGTCATGTTGATGGCGTTGGTGAAGTTGTTGAGCGTTATCAGGACGCGCGATCGATACGTTTTGTAATAAAGGCTCCGGCAGCGTTGGCTAAATATATCGCCCATAAGGGCTCGATTACGATGGATGGCGCGAGCCTAACGGTGAATGCGGTCGACGGCGATGAGTTTCAACTCAATATAGTGCCTCATACCATCAGTGAAACGATTATTCAGCATTACAAGAAAGGTACACGCGTGAATTTAGAGGTAGATGTTATCGCGCGTTATTTAGAGCGGCTATTAATGGGTGATAAAGCTGCGCTGCAACAGGCTGATAGTTCAGCCTTAACCAGTGGCTTTTTAGCGCAGCACGGCTACCTAAAATAAGCTTATAAAGTAAGGTTTGTCGGTTAAGCCAGCTGCGCGATTAGGTGTATGTTAGGGCCAGTGACGATTAAATTAACGATTACACAATTCAATTTTTTACACAGTGAATTCATATTATGAGCATCATAAAAAAACATGACGATTCAGCGCCTAGGTCTGGACTGAACAGCGTCAGCGAAATTATCGACGATATTGCTCAAGGCAAAATGGTCATTCTGATGGATGATGAAGATCGCGAAAACGAAGGTGATCTGGTCATAGCGGCAGAAAAAGTCACTGCTGAACACATTAATTTTATGGCGCGCTATGCACGTGGCTTAATCTGCTTAACGCTGACCGAGCAGCGTTGTCGTCAGCTCGATTTATCGCTTATGGTTAGCGATAACGGTGCTGCTCATTCCACCAACTTTACCCTTTCTATCGAAGCCGCCGAAGGTGTGACGACTGGCATTTCTGCTGCCGATCGCGCCACGACCGTTTTGGCTGCGGTGGCTAAAGATGCCAAACCTGCTGACATTGTTCAGCCGGGCCATATATTTCCGTTAATGGCTCAGCCTTCAGGTGTGTTAAGCCGTGCTGGTCACACTGAAGCCGGTTGCGATTTAGCTCGTTTGGCAGGCCTAGAGCCAGCGTCGGTTATCGTTGAGATTATGAACGACGATGGCACCATGGCGCGTCGTCCAGAATTAGAAAAATTTGCCAAATTGCATGGCCTTAAGATGGGAACCATCGCCGATTTGATTCAATACCGGGCGCTGTATGAAAAAAATATCAGCCCAGTCAATGAACGCATGGTCGATACCGAGTTTGGTGAGTTTTGTTTAAAAACCTATTTTAACTCTGCCGAAAATGAGCACCACTTTGCGTTGGTTAAGGGTGATCTTCAGTTGGTTGAAGCGGTGCCAGTTCGAGTGCATGTCGGCTCTATTGCCAAAGATGTGTTTAGCTTAACCGCTGCCGAGCAAGGCCACTCAGGCTGGGGTTTTAAAGATGCTCTGGCGCGCGTGGCGCAAGAGTCTGTTGGCGTGGTGGTTTACATTGCCAGTGCCGAAACCTCTGCAGATATCGAACAAAGTATTGAGTCGTTGCTGTCTGGCCAGCAAGCGCCGAGCAATCCAAATGCCGCTTACAAGCAGATAGGTACAGGTTCGCAAATCCTGCAGCAGCTGGGTGTGAAGAAAATGCGCTTAATGAGTTCTGCTTTTAAGTTTAAGGCGTTATCGGCTTTTGACTTAGAAGTGGTTGAGTATTTGGAACGCTAGTCGTGTTGTTACGCTAGGCTAGCTAAACAGAATTTTAAATAGATGAATTAATAAGGGTAAATAAAGATGCCAATTAATGTAATTGAAGGTCAGCTTAATAATGTTCGTGGTAAGTACGCCATTATTGTTAGCCGTTGGAATAGCTTTGTTGTTGAGCACTTAAAAGAAGGCGCGCTAGATACGCTGAAGCGTCATGGCACGGCTGATGAAGATATAGAGATTGTTTATGTTCCAGGCGCGTTTGAATTTCCGGTTGTTGCACAAAAGCTCGCCGACACTAAAAAATACGATGCGGTCATTGCCTTAGGTGCTGTTATTCGCGGTGGTACACCACACTTTGATTATGTTGCTGGTGAATGTACTAAAGGCTTGGCTCAAGTTTCGTTGAATGCATCGATACCAGTAAGCTTTGGCGTGCTAACGGTCGACTCAATTGAACAAGCGATTGAACGTTCTGGCACAAAAGCAGGTAACAAGGGTGAAGAAGCGGCTATCACAGCATTAGAAATGGTCTCACTGATGCAGCAGCTTTAATAAAAGCGAATGTTATTTTCAAATTAAATGATTAAGCGACATGCTAAATTAGCGTCATTGCGAAGTAATAGATAGGAAGGTTTGTGGCTGTAAAATTTATAGAGTCTTGTAAGTTGCCGACGGTTATGGGCACTTTTGACATGCACGGTTTTGATGATAATGGTAAGGAACAGGTGGTTCTGACTTACGGTGATGTGAGTGGTGACGAACCTGTTTTAATCCGAATTCATTCCGAATGCTTAACTGGCGATGCCTTGTTCAGTTTAAAGTGCGACTGCGGCCCACAACTTGAAGCGGCAATGAAAAATATAGTCGAACAGGGCCGAGGCGCGATCCTCTATTTGCGCCAAGAAGGCAGAGGCATTGGCTTGCTCAATAAAATACGCGCCTACCACTTACAGGATTGTGGCTTAGATACCGTCGAAGCAAATGAAAAACTCGGCTTTGCTGCAGATATGCGTGAATACTCAATGCTTAGCACGATGCTTGAGCATGTCGGCATTAAAAAAGTGAAGGTGATGACCAACAATCCGAGAAAACTTGAAGCGCTAAAAGCAGCTGGTGTTGAGGTGGTTGAGCAGCTAACTCATATGGCGGGTTTGAACAGCCATAACAAAAAATACCTATCGGTGAAGTCGGATAAACTGGGGCACCTGATCACCCCAGATTTATTAACCGATGATTAGTCGTTAAGGTTTAATTGGATGAATGTGTAAGTACTGCAATCATGTCCTCTGCATGAGCCCGATCACAAAAAATACCACTGACGCCCCAGCTGAGTAACTGCGCAAATTTTTCTGCAGAATTTACCGTGTAGCAATAAAGAGGGTACTGCTCTTTTAGCTGCGCGGCCTGTTCTTGGGTTAAATGTTCTTGATCGCAATGGATCGAAACCGGTGCGATAAAGGCCAGTTCACTCGGTGTTTGGTCTGGAATTTTTTGTGCCAGAGCACCAATTTGAATATTCTGATCGAGTTTGCGCAGTTCAACCAGTGCCGCCATATCGAAGCTGGAAATTAAAAGATTTTCTGCTGTGATATGAAAATCAGAAAGGCATTGATATACCGCCTTAACTTGAAGTGACATATCGATATCTGGGTTGATCTTTATTTCTAGGTTTAGCCCTAAATTATGACCGATAACTAAGTCGAGCAACTCAGGCAAAAACAGTAGTGGCTCGCCGGTAAAATTGCTGTCAAACCAGCTGCCGGCATCGATGCTACTCAACTCTGATTTACCAATATCGACTAGCCGCGTTTCGGCTTGGCCAAATAAGCGAAGATCAGGGTCGTGCATAATGACTAAAGAGCCGTCGCCAGCCATTGTCACATCGATTTCTACCCAGCGAATGCCGTGTTTAGCGGCGGTCACAACACTGGACTTGGTATTTTCTGGTGCTAAGTCTGGCAGTCCGCGATGACCAATGAGGCTCGGCATAGGTTTGTTCATAAGGTGTGTCCTTTCGTTGTTATGAATACTTAGGTTTTTAACAAAATGCTTAGGTGCGTTTAACCCAATGAGCATTGGTTAGCGCGGTGAGTATATGGTCTTGCCAGATTCCATCTACCATTAAATAGTCTTTAGCATAGCCTTCTTTTATAAAACCGACCTTTTCTAATACTCGGCCACTGGCAAGGTTGTCTGGTCTAAAGTTCGCCATAATGCGATGCAGGTTTAAACCGTAAAAACCAAACTGAACAACTTCGGTGACGGCTTCTGTCATGTAGCCCTTGTTTTGTTGCTCCGCACTGAGATGGTAGCCTAAATAAGCAGCGTGGAATGCGCCACGAATAATATTGCTAAGGCCGCAAACGCCTATCAGTTGCTGCTGTAAAAATATAAAAAAACGAACCTCTTCTTCGTTGTATATATTTTCATACCACTGTTGGTAAACCGCTTCGACATCATTTCTTGTTTTAGGTGTAAAACCACCACTGCTGACTAAGTGACTATAGTTGTCCAAATAGTAGTGTTCGAGTGAACTAACATTGACGTCGTTAATGCCAACAAGGGTTAAGCGGTCAGTTTCTAATTTAAGAGACAGGGTCATGGCGGGGTTGCAACAATAAAGTTAATTGAATGACAGCTAATCTAATCAAAAAACAATTAAAAAGTAATAACTGATAAAAAATTATCGAACTTTAGTCGATTTTTGTGCGATAACCACGCCAGTAATAATAAGCGCTAGACCAAAAAAGGTTTTCAATTGCAGCGGCTCACCAAGAATTAGATGAATGAGAAATAGGCTGACAAATGGCGATAGAAAAATAAGTGATCCAATACGCGCCGTATTCTGAGTGTGATGCAATGCCAGCTGCCAAAATACGAAAGTAATGCCCATTTCAAACAGCCCAACGTAAAGTATGCTGAAAACGGCTTTTGCGTGCCAGATGATTGTGTTGCTACCAAATAGCATTGCTGCGGCGATTAAAATCGGACTCGCAATAAGAAAGCTTTGAAACAATGAGGTTAAAGCATCTTGAGAGTTTTTCGTGTTTAGCAGCCAATAGCTAGCCCATAACAGAGTCGAGATTAACGCCAAGCTCAAACCAACTATGTCCAATGTGCCGGTAACCTGTTGCCCCGCCATCGAAATGATTACCACGCCACCGTAGCCGATAGCTAAGCCGATTAGGCTATAGCCAGAAAGCTTCTGTTTTAACAGTGGTACGCTCAACAGCGCCAACGTAATTGCCCAGGTGTAATTTATTGGTTGAGCGACTTGAGCTGGCAAGCGACGATAAGCCTCAAATAAGATTAAGTAGTAGAAAATTGGGTTTATTAGGCCGAGCGCCAGCTGCATACGCCAATGGGTTTTTAGTGCCCGTATCGCATTGAGCAACTGCTTTTTCTGTAGTAACAGTAAGCTGAATGCGCATAACGAGACCGTGCTCGCGCCTGCTAATAGGTGAATAACATCAACCTGTTGTAGGGCAATTTTAAAAGCAGTGGCAACGGTAGACCAAAGCGCGACGGCAACTAAGGCATAAATAATGGCTCGGCGTTCAGACTTCATAGGCGTGATACTTCGTAGCAACAATGGAGCAAAAAAGGAGTCGTTATTTTTACACAGTTGTGGTGGCAGCGTACAAATAAATATGTTGCTAAGTTACAACAATGTTAAAAGTGAGATGTTTGGTCTAGGCGATTCTGTGATCGGTTTCGAGCTTTTCTTGGCTGGAAGCTAGGAATTCTGGCAAAAAATGACCCACGTCAATCGCTTGGTCTGTAGTTTTCTTACACTTTTGCTCAGTCATTCGAAGTCGAGTTGCAGCCTATTTTGCTGGTGGGACTCAAGCCTATTTAGTGTCACCAGCAAAATACACTACGCTAGTGAACATAAAAATAACAATTGCATAAGCAATCTAGCGTCGTCACTAAAGCTTTCAAAAATCTCGGAGACAATAAAAATGACACAAAAAAGTCAAACCCCCTTAGAGCAGTTGAACGCTATGGTTTCGCGTGTAAAAGCGGCGCAAGCTGAGTTTGCCAGCTTTACACAGGAACAGGTCGATAAAATATTTCGTGCCGCCTCTCTGGCTGCTAACCAAGCTCGTATACCGTTAGCACAGCAAGCTGTTGCCGAATCGGGAATGGGCATTGTTGAAGATAAGGTGATTAAAAATCACTTTGCGTCGGAGTTTATCTACAACAAATATAAAGACGAAAAAACCTGTGGTGTTCTAGAAGAAGATGAAAACCTAGGCACTATGACGATTGCTGAGCCGGTCGGTATTATTTGCGGTATTGTGCCGACAACCAACCCAACGTCGACAGCCATTTTTAAATCGTTAATCGCGCTAAAAACTCGTAATGCGATTATCTTTTCACCGCATCCTCGTGCTAAAAATTCAACCAACGACGCGGCTAAATTAGTACTCGAAGCTGCCGTTGCTGCCGGTGCTCCAAAAGATATTATCGGCTGGATTGAAGAGCCTTCGGTTGAGCTTTCTAATGCTCTAATGAAGCACCCTGATATTGCTTTGATTTTAGCAACCGGTGGCCCAGGCATGGTGAAGGCGGCTTACTCTTCTGGTAAACCAGCTATTGGTGTTGGCGCTGGTAATGTGCCGGTGGTGATTGATGAAACTGCTGATGTGAAACGCGCCGTTGCCTCGGTGTTAATGTCTAAAACCTTCGATAACGGCGTGGTCTGTGCTTCTGAGCAGGCGGTGATTGTTCATGATGATATCTATGATGAGGTGAAAGAACGTTTCGCCTCTCATAAAGCCTATGTGTTAACCAAAGCAGAAGCCGATAAGGTACGTAAAACCATCTTTATCGATGGTGCCTTAAACGCCAACATTGTTGGCCAGCCTGCGACAAAAATTGCAGAGATGGCCGGAGTTAAGGTGCCGACCGATACCAAAATTTTGGTTGGTGAAGGCAAGCGAGTGACTGCAGATGACGAATTCGCACATGAAAAATTATCGCCAGTATTAGGAATGTTCCGTGCGAAAGATTTTGAAGATGCCATTGATCAGGCCGTCGCGATGGTTGAGATTGGCGGCATCGGTCACACCTCTGGTTTGTATACTAACCAAGATATAAATGAAGATCGCATTCGTTACTTTGGCGATAAATTAAAAACCGCACGACTGTTGGTAAATATCCCAACGACTCACGGCGGCATTGGCGATCTGTATAACTTTAATGTTGCACCTTCACTCACCTTAGGCTGTGGTTCTTGGGGTGGTAATTCAATTTCTGAGAATGTTGGACCCAAACACCTAATCAATAAAAAGACCGTTGCTAAGAGGGCTGAAAACATGTTGTGGCATAAACTTCCTAAGTCTATCTATTTCCGCCGCGGCAGTTTACCGATTGCATTGGGTGATCTGGAAGGTAAAAAACGTGCCTTCTTAGTGACCGACCGTTTTCTATTTAACAGCGGCTATGCCGATGACATCGTCAGTTTATTAAAAGCTCAAGGTATGGAAGTTCAGGTGTTCTTCGATGTCGAAGCTGACCCAACCTTATCCGTTGTACGTAAAGGTGCGGACATGATGGCAAGCTTCCAGCCAGACGTCATTGTCGCCCTCGGTGGTGGTTCACCGATGGATGCTGCAAAAATTATGTGGGTAATGTATGAACACCCAGAGACGGCATTCGAAGAGTTGGCGATGCGTTTTATGGACATTCGCAAACGTATTTATAAATTCCCGAAAATGGGTAAAAAAGCCGAACTGGTTTGTATTACGACAACGTCTGGTACTGGCTCTGAAGTGACACCTTTTGCTGTAGTTACGGACGATAAAACCGGTGCTAAATATCCGTTAGCCGATTATGAACTAACACCACAGATGGCGATTGTAGATGCTAATCTAGTGATGAATATGCCGAAGTCGTTAACTGCTTTTGGTGGTTACGATGCAGTGACTCACGCACTTGAAGCCTATGTTTCAGTATTGGCGAATGAGTATTCTGATGGTCAGGCGCTGCAAGCATTGAAGATCTTAAAAGAGTATTTACCATCCAGTTATGCCAACGGCGCTGCTGACCCGATTGCGCGCGAAAAAGTGCACAATGCCGCAACGATTGCAGGTATTGCTTTTGCCAACGCATTCTTAGGTGTTTGTCATTCCATGGCGCATAAATTAGGAGCCGAGTTCCATTTGCCGCACGGTCTCTCTAACGCCTTATTAATTGCCAACGTGGTTCGTTATAACGCGAATGATAACCCAACCAAGCAAACCGCATTTTCGCAATACGACCGTCCACAGGCACGTCGCCGTTATGCTGAAGTGGCTGAGCATTTAGGTTTGGTGCAACCGGGTGACCGAACCGCCCAAAAAATTGAGCGGCTACTGGCTTGGTTAGAAGAGTTGAAAGACCAGCTCGACATTCCTAAATCTATTAAAGAAGCAGGCGTGCCAGAAGCAGACTTTATGGCCAAACTCGATGAGCTTTCGGTTGATGCCTTTGATGACCAATGCACCGGTGCAAACCCTCGCTATCCATTAATATCGGAATTGCGAGAAGTCTTGCTCGATTCGTATCATGGTCAGGCTTATGTCGAAGGTGAAACCTTTGAAGGCACTACCGTGATTAAGAAGAAAGCGGATCAAAAACCTGCCGAGAAAAAATAACGGTTCGAATATTTCGGTATTTTAAATGATGAATAAGCCTGCATTTGCAGGCTTTTTTTATGTCTGGTTGTTAATAAAAAACTTTATATTTATCGATCGGTGGTCATCATTCCGCCGCAGCTTTAATTGCTAAGCTCGGTTTACCATTGCTATGAACAAGCATACAATCCGAGTCGCTTCGACGATGAGTGGATTTTGGTTAATGCGTCGATGCCCGCTGTGGTTGGTTAAGACGGTTTGGTGGGACAAAGGTATCTATACTATTCATACTGCTCATACTATTTATGCTACCCATATTAGTCATGCAATGGCTCGATCCAAAATTACACCCAATAATGATACAGATGCCAGAAGCCGCGGTATCATCGATACAGTTTTAATAAGGAACACCTAATTCGTGAGCACATTTGATCAGCTTAACCTTAAACCAGAGCTTAAAAAAAACTTAGTTACGTTAGGCTTTACCGACTTCACGCCGATTCAGAAAGAAAGCTTGCCCTATGTGTTAGAAGGCAAGGACATCATTGCGCAAGCGAAAACAGGCTCGGGTAAAACCGTTGCCTTTGGTTTGGCATTATTACAAAACTTAGATGTCTCAAACTTTCGCATACAGGCGCTGGTGATGTGCCCTACTCGTGAGTTGGCCGATCAGGTTGCTCAAGAAATACGTAAGCTTGCCCGTTTGATTCACAACATCAAAGTACTGACTTTGTGTGGCGGAATGCCTTTTGGGCCACAGATTGGTTCATTAGAGCATGGTGCTCATATTGTCGTCGGAACGCCGGGTCGTATTGAAGAGCACTTAAGAAAAGGTACGTTAAAAACTTCGGATATTCGCACGCTGGTGTTGGATGAAGCAGATCGTATGCTCGATATGGGCTTTCAGGAAACACTTGATACCATTGTGGCGCAACTGCCTACAAAGCGTCAGTCGTTGATGTTTAGTGCAACCTATCCAGAGCAAATTGAAAAAATTGCCCAGCGCGTGCTGAGTAAGCCAGAGCGTATTAAAGTTGAATCGGTTCAAACCGCGCCATCGATTGAGCAAAAATTTTATCGAGTCGAACAACACGAGCAACGGTTTGTGTTGCTGATGCGATTGTTAGCCAGTGATCAGCCTGAGTCTGCAATCGTGTTTTGTAATACCAAACGTGATGTTGATGAAGTAGTCGATGAAATCAAAGCGCGTGGTTATAGCGCTATTGCATTACATGGCGATATGGATCAGCGGCAACGAAGTGAAGCCTTGATTCGTTTTGCTAATCACAGTGTCTCGATTTTAGTGGCGACTGATGTAGCCGCTCGCGGCTTAGATATACAATCACTCGATGCGGTGTTTAATTTCCAATTGGCACGAGACCCTGAAGTTCATACCCACCGGATTGGCCGAACAGGTAGAGCTGGCGAAAGCGGCGTTGCCTATACATTTTTTAATGATAAGGACGGCCATCGATTACTCGATTTGGCGTTGGATCAAGACCCGATTGCACAGCCTACGCTATGGCCAGAAAGCCATTACGACGACATCCCTGCTTATCAGCCAAGCATGGTGACGTTGCAAATCGACGGTGGTAAAAAACAAAAAGTAAGGCCGGGTGATATTGTCGGTGCGTTAACTAACGGTGAAGGCATTGCCGGAGATGACGTTGGAAAAATTGCCGTGCAGGATAATAGCGCTTACTTTGCGGTGAAACGACAACAGTTGAAAACGGCTTTAGCTAAGATAAGCCAAGGTAAAGTTAAAGGGCGCAGCTTTCGCGTGCGCCATATTCGAGGTTAGTGCCTAACGCTAGGCTGGCCCAAGCTGCTATTTGTTCTTACGGAATAGTTTAACAATCGGTAAGTTTAATAGGTTGTCGATAAATACTTGCTGGGCTATTTGTCGTAAAGCATCAGCGTAGGTTGGATACGGGTGAATGACACCCTGTAATTTTGCGAAGTTGATGCCTAGCGTTTTAATGGTTTGCACTTCTGCAATTAACTCACCCGCGCGATCGGCAATAATGTGCGCGCCAAGTACACGGCCTTTTTGATTGGTAATCAATTTAATCTGGCCGTGATCCCCTTCTTTGGTTTGCGCGCGATCGAGTTTGTTAAAGTCGTAATGATAAACGCGTACGTTATTACCGTAGAGATCGCGAGCTTCAGCTTCGGTTAAACCTGCACGGGCAAATTCAGGATCAGTAAAGGTGGCCCAACTGACGTGCTGGTAATTTACTTTTCGTTTAATTGGTAATAGCGCGTTCATGGTGGCAATTTTGCCTTGGTAGTTCGCCATGTGGCTTAATAGATATGGACCTGCGACATCGCCACAAGCGTAGACGCCTTTAGCTGTCGTTTGTAAGCCTGCATCGACAACGATATGACGATCCGTTTTAATGCCCACCGCGTCTAAGTTCATGCCTTGAATATTTGGCGATCGGCCAAGCGCGACCAATATAGTCTCCGCTTCTAGGGTGCTGTGTTGGCCATCTTTTTCAACACTGAGCAGAATGCCTTGGTCGGTTTTTTCAACGCCGACAGCCTTGGTGCCAATGTGGAACTCAATACCTTCAGCAGTTAATTTTTCTCGAATCACCTTACTGAATTCTGGCTCTTCTCGGAACATCACTTCTGGCATCATTTCAACCACGGTGACTTTCACACCTAGGCGATTCATTGATTGAGAAAGCTCCATGCCAATCGCACCAGCGCCTAAAACAATGATTGATTTCGGTAATTGCGTTTGTTCAAAAAAGTTTTCGTTGGTTAGATAGGGGACGGAATCCAAACCTGGAATAGCCGGTACCATCGGTGAAGAACCCGTCGCAATGATGACTTTTTTGGCAGTGTAGGTTTTATCGCCAACACGAATGTTATTGCTAGATTCAAAAACCGCCTGCCCTTGTACAAATACCGCTCCGGCTTTTTCCAGCACCTCTGGTGTTTCATGCTGGTAAATGCCTTCTCGAATCGCGCGAACCTTGTTCAGTACTTGCGCGGTGTCGACGGTTACATCGGCATACTTTTTGGCGGTATAAATATCTTTAGCCTGATTGATTAAACCTTTACTCGGAACACAGCCAGACCATGTACATTCGCCACCGCTTTTGTATTTTTCGATGATCAATACCGACTTGCCAAAGCCCAGTGCAGTGAATGCCGAGGTTAGGCCTGCAGCACCGGATCCAATTACGATAAGGTCGAATTTTTCCATGTTATTTCCATTGTTATTAGTGAGTAAAGGTTATGAGTTTGACTGACTAAATTTTCAGTATAGTCGGATAATTTGACCTACAGACTTGAGTAAAGTTCAGCTAGCTCCTCATAACGTTTACGATTGAGTCCCATATCTGAATAACCCGCGCGACTGGCAGAGCGGAAATGAACAACACCCTTTGCTTCGTCAATCCAGAATTCTGCGTCATCGTGATATTTCATACGGGCGGTAGTAAAAATGACATAGAGGTAGTTGCCTGTCTCTGTCTCAATGTTCGCGCCGCCGTAGCTTTCAACCGCTGACTTTAATGCTTGCATGGTTTCTTCTATTGAGCCCTTCATCGCTAATGGCTCGACTCTTTTGGCTTCATCGACCGCCTGAGTGGAGACGTTGTTAGGCTTTTTGCTGACTGGCTTAAGTTGTCCGTTTTCTACACCCAATGTTGGTGTTTGGTTGTTCTGCATATAGATACGTAGCGCATTCAACGCGATGAATGCGACCAGTACGATGACGATAATGCTCATAATCTTAGTTCCTTTCATAAGAGGGTCTCAAAATAGGGTTATTAATAAAGTTTGTGCGCAAAATAATGGGCGAAGCTGGTTGACCTGTCAATGCTTTGCGCGCAAAATAATGTCAAAAATAGTGGAATGCTTATGGATACGCCAAAACAGTTAAAGCTAGAGAATCAGATTTGCCACTCGATTTACTCTGCCGCCAATGCTTTAGTTCGCTCTTACCGGCCTTTGCTTGAGGCTTTAGAGCTAACTTATCCGCAGTATTTGGTGATGCTGTCGTTATGGCAGCAAGACGATGTCATCATTAAGGATTTAGTTGAGCATACTCGATTCGATGCGGGAACTTTGACACCGATGTTGGCGCGCTTGGAGTCGAAAGGTTTGATTCAGCGACACAAATCGGCCAGCGATTCGCGGCAAAAGCGCTTGTTGTTGACTGCTGAGGGGCAAGCCTTGCGTGAGAAGGCCGCCTCTATTCCTGAGGCTCTGGCTTGCCGGGTGAATATGGAAGTAGACGAAGCTCGCCAGCTGAAGCAGTTGACGGAAAAGCTTTATCGAACTCTGACAGATTTAGCGGCGGATTAATGCTTTAAATAGTTAGATGAGTTCTTGCAGAATCGACCATTGCTCTCTGAGCGCCAGTAAATGCTCACTCCAATAGCGTGACTCGCCATACCAAGGAAAGGCTTTTGGAAATGCGGGATCGTTCCAACGCTTAGCAATCCACAAATTGTGGTTAACCATATGTCGAGTGCGCAGTGGCTCAATGAGTTTCAGTTGAGTGTTGGGGAACTCTAAAAATTGTTCGTAGCCTTCACTCAGTTCGGACAGCTGTGCCTGTTGTTCGTGGTCAGAGCCCGACAGCAGCTTCCAGATGTCCTGCATCGCAGGGCCGGTTAGCGTATCGTCAAAATCGACAATCAGGATGTTCTCGTCACGCGTAAGGATGTTGCCAGCATGAAAATCACCATGCACGCGAATCAAGGAGTCATTGGCTAGGCTGTTCTCAAAAGGTTGCAGTAGATTTTCTAAGTGAGTCAGTGTTGTTAGGTAGTTGTCTCGTATGTCGTCGGGAATAAGAGCGCTATGCTGGAAAAACACCAGTGATTCACGAATAGGTTGAATAAAAGAAAGCTGGCTGCGTTGATTGAAGGATTGCTGTTTACCTAAGCCATGCAGTCGGCCGAGTAATTGACCAATACGGTATAGTTTATCGGCGTTGTCTAATTCAAATGCGTGGCCAGCGCGCATTGGAAAGCAGGCAAAGTAGAAGCCGTCTCGTTCGTGAAGCCGCTGATTGCCTAACTCTAGTGCAGGCACGACGGGCAGCTCTGCATCATAAAGTTGTTGGGTGAAGGTCAGTTCTTCCTCTATTTGCTGCTTAGACCAGCGATCAGGTCGGTAGATTTTCATGACAATCGGCTGGTCATCTTCTATCCCGACTCGGTATACGCGGTTTTCATAACTGTTCAGAGGGTAGATTCGATAGTCACTATAGACACCTAAAGTTTCCAGCCAGTCGATGATTCGATCTTGGCTTAACTGCTGAAAAGGGTGTTTTTGACTCATAAGGGAAATTCCAGTTATTGATCACTGTTCGGTTTAAGGGCAGATATATAGCGGGCTTATTGTAGAGGGTTTTGAGGTTAAGTCATGGGGCGTCGGCTTTTTGTCGTTCAAAAAGCGGAAAACTTTAGCCGCATATACAAAAAATAACAGCAAAAGCGCCCTGCTTGACTAAAATATGAACAGTAAAAGCGGTAATCTAATTTTATCTAGGAGAGCGATCATGATTGAATCTGCAATGAGCGTCGGTTTGTCAGGTATTCAAAGCGGTGTTGAATCATTGAATAAGGCTGCTGATCAAACGGCTAAATTGAATAAGCCAGAAAATGATGATTACGTACAAGCTCGAACAGACGAGCTTAAAGCTGAAACCGATGTTAAAGCCAGCGCTAAGGTTGTCGAAGCTGCCGATGAAACGCTAGGCACGCTTATCGATATTCGAGTATAGAGCTTGGTATTCGAGGTTAATTGGTGTTTGGAAAATCACTAATATTCGAAAGCCATTAACGATCGAAGCTAAGCAATTAAAGAGTAACCATTATGTCTACTGTCAGTGGAATGTTTCCAAATGCGATAACCCCCACTTTTGCAGCGTCTAGCGACCCTGCGGCAGAGACTCGTCAGCGCCGAGAAAATGAAAATCGTGTTTTTTCTCCGGTTGAAGCCTTATCTTCGAGCAGCGAAAGCAACGCTACTCACATTAGCCAGCCAGGTCGTGTTGCTGCAGAGCAAAGCGTTCGCGTATCCAGTCAGACAATCGCAGACCAGCCACAGACAAGTACAAGCGAAGAACCTACTGAGGGAACTCAGCGAGTAGAGTCGGAAGAGGTTTCTCGTGTTCAGCAGTCGATTGAGCAATCAGAGATGGAGCTCATCGACAAACTATCCGCTAGAGACCAAGAAGTTCGCCAGCATGAGCAAGCTCATAAGAGTGTGGGAGGTCAATATGCTGGTGCGATCAGCTTGGATTATACCCGCGGCCCTAATGGTCAGCGTTATGCCACAAGCGGTGAAGTTCCTATCGATGTAGCAGAAGTGCCAGGTGATCCTGAAGCAACTATCTCAAAAGCTCGAACAGTGCGTGCCGCGGCTCTAGCGCCTGCAGAACCTTCAGAGCAAGACCGACAAGTTGCCTCAATTGCATTAAAAATGCAGATTGATGCACAGGTTGAAATGCGTACAGAGACAATCGAAAATGCTGCATCAGAACCTTCTGATGAGGCTACTGAATCATCTATTGAGTTTACTTCGCTATTTTCGAGTGAAGAGATTGTCGAGGATTCTGAAGCAGATAGAGAGTCAGAGTCTGATGATTCAGATGACGCCCAACCTGAGCAATCGGCCGAGCGTAATGATGCATTTTTTAATCGAGCTCAAGAAACAGCTCACGCTATTATGCAGGCCTATGAGGCTCAAATGCGTCAAGAAGTTGGTGTTAACCTAGATACTCACGCCTAGTTAGAGCTTGGTGTTGTTTTGCATCTAACTATTTTTGCTTCCTTTTATTATTCCATAACCAATCGCCAGATTTCAGAGAGCGAAATCATTGATTAAAAACGCTTAGTATTTGGCTCGCGGCGGTATTCATTAAAAACACTTAATTCCCACGGCCGCATGGCTATTGTAATGCCGGTGCCATAGGTCTGATCTAGAGGTTGCTTTGCATCTTCTTTGCAGATGTCATCGAACTCTCGCGCCAAGCGAATCATGCTCTTCTGTAACTGGGCATTCGATGACCGAGTCACCTGACCATAACTAAAGATCAACAATTCACCGGCTTCTGTTTTGAAGTGGCAGTCAAAAAATTCTTGCGCAACCTGCTGTTTGAAGAACTTTTGAACGGGGCCGTTGTGAACCCACTTAAAATGTCGCGAGATCAGTGTTTTTACTCGATTTCCCGGTAGTAGTTCGATAATGCCGAGCTTGTCTAGGCGAGCTAAAAGGCGAATGGTCTCAAGTTCATCGAAAGTATAGGCGGCTTGAATCTCTTCTACGGTCCAGCGATTGATTAACAGTTGGGCGATAATCAGTAGCTTTATGTTGCTGACCAGCTCAGTCTCAATTTCTTTAGTGAGTTCATTGGTGATTTTCGAGTCTTCTTGCATGCGCTGAATTAGGTATTCGAGGTCGACTTCGGCCAGCGTGCAGATTTCTTCTAGTCGCTCTAGCGTAAAGTGTCGGCGAGAAAACATACGTTTTACATTGGCTTCACTGAGTTCTAAATGAACGGCGACGTCCGCGTAAGTAATGCGTTTTTCTCTGAGTATTTTTTTTATAGTGTCGACGACTTGGCTTGTTTGCGACATAGTAACTGCCCTCTCAACATCCGTGAACAACAGGATAGTCTCATTAAATACGCTGGCTGACCAGTGGCCGAGCTTGTCATATTGAGTTGTTTTATGACCCTAGTCCATCAAATTAACTTTATTCGCTAGAGCTTCGAATTTAATGGACAATTTGCCACCTTTTAATTAGAATTCAGCAAATTTTTTGAGCGTAATTTATACGCTCATTGGCTGATGCGGTGTGCTTTTAAAGGATGCTCATCTAATAAAAGCTTATAACACTAGTGGCTGTGCTTTCTATGCGCAGTTTTAATATTTAAAGGAGCGGGGTGAGGTTATCTTCATCTCGCTTTTTTACGAATATTAGATCGCTAAATAACAAGTCTGCCTTAGCCAGTTCTCTCAATCGTCCATTCATTCATAAGGGGAAGGGATCTTGAGTACGCCTGCCATACTCGCGCTCGAAGACGGAAGTATTTTTAGAGGCATCAGCATTGGTGCTAATGGGGAGTCAATTGGTGAGGTGGTGTTTAATACTGCCATGACCGGTTATCAAGAAATTTTGACTGATCCATCGTATGCCCGCCAAATCGTAACATTAACGTATCCTCACATCGGCAATACAGGTGTTACATCAGAAGATGAAGAGTCTGATCAAGTCTGGGCCGCAGGTCTGGTGATTCGTGACTTGCCATTGCTACATAGTAATTTTCGCAGTGAACAATCACTGCAAGACTATTTGGTTGAGCGAAAGGTCGTGGCTATTGCCGATATCGATACTCGCCGATTGACTCGTATCTTGCGTGAAAAAGGCGCTCAAAATGGCTGCATTATGGCCGGTGATGATCTCGATGAAGCTCGCGCACTTGAATTAGCCAGTGGCTTTGCGGGCTTAAAAGGTATGGATCTTGCGAAAGAAGTGACCGTGAGTGAAGCGTACCAGTGGACCGAAGGCAGCTGGAAGTTGGGCCAAGGCCACACCAAGCCGGATACCAGTAAGTACCACGTTGTCGCATACGATTACGGCGTTAAACGCAATATTCTTCGTATGTTGGCCGATCGCGGCTGCCGTATAACCGTCGTGCCTGCACAGACTCCGGCCAGTGAGGTGCTAGCGTTGAAACCCGATGGTGTTTTTCTTTCCAACGGCCCTGGTGATCCTGAGCCATGCGATTACGCCATTACAGCCATTCAACAAATCTTAGAAACCGCTGTTCCTGTTTTCGGCATCTGCCTTGGGCACCAATTGTTGGGGCTTGCCAGTGGTGCTAAGTCGATCAAAATGAAATTTGGTCATCACGGAGCCAACCATCCGGTCGAAACCATTGCTGAAAAAACAGTCATGATTACCAGCCAGAACCACGGTTTTGCACTGGATGAAACGACCTTACCGGATAATTTAGAGATGACGCACCGCTCTTTATTTGACCAGTCTTTGCAAGGTATTCGTCGTACCGATAAGTTGGCGTTTAGCTTCCAAGGCCATCCAGAAGCAAGCCCGGGGCCTCACGATGTCGCTCCATTATTTGATCAATTCATTGAAGACATGGAGAAAGCAGCTAATGCCTAAACGTACCGACATTCAAAGCGTTTTAATATTAGGTGCCGGTCCGATCGTTATTGGTCAGGCGTGTGAATTCGATTACTCCGGCGCGCAAGCTTGTAAGGCACTTCGCGAAGAAGGCTATCGAGTTATTTTGGTCAACTCTAACCCAGCGACCATTATGACTGACCCTGCCATGGCCGATGCAACTTACATTGAGCCCATTACTTGGCAAGAAGTTGAAAAAATCATCGCCAAAGAAAAGCCGGATGTTTTATTGCCGACCATGGGCGGTCAAACCGCATTAAACTGTGCCCTTGATCTAGAAAAGCATGGCGTGTTGGCAAAGTACGGCGTGGAAATGATTGGTGCTAATGCCGATACTATCGACAAGGCCGAAGACCGTGATCGTTTCGATAAAGCAATGAAAGCGATTGGTCTGGAAACACCCCGTTCAGGTATTGCTCACAGCATGGAAGAAGCTTGGGAAGTGGTTGAAGGCCTTGGCTTTCCATCCATTATTCGACCGAGTTTTACCATGGGTGGCACCGGTGGTGGCATTGCGTATAACAAAGAAGAGTTTGAGCAAATCTGTCGCCGTGGTTTGGATTTATCACCAACCAGCGAATTATTGATCGATGAAAGCCTCATCGGTTGGAAAGAATATGAAATGGAAGTTGTGCGTGATAAAGCGGATAACTGCATCATTATTTGTTCGATCGAAAACTTCGATCCAATGGGGATTCACACCGGTGACTCCATTACCGTTGCGCCAGCGCAAACCTTGACCGATAAAGAATACCAAATTATGCGTAACGCCTCGCTCGCGGTATTGCGTGAGATCGGTGTAGAAACTGGCGGTTCCAATGTCCAGTTCGGTATTAATCCGAAAGATGGTCGTATGGTCATTATTGAAATGAACCCACGTGTATCGCGTTCTTCGGCATTAGCTTCAAAAGCGACCGGCTTCCCAATTGCTAAAGTGGCGGCCAAATTGGCGATCGGCTATACCTTGGATGAGTTGCAAAACGACATTACTGGCGGTGTAACACCCGCGTCGTTTGAACCAAGTATCGATTACGTGGTAACTAAAATTCCACGTTTTGCTTTTGAAAAATTCCCACAAGCGAATGATCGATTAACCACACAGATGAAGTCTGTTGGCGAAGTCATGGCTATTGGTCGTAACTTCCAAGAATCGATGCAAAAAGCGCTGCGTGGTTTAGAAGTTGGCGCTGCAGGTTTTGATCCAATGCTCGACTTGGATAGCGACAATGCTGAAGAAAGTTTGGTGCGCGAATTAAGAGAAGCAGGGCCAGATCGAATTTGGTATGTCGCAGATGCGTTCCGTATGGGTAAGAGCATTGAAGATGTGTTTGCCTTAACGGCAATCGACCCTTGGTTCTTAGTACAGATTGAAGATCTGATAAAAGACGAAGCCCAGCTGGGCCAATTAAGTTTGAAAGACTTCACTCAATCGGTGATGCGCAAATACAAACGCAAAGGTTTTTCTGATACGCGTTTGGCTGAATTGCTGGGTGTTTCTGAAAAAGAATTTCGTAAAAAGCGTTGGGCGTTAGATGTTAAACCGGTTTATAAACGGGTTGATACCTGCGCGGCTGAATTCGCATCGGATACCGCGTACATGTATTCATCTTACGATGAAGAATGTGAAGCGGCAGTGACCGATCGTCAGAAAATTATGGTTATCGGTGGCGGACCAAACCGCATTGGTCAGGGAATCGAATTTGATTACTGCTGTGTTCATGCTGCCTTGTCTGCCAAGGAAGCTGGTTACGAAACCATTATGGTCAACTGTAACCCAGAAACAGTATCGACCGATTACGACACTTCGGATCGTCTCTACTTTGAGCCGGTGACGTTAGAAGACGTATTGGAAATTATCGAATTAGAAAAACCAACAGGTGTTATTGTTCACTACGGTGGTCAAACACCGTTGAAGCTAGCGAGAGATTTAGAAGCCGCAGGTGCTCCTATTATTGGCACCAGTCCAGATGCGATTGATCGCGCCGAAGATCGTGAACGCTTTCAAGTCATGGTAGAAAAACTAGGTCTCTTGCAGCCTGAAAACGGTACTGCTCGAAGCTTGGATGAAGCGGTGACAATTGCCAATCAAATTGGTTATCCATTGGTTGTTCGTCCTTCGTATGTTCTGGGTGGCCGAGCCATGGAGATTGTTTATGGCGAGGATGACTTGCGACGCTATATGAACGAAGCAGTGCAGGTTTCTAATGACGCGCCAGTATTGCTTGATCACTTCTTAGATGATGCTATCGAAATGGACATCGACTGTGTCAGTGATGGCGAGCAAGTTGTGATGGGCGCGATTATGCAGCACATCGAACAGGCCGGTATTCACTCCGGAGATTCTGCTTGCTCATTGCCGCCTTACAGTTTGCCGAAAGACGCGCAGGATATGATTCGAGCGCAAGTTCGAGACATGGCGTTAGAACTGAATGTTATCGGTTTGATGAATGTGCAAATGGCTTGGCAAGACGGCAAGTTGTACATTATTGAGGTGAACCCTCGAGCCTCACGTACGGTACCTTTTGTCTCTAAAGCCATTGGAACCTCGCTTGCAAAAATTGGTACTCAAGTCATGATCGGTAAAAAGCTTGCTGAAATTGGCTTTACCAAAGAAATCATTCCCGATTACTTCTCGGTGAAAGAAGCTGTCATGCCGTTTAATAAGTTCCATGGTGTTGATCCGGTTCTTAGCCCAGAGATGAAGTCGACAGGTGAGGTAATGGGCACTGGTAAGAGCTTCCCAGAAGCGTTTTACAAAGCCGCTTTAGGTGCTGGTGCAGTTATGCCGACTCAAGGAAAGGTGATCATCTCTGTTAAAAGCAAAGATAAGCCCGCAGCCTTGTCGATGGCTAAAGAATTGACCGCGCTTGGTTTTGAAGTGGTTGCGACCAAAGGTACGGCGCAATTCTTTACTGAAAACGGTTTGCCGACAGAGTCTGTCAATAAGGTTAAAGAGGGTCGTCCGCATTTAGTCGATCTGATTAAAAACGACGAAGTGACCTATGTAATGAACACTACAGAAGGTCGCCAATCGATGGTTGATAGTGCCGAAATTCGTAAAGGCGCACTGCAACATAAGGTGTATTACACCACGACGTTAGCCGGTGCAGAAGCCTCGGTTATGGCAATGAAGTTACGCGGCGATACCGCAGTAAACCGCTTGCAAGACTTGCATGCCAGCTAATGTCAGTGATAATTTAACACCATTATCTATTTAAATTTAAGGGCGCTAAGCGCCCTTTTTGTTCTGAGGAAATGAAACATGCAACGTTACCCAATGACCGTTGAAGGTGAGCAGGCGCTGCAAGATGAGCTTAAAGAATTAAAAACGGTAAAGCGCCCTGCCGTTATTGAAGCTATTGCAGAAGCTCGAGAGCACGGTGATTTAAAAGAAAATGCAGAGTACCACGCTGCTCGAGAGCAACAGGGTTTTATCGAAGCACGCATCAGTGACATTGAAGGCCGACTTTCTGGCTCGCAAGTCATCAATGTAAAAGATATCCCAAATAGCGGCAAAGTTATTTTTGGTGTCACTGTTACGCTGCTCAATTTGGATACCGATGAAAACGTTTGCTATCGCATTGTCGGTGATGATGAAGCCGAAGTGAAACTGAATAAAATTTCAGTGAACTCACCAATTGCGCGAGCCTTGATTGGTAAAGAAGAAGGCGATGTTGTCGTGGTGAAAACACCCGGCGGCGAAGTGGAATATGAAATCGAAACAGTTGAGCATAAGTAAGACTGTTTTTGTAATTTTTGGCTACTTGCCGTAGTTCAATCTTTATTGAGGCTGTTCGTCAACAGGCAGTAAGAATTGCCTCAATTCTCTCCTTATATGATCTATCTACAATGCGCTAACGTAAAAGTTAGCGCGCTTTTCAAATAGGTTGCTTCTTAAATCACAGTGTCTATTGCTGAGGCGCCCGCAGTTTTTTTGTTCACAGATTAATTCACAGGAGCCGAAAAAATGAAGACTGTTTTAATTACTGGTGCTAGCTCGGGGTTAGGTAAAAGTTTAGCTTTGCTTTATGCAGAGCAAGGTTGGCGAGTTATTGCCTGTGGTCGTAGTGAGCAGCGTTTAGCTCAATTAGCACAGCTTAACACTAACATTGAAACCTTGAGCTTTGATATTACCAGTAAGGCCGATGTGCTTAAGGCTGCAGAGCCGCTAACGAAAATCGATATGGTTGTTCTTAACGCAGGCGATTGTGAGTATATCGATGATGCCGTGCAATTTGATTCTGATCTATTTAGCCGTGTGATTCACACTAACCTTATTGCAACCGGTTATTTATTAGAGGCGTTGGTGAGTAAGATCACAAAAGGTGGCCGATTAGTTTTCGTCAGTTCAAGCGTGGTTTATTTGCCCTTTACTCGAGCGCAAGCTTACGGTGCTTCTAAAGCGGGTCTGGATTACTTAGCCGCAACTATGCGTTTAGATCTTCAACCTCAAGGTATCCATGTCAGTACAGTTCGGCCGGGTTTTGTTAAAACGCCGCTTACCGATAAAAATGATTTTTCAATGCCATTTTTAGTTGAACCAGACGCTGCGGCGAAGAGAGTTTTTAGTGGCTTAGAAAAAGGCAAAGCAACTATCGAATTCCCGAGACGCTTTATTATTATATTAAAGCTGGTCAATATTTTATTACCCAAAAAATGGTGGAATGCGTTAAATAATCGCAATGCTAGCTAAATTTATTTAGTTAGTTGTTAGAAAGAATATTTTAAAAAATAAAAAAACCGCCATCGTTGGCGGTTTTGTTCTAAGTTATTTAGGACTGTTTAGTTAAATTCAAACAGTGCGAAACCATCCTCTTGTATACCTTTAAAGGATAAGTCATCTCCAGCAAAGTCTCGGGCTTTAGGTGATGTACGAATGGTGACACGAGCATTGCCCCAGTTTGCAAAAGACCAGTTGCCGTCGGCTTGTGGATTGATCTCTGCTTGGCTGAGTAAGTAGTTTGCAATGACGTCACGGTTTTTATCTGGTGCATCAATAATGGTTGTGCTGCCATCTAAGTTCGGGAATTTGCCACCGCCACCAGAACGATAATTATTGGTTACAATCAAAAATTCCTGCTTTTTATTGATCCGTTTATTGTTAAATTTAACGTCCAAAATACGATGCGCTTTTGGGTTTTCTAAAGAACCGTCCGCAGCATATCGACTCGGCTGAGTCACATCGATTGTGTATTCGATACCGTCGATGACATCAAAATTATAAGATGGAAATGATTCGTTCACTAATGGCTGAGTGCTATCTGAAAGTGTCGGGTCTATTTGATTAAACTGTCCTGCTGAACGTTCAAGCCACTCAATAACTTGAGCGCCTGTTAACTTAACGACTTTTAAATCGTTCGGGTAAATATAAAGATCAGAGACATTTTTTAACGCAATATCACCTTTAGGAACGTCGGTGTAGTAATCGGCACCGCCGCGGCCGCCAGCTTTAAAGGGTGCTGCTGCTGATAAAATCGGCAGACCATCGTACTCAGTACCACGGACAATGTTTTCTACGTACCAAATCTGCGCATTGTTAACGACCTGTACAGAAGGGTCATCTTGAATTTGTGAAAAGTAACTGTAGATCGGTGCAGTAGTGATACCAACTTTCTGGCGCATGTAAGCCAGTGTGCCTTCATGGTCTTGTTTTATCGCGTCGTTAATTTTTTTATCCGCAGGCACGAGTGCAATAACTTCACGGCCTTCACGTTTAGAAATAGCTCGCACTTGGCTGTGGCTATTAACCACCTTCCAGCTATTGTTGTTAAGCTCTAACGTTAGATCGATGATGCCAAGGTGGCTTCCCCAAAAACCGGGCATCACAGCAGGAACTCCAAAAACGGTACCATTAACGTTATCGACGCCGGGCATGTCGTTAAATAAAGCTCCGCCAGGAAAAACCTGATGCGAGTGGCCGAATAAAATCGCATCGATACCTTCAACCTTAGCTAGGTGATATACCGCGTGCTCTTCTTTTTCAATGCGTGGGTTGGCATAAAGTCCACTGTGTGGAATGGCAATAATTAAATCAGCACCTTCAGACTTCATCATAGGGATGTATTTTTCGGCACTGGCAACAATGTCTTTTGCGATCACGTGATGCGTCAGCTTGTCTTTATCCCAGTTCATAATTTGAGGTGGCGTAAAACCAATGTAACCTATTTTTATCGATTGGCTTTGGCCTTTGTTGTCAGTCACCTGCTTTGTGTGAATAACGTAAGGCTGGAAATAGGGTTGGTCGTTGTCCGGATTGTTATCGCCATCATCGACATAGACATTGGCAGAAACGTACGGGAAATTTGCACCAGCCAGTGATTTAGCTAAGAAATCTAAGCCGTAATTGAATTCATGATTGCCGACATTACCGACGTCATAGTCCATTAAGTTCATGGCTTTAAATGCAGGGTGAGTTTCACCCACTCTCAGTACTCGCCCTTTTGCGACGTAGTCACCTAATGGATTGCCTTGCAGAAGGTCGCCATTGTCGACTAAAACGGCATTGCTTGCTTCGCTGCGTGCTTGGTTAATCAGTGTCGAAACTTTTGCTAACCCTACGGAGTCACTTTCTGAATCTCTATAGTAATCGTAGTTTGCGATATGCATGTGAATGTCGGTTGTTTCCATAACCCGCAATTCGACAGTGGCGGCGAAGACAATCGGTGAACAGGCTGCCATGAGTATAGGCAACAGATGATGTGCTTTTTTCACTATGGATTTCCTTACTATTTGTTCATCAAGAGACGATGAGTTTACGGCTAAGTGTTTGTCGCGCGCAACGGTAAGTAAGGGTGATGAAGATAATGTGAAATGGCGAAAAACGAATTAGGGCAATTCGTCCCCGTACTTTTCTTTAGTGCGTTTTAAGGTTTCTTCAAAGCCTTCTTTTGCAGACTCAGACACTTCTTTATATAAAGATTTTAAATCACGCCCAGAAGAGTAGCCGCGGTCGAGCATTCGGGTGCGCAGAAAGCTTTCGTAGTCGCGCCCTTCGTGAAAATATCCACCCGGTGCCAGTACGTAGCGGGCAACAAAATGGCCGCAATCTTGGCATTGCACAAACACGCGTTGCGCATCATCGCGGGCGATAATATTACGCAAATTTGTTGAGCTGCAGTTTTGGCATTTTTGTATGTGGACTTGCATGCTGAACTCCTCACTAAATCTAAAAGTCTGGCGGTAATGGTGTCAGTCTAGGTTGCTGCTATAGCACCATAAACCAGTAAATAGGGCCTATGCTAATTGCTAACACGATGCCCAAAATATTCATCAATAGCCCCATTCTGGCAATGTCTTTGACGCCAATAACTCCGGAGCCAAAAGCAATAGCGTTCGGTGGTGTACTGATGGGCAGTATCATCGCAGTGGAGCAGTTGAGTGTGATGGCTAACACCAACACCAACAGTTGATTCGTCGGCAATGCTAATGATACGACAATCGGGATGAGCAAGCCTGCGGTTGCAGTGTTACTCATTACGGTGCCTAAAAACGCACCCGTCACGACTAATAAAATGACTAAGAATAAAAAGTTTTCATAGGCTGGCAGCAGGTTCAAAATGACCTGACCTAAGTCGGTAATATCAATGGCGACGCCCAGTGCAATACCGCCTGCAACCATAAAGAGAACATCCCATGGCAGCGCTCGAAAGTCGGTTTGATCCAATAAGCCAAGCCAGAAGGCCGCAATAATTGGGAACAGTGCAATGGTTCCTGTTGCTAAGCCAAACTGCCCGCCGACTAGCCAGCCAATCGCCGTTGCAACAAATATAAACAGTGTCAGCCATTGGCGGGTTTTGAAGGGTTCCATCTTGCTGTCGCTCATTTTTAAAACATCGTTGCCCGGTGGATAGACTTTTAAAATGGCATACCACAAAACGATCGCGGTAATTAGCAAGAACGGTAAGGTTAGGATGATCCATTCTAAAAAGCTGACATCGATGCCTTTTGCGTTTAAGTAGCTCATCGCAATGGCATTGGGTGGCGTTCCGATCGGTGTGCCGATACCGCCAAGATTGCATGACAGCGGAATCGCTAAAATCAACCCGACTCGGAATGGAGAGTCAAACCTAAGCTGTTTAATGAGTGGTAGAATCATCGTCAACATCATGGCCGTGGTTGCTGTATTGCTGAGCCACATTGAAAGAAAAATACAGCCAGCAATGATGCCCATTAACGTAATTTTGGGCTCACCCTTGGTGATTTTAAGTATCCAAAAGGCAAAGCGAGCGTCCAGTGCGGCTTTTTGCATGATGCTCGATAACACAAAGCCACCCATGAACAATAAAATAATGTTGGAAAAAAAAGGCGAAAAAAATAAGCTTTCTGTGGCGCTAATATCGAGCTGATGAATAGCAGGTAATAGCCAGATTATTTCTAACGCTAAAATAATAAAGCTGACAATAAACAACGGCACCCACTCACTCACCCAAAGCACCGCTGCTAATAATAGAATGGCGATGGTTTTTAGTTGTGCGTCATTAAGCCCAGAGGATTGGATGAGGCTGATATGTGGAAACAATAACGCCATAGTGAAAGTAAGGGCAGCAAAAATTTTAGCGCGGTGCGGTTTGATTATTTCAAGCATAGTCAGCCATTTAGCTAAGGATCAGTTCGACCAGTCTAGTATAACGCGGCCGATAATATAGGTCGCAAGTCAATATAACAGTCTAGTTAAATCGATATAGATCGGTTAGTTTAGCTGACGGAGACCTTAATGAAGTAGGTCGCAAAAATGAAGAGATATGTATTATGGGTTGGTTATATTACACGCCGTTGGTTTTCCAATTGGTTGTCGGTATTGCGTTCGAAGCTACACCGGGTGACGAATATAGGTTGTATGCAATGACGTCTGGTGCGTCATTTATATTATCGGCTTTGGGTCTGCTTTATATAAAAACAAAACATAAGCTTTGGGCTTATCTAGCCATGGTGGGTTTTGTGCTTGGTCTACCCACTGGGTTGATGGGACTTGTGGCAGTTAGAAATGAAATGGACAAAGAGTCCAAACGTGAGTTTTTAAAGGATATAGAAAATGACTGAAGATTTAATAAAAGAGCAACCTAAAAAGGTATACGGACTTCCAAAAGCCCTTCCAGTCTGCCAGATTATTGTGGGCATTATTGTTATCATTACGAATGAAGTATTATACCAATTGGATGCCCCGTTTTTTCTGTTTGTGGGTATCGGTACAACCATTATTGGGGTGTTGAATTATCGTTTGCAAGTGGTGCGAGTGTACGATCAGTATTCAGAGATTAAATTGGCTCCTTTAGCATCTCCGTGGTTGGTTAAAAATAACAACATTGTCAGCGTAACGGCCGAGCCGAAACGACTTACCATTGTGGTTAATGAAAAGGGTAAGGAAGTTACTCGAAAGCTCGCTCTTAGTGCATTCAAAAAAGAGCAGCGCAGTGAATTGGTCGAGCACTATACTTCGATCGCAGGGTGAAATTCGTAGGCATATGAGTGCAAGGCCCAGCGCTTAGGCTAGGCCAGCACTCCGATATTTTATGAGAGTTAGTTAGCTCGGTGCAGAAAACTGTTTTGCTAAATACAGCGCGTAGTTATCAGTCATGCCAGCAATGTTGTCGACCATACGTTGGTACACCTGATACTGCGACATCTTTGCTGTCGGTGCTTCGCCGCCCATTAGGTCAAAAACGCGACTGGTGCGGTAAGACAGCTTGTTTTTATCGGGTCGCTGATAGTATTCGTGACCGGCTTCAATAAAGGTTTCTAACAGGGTCGAGAGCACCGTGTAAGCGCCAATTTCCGTTTCAGTTTTTTGTGCATCCTTGAAGACTTTATTTACCGCCAATGCCTTGGCTTTATAAATTCCGTCACGTACCGCAGGTGCACAGTGGGCTATTAAATCACCTTCCAATTCGCCGTTTAGGATCGTCTCTTTGTTTTGCATGAAGGCTTCTACTACAGCATCGATAATGCAACCAATGGTTTTGCTGCGTAATGCAGAAAGCTGTCGGGCCGATGAAACCCCCTCTTCATCAAAGTCGAGATCTTGCGTGCCCTGTATGCTTAAAAAGATGTCTTTGACTTCACTGAATTCGATAATCGAAAGCTCGACCGCATCTTCAAGATCGATCAAGGCGTAACAGATGTCGTCTGCTGCTTCCATTAAATAGCTGAGCGGATGGCGAGCAAAGCGGCCATCGGCTTTTCGTTTGAGCCCTAGTTTATTGGCTAGCTCTTCAAGGTTTCTAAGTTCGCTTTTGAAACAGCTAAATTTGCCTTTAGCGCCTGCTAAGTCTGCGGTCCAAGGGTATTTTAACGAAGCGCCGAGCGTTGGGAAGGTAAGTCTTAGACCTCCATTATTGAAATGATATTCAATTTGGCTGAGTGTGCGAAAGCCTTGTGCGTTACCTTCAAAGCTTTGTAGGTCTAAGCGTTCTAATTCGGTCAATCCAGCTAAATAATGTTTATTGGCATCTCGCTTAAACCAGTCTTGAATGGCGTATTCGCCAGCGTGACCAAAGGGCGGATTGCCGATGTCGTGCGCTAAGCAGGCAGACTGAATAATGGTACCGAGGTCGTCAGCCTGAATGCCTATTGGCAGCTCTTGTTTAAGTTCTTCGGCGACACGAATACCGAGTGAGCGACCCACGCTGCCAACTTCCATCGAATGAATGAGGCGGTTGTGAATATGATCGTACTTGGCTAATGGGTGAACCTGAGTTTTACCACCGAGCTTGCGAAACGCACCGGAAAATACAATGCGGTCGTGATCTTTGTGGAAGTGACTTCGGCCCATGTCTGCTGGACCTAATGCGTCATGCCCTTCTCTCGCCGTCGTCAGTAGCGATTCCCAATTCATACGTGTCATCAGTGATCCCAAGAATTATCGAGCTAAAGTGAGCATCATGCTGGTGCTCAGCTGACTATTCAAGTGCTGCTCGCTTATGCCGAAGAGAAAATAGGCTTGAGTCAGTTTGTTGCATTGGTTATAAAGGTGCTTTATTACAATAACTGGATATATTTACAGTGGCAAAAGCTAAAGTCCAATTCGTATGCACCAGTTGCGGCGCAGATTACACCAAGTGGCAAGGGCAATGTGGCGAGTGCAAAGAGTGGAATACACTGAAAGAATTTCGTGAAGCAAAATCACCCGCCGGCCGACCGGATTTTTCTCAACCCGATCGTTTTGCTGGTTACGCCGGTGCTAAGGCTTCGGTGCAAGCGCTCAGTGACGTTGATCTAAATGAGCAGTCTCGATTAGCGACTGGTATTGGCGAATTTGATCGCGTGCTCGGTGGCGGTATGGTTGCTGGCAGTGCGATCTTGATTGGCGGTCACCCGGGCGCAGGTAAAAGTACCTTACTTTTGCAGACGCTTTGCCATATGGCTAAGCAACATTCGGTTTTGTACGTCACTGGTGAAGAGTCTATGCAGCAGGTTGCCATGCGTGCGCAGCGGCTCAACTTACCGCGTGATGATTTAAAAATTCTTTCTGAAACCAGTGTCGAAAGCATCACTGAAGTTGCAAAAGACCTGCAGCCGAAAATTCTGGTGATTGACTCGATTCAGGTAATGCACGCCCCCGCTATTGAGTCAGCTCCCGGTAGTGTTTCTCAGGTTCGTGAATCGGCGGCTTGGCTAACCCGTTATGCGAAGCAAACAGGGACGATTTTAGTTCTGGTTGGCCACGTCACTAAAGATGGCTCGTTAGCGGGACCGAAAGTATTGGAGCACATGATCGATGCTTCTGTGATGTTAGAAAGCTCGGGTGATTCACGCTTTCGGACGTTAAGAGCAATCAAAAATCGCTTTGGTGCCGTCAACGAGTTAGGTGTGTTTGCTATGTTGGATACGGGTTTAAAAGAAGTAAAAAATCCGAGTTCAATCTTTTTGAATCGCTCAGCGCAACAATCCTCTGGTTCGGTAGTCACCGTTGTTTGGGAAGGAACTCGACCTATGCTGATTGAGTTTCAGGCGTTGGTCGATGGCGCAACCATGGGTCATCCACGTCGCGTTGCTGTCGGTTTGGATACCAATCGATTAAACATGATGCTGGCAATTCTGAACCGTCACGGCGGAATTTTTACTGGCGATCAGGATGTATTTATTAATGTGGTCGGTGGTGTTCGAGTTAATGAAACTGCTGCAGACTTGGCTAGCCTATTGGCCATTTTATCGAGTTTGAAAGATAAGCCTATCTCTGCTGATTGGGTCGCTTTTGGTGAGCTTGGGCTTAATGGTGAAGTTCGTCCGGTACCTAATGGCCAAGAGCGCATTATCGAAGCGGCTAAGCATGGTTTTAAACGCGCGATAGTGCCAATCGGCAATAAGCCTAAAAAGACAATCGATGGCATTCAGGTGATCGCAGTGACGACATTGGCAGAGGCGTTACAGCAATTAAGAGAAGAGTAGCGAATAAGAGAAGAAAGACTGCATTTGCATAATTAACGTTAAGCAGCACTAGCTAAACTTTAAGACAGTAACAGCTAATAATAAGACAGAAAGAGCCCGCATTAAGAGCGAAACCCAAGCCTAGACAGGCTTGGTTTGCTCAATCGCTACTTTTAATTGGTGAGCGCGGTAAGGTAGTCAGCGCTCTTATCATGGCTGGCAATCAGCTCTGCGAGGGTTTTGCCTTGTAAATTTATTGCATGAATATTGCGGTTTTCTGCCTTGAACAGTGCAACAAAATCAGCAAATACGTCAGCAGTCATGCGTGTGTAGGCGCGGTGTAGGCAGTGAAAATCCTTGTCTGTACCGTCGAACGTCGTGAAATTCAGGTATTCACGTAATTGGGCCTCACCCCACTCGACACCCTCTACTCTAGACTTATCTTTTTTCATTTGTGTAAGTATCCGTTAATGACTGTAGATAGCATGATAATCTGTGCCATCTTTTTGGTAAAATGCTCAATTAGAATAGCCGCTAATGCTACAGGCATAAGCTGCTATCGGAGCAGGTTATCATTCATTTTTATATAGAGACCAATCGCTGGCGATGAAATATAGTGTGTTAGGTTTGTTGTTGTCGTTAGCGACCGTGGCATGGGCGGAAGATTTAGCTTCTGCCAGTCGGTGGGATATTTCTATCGATAGCTATCGTTATGGCCTAAAAGGCGAGTTGGTCCGTACGCTGAACGAATATCGAGATTCAGTCAATGCTTCAGAAATAACCCTAACGCAAGATCGACAAATTCGTGCCGAAATCAACCGATTAAACCTCTTGTTAAAGAGCCGAGGTTATTATGAGGCGACGATCGAAGCCGGTTGGCAGTCACGTAGTGACCAAGTTGGGAAACCCAGTTATCGAGTTATTCTTGGGCCGCGTTATGAAATTGCCGAGCTCACGTTACAGGGTAACTTTCAACCGCTCGATGATGACTGGTTGCGTCTTGAAGTAGGTGATGCCTTAAATGCCAGCGCGGTCATCAGCCAGCAGTCGACACTGAAAAGCTATATAGCGACGCAGGATTGTTATTTTACTTCAACGGTCAGTCATGAAGTTCAGCTGGACCCAGAAAACCACAGCGGGAATTTGACCCTAATTGCTAATGTCAAAGACCCTGCGCAATTCAATGCAGTGAGTTTCACTGGAGCAGGAACATTAAACCAAGAGTTTCTAAGCCGAACGGCGGATATAGACGCGGGTGATTGTTATAAAGCCTCAGCGATCAGTACAGCGGTAATTGCGTTGCTCGATACCGGTGTGTTTAGTCAGGTTAAACCGACTGTTTCGAAAACGGCCGATAATCAAGTCGATGTCGTTTTTGCTCTAACTCAAAAAGATAAGCGAACGCTGTCGGCGGCATTGGGATACGAGAGTGAGCAAGGGCCGACCACAACCTTAGGTTGGCAGCATCGAGATTTATTCCATAGCGCACAAAGCTTGGAGTTAGAATTATCGCTACAGGAGACTAATCAGACCGCCAGTGTAGCTTTTGTTGTCCCCTCCTTTTTTGATCGTCGTAATGAATTTACTTGGCAGAATGAATTCGAACGCGATACCTCCGACTACGAATACAATACCTTTTCGAGCACCGCGACGATTGAACGCGAGGCTTCACGTCAAGATTATTATGAATACGGCATTGGCTATACTCAGGAAAACGAGTACGTCGACGATGAATGGGATGTTTACCATCAGATCAGCGTGCCGCTGGAATACCAATACGACAATGTTACCGATCCGTTCAATCCGAGTACTGGCTTGCGTTGGTCGGTAAATGTTGAACCGGTTTGGGATGTTGATGATGAGTTTACAAGCTACTTGCTCAGCGGTACTGGCGTACAGGGTTTTATTGAATTAAATCCACGGTTGACCTTAGCTAGCAGTGTCAAATGGAACTCGCTTTGGTATGGCGATGTGTTTGATTCGTCGCAAGAAAATATTCCAGAGTCAGAATGGCTGACTGCTGGTGGCAGCAGTACCATTCGAGGTTATGCCTATGAGTCTATTGAGCTGGAAGAAAAGTACTTGGCAGATGATGACACCGCTGGCGATATTGCAGGTGCCAGCCAGCGTTGGCTGTTGAATAATGAGATACGGTTGCGTTTAACAGAGAGCTGGGGCTTGGTGTTTTTTCTAGATAGTGGTTCAGTCAGCGAGCAAATTAACCCCTTTGATCAGGATATTTGGTATTCTGGTGCAGGTGTCGGGGTGCGATTTTTTACCAGCTTTGCGCCAATTCGCTTTGATGTTGCGACACCGTTAGATCAGCGCGATGAAGACGATGACTTTATTATTTATGTCAGCTTAGGGCAGGCGTTTTAATGGCATTACAACTGCGCGCCGCAGCAAAACGTAGCTGGACTATCGCAATTCGATCGTTGCTGTTGTTGTTGCTGCTATCGCTACTAACGTTAATTTATTTTGTCGGTACTCAAACTGGCCGCGGTTTGTTGGCGATGAACTCGGCGCGACTGGTCGAATGGGTCAGCGATTATCAGTTGCAGATTGAAGGTGTTCAATCGCCTGCTTTATCTCAGTGGCACATTGATGCCATCCGCCTGAATACCTCCGAAGGCCAGCCACTCGCGCAGGCAGTCAATATTGATGTGCAATGGAACTGGAAATACGCCTTGCAAAATCGCTGGTGGTTTAAAAGTATCAGTATCGAACAGCTCGATGCTGATTTGAGTCTCGATCGTCGATCCAATGCCGAGAAAACCGATACCGCTTCTTCAGCGCTTTCTCAACTGTATCGACGCTGGCTGAGTATTCCTGCATTACGTGTCAGTGCATTGCATGTTTCACAGATTGCATTAGAGCGTGCCGAGATGTCGGATTTTCATGCCCAGCTTCATGGCCAGGGAGAAGTTAACTGGGGCGCGATTCCTGCTAAGTTTGTGGTGTCGTTATCTGAAACTGAGACTGGAAACTACTTTGCTGCGGAGCTTTCTGCCGATGCAATTGATTATTTTCGGTTAAAAGGCCGGCTGGATGCTGAGCCCTTGAGTGCATGGTCTCAGTGGGCTAATTGGCAACTGTCGGAACCCTTAGCGGCCAGCTGGGATATCCGTATCGATTACAGTCAGTATGGCTTGCTCGATGTGCTTATCGATAAGTGGAGCGTGCCTTGGCAAAGTCATGAGCTGTCGGCTGAAGGCATGGTGCGGTATTTAGTGAGTGAACAGCAAGTCGAATTCTTGCCGTTGACGCTGGTACTCGATGGCAAAGAAGCCAGTGCCGAAGGCTTTATAGCGCGCGATGAATCCGATTTATTGGTGTCTATTGATCGCTGGACCTTAGCTCCTCTAGCTGACGTTTTTGGGGTGCAAGATTTAAGCGGAGAGCTGGTTGTACAAAGCCGGATTCAAGGCGGCTGGCGTCGTCCGCTAGCGGACTCAAAAATACAGGCTTCGGGTCAATGGCAAGCGCAGCCGTTTGAAGTTCAAATAGCCTCAAATCGTGATGGTGCCAATTTCAATATTGAGCAAGCCTCACTAACCTTGGCGAATAGTCAGCTGAATGTCGCAGGCTCCACCAATTGGCAGACCGATGAGCTGTCATTAGCGTATCAAGCAGATATTAACGCCGCGCCGTTATTGCCTACATTGATGCCAGACTATTTTGCTGAGCTACAGGGCAATGCTCAGTTGACCGGTGAAATTATAGGTACGCTTGATAATCCAGTTGTCACCATAGCTGGGCTAGCTGAGGGTACTTGGTACGCTGAGGATTTCCGCGTCCAATTAAGCGGCCTTTGGCAGGATCAAAAACTTGGTTTCAGTAATATCGCGCTCTATTCTCGGTTAGCTCAGTTAACTGGCGATTTTAGCTGGCAACCGGCTAACTTCCGTTGGCGTGGTCAGTTTGATGTCGATGAGTTACGCACAGACATCTTGCCGTATGTTGGTATTGAGCTACCGGTGGATATTGATCTTTCGGTACATGGCGATGTCTTGGCGGAGGGTGAAGGTCGTCAGTTCGAGTTTTCTGGCCCTTTAAATGCCTTAGGGCGTTGGCAGCAGTGGCCGGTTAATGCCAGCATCCAACTGGACTCTTTAACCCCGCAGGGTGTCCGCTACAGTGACTCTCGAGTGTCTTTTAATCAGGCCGATGTCTTCGCCCATGGCGGTGTGGATTGGTCTGCTAAACAGCTGGACTTGCATTTCGAACATAGCTCGATGCCAGTGGCAGCCATTGCTCCGTGGTTTTCAAAGTGGCCTGAAGTATTAGCGAGTTTTTCTGGCAATGCACGCGGTAGTACCAGTATTACTGGCTATTGGCGTCGGCCTGCCATTGCAACAGAGAGTGAATTTAGTGGCTCTTGGCTAGGACAGCCATTGAGTTTAGCCATCAGTATTGACCCAACGACGGCCGAAGATTGGCAAGTTGATCTGTCGGATATGAATTGGCTGGGAGCTCAATGGCGTTACCATGGCGCATTCGAGCCTTACGATCTCTGGCTGGACGGCGCTGCCGAAGTCACTTCTTTGTCTAGTAGCCATTTGCCGTTGTTGAGCGAAGCCTTCACTGGTATCGAGAAAAAATTACCAGAACGAGTCTTACTCGACATGAATGGTCAGATGTCGATTGAAGGTAAAATCTATCGACCGACGTTGGCAGGCACGCTGACCAGTTCTGGCGAAATTGATGCACAGCCATTTTCAATGACCACCACCGTCACTCAACTGGATACCGAACATATAGAAATCGCCGGTTCGGAAGCTGAATGGGCGCAAGGTGCTTGGTCATTGTCTGGTTTTTATAATTGGGCGCAACAACAGGTTTCGATGACAGCCTCAACGGATTTGCCCGATGCCAGCTATTTGCTGAACGGCATCGCACCTCTGTTGCAACAAGACGATCGATTTGCCTGGGTTGAACAGTGGCAAGGCTCGCTCAAGGGCGATTTAACGCTCGATAATCAGAGCGAAGCTTGGCTGATCGAAGGTGATTTAAGCAGTGAGGGTGTTTTACAAACAGAGCCTTATCTCTTTAGTTGGCAAGGCAGTGGCAATTTGCAGTCGACGTTAAATCACCGCTTGGACTTAACTTGGGGCACCGCTATTGTGCGAGGTCGGCTGCAAACTGAGAGTGAGCAAATCACAGGTCGAGTGAATGTGCAGCGTGTCGACCTTAATCAGTTGGCGCTGGTTTCTTCAAATATCCCTGATCACCTGAGTGGTCAATTAGATGCTAGTGTCAGTGTTGCAGGTACGGTGACTGAACCGCTATTTAATGCCGACCTTAAGGCGTTTGGTCAGTACCAGAATCATGATTTCATTACCGAGGCGCAAGCCAATGGTCGCTGGTCCGCTTGGCAAATAGAGCGCGCCCTGTTTACTGTTCCAGATGCATTAGAAATCTCATTAAGTGGTAGCGGCCAAGCTACAATGGGCGACTTAGCACTCAATATAGTGACCGATGATTTGGGTTACTGGTTGCCAACGTCGGGGATCATTAATGGTCCGGCGAATGTTAGGTTGCAGGCCAACGGTGATTTAAAACAGCCGAACCTAAAAGGCAGTGTCGATTGGCAGGCCAGCAGCTCGCCACTGAGTTTACGGGCAGATTTAAATACTTTAAGTCAGCATTATCAGCTAGAGGCAAGTTTGATCAGCGATGAGCAAACCAAAGTTAAGTTACGCTTAAAAACCCCTGTTGCTGAATTGAGTCGTTGGCAGACAAATGCCGCTGATCAGCCAATGGAGATGCGATTAGCCGTAAACACCTCGCTGGACGTGCTGGAGCCGCTGTTGGTGAATCAGCTTGATCAGGCATTCACCGGCTTTATCTATGGTGATATCAGTTTGGATGGCCGCCTAAGTGATCCTCAATGGCAAGGTGAGCTGCATTGGCGAGATGGCAGTTATGAGCATGTTGGTCTAGGCACTCGGTTATCCGATATGGCTGTTTCATTAAACACCGAATCGAAGCAGTGGCAACTTAACGGCGTAGCCAGTGATGCCGCCGATGGCAGTGTTGCAGTTCAAGGCCAAGTTCAGTTCAGCGCCAGCGAAGGCATTATTTTACCGCATGATATTTCAGTTGCGACAGAAATCCGTAACGCTCGATTGATCAATCAGGCGCAGATGGAAGCAACGATGAGCGGAGATATTCGCGCGCAAGGCTCCTATCAGAATTTAACCATTGTCGGTGATGTCGCGATATCACGTTTAAATATGCAAACCGATTCCTTACTTTGGGATGGCGCGCCGCAATTAAATATAGTGGAGGCGACCTCTCAAGGCTCTGCCGCCGCTGATGGGCCTGCATTCTACGCGCCGCAGGGTGTGCTAGACATTACTTTAACCGCACAGCAACGGGTTAATCTTTATGGTCAGGGTATTACTGCTGAGCTTTCGGGGCAGTTTTCGATTACTGACAATCTCTACAGCCCAGTGTTGGCGGGTCAGTTTTCGTTGGTGCGCGGCACTTACCTGGGTTTTGGTAAGGTGTTTACCTTAGAAAGCGGTACCGTTCAGATTCAAGGCGATCAGGTCGCGTTAGATATCCAAGGTAATTACTCAAACAATGACTTGGATGTCACGCTAGAAATTTCAGGCAATCAAAATGAGTTGTCGTTGTCACTGACATCCGATGCCGCTGAAGGTCAAGATGAATTACTGGCCTTGTTACTGTTTGGCGAAAACATTGAACAGATGAGCATTGTTCAAGCAGTGCAGTTGGCCAATGCGGTGAATAATTTGCGTACAGGTGAAACCGGACTCGATATTGTTGGTGAAGCGCGTAACGAACTTTCTTTGGATACGTTAGTGATTGATACCGACTCAAATGATGACGGCGAACTGACCTTCAGTGTTAGTGCAGGTAAGTATATTAACGATTATCTTTATCTAGAAGTAGAACAGGATGGGTCAGATGAAGAGTTTCGCAGCAGCTTGCAATATAAGCTAACCAAACGCGCCTATATTGAGCTGTATACCCAAGGTGAAGTAGGAGAGCTCGATACTAATGGTATTGAGCTCAACTGGTCGTTAGATTATTAATTTTTTAGATCACTCATAAGCCGTAAGGCTTTGAGTAGAGCCTCTTTGTTTACGATTAAGCAATGTTCTTTACGATACAAATATCGGCACTTGCTTGACTAGACACCTTCACTGTTGTGCTGCCTAAGGCTGGGCGACCAAGAACATTAGCGGCAGTACGGTGGCGCCCCAAAATTATTAAATCTGCCTTTACCTCAGTTGCATAACTCAGTATCTGATCGCTGGGCGCGCCTTTCTTGATGATCATTTTCAGGCTGTCTTTTTTACCATCCTGCTTATCAATATGTTCGGTGGTAAATGCCATTAGCGCTACCGAGAGCTTTTCAACCTCTTCATCACTGGCTGTTGCCGGCGTTACCATCAGTAGGTGAACTTGGCAGTGACTGTGCTGTAAATGAAAAAGAGCCATTTGTAGGATCTTCTCACTCATCTCCTTTTCAGAGATGTCCACGGGCGCAACAATGGTCTGATACATGATGACTCCTAGCCGCAAGGTGGGCGACGATACGGGTTTAGTTCAAGGTTTCAGTGTTTGAGCTATAGCATAAAGTGTAGCACATCAATTTGTATCGATTTGTTGCCGTGAGCAGTCAATATATAAGAATAGGCTAAACTTTATAGCGCACTGACCGATAATCTTTATAACAAGTTCATAATGCTGATTAAGGTCAGAGATACTTGTATCGACGAGCACCAATAACAATAAGGTCGTTGCTGCAAGAAATAAAAGAAATAGTCCAGGTAATTAAATAGTGTAAGGCGTTGTGTTCTTAAAGCGGTAAAGCCATAGTAGGCGCTTAAACGTACACTGTTCGAATGGGATGTAGGATATAAGGAATATAGCAATGAAGAAGTTGTTAGGGTTTAAAGCGGTACTGGTAATATCGATGATGGTGATTGTGTCACTATCGTTGGCGGCCACGAGTTATTTGGCGGTTCAGCAGCTTGAGAAGGTGGTTACCGAAAAAGTTATTGAGCGTATACAGACGTCTGCTGGCTATGAAATTAAAAACGTCGAAGAGTATATCTACAATGCATCCCAACCGATCGCTCAACTAGCGACACTTTACGATAAGTACCAATACCAAGAAGGTCATGAAAAAATCGTTGAAATGGCAGCCGTAACAGGCAGCGTCTCTAAAATTACGCTCGGCTTTAATGATGGTCGCTCCTATGTTTCCAAACCCTCAAAAAGCTTCCCTAACGGTGTTGGCCTACTGGAGCGGTATGATCCACGCACCCGACCGTGGTATCAATTTGGTTTGGCTCAGAGTGGTTTAGCCGTTACCGACGTATTTTTCACTAAACAGGGCGTGCCTTTAGCTGCGGCTGTTCAACCAATTAAAGATGGCGTGTTGAGCGCAGATATTCGTTTGACTAACCTGCAAGAAATTGTCGAAGGTATTGATATTCAGCCGGGAACTATCTCTTTGATCGTCGATAAAAACGGCATGATCTTGGCCTCTACTTCAGAAAACATCCTAATCCGAGACGAGTTCACGGCAGCCGAAGGTTTTGCCGATATTGCGTCAGAAGTTTTATCCAGTGAAGCAACCATTAACGAGCTAGTCATTGAAGGTCGTGAGCGTTTGGTGCTGTCATCGCAAATTAATCTACTGGGTGGTGGCTATTGGTTCTTAGTCAACGCGGTCGACAAACAAACAGCTTTAGGGCCTGTGTATGAGGCTTCTAAGTATTTGACGATGATTTGCGTTGTTATCAGTATCATTTCGTTAATGATCCTGTTGGTGGTGTTGGCGCGCATTTACCGCCCAGTTATCGCACTTAAGAATCTTATTTTAGGCTTATCCAGTGGTAACGGAGACTTAACTCAGCGTTTAGAAGTTCGTTCAAAAGACGATTTAGGCGATATTGCTCAGGGCGTGAATCGCTTTGTTGAAAACCTAAATGCCATGATGCTTGATGTTAAGGCGGTTAGCGGTGAGTTGATCAATAGCATCGGTCAGTTGCGCCATAACATGCAAAAAAACACCGAAGTGTTGAGTGAGCACCAAGAAGAAACCAATCAAATTGTGGTCGCGATGGATGAGCTCGGCTCGTCGTCAGAAATGGTCGCGCAGAGTGCGGATGAAGCGGCGCAATTTGTTGAAGACGCCAATAAGTCAGGTGAGCGTTCAAAAGAAACCATTGTTAATGCCCAGGCGAGCTTGAACCGACTGGCAGAAGAAATTAACGGTGCTACCGAGCGCGTTAATCAGATGAGCAAAGAAACAGAAGACATTGGTTCTATTTTGACGGTAATTGGTGAAATTGCTGAGCAAACCAATTTATTAGCACTGAATGCTGCGATTGAGGCTGCGCGTGCTGGTGAGCAAGGACGAGGCTTTGCGGTGGTTGCTGATGAAGTACGTGCCTTGGCAGGGCGCACCCAAGAAAGCACAGGTGAGATTGATAAATCTTTGACCCAGCTTAAACAGGGTGCAGGCTCTGTGGTTAGCTCGATTGAGAGCACTAAGCAAACCAGTGAGCAGACCATTGAAGAGGCTGAAGCAATTTCTGAAAGCCTTGAGTCGATGACTGGTTATGTCAGCAAAATTAACGACATCAGTGTGCACATCTCAACCTCTGCGAATGAGCAAAATCGAGTTGTACAGGAGATCAGCGAGAACATGAACCGCATTCACAATATGGTTGAAAACCTCACTGACAACGGCGAAAACCTACAGCAGGGTACCGAGGATATTTCTGAGCTAAATAGAAAACTCGATAATATTGTTGGACGTTTTAAGTTGGTCGAATAACGCGAGTCATTCGATCATGCATAAAAAAGCCCCGATTCGTCGGGGCTTTTTTGTTTCAGTGCTATTAGAAGCGCTTAACTCTCTTTGACGACTTTAAAGTTATCCCACGCCTGCGAGTTCGGCATTACTTCAAGGCTGTTTATGTTCAGGTGCGCAGGCTGATTGGCGATCCAATAAATAATATCGGCAATATCTTCAGGCGTGATCGCGTTAGCACCCTTATAGAGCGCATCGGCCTTTGCCTTATCGCCTTTAAAACGCACTAAACTGAATTCACTTTCCGCCATGCCCGGCTCTAGACTGGTGACTCGTACACCTTTACCTGCTAAGTCGCTACGCATGTTGTAGCTGAATTGTTTCACAAAGGCTTTGGAGGCACCGTAAACGTGACTACCAGGGTATGGCCAGTTGGCGGCAATAGACGACAGGTTGATCACTGTCGCAGGCACCTGCTGCATCAAGGTTGGTAATAGCGCATGAGTAACGTTCGTCAGGCCAGTAATGTTGGTGTCGATCATGGTGTGCCAGTCGCTCAAGCTCGCCTCGTAGCATGGGTCGGTACCTAAAGCGAGTCCTGCGTTGTTGACCAGTACGCTGACATCGCTAAATGCACTTGGCAGAGTTTTAATAGCGTCTGCAACGGCATTGCTGTCGCGCACATCAAGAGCGATGCAATGAACTTCGCATTGGCTAGAAAGTTCTGCCTTAAGCTCGTTTAAGCGCTCTTCGCGGCGACCAGTTAAAACAAGGCGCCAGCCGTGTTGGGCGAATTTTTTTGCCGTTGCTAAACCAAAACCGGCAGTGGCTCCGGTGATAAAAACGCAATTGCTCATGAACAGTCCCCTTGGTTAAAAATAACAGTAGTGCTGTGATCTTATCGAGCCTTTACTGTCACGTCACTTATTTATCCTCATTAGCTTTGTCTGGACGTAGGGATTTATAAGGCTGGCACTATGGCTAGCGTCTTTGGCAGCATAAATTGCCAAGACGTGCTAAAAGCCAATATGGAGCGATGCTATGACGCAAACAATAAGCCCTCAAACAGTTGAATTTGCCTCGGCGATTGAGAAAGATAAATCCCATGTCTGGCATCATCTGAGTCAGCACAGCGTTTACGAGAAGCAAGACCCGATGATGATTGTAAAGGGTGAAGGTTCTCGTGTTTGGGATGCCAAAGGTAACAGCTATTTAGATGCCACAGCGGGCGGAGTTTGGTGCGTTAACGTTGGCTATGGCCGCACCGAAATTGCCGAAGCCGTCAGCCGCCAGCTAGTTGAGCTTAACTTTTTTGCTGGTACCGCCGCGACAGCGCCGGGTGCAGAATTAGCTCATAAGTTGATCGAAAAAATGCCGGGCATGAGCCGAGTTTATTACGCCAGTTCTGGTTCTGAAGCCAACGAAAAGGCATTTAAAATTGTTCGTCAAATCGCACATAAAAAATACGGCGGTAAAAAGCATAAAATTTTATACCGCGAGCGAGATTATCATGGCTCCACCATTGCAGCCTTGAGTGCAACAGGCCAAGAAGAGCGCCGAGACCAGTATGGCCCATTCGTTCCAGGCTTTGCAGAATTTGGTCATTGCTGTGAATACCGCAGTCAGTTTGGCGAAGTTGAAAATTACGGCTATTTAGCGGCGCAAGAATTAGAAAAAGCCATTCTGCGTGAAGGCGCCGATACTGTTGGTGCTGTTGTATTAGAAACCATCACCGCCGGTGGTGGAGTCATTACGCCGCCAGAAGGTTACTGGCAAGAAATTCAGGCGATCTGCAAAAAGTATCAGGTGTTGCTGCATATCGATGAAGTGGTCTGTGGTTTAGGTCGAACCGGTAAATGGTTTGGTTATCAGCATTACGGCATTCAGCCAGATATTGTCACGTTAGCAAAAGGCGTTGCTTCCAGTTACGCCGCAATTTCTTGTACGGTGACAACAGAGGCCGTCTTCCAAGAGTTTATGGACGAACCGAGTGAGCGTGCCAACTACTTCCGTGATATCAGTACCTTTGGTGGCTGTACCGCAGGCCCAGCAGCGGCATTAGAAAACATCCGGATTCTGGAACAAGAAAACCTAATTGAAAACAGCGCGACGATGGGCGAATACCTTTTAACGCTGCTGCGTGAACAGCAATTGGATAGCCGAATTATCGGTGATGTTCGCGGAAAAGGATTATTGATCGGCATTGAACTGGTTAAAGACAAAGTCTCCAAAGAGCCGGTTGAAGAAAGTATCGCCATGCAAGTCGCGGGGCTATGCATGAAAAAAGGTTTAATGATTGGCCGCACTAATCGCTCTTTTGGTCGCTATAACAACACGCTCTGTTTATGCCCGATGTTGACGCTAACAAAAGACGAAGCCGATTTTATTGCCGTCACCTTGGTCGATGCAATTAACGAAGTTGCTGCGCAATTGTCTTAGTGAAATGAGGTTGATAATTTCCAATAGAATAAGCCGACGTTATGTCGGCTTTTTTGTGGCTTTCGAAAATCAATCAGATCCAACTCCGAAAAAGCCAACCTATTAGGCCTGCCATTTAAGGCTAAATTTTATCTGTGAGTGTCCTGACTAGATTATTAGTGATAACCTTTTCACTCTGTTAAATAGCGTTTTACGACTCAGTCTTATAATTTAGGTTTGCTATGAAATCCATTATCTTATTTATTTCCCTTGCCATCAGCTTTAGCGTGCATGCTGCTGAGTTTAAAGAAGGCGTGATTAACGACATAGATGGTTATGTTAATGTTCGAGAGCAACCTCAAGGCAATGCTAGAGTGGTCGGTAAGTTTTACGATTATGAGGGTAAGTTTGATTATATCCCAAGCAACACTTCCTCTTGGTGGTATATAAAGCACCGTACAATAAAAGGTTATGTCCATAAAAGTAGGATTTCGCCCTATAAAATTCAAAGCGATGCAAATAGCTGTGAATGCAGCAGTGAGTATTTTATGGGAGAAAAGTTAAAGCCTGCTTTTTCTAAAAAAGTAGGCAATACGGATTTATCTGCTTGCGGTTCAGTTCACCAAAGCGATGGCAAAAATAAAGTGCTGTTAGATACATTCGCCTTGCAAAACTGCAGTACAGGCGAATTGTTGATGGATGCACAAGGGTATTACATTTACCATTTTATGGAATATACGAACGACGGCGTTGTCATTCAAGAATCCCCTATATTACCTATCGGAAAAGGCTGGCGAGAACAAAGGTATCCACTTATTGAAAGACGAGGGCGAGAAGTTAACGGTGTTTTCACCTTATCAGATCCGCATTTTTTACTACCTGAGCAACAAGTCACCGCTGAAGAAATTGCCTCGATAAAAGCCAGTGTATTAACCCCTATGCCAAATATTGGTGAGCATCAACTTTATGATCTTATCGAGCGACTCTTTGTTTGTACTTTATTAGGTGATGACGAATGTCACCAACTATTAAAGGGGCTGCGTGATTACTATTCTATGGATGGTGGGATGGCTGAATATCATTGGGGGTTTTTAAGGTTATTAAATTTATATGATGCTGAGCGCTTACATGACGATGATGATTCAACCACTCTTATTGGTCAAAAACGCATTGCACTCTACAACCTAGTCGCCGACTATCATAAAGCTTATCAAGTAAACCCTAATGCCACTGAAGTAATACAGATGGCAGATAACATTAAAAATGCCGATGTCAGCGGTATTACAGACTTATCAAATCTCTTCAATGGTATGACAACATTTAATCTTGATATATCTTCATGGGATACCAGTAGTGTTAATACCATGTACAAAATGTTTTACGGTGCGAAGTCATTTAATCAAGATATTGGGCAGTGGGATACTAGTCGCGTTATCAACATGGCTGAAACCTTTTCGCATGCCGAATCATTTAACCAAGACATTGGCAATTGGGATGTTAGCCATGTCAAAAATATGTCCTTCATGTTTAATCAAGCCTTTGTTTTCGATCAGAATTTAAATAAATGGAACACAGGTAAAGTGACAAACATGAGAGGTATGTTTACCCACACACATAAATTTAATGGAGACATTAGCACTTGGGATGTTAGCCAAGTGACAAATATGCGTGAGATGTTTTTAGTGAGTAGTTTATTTAATAGTGACATTAATACTTGGGACGTTAGCCAAGTAACAACCATGCGTCAGATGTTTACCTACGCAAGTGCTTTTAATAGCGACATTAGTAACTGGAAAACCAGTAATGTCAGAGACATGTATGATATGTTCGATGAAGCATCTTCCTTCAATCAAGATATCAGTGCTTGGGATATGAGTTCTGTGAAATCGGGCTATGAGCCTCATTAGCTAAATCAAAGGGTTGATAAAAAAAAGGATAATACCCCTTTGATGAAAATGTGCCCTCTCGAACTAATTTGATTGGTAATAATTGAATTTAACTTTATAGGGAAAATACGTAGTGGATACAGAGGTACGGACACTAAATGACAATCGTTAAAAAAATGACCATCTCCGTTGTTACCATCGCCTTGGTGGGCTTTTTAGGTGTGTTTGGTTATGAACTCTATTTGAGGATACCAACAGACACAGAGTTACAAATAGCTGAAGGGCCAAATAAGGCGATTGTCAACTTGATCGCCCTTGCCGAAGAAGGTGTCCCCATTAATGATGACCCTTATGCGGCCAGTACCTATCGACCCGGAGACCCTTTGTATGAAGCTGTCGCCTATATACAGGTAAAGCGCTGGTCGGTTGCTGAGGAAAAGCTCAAAGTATTGGCAGATCAAGGCAATGCCGATGCTATGTTTTGGTTAGGACAAATCAACTATAGTGGTGCTTTGACAGGATTAGTTGGAGCGGGCTGGTTTGTGCGAGCTGCAAAACTTGGTAACCCCTATGCGGCCATGATGCTGGATGAAAATAATTACGAATGCCAAGAAAATATGGCTTATTACTGTGATAAAAAATGGGGCGAATTGGGTCGAAAAATATTAATTGAGCGTGCCGCGCAAGGGGATGCCAAAGCCGGTTACGCCCTGTTTTTAGATCAGAAATATCTTTACAAGGAACGCAACCTATTCTTCGACAAAGGCTACGAAGTTAAGGAAGACGACCCTTTTCAGATATTATTGAAGGCTGCCAACGATGGAATAAAACAGCATTATTATCGGCCTTTACTTAAGCTAGCCACATTATACCGAAACCGAACTTCTATAGAGCTTTTCAATATGGATAAAGTCCCTTTATCACCACTTGAAGAGGCAAATTTATTCAAGGTGGTTGAAATTGCGGCCAACAATAACGATGCCAGAGCCATGTTATGGGTCAATTACGATGCAGAGCGTTACCCTGAAGGGTACCCCGAAGCCACCATGGAGCGATTGATTCCTTTTTCAGACAGTAGAAAAGTTTTAACCATATATGAATACTACAGTAAAAAAGCTCGTGAAGATCGACGCTATGCAGTACAAGGTATGGCTCGAGCCATTGCCTATGACAACACGTCTTTAAGCTCCAGATCTTACCAAGGAATTTTTGACCAGTTCTACCTTGAAGACAATGGTTTAGACCCTATCTCTGAAGCCGAGCTGGCCCAAGCAAAAGAACTTGCAAAGGAATACACCTTACAGCAAAGCCAACCTATCATTTACATTGATGAAAACGTCCCCTCTCTTTTTACTTTGACAGATAACGATTGAATATAGTGTCAGATTAGATCGGAACTAATACAGATTAACCAACATAACTAAACGATGGCAGCAGGCTCTAACATTAAGCACTATATCGAGAGTCGTTCCCGCAGTTAAAACCAACACAATACCAGCACTTCGCGGCGTTAATTTTTAGCGCCGTACTATGGTCTTACTTTGCTAGATCAGCCGCGCCAAACAACTACCTCGGAATATTATTCCTTTGTATAGTTGGTATGTTGATTTATAAATTTCCTAAAACAATCGCAATGTTAAAAATTCTAATATTTTATTTGCCGGTTGATGGAGCATTAAGACAAATTGGCAAGGCCGTAATCGAATCTCTTTGCCAAGCAGGTATTGTAGAAACCTCCATGTTTGCTGATTGCATATCTGAACTGATTTATACAAGAACAGATGCAGGAAAAAAACGCCTACTACAGGCTAAAATGAGATCATTTTCTTCTGCATTTAAAGAACAAGTAGCGCGCCATGATAGGTGGCAATAACGTTCAAAAGGCCTGATAAATTAAAAGTAAACTTAATAAAATCAGTAAAAAGGGTCAGAGTGTTTGATTAGAAGCCGACGTTATGTCGGCTTTTTTATGGCTATCAGATTTATAGCTTTAAGAATCAACCAATCGAAGTTGCAGAGTAACTGCCTGGTGATGGCGGGAAGACGATGGTTTTGTCACCATTCATAAAGACGCGGTGATTAACGTGAGCGTGAATGGCACGAGCCAGTACGGAAGACTCTACTTCTTGGCCGAGGCTGACGTAATCGGCTGGTGATTGCGCATGGGTTACACGTGTTGTGTCCTGCTCAATAATCGGGCCTTCGTCGAGATCGGCAGTAACGTAATGCGAGGTCGCGCCAATTAATTTCACGCCTTTTTTAAAGGCTTGCATGTATGGGTTTGCGCCTTTAAACGAAGGTAAAAACGAGTGGTGAATATTGATGATGCGGCCAGACATTTTTTGGCATAAAACGTCAGACAGAATTTGCATATAGCGCGCCAGCACAATCAGTTCAGCACCGCTTTCTTCAACGATGTTTAACAGCTGCGCTTCGGCTTCGGCTTTGTTTTCTGGCGTGACTTTAACATGGTGATACGGAATATCGTTGTTGACCACTAACTTTTGGTAATCCATATGGTTCGAAACCACGCCGACAATCTCGATCGGTAAGGTACCAATACGGCTGCGATACAGTAGGTCATTTAAGCAATGGCCGTAACGCGACACCATAATCAAAACTTTCATCTTTTCATCTTCTGGACGAATGGCCCACTGCATCGAAAATTCATTGGCGATTGCCGTGAACCCCTGTTGCAGTTGTTCAAGGCTTGCGCCCTCTTCGCTCTCAAGGCTAATACGAGTAAAGAAGTGTCGCGTGTCTGGGTCGTCAAACTGAGCACTGTCTGCGATTGAACAGCCTTTTTCAGCTAAGAATCCAGAGATGGCTGCTACGATGCCACGACGGGCAGGACAAGAGACGGTCAAACAAAATTTAGACATTGAGATTTCCATAAAACGTAAGGGCCTAGCAAACAGGATTATAACGAGCCAAGCCCGATAGGTTACAACATTTGTTAATAAAAAATAGGCTGCAATCCGAAGCCATCAACAGTAAAAGACATAAACTGAGCTGAGCCAGCTTATGTCTTTAGTGGCGCGAAGCTTGGCGATGTAACGCAAAGCTCACTCAGCCCTTTAACCTGCAACGACTGCGTCGAATTTAGGCATATAGGAAAGCAGCTCTTCAGTGTACCGATGTTGCGGGTGATTAAACAACTCTTCTGTTGCCTGCTGTTCAACCATGATGCCATTTTGCATGACGCCGACCTGATCGCACATTTGCCGTATAACGGGCAAGTCGTGGCTGATAAACAGCATCGTTAAATTCAAATGCTGTTGCAGGTCTTTTAGGATGTTCAGTATCTGCGCCTGTATCGAAACATCCAGCGCCGAGGTTGGCTCGTCACATATTAAAAGCCGAGGTTGGGTTGCTAGCGCACGGGCGATAGAAATGCGTTGGCGTTGGCCGCCGGAAAATTCGTGCGGGTATTTTTTGCCAGCGTCATGGCCCAAACCGACCTGATCCAGCAATTCGTCAACGCGGTGTTGCAAAGCTTTACCGGTTAGCAGTTTATGGTGCTTGGCCGGTTCAGCGATAATGGCGTCTATGCGCATGCGTGGGTTTAACGAGGAATAGGGGTCCTGAAAAATCATCTGGATTTGTCGGCGGTACTGCGCCACCTGCTCAGAGCTATCGAATGCGCTTTGGCCAGCAAAGCGAATGCTGCCTGCATTGGCTTTATAAAGGCCAGCAATGACGCGAGCGATGGTTGATTTGCCGGAACCACTTTCACCGACAATACCAAAGACTTGTCCCTGCTCGATAGAAAAGCTGACGTTATCGACGGCCTTTAAGTAGCGCCTTTTGGATGGCAATAACGACGCATGAGTTAAAAATTCTTTGCTGACACCGCTCACCTCAAGCAAGGGTTGCTCGATATTCAGTTGCGATTTTTGCCAGTGCTTTGCCAGTTGCTCAACATTAAAATCAGCGACCTGCTTTTGGTAATTCACCAATGGAAAACGATGCAGCTTTTTATCCGGTCTTGGTACCGCTGAAATTAAGCTTTGAGTATAGGCGTGACTCGGCTGGCGCAATAGTTGTTGCGTCGCCCCGCTTTCAATCACTTGGCCTTGATACATGACACTGACGACATCGGTGGTTTCGGCAATGACGCCCATGTCGTGAGTGACCAAAATAACGCCAACCTGTTTTTCTTTCACCAACTCTTTAATGAGTTGCAGAATCTGCGCCTGAACCGAAACATCCAACGCGGTGGTTGGTTCGTCGGCGATAATCACATCCGGTTCAGAACAGAGCGCTAATGCAATAACAATGCGTTGCCGCATGCCGCCAGAAAACTGATGTGGGTATTGCGTAAGGCGCGTTTCAGGGTCAGGGATTCGCACTTGCTTGAGCAAATCGAGCGCGCGTAAATGGGCTTCGCGTTCGGACAGGTGCAGATGACAGCGGATGGTTTCAACCAGCTGGTCGCCTACCGTTAGCAAGGGGTTGAGCGAGGTTAGCGGGTCTTGAAAAATCATGCTGATTTTTTGGCCGCGCAGCTCGCGCATGGCATCGCTGTTGAGGCCCGATATGGTTTCTCCATTCAGCGAAATGGTGCCGCTTTTTATGTAGCCGGGCTTGTCGAGCAAACCCATAATCGCCGCGCCGACAGTCGATTTACCAGCACCGGATTCGCCGACTAAACCATGAATTTGGCCCGCTTCTACTTTTAGGCTGGCATTGTTGACGGCAATAAATTCCTGCTCTCGATGAGGGAAGGCAACGGTTAAATTTTCAATATCTAACAGAGACATGCTTACCTCAGCTTAGGGTTGAGGGCGTCGCGTAACCAGTCGCCCAATAGATTAACAGACAGTGCCAGTGCTAAAAGCGTTAAGGCTGGGAATAATAAAATCCACCATTCACCTGAAAACATAAAGCCTTGGCCAATACGGATCAGCGTACCGAGGCTTGGCTGCGTTGGTGGTGCGCCAACGCCTAAAAAGCTCAGCGTCGCTTCAGCGATAATCGCCAGCGCCAGCGAGATAGTGGCAATAACAAATACAGGACTAAGTACATTTGGCAAAATATGGCGCAACATAATGGTGATTGAAGGCTGGCCGATAAGCTGCGCAGCGAGCACATACTCGCGCTGCTTTTCTACCATGGCAGCACCGCGCACAACGCGGGCAAATTGCACCCAATCGGAAAGGCCAATGGCAATAATCAACACCCATATTGCCATCTGGTCGCGGTATTCAACTGGCGTGACACCTTTGGCGATACCAAAGATCAACATGGCGACTAAAATAGAAGGAAAGGTTAATTGCACATCGGCAATACGCATAATGACCGTGTCGACCCAGCCACCTAAATAGCCAGCCAACAAGCCTAATGAAATGCCTAAAACCATGGCAAAGGTAACGGCGGCAAAACCAACAAACAAAGAAATTCGCATGCCATAAAGGATGGTCGAAAGCACATCACGGCCTTGATCGTCGGTACCTAACAAGAAGGACTCGCCGGTAAAATCATTGGCAGTGAGGGGCGCGGTAAAGCCGTTCATCAAATCCAAGCCAGCCGGATCGTAAGGGTTTACAGGCGCCAGCCATGGTGCAAATAAGGCACTGAAAATAAGAATAAACACCACCAACAGCGACAGCATTGCCACAGGCGAATGGCGAAACGCCCAGCTAAGATCACTTTGCCACAGGCGATGTAAACGAGAAGAAATAAGACTAGGCATCGGTTATAGGCCTCCGGTGCGTAAGCGCGGATCAATGAAAACATAGAGCAGGTCGACGATCAGATTGATGGCAACAAACATGACGGATATCAGCATCAAGTAAGCGGCCATGACTGGAATATCGACAAATTGGATAGCGTTGATAAACAACAGCCCCAAGCCCGGCCATTGAAAGACCGACTCGGTAATAATGGCAAACGCAATAATGGAACCCAGCTGCAAGCCGGTGACGGTAATAACCGGCACCAGAGTATTTTTTAACGCATGACGAAAGTTGACGACTCGTTCACTTAAGCCGCGCGCACGGGCAAAACGAATATAGTCTTGGCGTAACACTTCGAGCATCTCAGAGCGAACTAAACGCATGATCAGCGTCATCTGATAAAGCCCTAAGGTTATCGAAGGTAGAATCAAAGCCATTAAGCCGCTTTTGGTCAAAAAGCCGGTGCTCCAAGCGCCCAGCTGTACGGTTTCTCCTCGGCCAAAACTTGGCAGCCAGCCTAATGCCACACTGAAGGTGTAGATCAGCAGAATGCCAATTAAAAAGGTCGGCAGGCTAACGCCAATCAGCGAGGCGGCCATAACAATATGAGAGCTAGCGCCGTGACGCCGAATGGCGGTAAATACGCCCAAGGCGATGCCGATTGAAATGGCAAAAAATGCGCTGACCGCAGCAAGCTCAAGCGTTGCTGGTGCGCGTTCGGCAATAATTTGCGCTACCGGTCGGCCTTGGCGATAACTGACGCCAAAGTCACCTTGAATCGCCTGTTTTAAAAAGCTGAGGTATTGCACAACAAAGGGTTGGTCGAGTCCTAACTCAGTGCGCAGCCGAGCGATATCCTGTTCGGTGCGTTCTTGTCCGAGCATATTGTCGATCGGATCGCCAATAAAGCGAAACATAGAAAAGGCGACCAGGCCAACGACTAATAGAACCAGACAGGACTGTGCGATTCGCTTAACAATGTAGTTAATCACCGTGCTTCTCCGGGCGACATTGAAAATAGATTGGGTGTGTATGGTATCAATAAAAAACAACCTCTGTTGCCAATGAGCAGCAAGCCCACAACAGAGGTTTTAACGAATCAGTGAATTTATAAATGGCAGTGTTGGTGGCTGCCTTACTGTCACTGAGTGCTTAGTTTACTGAGGCCCAACGCAAAATAAAGAAGTTGTCTGGACGCTGCACCAAGCTTACGTCTGCGCCAGTACCCCAGACTAACGGCTGAATGTACAGCGGCACATAAGCCTGTTCGCTTTGATAAAGCTCGGTGACTTCATCAATCATGGCCTGACGTTTTGAGTCGTCAATTTCTGATTGAATCATCGGCAACAGTTCATCGATACGGCTGTTGGAGTAATCACCAAAGTTCCATGAGCCGAGTTTTTTCTCAGCATTGGGTGTTGAGGCTAAAAAGCGAATTGGGTGCTCGTGGTCGAACGTACCTGGCGACCAGCCGAGTAAGTACATATCGAAGTTATCTTCGCGCAATTCTGGCCAGTAGTTACGAACAGGCATGGCGTCGAGCTCTGCGTTAATACCAACTTTGGCAAGCATTGAGGTCACCGCTTGGCAAACGGCCTCGTCATTGAGATAGCGGTCGTTCGGGCATTTTAGGCCAAATGAGAAACCATCCGCGTAGCCAGCTTCGGCCAATAGAGCTTTCGCTTTGGCGACATCAAATTCAGGGCGAGCGCTGTGCTCAGTTGAGTAACCACGCATCGCAGGGCTGACTAACTGGCTCGCAGGTTCTGCATTACCACGCATAATAGTACGCAGAATCGCCGGTACGTTAATCGCGTGTGCAACCGCTTGGCGCACTTTAGGTTCCAAGAATGGATTCGGCTCACCCTTGTTGGCACCGTACTTTAATGTGTCTGCGCCTTGAGCAAAGCCAAGCATAATAACGCGAGCTTCAATGCCTTTAATCACACGAACATTGGCATTGCCTTCTAAGCGAGCGGCATCTTGAATCGGTACCGGGTTGATCATATCAACATCGCCAGACAGCAAAGCGGCAACGGCTGTTGCTGGGTTTTGAATTGGCGTAAAGGTGGCCTCAGTAATATTGCCAGTTTCGCCTCCCCACCAACTATTAAAACGCACTAGGGTGGTTTCTAAACCCGGCTGGCGGTTTTTTAGCATGTAAGCGCCAGTGCCATTAGTTTGTAGCGTTGCGGCATTGCCTGCGTCTTTATTTGGCAGTTCAGCTCCGACTTCTTTTGCCCAGTCAGAATCCATAATCATCCAGTTAGCAATGCTGTCTGGGAAAATAGGGTTTGGCGCACTGGTATAAAAATCGACCGTGTAGTCGTCGACTTTTTTGACTGACTCAATAGGTGCAAACCAGCCTTTCACATCGGCAGGTTCTGAGCTGGCACGTTGATAAGAGAACACGACATCGTCGGCGTTAAATTCGGCACCGTTATGGAAGCTGACATCTTGACGTAAATGGAAGCGCCAGCCTTCGCCATTACCAATCGGCTCCCAAGCGGTTGCTAAAGAAGGTTCAATAGACATATCAGGACCGCGACGAACGAGGCCTTCATAGATGTTATTCAGGAAGCCAAGAACCGGCGCAGAGTTAACGGCGTGAGGGTCCATGGTTTGAGGGTCGGTAGTGCCGGCCCATTTAAAAGTGGTGGCTTGGGCGCTAACACCAAGCGCTAGCATTAAGCTGTAGGTTAGGATTCTCAAAGTATTCCCCTTTCGTGCTGCTGGTTGGCTGAGGCGGCGTTGCGATGCGGTCGATCGACTCGTGGCTTGTAAGCACAATTAATCGCTGCGCAACAATAATCGTAACAACAATAGAGTGGCGAGGCTGAAATAAGTTCCTGCGCCATTCAAGGCCGTAACGTCTTTCTATGAGGGCCATTGTTATGATTCCAAGGGCGCGCAAAGTACAGGACGTCAGTTTTGTTTGTTGATTCATAAAATCTAGCCGAACGGAGCGCTTTTATGGACTGATAGATAGGCTGAATTAAGGCGTTTAGTATGTTAAACGCCTAGTGTCGGCTCGGCAGACGGTATGTTAACGGCTGCCGCTCTTATAGGTGGCTAGTAAGCAGCTAATGAGCGCAGGCCTTAGGTGAAACTGACCTGATTACGGCCGGCTTCTTTGGCAGCTTGCAGCTGTTGGTCTGCATCACTCATTAATGCCTCTAGGTTCTCTGCTGGTAATTGAGCGATACCGGCACTGAAGGTCATACTGACTTCACCAACCGAGGTTTGATAAAACTCATTTTCGACCTGCTGTCGAACTAGGTCGACCATTTTAGCTGCCTGCTCACTGCTTAAGCCTGAGAACAGAATGCAAAACTCTTGGCCGCCGGTACGAGCAACAATAAAGCGACCAAAGGATTGTTGTAGCTGAGCGGCAAAGGCTACCAGAATGGCGTCGCCAGCATCGTGGCCATAGTCATCGTTGATATGCTTAAACTGGTCGATGTCGATAGCCGCCAGCGCCAATGGATTGCCCGATTCATAAGCTTGAGCAAAGGCGGTGCGAGCTTTTTCGATCAGATGACGACGGTTGCCAACACCGGTTAATAAATCGGTATAGGCAGCGCGGCGCATCTCTTCGAGCCGCTCCATGGATTCCACCGCTTGGAAAATACGGCAGGCGAACTCTTCTTGCGAGAAGGGTTTAAATAGAAAGTCGTTAGCGCCGCTTTTAATAAACTTAGCCGATAGATGGCTTTCGTTTGCCGAAGATAAGCCAATAATGACGAGATCGACTTTCTCGTGTTTATGGCGTAATTCATGTACCAACTCAAAGCCGTCCATGTTTGGCATGTTGTAGTCGGTTAGCACAAGGCGGATTTCATCGTCAGCCAAGATCGCATTCAGTGCTTCTTGGCCGTCGCTCGCTTCAACCACTTGGAATAAATTACGTTTCAATACTTCACGAATATAGCTGCGAGTGGCGGTTGAGTCTTCAGCGACTAATACCTTGATCGACTGGTTTTTGGTCAGGCGATTAATCAGATTAACGGCGTATTGGTAGCTGTAGCGACCTTCTTTTAATACATAGTCGACAATGCCTTTACGCGTCAGTAGTTCGCGCTTTTCATCGTCGACACTGCCTGTCAGTACGACGACAGGGATGCCTTTTTCTAAAGCATCATCGACCAATTCACCGTTAGGTGCATCGGGAAGGTTTAGGTCAATAATAGCCGCCAGCCAGTCAGAGCGACTTTCTAGCTGTTTATTGGCCTCTGCACGTGATTGTGCATAAATAACGTCATGCTCTAAGACTTCTCGCGAAGCAACGTGCTTAAGCACTTTCATGACCATTTTTGAATCTTCAACTATTAATACTGCCGCCACTTTGTTTCCTTATTTTCAATGTCTAAACGCTTATTAGAGTCTAGCAGCCATTTTTAAGCTGTGTCGGAAAAGATTGCTGATCTTTTGCGGCAGTATTATGAGTTGGTTCGAACTCCGATTGGTTTTATTTAGGCTAGTTACGCTGGCAATAAATAAATATTTGCTGCTCAGCTGCGGCCTCTTTATAAGCACGAAATTCGACGTCATGGCTTTTAATAATACTGAAACCTGCGGCTGTTAATTCACTTTCTAGTGCTGATTTCGTATAGGCAGAAACATTAACTTTAGTATCGAAAAAAGGAATTTCGATATAGTCAAAGTCACCCTCAACCATCGAGATAAGGAAGTAGCCACCAGGTTTTAAGGTTTGGTAGAGCTGTTTAAGAGAGCTGACAATATCCTCTTTTTTCAGCATTAATAATGAGAAGAAACAAGCAATGGCATCGAAGCTTTCGGCTTCAAAATCGATATTACTAATATCCATAATTTGAAACTTGGCATTGGCGACCTGTTGTTGAGCTAACTCGATCATCTTGCTGGAAAAGTCGATGCCTAGAACATCCATCTCTTGGTCGGCTAATAGCTTGGCCGTTGGTACACCGCTACCGCAACCGACATCCAGTACTTTAGCTCCTTTAGGCAGTTGTTCGGCCAACCACTGGCTGGCTTCAACTTGCGTTGGGTTGTCGCTAAACGCCTGTTGATACAGTTGGGCAATATGGTCCATAGCGGCTGATTGTTGCTGTGCCTGTTTCGAAAGTGACGTGTCAGTCATAGTTGTCTCCATCATCAGAATAGATGGCTACTAATTTGACAGGTTACGCTGAGATTTCAATAGCGAATAAAAAAAATAAACCCACGGCTGTGGGCTTATGAGTTGCCAAAGCTGAACGCTAGGGCAAGGTTGTTTTGTGCAACAAAGCTGTTATTTAACGCGGAAAATTCCGACCACAATACAAACAGCACCGCCGACTAATCCGACTAATGCTTCCATGCTGATATCGCCACCTAAAGCACGATTAAACTGTGAGCCAGCAGAATCGAATTCTTGGTAACCCCAGTAAGCGAGCACAGTACCAATCACGATTAAAATAATACCAATGTATTTGTTTTTCATTTTTATGACTTCCTAAGTAAGCTGGTTGGGTAATCAGTCACTTTGGCTAAAAAGCTTGCAAAGATCAAGCGAGAACACAGCTTTTATCGCGGCCTCACTCTGTTATATATTTTTGTCGTTAATTCAGCAGGATCATCGATTAGCCAAAAGTATTAGGCATGAAAATATTTCAGGCGCGGGCATACCTTTAATCTGACAATGTTTTTTGGTTCAAATAGTCTGAGGATGGTTATTGGCTCAAATCTGTTGCATTATTTATTATCTATTTCGAGCACTTTGTATGATGCTGTTACGTAAGTGAATAAAGGCTGTGTTACCAACCATGAAACAGGAAAAAAGTGCAGTGCCGGTACGTCGCAAACTTGCAGACATCCGCAAAGGAAATTCTGAGCAGATCCTAACTGTGGCAGAAAAAGTTTTTGCCGAACGTGGCTATCGTGGCACAACCATTGCGGCAATTGCAGAAGAGGCCGAGTTACCAAAAGCCAATGTGCTGTATTATTTTAAATCGAAAGAGGCGCTATATCGCACGGTACTCAGTCAGCAATTGACGATTTGGATGCGGCACATGGATGCCATGACCGTTGAGCAACACCCGCGCGATGCATTGGTGAGTTATATTAAAAATAAAATTCAGCAATCCCAAGAACACCCTCATGCATCAAAAATATTTGCCGCCGAAATATTGCATGGCGCTGAATTTTTACGGCAGCAATTAGAAACAGATTTGAAAGATCAGTTTGAGCGAACCTGCGAAGTATTTCGTGGCTGGATCGCAAAGAAATGGATGGATCCGATCAGTCCAGAACATTTAATCTTCATGCTATGGACATCAACACAAGGCTATGCCGATCATGCATTGCAAAGCTGCATCATGCTAGAAAAAAACCGCCTCGGGGATGAAGACTATGATGCCGGTATCGAGCTGATTACGCGCCTTGTACTAAAAGGCTGTGGTATTCGTTTAGACGAGTAGCACAATAAGTCTTTCAGAGAAAAAGCCTGTCAGCAAAAAGGCCTGTCAGAAAAAACCTCTTAATAACCTATCATGAAAAAAAAGAGCCTAGCGTTGCCGCTAGGCTCTTGTTAAAGCGATTTTCGAACTCGCCTTGGTTATCAGATTATCGCTGGGCTATCAGCCTTGAAGCTTTTAGCCCTAGAGCTTATTAATCCTAGATCTTATTAGCCTTGAAACTTAGGGATAATATGATTGCCGTAATTAGCAATGATGTTTTCTTCATCGCCATTATCTAGATAAATATTAAACTGAGTCGTACCGGCTTCTTCCAGTTTTTTGATTTTAGCAATGTGATCATCAACGCTGCCTAATACAGAAAAACTTTCGATAATTTCATCAGAGATAAAGTCTAAATATGGGTTGTCGCTTTGGCCATGCTTCGAGTAGTCGTAACCTTTTCGGCTTTCGATATAGTCGGTCAAGCTGCGAGGCACTAAGCCAGAGTCGCTGCCGTATTTTTCAACAATATCGGCAACGTGGTTACCCACCATCGCAGGGAACCATTTGGTTGCTTCGATGCATTCTTCTTTGCTGCCGAAGTAAGCCGGAGCCGCTGCCTGAACTTTAAAGTTAGACATATCGCGGCCTGCTGCTTTACCCGCTTCTAAAGATTGATCGCAGAACCATTTAACCAATTGTGGCTCGGCAATTTGTAGAATCAAACCATCGCCATGTTCACCTGCTGTCGCCAGTGCTTTTGGTCCGTAAGCGGCAATCCAAACTGGTAGATCATAACCATTAGCCCAAGGGAATTTCACCGGCGAGGCGCATTCGCCATAGCTGACTTCTTCTTCACCCTTGACCATGGCTTTTACTTTTTGAGTGAATTCGGCAACGCGAGCAAGCGGTGCAGGTTTTTTACCCATAACACGCATCGATGAATCACCACGGCCCAAACCGATATCAATACGGCCTTCACTTTGTAATGCCAAGCTGCCATAAAGGCTGGCCGCTAATGACCAATCACGGATGTTAGGGTTAGTCACACAAGGGCCAAAACGCATTTTGGTGGTGTGTTCCATACACATTGCCATGGCAACAAAAGATTCGCGCCAAAGAATGTGTGAGTCATAAAACCAGCAATAGGTAAAGCCAGCTTCTTCTGCTTGGCGAACCAGTTTACGGGCACGATCTGGGCTTACAAAGCCTTTAAAAGTAATACCAAATTCCATTCTGTTGTCCTCGTTTATTAACTAAAAATTGGAGTGAAAATTCTCTGTGTTACGATCGTTTTATTAATGTTCAGCCGGTGGGCAAATGGTGATACCCGCATGACTGAATGGCACCTCTTTAGAAATGTTGAGGCGAATTAAAATAGGCGTAATGGCTTCAACGCATCGAGCGCTTTCTGCCAGACCTGCGTTGTAGCAGTTAACACCCAGTTTAGAAATTAATGCCATAACTTTGCGTTTCGGTTCTAATTGATTACCGCAGACAAGAACGTCACAGTTAATGGCTTGATCAACCTTGTTTAGCGTTACCGCAGAAACATTGTGCAGTGCACCGACAACAGCAATGTCTTCGCCCAATAAGGCTTGGGCCGCTTCGGTAGCCGAACCTTCGGGTGGCATTTCAACCGCCTTAGGATTTTTCGGAGCCAATGGCACAACAATGTCGATTAAAACCTTGTCGCTTAACAGAGGTTTAATTTCGCTAAGCGTTGCGTTATGAGCTGCATAAGGCACCGATAAAATAACCAGTTCGCCAGCCTGCTCGGTTGCTGTTGCGTTGTCAGTGCCGGTAATTTCTGCGCTGCCATCAGGCAGTTGCTGACTGAGTTCTTTGGCGTGTTCGCGAGCTTTATCTGCATCGCGTCCGCCAATCACAACCGGAACGCCAGCTTTGGCAAAACGTAAAGCTAAGCCGGTGCCCTGTGGTCCGGTGCCACCTAAAATGGCCAGTGTTGATGTTTGTGTCATCGAAATAGATCCTCTCGTTTAGAACGTAAAATATCTTGGGCTTTTGACTCGCTTGCTTGCCATGCCAAGCCTCTAAAAATAATCACCGGGCATTTGCCGTCTTTACTCATCAGTAAGCCAGATGCCGCCGCTAATTCATCGGCAAAGGCTGGAGCCGTGACTTTTAATTCCCGACCCCAAGCATCAGAGCCATCTAGCTTGGTAATGGCAGGTACTCGGGCTAAGCCAACGGCGACGTTGGTTTGCCCGAGTCGCCAAGGTCGGCCAAAGGTGTCACTAACAACAACACCCAATTGGCAACCAAAGTGTTTTTCTAGTGCATTGCAGACATTCATTGCGCTGGCATCCGGATCATCCGGTAGCGTAATTAATTGGCCGACGTGGTCAGCGTTAGACTCATCAACGGCGGCATTGGCGCAAATAAAACCGAGTTTGTGTTCGGCGATGATGGTGCCTTCTTCTTGCTCTGGTCGTTTCATGCTGCGAATGATTCGGCTTGATTGACGCAAAATAACTTCAACCTTGCGCGGGTCCTTATTGACCTCGGCTGCCAGTTGAATTGCCTCATCCGATGGCGTTACCTGTTCGATATCGATCACCGCACCTTCGGTTTTTGAAACCACCTTGTGGGCGATAACTAAAATATCACCGGCCATTAGCTCGGTATTTTGTGCCGCCAATGCCTCGATAATGGCTTGGCTTAAATCCATGCCGGGTTGGAAATCTGGCAAGCCTGCAACGCTGAATACTTGCATCTCCACAGGGCTGGTTTGGGGTGAAGCTGGTGTCATAAAGCAGCCCTCGGCTCGAAAGTGGTTAAGGGGTTGGCTTGGTGCGAGCTGTGCAGCTGTTTAAGGTCTGCCGGCCAATCAATGTCCAAACTGAGTTGGCTTAGGGTTAGGCATTTCACTGCCAAGCCGTTGGCTCGTGCCAGTTGTAAATGCGCCTCGGCAGAATCTTTGCCGTAACAAAAATTAATGGCGTTTGGTGGTGAACAGGCCAATGCATTGGTGCCGCCGTCTTTGGCTTGGGCGATCACGACGTCGTGGCCCTGTTGCATTTGCAGTAACAGCTGGTTTACTTCATGTGCACTCAATTGGGCGATATCTGCTGGGATAATCAGTTGATAATGAAACTTGTGCTTTAAGCTCCACTGCGTTGCTGCGTTCAGTGCTTGGTTTAACCCTTGAGCCTTTGCTTCGAGTAAAACGTCAGCCTGATACTGTTTGGCAATGGCAGCAATTTGTGCGGATTCGGTGACCACTAGGCGGTTCGCCTCTGGGAAAAATTCCGCGAAAAATTGCAGCGTGTTTCGATACAGCGTTAACGCCAATGTGGCTCGGTTTTGTGGTGCCAGCACATCGCGTAATCGGCTTTTCGCCTTAGTCGGATCTTTCATCGGGATAACGATGTTTAGCTCATTCGGCTTCATCCAAGTTCTCCCACGGTTGTTTGTAATGCCAGCTCGGCCACTTCGCTCATCAGCCGCTCTTTATCTTGTGGCGTTTTCATCCAGATATTGGTGACATGCACCTGAATGCCGAGCGCTTCGATATCGGCTTGTAAGTGTTGGTCGCACGAGTCGATGACCAGCGTGTCGATCAACCCTTGGTAATAATGTGCAATGCCTAAAGCATCGGCGCGCATACCTAAGCTGGTCATGATTTTTTCGGCTGGGCCTTTAACCGCTTGGCCGCCAATTAATGGTGAGATCGCTATGGCTGGTACGGTACGAGCTTTAAGTTGAGTGCGAAGATCATCGATCGCTAAAATCGCACCAATGCTTAAAATCGGGTTACTGGGCGCAATGATAATAAGGTCGGCTTGAGTCAGGGCGGCAAGCGCTTCTGGGTTGGCTTTGGCTTGCTCGGCATTGTGGTATTCAACTTCGAGCACGTCAGGAGCACAGCGCAAGCGAACAAAATAATCTTGGAACGACAGCCAGCCGTCTTGCGTTCTTAGGCGTGTAGCAACGACGTCGTCGGTCGGTAAAATCAGGCTGACGTTGACGCCGTTTGCAACGGCAATATCTTCTGCGATCTGTTGTGGACGCTCGCCACGCTGTCGTCGTTCGGTACGATAAATGTGAGTGGCAAAATCTAAATCGCCTAACTGCATCCAAGTATCAACGCCCAGCTGCTGCAAACCGTTGAGCACTTGGCAGGTATCGCCAGCCAAGCCCCAACCTTGTTCACGGTTGATGCGATCACCTAAGCTGTAAGTCAGGGTGTCGATATCGGGAGACACCCAAAGGCCATGAAAGGCTTGGTCATCACCAATGTTGCCGATGATCGAAAGCCCATCACGGTAACGGCTAGCATTAAGCCCTTCGGCTGCTTTTGCTCCGCCGACACCGCCAGCTAATAGTGTGATCTTCGCCGAACTCTTATTGTTTAAAGAGTCCTTGTTGTTTAAAGAGCTATTATTAGTTAAAGAGCTCACAGCGACTGGCTCACGCAGTTTATTTGTTGTTCCGGTAGCATTACGCTAGCCTGATTCATGCTCTCGGCCAACGGATAGGCTTTAACTTCTTTATAGAACGTAGAGCGTTGATAAGCCTCTAAACCGGCGCGATGAATATTCGCCACCATGTCTTCTGGCTGCACTTCTTGGCCGTGATCACCGCCTGCGGCACGCGAAATACTTTCGTTCATCAGAGTGCCGCCTAAATCGTTAGCGCCACAACGCAACATTTGGCTAGCGACTTCTGGTCCCATTTTTACCCAAGAGGCCTGAATGTTATCGATCTGGCCTTGCAGCATGAGCCGAGCGATGGCATGCATTTTAAAATGTTCACTGCGAGTTGGGCCGGGGCGAACCGTGTCAGGGTTATCGTTGTACAGCGTGGTTTCGTAATGGATGAAACCCAGCGGCACAAATTCGGTAAAGCCGCCGGTTTGTTTTTGGATGTCACGCAGCAGCGCCAAATGTTCGGCCCAATGTTTTGGCTGATCAATATGACCGTACATAATGGTCGATGTGGTGCGAATGCCAACCTGATGCGCGGTCTTAACAATCTCAACCCAATCTTCGGTACTGAGTTTATTGCGGGTTAATTGCTGGCGTATTTCTGTGTCTAAAATTTCTGCCGCCGTGCCAGGCATAGAATCCAAGCCGCACTGTTTTAAGTCGGTTAAGAAATCTCGGTAACTCATTTTTGCACGCCGAGCGCCGAACCAAATTTCGAACGGAGAAAAGGCATGAATATGCATGCTAGGTAAGCGCGCTTTTATGGTGAGCAGAATATCGCGATAAAAGTCGATGCTCATTTTTGGATGCAAGCCGCCTTGAATACAAACTTCGGTGGCGCCGCGATCCCACGCTTCTTGTGCGCGGTTAGCAATTTCTTCGAGCGATAAAAATTCGGCGTCATCGTCGTCTTTGCGTTTTGCAAAGTTACAAAACTTACAGCCTTGATAGCAGACGTTGGTAAAGTTGATATTACGAGTAATGACAAAGCTGCCAACATCGCCACAGCGTTGTTGTCGAACTCGATCGGCAACCTGCATTAAAGCACGATACTCGGCGCCTTCTGTGGCAAATAGCTTAATCGCCTGCTCGGTAGAAATTTCTTCGCCGTTCAGCGCTTGGCTTAAAATGTCACGGATGTCCGCTGCTATTTGGTCGAGTTGAATCGTGCTTGCCGTTGAAGATTCGGTGTCTAAAGCGAGCTGATGTAAGGACATATTTATTCTCCTTAGAGACGTTCGCGGCTAGAAGCACTGATGTGCAGCTAAGCCAGATGAAGACGCAATAAGTTGCATACGTTGGTTTACGTTTTCTGCTAGGTAGCGAGCGCCAGATTTTAAATAGCTTGGGTAAACCGTGAGTCGTTCTTGCAGGGTTAGTTGCTGCGCTTGGCATTGTTTTCTCAGTGTTTCAATTTGAGGCCAAGCCCGTTCTGGATTAATAAAGTCGCGAGTGACTGGCGAGATACCGCCCCAATCGTTAATGCCTGCATCAAGGTAGCGGGCATAATCCTGCTCTAAATTAGGTGGCGCTTGTAAGCTGATGCTTGGGTCGAGAATCAATCGAGCAACTGCTAATGTTTTAAGCATATCTTGCTGGCTTGGCTCAATAGCGCCTGCCATGTCGGTGCCTTCTTTAGCGCGAAAATTTTGAATGATGACTTCTTGAATATGACCGTATTGCTGGTGGCACTGATTAATGGCGATAAGGCTATCGACACGCTCTTGCCAGGTTTCGCCAATGCCAATAAGTAAGCCAGTGGTAAAAGGAATATCGAGTTTCCCCGCGGCTTCTAATGTTGCCATGCGTCGCTTGGGTTGTTTGTCTGGGCAGGCGTGATGCGCTTGTCCCGGTTGCATTAAACGAGGGCTGTTGGTTTCTAACATCATGCCCATAGAGCCAGCGACAGGACGTAAAAACCGCAATTCGTTTTCCGTTAACGCACCAGCATTAATGTGAGGCACTAATTGACTGCGCTGCATGACTAATTCCGCCATGGCGTATAAATAGCTCACCGTTGAGTCGTGCCCTTGCGCGGCGAGTAAATCTTTAGCCAGACGATAACGCTTTTCTGGTCGTTCGCCCAAGCTGAATAATGCTTCTTTGCAACCGAGATTGTCGCCAGCACGAGCGGTGGCTAAAACGTCGTCTGGCGTCATCAGGTTGGCTTCGCCAGATTCTGGCGTTTTAACAAAGGTGCAGTATTTACAGGTATCGCGACACATGTTGGTCAGCGGAATAAATACTTTGCGAGAGTAAGTGACAATATCACCCCAGTGACTTTCACGTAAGTTACTGGCGCTGGCGCAGAGATCGTTAAGTTCAGTCTCGCTGATCGATTCTAACGTGTAAGCCTGCTCGGCGGTTAGCATGTCGCGTCCCCTTTTTTTCGCTCAATAAGCGACCGTGGTGATATTTTTACCAAGCTAAAAATAGCTCAGTCAATTGATTGTTAAACTACAAATAGCACGGTTTTTACCAAATGGTAAAGGTTTGTTTGTTGGGATTATTTTGGTGCGAGACTCGCGCAAAAATGGGGATTTTTTTGTCATCTATCGAAAACAGCTTATTGAATTGGCGCTGAATTTTTACAGCAAAAAGAGCAGAATCTGGTTAAATACAATGGCTTAAAGGTAGGGTTTGAGTTTGAGCAGAGGCACAGTCTGCTATCCAAAATTTGTCTGTTGACTGTGCCGATAGAATGGAAAATTAGCTAAATAGCGGATAATTTTTTTTAAGGTGCCTTATTTTGGGTCGACAATACCGCGCAAAATCATCGTGGTTAAAAATTCGGTCGCGTGATCGAAATCTTTCTGTTCCAGCTTTGGTTTGCCCATCATTAATTCGATTTGTACCGAAAAATCTGCATAGGTTTGTGTCATCGCCCAAATAGAAAAAAACAAATGTTCCGGCTTGATACTAGAAAGCTGCTTGTTCCGAACCCAGCGTCGAACCAGTTTTATGTCCTTGTCGAATAGGGGTTTAAGTCTGGTTTGTAAGTAGTCTTTAATAATTGGCGCACCAGCAATGACTTCCATCGCAAACACTTTTGAGGCCGTTGGGTAATCCCGAGATAACTCCAGTTTGCCACGCACATAGTTAGCAATGATCTGTTCTGGTGACTGGCTAGGTTCGTCAGCAAAGGTCATCCGTTCCAGCCATAGGTCAACGATGTTTTGCAAAACAGTGCGGTACAGACGCTCTTTAGACGGGTAATAGTAAAGAAGATTTTGCTTAGAAATACCGACGTTATCGGCAATTCGATCCATAGTTGAGCCGTGAAAGCCAAATTCTGCGAATACCTTTTCAGCGCCGCGTAATATGTTGGTTTCCATGGCTATGCGAGCTGAAGAAGGCTTGGTCGACTGCTGCGCAAGCGGCAGGATACGAGAGGTGGTCACAGTGGTTGTTACTCCTTGAAGGTCATCACGAGTGATAAGCTGAAACTAGGATTCTGGGTTAAATAGGCAGAATTGGCAAACTTATTCACGCAGCCTTTGGTGCGACAGCGGCACGCGTTCGTCAGCAATAATTTTGCATCGATAAAGCGCGAGCCTGACTTTTGTATGCTCGATATTGAATCATATTGTTGTTGCTGACGATGAATTTAAACAGAGTTTAAGAGGTAAAAAATATTTATTAACTGTTAGCTAAGTTGTTGTTATTTAGAGGGAATATCTAAAAAAAATCAGAAAAAATTAAACCCTAATAAAAAATTTGGGAACAAAAACTGCATGGTGGTTTTTGTTTCGATGATTCGCTTAGTTAAAAATGAATCATCGATCAAATTTTTTTGCCACAAGCTTTTACCATTTGGTAAAGCGGTGTCGATGCCTAATAACAGGTTATCTATTGCTGGCCTGATGAGTTCAACGGGCAAGTTAGGGTGTCGGCTAAACGATAGACAATCGCTGCAAAACAGCGACTTAACAAATTAAGGACTTCGTATGAATATGAAAGAGTTACGAATCAATGGCGAGCGACTTTGGGACAGCCTAATGGAAATGGCCGAGTTCGGTTTAACGCCCAAAGGCGGCTGTAAACGTTTGGTCGGTACAGAACTTGACGGTAAGGCGCGAGACCTTTTTGTTAAGTGGGTTGAAGATTGTGGTTGCACCGTTACAGTCGATAAGTTCGGCAATATGTTTGCTCGCCGTGATGGCTTGAATAATGATTTACCCGCAGTTGCTACAGGCAGTCACTTAGATACTCAGCCTACCGGCGGTAAGTTCGATGGCGTGTTTGGTGTCTTGGCTGGCGTTGAAGTGCTGCGTACCCTGCACGAAAATAACATTGTTACTGAAGCGCCGATGGAATTTACGGTATGGACTAACGAAGAGGGTTCTCGTTTCCAGCCTGCTATGCAAGGTTCTGGTGTTTATGTTGGGCGTTTTGATTTAGAAACTGAATTAAATAAAACCGATGTTGATGGCATTCGCTTAGGTGATGAGCTAGAAAAAATTGGTTACATCGGTGATGCAGAACCCGGTAGCCGAAACTTCGGTGCCTTTTTTGAAGCGCACATTGAGCAGGGTCCGATCCTTGAAGATCAAGAAAAAGTCATTGGCGTTGTTCGCTTAGGTCAGGGTATTCGTTGGTACAATGTGTCGGTTAAAGGTCGTGAATCGCATTCGGGTACTACGCCGATGTATTTGCGTAACGATGCCATGGTTGCCAGCTCAAAAATTATCACTGAGATCGAAGAGTTGGCTGGCCGTTACGATAATGGTTTAGGCACGGTTGGTTTTATGCAGGTGTTCCCTAACTCTCGTAACGTTATTCCGGGTGAAGTTAAGTTCAGTGTAGACTTGCGTAACCCGAACGCAGATGTGCTGACTAAGATGGATGAAGAGTTCCAAGCGTTCTGTGCAAAAGTTGCCAAAGAGCGCAATATCGAAATAGAGGTGGATAATTTCTGGTATTTCGCACCAGTTGAATTTAATGCTTCGGACGATATTAAAAAAGCAGCCGAAGAATTAGATTATTCACACATGGATATTTATGCCGGTGCTGGTCACGATGCCTGCTACATGGCAGATATCGTCCCAACCGGTATGATCTTCACGCCTTGTAAAGATGGTATTAGCCATAACGAGCTAGAAGATACCAAGCCTGAGGAATGTGAAGCGGGCGCTAACGTATTGTTACATGCCATGCTGGGTGCCAGTGAGCGTATTGCATCGCAAGCAGAAGAAGGTGCTGCTGCGGTTTAATAAGTGTTCGTAAAAATAATGAGCATACAGATATAAGTCTTGATGTCTTATGCTTTATAAGTTGAGTAATGGTAGCTATTTTACAAGCTACCATTGCTCTTCAATTAGCTTTTTAACTAGCTCTTCTATTTGTGTTTATAATTTCCTATCTGTTTTTTAATTTTATTTAAAGTGTTTTAAAAGTTAGATTGTCGTTCCATTAAACCGCTACAGCCCTGCTCTGTTTTTCTATTGTTACTCTTTATTTTTTCATTCCTAAAAACCATATGCCCCACAAATGAGCGCATCATTTATATGGCTTGCTTATATTTTTAAATTTTACCGTTATGAATGGCGGTTAGGTTTTATTCTGTTACTCATTGGTGCATTTAAAAATTAAATAGATCTGTTGATTTTTTCCTTAAGTCTTTGTTTGTTAACGATAATTTATTTTATTTATTGTGGTGGTAGCTGATTGTCTTGTCGTTTTATCCATAACTAGGCACAAATGAGCAAAACAATAATTCAGTGCTCATTTTTGGTTCGTAATTTTCATAAATTTTTTTTCTATTTTTGTATTTTTAAAAATAACCGCGCTAACGATAGCCAAAACCAAGGCGTTTAAAAAAACCGCCACCTTTTGTCCAATTGGTCAAAACCTTGCATAGATAAATATTAGGTTTATACGTGCCTGCTTAAAAAACAGAACAGCAACGTGCACAGAATAGAAACAACAGTCAACGAGGGTGACAACTATGAGTTTGTTAATTAAAGGCGGTAAGGTCGTTAACGCCGATAAATCTTTTATCGCAGATGTTTATTGTGAAGATGGCGTTATTAAAAAAATCGGTACCGACTTAGATGTACCTAGCGATGTTGAAGTTGTCGACGCGCAAGGGAAATTAGTCATGCCTGGCGGTATTGACCCTCATACTCATATGCAGCTGCCATTTATGGGTACTGTTGCCAGTGAAGATTTTTATACCGGTACCGCGGCGGGTTTAGCTGGCGGTACAACAATGATTATCGACTTTGTTATTCCGAACCCTCAACAGCCATTAATGGAAGCGTTTGAACAGTGGAGTAGTTGGGCTGCGCGTTCGGTTTCTGACTATTCGTTCCACGTTGCTGTGACATGGTGGGACGAGTCAGTGTATGCAGACATGGGCAAACTGGTTAGTGAACATGGTGTTAACAGCTTTAAGCATTTCATGGCTTATAAAAATGCCATCATGGCCGAAGACGAAACATTGATTAACAGCTTTACTCGCTGTATTGAACTTGGCGCGATGCCAACGGTGCATGCAGAAAACGGCGAGTTGGTTTACCACTTGCAACAAAAGCTACTGCGAGAAGGTATTACAGGGCCTGAGGCTCACCCTCAGTCTCGTCCGCCAGAAGTTGAAGGTGAAGCAGCAAACCGCGCAATTCGTATTGCTCAATCATTAGGTGCGCCACTTTATATTGTTCACGTCTCTTCTGAAGAAGCGGTTGATGAAATTTCACGTGCTAAGCGAGAAGGCTTACGGGTTCACGGTGAAGTATTGGCTGGGCATTTAGAATTGGATGATAGCGTTTACCACAACAAAGATTGGGCGTCAGCTGCGGCACACGTAATGAGCCCGCCGTTCCGTCCTAAGCATCACCAGCGCGCGCTATGGAAAGGTTTACAAGGTGGCGTATTAGAAACAACCGCGACCGATCACTGCTGTTTTTGTGCCGAACAAAAAGCTGCCGGTAAAGACGACTTCACTAAAATCCCTAACGGCACCGCAGGTGTTGAAGATCGCCTGATGATTCTTTGGGATTCTGGTGTTAACAAAGGCCGTTTAACCGAGAATGAATTTGTTGCTGCAGTTTCTTCTAACACGGCGAAAATTTTTAATATCTATCCGCGTAAAGGTTGTATTGCTGAAGGTTCGGATGCCGACATCGTGGTTTGGGATGCCAATAAAGAACACACTATTTCAGCAAAAACACATCACCAAAATGTTGATTTCAATATCTTTGAAGGCCGTACCGTTAAGGGTTCTGTCGATACTACTATCAGTCAGGGTAAGGTGGTATTTGCCAATGGTGAACTGAATGTTGTTGAAGGCGCAGGCCGTTATGTGAAACGCCCAGCTTTCCCAACCGTTTACGAAGCTATTGAAAAGTACAACGAACTAAATGGCCCAGTATCGGTAGACCGATAGTGCGAACATGAGCGAGATGATTAAATGACGCTAGCTGAAAAAACAGAGGCCTCAACGACGGATGCAAATTCGTCGGGCCGTACCATGATTGAAGTGAACGACTTGTCGTTGGTTTTTGAAACCAACGACGGTCCGGTCAATGCACTTTCTAATATTAATTTAACCGTTAACGAGGGTGACTTCGTTTCTTTTATTGGCCCGTCTGGCTGCGGTAAAACAACGCTGTTGCGAGTGATTGCCGATTTAGAAAAGCAGACGCAAGGTGATATTAAGGTTAACGGCACCAGCCCAGAAGATGCACGGCTCAACCGACTTTACGGTTATGTTTTCCAAGCTGCGGCGTTATTACCGTGGCGCACCATTAAAAAGAACTGTGCGGTGCCGTTAGAGATCGCCGGTCATTCGCAAGCACACCAAACTAAGCAGATTGATAAATACTTAAAGATGGTTGGCTTGCAAGACTTCCATGAAAAATACCCTTGGCAACTTTCTGGTGGCATGCAGCAACGTGCTTCCATTGCTCGTGCTCTGTGCATTGAGCCAGATTTGTTACTGATGGATGAGCCCTTTGGTGCGCTCGATGAAATTACTCGCGATCACATGAATGTCGAATTATTAAAAATTTGGCAAGAAACGCAAAAGACAGTGGTGTTTGTCACCCACTCGATTGCTGAGGCCGTCATGTTGTCAACGCACATTGTTGTGATGTCACCGAGACCGGGTCGAATTACCAAAGTTATCGAAAGCCCGCTGCCAAGAATGAAGACATTGGCTTTACGCGATACGGAAGCCTTCCACGCGTTGGCTGCCGAAATTCGAGAAGCCTTGGCGGACGAACATGCGATCGACTAACACCGAGGCAGGATCAGAATGAAAGCAAAATTTATTCATCAAAAATGGTTCGCTATCGTCTGTACGATCGTGTCGGTGATCGCCATTTGGTATGTCGCCTCGATATGGATGAACGCTAACCAATTAGCTAAAACTTACGAACGTAAAAGTCAGAGCTGGACGGTCAGTCAAGTAGTCAGTGAGTCGTTTTCGGTAAAACGACCCATGTTGCCACCGCCGCATCAAGTCTTGCAGCAATGGTATAAATCGGTTTTTGATACCAAGGTAAGCTCAAAGCGCTCATTGGTATTCCATTCGATGATCACCTTGCAATCGACGTTATTAGGCTTTGGTTTAGGTTCGGTGTTAGGTATTGCCATTGCTGTTGGCATTGTTCATAACCGGACACTCGAATTGAGTTTTATGCCGTGGGTTATTGCATCGCAAACCATTCCTGTCTTGGCGATAGCGCCGATCATTGTCGTCGTTCTTGGTGCCATTAATTTAACCGGCGTTGTACCTAAAGCGATCATCGCGATGTATTTGTCATTCTTCCCTGTGACCATCGGTATGGTGAAAGGCCTTCGCTCCGCCGATAAATTACACATGGAATTACTGCAAACCTATAACGCTTCGCGCACGCAATTATTTTGGAAGCTGCGTTGGTATTCGGCACAGCCCTATTTATTCGCCAGTTTAAAAATTGGTATTGCTGCTTCGTTAGTGGGTGCAGTGGTTGCCGAATTACCAACCGGCGCTCAGGGTGGATTAGGTTCTCGCTTACTTAGCGGTTCCTATTATGGCCAAACCGTGATGATTTGGGCGACGCTGTTAATGGCCGCTATTTTAGGTTCGGTGTTGGTTAATATCGTTGCGCTCTTTGAACGAATTTTATTGCGTCGAAGAGGAGCCGCCTTATGACACATTCAATAAAGACTTCGGTTTATAGTTTGCTTTTATTAGCGCAGCTATATCTATGTTTCTTTTTTAGTGCAGGTTTTTACAAAAACCAACAATGGCTGATTCTATTATTGCCAGTTGCTATTTTTTCTGCGGCTAAGTTGATGTCGACTCTGACTCAACTAATTGACGCCAAGGTTGTTAATAGTCGTTATATCAAGCCGTTAGTGCCAGCGCTATTTGCCTTAGTAGTTTTGATATTTTGGCAAAGTATGACCAAAGGCTTTGATGTTTCAAAAATACTATTGCCTGCGCCGAGTGAAATCTTTGTTGCCTTTATCAGCAATATTCCAACTCTGTGGGCCGACTTTAAACAAACCTATATGAAGGCGGTGTTAGCCGGTTACTTTATCGGTTGCGTGTCTGGTTTTGTTGTCGCCAGTTGGGCGATTAAAAGCCGGTTTTTGCAGAACAGCCTATTGCCATTGGGTAACTTTGTTTCAGCCATTCCTATTGTTGGTATCGCGCCAATTATGGTGATGTGGTTTGGCTTTGATTGGCAATCGAAAGCGGCTGTGGTTGTGGTGATGACCTTCTTCCCGATGTTCATTAATACTTTGGCTGGGCTTAAGTCGGTTGATCCATTGCATAACGATTTAATGCATACCTATGCAGCAAAAAGTACTCAGCGATTTGTGAAAAATCAGTTTCCACAAGCGCTGCCATTTATTTTTAACGCCTTAAAACTCAACTCAACCATGGCATTGATTGGCGCTATTGTTGCTGAGTTTTTTGGCACACCCATCGTTGGTATGGGGTTTCGAATTTCGACAGAAGTTGGTCGGATGAATATGGAAATGGTTTGGGCAACTATTTTAGTCGCTGCCCTAGCGGGTTCCATAAGCTACGGTGCTTTAGCTCTGCTGGAGAGAGCTGTTTTGTTCTGGCATCCGTCAGTACGTTCAGCGCAAGCAAAGTAATGTAAAGCGCATTTGTTAAGCATAAACGAGGACAGATAGATGAAAAAGTACGTTGTTTCACTGACAGTGGGTGCGGTTCTTTTCGCTTCGAGCGTAGCTGTACAGGCCGCAGATAAATTAACCTTGCAATTAAAATGGGTAACTCAAGCGCAGTTTGCTGGTTACTATGTTGCGTTAGAAAATGGCTATTACGATGATTTAGATTTGGACGTCACCATTAAGCCCGGCGGTCCAGATATCGCACCAGCACAAACGCTTGCTGGCGGCGGCGCGGATGTTATCGTTGATTGGTTACCGTCTGCGTTAGCAACTCGTGAAAAGGGTTTGCCAATGGTTAACATTGGTCAAATCTACGGCAAGTCAGGCATGATGTTGACCTGTTTAAAAACCAGTGGCATTTCGACACCAAAAGACTTTGGCGGTAAAACGCTAGGTGTTTGGTTCTATGGTAATGAATACCCATTCCTAAGCTGGATGTCGAAATTAGGTTATGAAACAACTGGCGGCAGCGGTGTTACTGTATTAAAGCAAGGCTTTAACGTTGACCCTATTTTCCAAGGTCAGGCAGACTGCGTTTCAACGATGACCTATAACGAATACGGCCAAGTATTGGATGGCGGTTTAACGCCAGAAGAGTTAACACTTTTCAAATATGAAGACGAAGGTGTTGCGACACTAGAAGACGGTCTTTATGTTTTAGAAGAAGACTTAGCCGATCCTAAAATGGTTGAGAAGTACGCTAAATTCCTAAAAGCTTCAATCAAAGGTTGGCAGTGGGCGGCAGAAAACCCAGAAGAAGCCGCGATGATCGTTCTAGAATATGACGACACTGGCGCACAAACTGAAGAGCACCAAGTTCGTATGATGGGTGAAGTCGCTAAGCTGCTTAACACAACAGGTAAAGGTATTGGTTACTTAGATCCTGCGGCGTATCAGCGTACCGTTGATGTGCTATTAAATAGTGACTCAACTCCAGTTATCACTAAAGAACCTGTTGGCGCTTATAGCCACGTAGTGTTTGATAAAGCGATGTCTATGTAAAAATTCACGAATTTAATACTGATAAAAAAAACCGGCAGCTGCCGGTTTTTTTTATGATTAGATATTATTTAAATAGTCTACATTTTTAGTGTATTTATTTTCGCTTGTTACTTACGCACACCTTCAACCTGTACTTCTAGCAAAACATAACTGGATGCACCAGAAACAGGAATGCCAAAGTCGGCTAACTCTAAGCGGGTTGTGCCCATAAAGCCTGCGCGATAGCCACCCCAAGGGTCTTTGCCTTCGCCAATAAAGGTTGCATCAACCGTTATAGGCTTGGTCACACCGTAAAGTGTCATGTCACCTTCCAGAGATAGTTTGCCGTCACCTAAATCCGTTACGCTGGTGCTGGTAAAGCTGGCTTCTGGAAATTTAGAAGCATTAATAAAGCGGTTGCCAGTTAGGTGTTTGTCGCGCTCAGCATGGTTAGAATCTAGACTGCTAGTGTTAACCGTCATTGAGATTTTAGAGGCGGAAAGGTTGTCTGCATCGTAAGAAAAGTCACCGCTGAAGTCGTTAAAGCGGCCATTTATAAAACTGTAACCAAGGTGGCTAACTTTAAAGTTTACCGATGCATGTGCGCCATCGGTATCGATAACGTAATCAGCGGCAGAAACAGTTAAAGGCATCGCAGCAGCGGCGCTTAAAAGAGTCGATAAAGCGGTTTTTGAAAAAACATTTTTATTCAGCTGAGTCTTGTTCATTTCGATGTCCCCATCATTTTTTTAAGTGTGTTGTCTTTATCAATAAAGTGGTGCTTTAACGCCGCAAGTGCGTGTAATGCTGCAAATGCGATCAGAGTTAAGGCAGTGAAGTAATGAATGCGTCCAGCAATGGTTGACTGATTTTCAAATAACTCACCGATGCTTGGAATAGTAAACCAATTAAATACTTCGATACCGCGCCCATCGGGTGTCGAAATCAAGTAGCCAGAAACAAACAGCAATAAGATCAAAAAATAGATGAACAGATGCACGGCTTTGGCAGCGATAACCTCAAAAATTTTGCCGCTCACCTCTGGCGTATGGCTGGCTAGCTTAATGCCAAAACGCACAGCCGTGAGCGCAAACAGTAAGATACCAACCGACTTATGTAAGGCCGGAGCTGTTTGATACCACTGGCTGTAATAATCTAGACCAACCATCCACAGCCCGAGCGCAAACATGGCAATAACAACCAAGGCACTGAGCCAGTGGATGCTAATCATTAACCAGCTGTAGTTTTTTGCATTAGAAGAGTGGTTCATTGTTCAATACCTTTTAATGACAAAAGCGTGTGAGTCACAACACAGTCAGACAAACATAACCCAGTTTAGTTGTCATGCTGGCTCAGTTTTTAGTCTTAGTGTGATCGGTGTCTAATTTAAAAACGACCAGCATGAAAGTCGGCAAAGGCCTGTACAATTTCGGCTTTAGTGTTCATCACAAATGGGCCGCCACGAGCAACGGGTTCGTTCAGTGGCTCACCGGCGATCAGTAAGAATCGAGCGCCCTTGCTTGTTGCTTTGAACTCTACCTGCTCGCCTTGGCTAAGTAGACCTAGAGTTTTCGCCGATAATGTCTGTTCAGCTTGGTTTGCATCGCCAATGCTCAGCTCACCCTCAATCATGTAAATAAAGGCATTATGTGTTGCTGGTAGCGTTTGCTGCAGCATTGCCGATTCACTCAGAGTGATATCCAAATAGGTCGGCGAGATGTATGGGTTCAGCACTGGCCCGGTGGTACCTAAGTCGGTTTTGCCTGCAATAACCGCAATTTGGCTGCCGTTTTCATGCTGTTCAACCGGAACACTATCTGGGCTGTATTCTTGATAAGCAGGTGCGATCATTTTGGCTTTGGCTGGTAGGTTTACCCACAGCTGGAAGCCTTTCATCAAGCCTTGTACCTGTTCCGGCATTTCAGAATGCAGAATGCCTCGGCCTGCGGTCATCCATTGAACGCCGCCAGGTTCGATGATGCCTTCGTTACCGGCACTGTCTTTATGGCGCATCTTGCCATTTAGTAGATAGGTGACCGTTTCAAAGCCGCGATGTGGGTGTTCAGGAAAGCCGCCGATGTAATCTTCGCTCTGGTCACTTTCAAAGCAGTCGAGCAGTAAAAATGGGTCGAACATATCCAGCTCGGCAGTTCCGATGAGTCGAGTCAGTTTAACTCCCGCACCATCAGCCGTAGCGGTGCCGGGAATTGCTTTTAATAGCGTACGTTGCGTTTTCATATTGCGCTCCTTAGTTGGCGTTGGTGCTAGAGTATTTGTTGACTAAGAATAGATAAACTAGCTTAAATGGCATTCATAGTTCTGATTTGGAGAACAATATGGGGCAGCTTGAAGAAATGGCGATGCTGGTACGCATTGTCGATACCGGTGGTATAACCAGAGCCGCTGAGCAATTGGGTATCGCCAAATCGGCCGTGAGTCGACGATTGAATGAATTGGAAACCAGACTTGGTTGCCAACTGTTGAGCCGGACTACGCGTAAGTTCAGTTTGACCGAAGCGGGAGAGCATTATTATCAGCGGGCGATGAATATCCTCGATGAGATTAAAACTCTCGACGAACAAACCAGCGGCGTGCATAGCAGTGTTGAAGGCACGCTGAAACTCAGCTTGCCGTTGTCTTTTGGCCTTATGCATCTAAGCCCTTTAATTGACCAGTATTTAGTTGAGCACCCTCAACTCAAGCTGCAGTTAGATTTTTCCGATCGACGTGTCGACCTTGTTGAAGAGGGCTTTGAGCTGGCGATTCGCATTGGTGAATTGCGTGATTCCAGTTATCAGGCCAAACGGCTTACCCGTATCCGGCAAGTGCTTTGCGCCAGCCCCGACTACTTACTAAAACAGGGGGCGCCACAAACATTAGAAGAGTTGCAGACGCACCAATTTTTGCAGTACGGCTTTGCTAAGCAGGCGGAGTTGAAGTGCATTGATGAGCAGGGCCGACACCGGCAATTGCGCTTAAATTCCAGTGTACAGGTGAATAATGGCGACTTTATGCAGCAACTTGCCATTAACGGGCATGGCATCACCATGTTGCCGAGCTTTTTAGTTTATCAGTCGATAAAGCAGGGCTTGTTAGTGCCATTACTGAACGAATATCGCTGGCCAGAAAGCGCCGCCTATGCGGTCTATCCGCGCAATCGATTTTTGCCTCAGCGTTGCCGATTGCTGATCGATTTTATTGCCGAGCAGCTTGGTGATCAGCCCTATTGGGATCGATAACAGGTGATCAAATTCACACATCGAGTTAATTCCTGAATATTAATTTATTTTAAGTGGTTTCATCTATTTTGTTTATTAATACAGAATTTAACTCTTTATTCTTACTTTATTTAAGTTAAATAGCCTAACGAACTGTTAATTCTAATTTGCTAAGATGACGGTTGAAAAACACAGGCGGGTTTACGCATAAAGATTGCTTGTAAAACACCCTATCTGTGAACAGGATCCTTTGGAGAGAGTAGATGACACCTGAAGAATTACGCTTAGCTTGTCGTGACGGCAGCTTCACTAGCCATACATCGGGCTATTGTGCCGGTTTTGTGCAGGCTAACCTGGTGATATTGCCAAAAGACTGGGCCGATGAGTTTTTTGTCTTTGCTCAGCAAAATCCCAAAGCCTGCCCTATCGTGGCGTTTTCTAAGACGCCGGGCGACCCGATTTTAAACATCGGTGGTAAAGAGATCGATATCCGTTCTGATCTACCGCAATACCGAGTGTGGCGCGAAGGTGAAATGACCGATGAGCCCAATAATGTCGCTGACCTATGGCAAGATGACTTTGTCACCTTTTTGATTGGCTGCTCGTTTTCTTTTGAAGAGGCCTTATTGGCGGATGGTTTGGAAATTCGCAATATCAGCGAAAAGAAAAACGTCCCCATGTTTAACACCAATATGGCCTGCCAGCCGACTGAACGCTTTTATGGTAATCAGGTGGTCAGTATGCGTCCTTTTAAAGCTGCCGATGCGATCCGCATGATCCAAATTTGCAGCCGTTTCCCCGATGTTCATGGTGCGCCGGTGCATTTGGGCGACCCAGCACTGATTGGTATCAGCGATATTCAATCGCCGGACTATGGCGAAGCCGTAACCGTTAATGACGACGAACTACCGGTCTTTACCGCCTGTGGTGTCACACCACAAGCAGTTATAAAACAGGCAAAACCACCGATCTGCATCACCCATAGCCCTGGCGCTATGTTGGTCACTGACATTCCAAACAGTAAGTTAGCTGTTTTTTAACGAGGCGTTTATGGCAACAACACTAGAAGCGCTGGGCTTAAAAATGGAAGCCATCTTGGTGCAGCGTAATTTGCGCGGCATGCAAGATGTATACAGCAAAATAGAAGGCGGCTCGTTATTACGTGCGGCGCAATTAATGGCCAACGTTAAGGGTTCGGTATTGATTGGCACTGGCTTTCCAGTAGGCGACACCTTCGAAACCGATGGCCCTGTTGGCGCGATTTGTTTATATAACGCACTGGAAGCCTTAGGTGCCGAGCCTGTATTAGTCTGTGGCGCGCCGCTTTCTACACAATTAAGGAAGAGCTATCGCGTTCATCCTCTCATTGTTGGCCCGCATGCCGAGCGAAAATCAGAAGCGTTATCGGCATTGGCGCATTGGCAGCCTGAGTTGCTGATTTCTATTGAGCGACCGGGGCTTTCTGAAGACGGCCAGTATTACAATATGCGCGGCGAAGTCATCAGCGAACGCGCCGCCTGTTTCGATTCCTTTTTTGAAAACGCACAGTGCGAAACCATTGCCATTGGCGATGGCGGCAATGAAATCGGTATGGGCAAAGTTAAAGAAGCGGTTCGCTCTTTAGATATTCAGCCAGCACATACCAGCTGTACTGAACTGGTATTGGCAGATGTCTCTAACTGGGGAGCGATTGGTTTGGTTGCCTTGTTGGAGTGCATTACTAATAAGCCTTTGCTTAGCCAGCATAAGCCCGCTGAGATTTTAAGTTTCTTATCTGAACTGGGCAGTGTCGATGGCGTTACCCGTAAAAATGAATTAACCGAAGATGGATTGTCCATGGAAGTGGGCATTGCATTATTAAATGAACTAACCCTATTGGCGGCAAATTACCGTCAATCTTTGTAACTGGCAGGAGTGAAGGCATTATGTCGATCGTCTATTTAAATGGTGCTTATATGGAAGCCTCTGAGGCAAAAATATCACCAATGGACCGTGGTTTTTTATTTGGTGACGGTATCTATGAAGTCATTCCAACGCATCAGGGTAAGGGTGTTGGCTTAGGTCTGCATTTAAAGCGTATGGAAAACGGTTTGCGTTCTATTGGCGTAGAGTTCGATGCAGAGCCATTGAAGCAAGTGATTGCAGAGCTGTTAGAAAAAAACGACGGTGACGATTTAAACGTTTATATCCAAGTTAGCCGAGGCACCTACGAAAAACGTTTTCATGGTTTCCCCGATAAAGTTGAGCCAACAGTGTTTGCTTACACATGGCAAATTGGCCCAGCTCATGTCGCCGATAAAGCACAAGCTCATACCCTAAAGGTTGTAACTGCTGATGATCTGCGTTGGCAGCGTTGTCATATTAAATCGACCTCACTGCTCGGTAATGTTTTGCATTTCCAACAGAGTTACGGCGAGGGTTACGATGAAACCCTACTGTTTAATGGTGACGGTAACTTAACAGAAGGCAGTTCCTCGAATGCCTATATTGTTAAGGACGGTGTGGTTTATACACCGCCATTAAGCGATGAACTGTTGCCTGGGATTACCCGAAAAATCCTATTAACTATTCTTGCTGAGCACAGCGATATCAAAGTGGTTGAGCGCGCGGTTAGCAAGCAAGAAGTGTTAGATGCCGATGAAATTTGGATGACCAGTGCCAGTAAAGAAGTCGGCCCTGTTATCCAAGTGGATGGCCAAAAAGTCGGTTCTGGCGAAATTGGCGACGTTTGGCTTAAAGCACAAACACTCTATAGCAAACACTGTTACGACATCGATTGCTAAATATAAGTGTTATTTAAATAACCTGAAAAAGCTGGCGCTATCGCCGGCTTTTTTTATGCAAAAAATAGCTTGTTTGATCTACTGCAAGCGCCTCAGCAATGTTCGCGTTACTATCGCTTAACTGGGTTTTAGGAATGACAGCGATGGAAAATAATGTAGGTGCAGTGCCATGTGCGTTAAAAGCTTGGCAAGATCATGAAGCTGAGTTGTTATCATGGCTCAAAAAAACCATTAAACATGACAACCTATTACCGGAAGACCTAACTCAAGAGGTTTTTTTAAAACTGCTGCGTCAGCGAGACGGTTTTTGTCAGGTAACCCATACCAAAGCTTGGTTGTTTCGTGTGGCCAAAAACCTACTGATTGATCAGCAACGTAAGCACGCCGGTAAGGTTGATATCGATGAATTCTCTATCGAACAACCCGAAGACGAGCTAGAACTGATCGACTACCTAGCACAATGCTGTTTGCCAAGAGTACTGAGTGAGATTTCAGACGATGATCGAGCCATATTGCAAGCCTGTGATATTGACGGCATGAAACAGGCCGATTATGCCGCCCAACATGGTTTGACTATTACGGCAGTAAAGTCACGGCTGCGAAGAGCACGGCAGCGCTTACAAGCCCAGTTGCAAACGGCCTGTCAGGTTCAGTTTGATGAACAGCAACATGTTGCTGGTTTTACCGCACGCGACTAAGTCGCTTATAGCGGTTTAAGCTATTGGCGTTAAAAAAATAAAAATAATGCGCATCCTTTTCGCTACCCAACCGTCTTTATTAAAACGGTATACAAATAGAGGTAGCTTATGTTCCAGATATTTACTCAATTTGCGTCTTGGGTCGTTTATCAGCTGTTGGCAATGAACCCAGAAACGAAAGCCGGCCAAGCGCTGCACTTTTTTATTGAAGACACCAGCAAAATTTTCGCCCTACTGTTGGTGATGATCTATCTTATCGCGCTGTTACGCGCGTCGTTAAATGTTGAGCGGGTACGTACCTTTTTATCCGGCAAGAATCGATTTTTAGGCTATTGGTTAGGCGCGATGTTTGGCTCAATCACCCCCTTCTGTTCCTGCTCCAGCATCCCGGTATTTTTAGGCTTTACGTCGGCGGGCATTCCTTTAGGTATCACCATGGCGTTTCTTATTACGTCACCGTTAATTAATGAGGTTGCGGTATTGCTATTGGTTGGCCTTCTGGGTTGGCAATTTACCGCTCTTTATATTTTGGTCGGTATCAGTGTTGGTGTGTTATCGGGAATGTTTTTGGATGCCATAAAAGCTGAACGCTGGTTGCAAGATTTTGCCGCTAAAGCCTTAGCGCAAGGACAGCAAGATAGCGACGCTGCGTTAGCGCCAACGACTGAGACGACCTCAGCGCAGGCTGAAAAAATAACATTCAAACAGCGCCATCAGTTTGCTGCAGAAGAGGTGCTGAGTATTTTTAAACGCATCTGGAAGTGGGTGATTATTGGTGTCGGTTTAGGTGCCGCATTACATGGTTTTGTGCCAGACGGTTGGATCGCTGAACACTTGGGTGCAGGCCAATGGTGGTCGGTTCCAGCGGCGGTTTTGTTAGGTATACCGCTTTATTCGAATGCCACCGGTGTTATTCCAATTATGGAAAGTCTGCTTATCAATGGTTTGCCAGTTGGTACCACGCTCGCCTTTTGTATGAGTACAGTGGCGGCGAGTTTTCCAGAATTTTTGTTGTTAAAGCAGGTGATGCAGTGGCGTTTATTGGCGACAGTGTTCGCCATTCTGTTAACCGCCTTTACCCTGATTGGGTGGATTTTTAACACCGTCAGCCTGTTTTAAACATTATAAAACCAAGCTTAAATTTATTAGGAGAAAAATATGAAAACTATCAAAACGATTAAAGTGTTAGGCAGTGGTTGTAAAAGTTGCGTCGCAACAGCAGAACTCATTAAGCAAGCCGCAGACTCGTTGGCTGTTGAAATTGATTTACAAAAGGTGGATAGCCCTGCCGATATTATGGCTTACGGAGTGATGTCAACACCGGCAGTGGTGATCGATGAAAAAATCGTTCATGCCGGAGGCATACCAAAAGAAGACGATATAAAAAGTTGGTTGAAATAGCGGCCGATAACGCGCTATTAAAAAATAGCCGAGAGTTTTTGGCTGGTTCAATTAGCCCAGCAGTTTGAGAACGGTTTCTTGGTCGGCATTGGCTTGTGCTTGCATGGCAATGCCAACTTTCTCTTTTACCTGTTCGCTGGCCAATTGGCTGGTGGCTTCTGCGTAGTCGGTATCTTGGATACGCGAGGTCGCTTCAATACTGTTGAGTACCGTTTCTTCTAATGAACTGATGGTCGACTCAAATCGGTTTTGCACAGCGCCATATTCTGCCGCTGTAGCACTAACAGCATCGATAATACTGTCGCTAATATCTAAGGCCGCCGTTGCTCCCTCAATAGTCGAAAGATCAATCGAGCTGAAATCTAATTCAGCAATTTCATCGCTTAACCTATTACTTTCGACGCTCAGCGTATCGCCAGCGTCGGCACCGACTTGGAAGACTTGTGCTTGGTCGCCGTCAAACAGTGATACACCATTAAAATTAGACTCTTCAAGAATGTTTGTCGTGTCTTCGATCAGCAGTTGAGCTTCGGCGTTAATCGCTTCTCTTTGCGTGTCGGTGTAAGTGCCGTTGGCCGCCTGTACTGCTAATTCACGAATGCGCTGAACGTTGTCTGTGACGGTTTCTAAAGAACCGGCCGCTGTTTGCGCTAAAGAAATTCCGGTTGAGGCGTTTTCAATCGCCTGAATATTTCCTTGTGTTTCGGTAGTGAAGCTAGTCGAAATCGCAAGGCCTGCGGCATTGTCGGCAGCACTATTAATTTGTTTTGCAGAGCTTAACTGTTCAAACAGTGTCTCGATGCGGCTCGATGTATTGTTTAATGAACCAGTCGAAAGTGGGTTGTTAGAGATAACCATAATGTGGCTCCAAGCTCTGTAAAAAATAAGTCTTTGCAACGCAGTTTAATGGTTTTTTGCTGTGCGTCTGTTTCGCTTTGTATACCAAACTCTTGACGCTTTTTTGGGCTTAGCTAAAAACAAGCTTGGTTTTATTTTCTAGAACACCGATTCGTTAGATTCAGCGCAATTTCTATGAATATAATATGACAAATAGCATTGCCATTTTGAGAAGTTAGTGTATTTTTCTGATGTCGTCTGTAAAGAAGTCGACGACTCAACCTAGTTTTACGGTAAGTCGCGTTTATAAATAAAAATAAAATTTAAACGCAAATCTATTTACCGTTAGGGCACATGAACTATTGAGTGTTTCAAACGCCAATAGACTTTAAATCAAAACCTAATTAACAATAAAAATATAAAGGTTACACAATGAAAAAAAATTGGCTTCTATGCTCTGCCTTATTGGCAGCGGCAGGTGCGCACGCAGCAACATTAAACATCGACAATGCCAGCGACTGGGGTGGTTCTCACAGCAGTTACCCTGCCAGCAATGCTATCGACGGTAGCAGTGCTTGGGAAACTCGTTGGGCCGCAGCAAACGGCGCATCAGAAAACCTAGTATTAGATTTGGCTAGCGATCAATCGGTGAACGAAGTTTCTATCGCTTGGGGTCGAGGCGACTCACGCACTTACAACTTTGAAATTCGAGTGCTGAGCGAAAATGGTGACTCCAGTGACTGGACCAAAGTTTATTATGGCAGCAGCAGTTTGGTTAGCAGCAATGGTGATTTTGAAAGCTACAGTTTCGATTCTGTATCTGCTCGTTATGTTCGCATTAAAACTTTCTCCAATAGTACCGGTTCGGACTGGACCGATATTAACGAAGTTACTATTTCAGGTGGCAGTTCTTCAGGCGGCGGTTCAAATGGCGGTGACTATGGTCTGAGTACTGATGTTGCACCAGCAGGAAACTTTGATCTTTGGGATTGGTATTTAAGTGTACCGACCGATACCAACGGTGACGGTAAAGCCGACTCCATCAAAGAAGATCAACTCAATGATGAAAACTACGAAAGCGAATATTTTTACACCGATGAAGACAGCGGCGCCATGGTATTTGAATGTACCGTTGGCGGTTACAAAACATCATCGGGTACAAAATATACCCGTACCGAGTTAAGAGAAATGCTTCGCCGTGGTGATACCAGCATTGATACTAGCTATGACTATGAAGATGACCCAGACGGAAATGGTCGTCTCAATAACTGGGCATTCTCAACAATTAACAGTAGCGACTACGATGAGTTTGGCGGTATTGATGGCACATTAGATGTAACGCTGGCTGTTAATAAAGTCACCACAACTGGCTCGCTTGACCCGAACCCTTCGGATGAAGATGACTTAGAGAACTACAAAAAAGTTGGCCGCATTGTGATTGGTCAAATCCACGCCAGTGGTAACGAACCGATCCGACTTTATTATCATAAGTACCCATACAACACCTATGGCTCTATCTACTTTGCGCACGAGCCTTCAGTAGAAGCAAAAGAGGATGGTGAAAAAGAAAAATGGTACGGCCTGTTGGGTAACATGATTGATAACAGTGACAATAGCTATGTTGACGTTGAAGATATGGCCAACCTCACTGACCCTTCTGACGGCATTAAACTGAATGAAACCTTCTCCTATAGCATCGATGTCGATGGCGATTATTTATCTGTCACCATCAGTCAGGATGGCCAAGAATTAGCATATAAGCAAATAAGCATGTCGAGCAGCGGCTATGATGATTCCAACAATTATATGTTCTTTAAAGCCGGCATTTATTTAAATGATGATGTGAGCGACAGTGATGATTCTGCCAAGTTGAGTATTTACGAACTTAGCAACAGTCACGATGGTTATAACTATTAATCCTTAGCCACTGCGGCTAATACCGTTCAGCTAATCTTTTTAAAGCCGATATTTGTCGGCTTTTTTTATAGCAGATTTTTTAATATTCAAATTGACAGGCTAGCGCAAGAGATAGCATATTAGGATTATTCAGCGGAGCTTTTTGTTTTAAGAAGTCTTAAAAATCGCTCCGTATAATGCTGCTTAGGCGGTGGAATAAAGTGTTATGGCGCTCGATGATATCGAAAAAGAGCTTTATTAAGCAGCAGTAGAAATGCGATATCCTTCTGGTTGGGGCGGTTTTATGGCTGTTAGAACAGAGTCAGAGCATTGTTTCCGATACTAAAAACGATGCCTTTCGCTATGTATGGAGGCAAGAGCGTATTTAGAGGCTCACAAACTCAATTAGCGAGTGGCCCATTCATTACGTTCGTGTTGTGAAAGTGAGTACGGTGAGCTGCTAATCTTGTCATCATGCAGCGTTTATCAAGAGCACCTAGTTCACCGGGTTGGGTACCAGAGCAGCAATTACGACTTCAGAAAATGCATTGGATTTAGTGTTTAAGGTGGTATGCGGTAGTATTGGTATTGCGTTGTTCACACCTTCACATGGCGTTAAATGGGTAGGTAATCTTGCTCAGCTCTTCGTAGTAAAGGGATTACTAATGACTCCAGTTATCCTGATTAAATGGAGTGGCAATACCGGCACCGGATTTTTCCAGTGTAGTGAAGTAGGAAAGGAAGGCTGAGAGGCCATCTGACTAACAAGGTTCAAAAAATGTCAGAAAAAGGACTGCCAGAGTGTAACGATCCCTATGAGATCAAATTAATATAAATGTAGATAACTAAGGAAGATGTTTTGATGCCTATCAAAACATCCATTTTAAAAAGGGATAATCATGGAAAACCTCGTATACCAAAACTTCTCGAACATTAATTTAAACGATATTTTTTTTGACAGTCTCAAAGCTGATTACACTGAATTCTCTGACTGGTTTATGAAAAAAGCAAATGAAGGATCATCTGCTTATGTTCTTTACAATACTAGCAACGGTATCGAAGGTTTTATGTACCTAAAAATAGAAGATGGAGAAGTGAACGACATTTCACCATCTCTACCAAATGGTAAACATTTAAAAATTGGTACATTTAAATTTGAATCAGTTGGTACAAGGCGTGGTGAGCGGTTTATTAAAAAAATGTTTGATCTCGCATTTGAGTTTAATTCAGACAATATATATGTCACCGTGTTTTCAAAACACGACTATTTAATGAATCTATTTCAGAGATATGGCTTTGTTATACACGGGTCAAAGATGACATCGAATGGAATAGAAAATGTCTTAACAAAAGACATGTATAACACTAAAACAGATATGTTAGAAAACTATCCAATGGTTAGCTCTAACTCTAGAAAGTATTTACTTTCAATATACCCAGACTATCACACTAGAATGTTACCGGATTCAATTTTAAATAATGAAACATACGATATAATCCAAGATGTCTCACATACAAATAGCATTCATAAAATTTATTTGTGCGCTGCGCACGGCGTTCAGAATCTAAGAAGAGGTGATGGTTTAATAATATATCGTACCAGTGATCGCCCTGGTCAAGCATGGTATCGATCAGTTATAACATCACTATGCGTAGTTGAGGAAGTAAGATCAATCAATGAGTTTGACACTCTCGACGATTTCCTAAGGTATACATCGGCTTATTCAGTCTTTACAGAAAACGAATTAGTTTCTTTTTACAATTCAAAAAGATACCCCAACATTATAAGATTCACATATAACACGGCATTTAAGAACAGAGTAACAAGAGGGCAACTTATTGAAGAGGGTTGCATCTTGGATGAAAGAATAAACCTATTAGAAGTAAGTCATTCTAATTATTTAAAAATGCTAGGACTAGGTAATGTCAATGAACGTTTTATTATCAATTAAGCCAGAATATGTTGAAAGAATATTTTCAGGCGAGAAGAAGTTTGAGTATAGAAAGTCCATATTCAAAAGGAACGATATTAAAAAAATCGTCATTTACTCAACAATGCCTGAAGGAAAAATAGTTGGTGAGTTTTCAATCGAACAAATACATGACAATTCACCTGAATTAATATGGAAAAAAACTAAAAAAAGTTCTGGAATACAGAAAAGCTTTTTTGATTCCTATTTTATAGGCAGAAAAAAAGCTTACGCTATTGAGATAGCCGATGTTATTAAGTATGACACTCCCATTAAGCTTAGTCAGTTATCGAAAAAAGTGACCGCTCCACAATCATTCAGCTACTTAAATGACGATATGTTTCCAAAGATGGCATAATATGAAAAAAATAGTGTTTATTGCAGGTATACATGGAGTTGGAAAAACAACTTTTTGCAAAAAAATACAGGAAGACGTGGCAATTAAACACTATTCATGCAGTTCTCTTATAAAAGCAAATTCAGAGTACATAGAAACATCGAAAGCTATAGATAAGGCTGAACGGAATCAACTAGTACTAATTGAAGCATTGAATCAAATTTCAGATAAAAAATTATTGTTAGATGGTCATTTCTGCCTTATCGATAAAAGTAACTCTGTTTTAAGGCTCAAAGATAGTGTATTTGAATCCTTGAACCTCTCAGCCGTTGTCGTCCTAACTTGCGATGTAAAAACCATTCACAGCAGGTTAAAAGAAAGAGACGGCGCAACATTTGATATAGAACTATTGCAGCAACTTCAAGATGCAGAGCTTGAAATGGCTATTAGAATAAGCTCAAAGCTAAATATTCAACTAATACATTACCATTCAGGTGAGCCCCTTAAAAAAATCACGGCCTTTATAAGTACGTTATAAACATTAGGAATCAAAGGGGCCAGAGCCTTCAATCAGCGTTTAGAAAAACTTAATAACAAGATGCCCGTCATAACGATGGCGCCGCCAACTAATTGAATAAAGGTTAGCATCTGGCTCAAAATCCAGAAGCTTAAAAACAAAGAAGCAACGGGTTCGAAGTTTACGATAGGTGCGTTACGCGCCATATTTAAATGTGGCAGAAGAATAAATAGAAGCGATGAGCCTGCACCATAGAGCAACGCTAATGCGCCAAGGCCGACCCAGCCGATGGAGTGCGTTGGTAATGCCATGCCATTGGGTACAATATCCGCAAACCCAGCAATTAATATAACTGAAAACACAAGCAGCATTGAAAAACTACTGCGAACAGAGCCGCTTATTTGAGAAAGTTGATTGTCCATTAAGCGCATCGCGACTGCGAGAAAGAAACCAGACATTGCACCTAAGGTAACACCAGACGCCCAGTTTTCATCCTGTGTGTGACTTCCAGATAACAGCTGTGGAATATTTAAAACTAATAGCAGGCCGAAGCTGATCATGGCTAAAACCATCACAAAAAAACGCGTTGGTCGTACGCCTGAAAGCACCCAGTTAAGAAGCGTATAAACAATTGGCCAAGAGTTAACGAGCAATAAAGCAATGGGAACAGGAATGCGCGCGACAGAAGAATACAAACACAGGCTTTGTAGTGTAATCATAACTCCTAGAAGAAGTTGGTAGCGGCGCTTACCTTTTGGAATGCGAATCGAATGGCCTTGCCAAATAACCAGACTGACCATAATGATTAAGGCAAATCCGCTGCGGGCAATTAACGCGATCATAAGGCCTGCGCCACTATCGAAAGCAAGTCGGGCGGCAACATGATTGCCTGCAAACATGGTGGCAACACTAATTAAAATGGTAACCGCCAACCATTGCGGTAGGTGAGAAGAGCTGTTTTGAGTCATATAGATGTCGGCAGGTATTGATGATTTGTCACAAGAGTAACATAAAGCAATGTTGGGTGAGTTAAAGGTTATAACAGGGTTCAGGCTAGTCGAGGGGCGTTTTATATAGCAAAAGACCATCGACTTATTAGAATATAAAATATAATCATTCTCATTTTCGCGTTATCATAACGCCATTCCGTCATCACGAGTAATAGCCGTGCCTGCAGCCGCAACCTTCAACCGAATAGAAAAGGTTTTGGACCACATCCATCAGAACATTCGTCAGTCGCTCACTTTAGAAGGCTTGGCTGAGCACAGCTGTTGGTCGCGTTGGCAGTTGCAGCGGGTGTTTCAGGACTATACCGGCTACAGCGTGGCGCAATATGTGCGCGAAATAAAACTCAGTCGATGCGCGGAACAGCTGTTAGTGACTGATCATCGGATTATGGATATCGCGCTGGAGTTTGGTTTTAGTTCAGAAATCACCTTCAGCCGAGCCTTTAAACAGTTTTTTGGCTGTTCACCAAAAGAATATCGCAGCCGTGGTGTTCTTACTGGCGTGAAAACGCCACTGAAAAAACCAGACGACCAGTTTGCTCAATACCCTGAAGCGTCGCTTTATCAGGTGCGTTTAGAGCGCGGTAAATCATTCGACTTTGTTGGTTCGCCTTACACAGTTAAAGGGTTGCTCTCGGCCGAGCCCGATTTTGGCATCAGCGTGCCGCGTGCGTGGGATGATTTTTTTGGCCGTTTGCCGAATGAGGCTTTACGGCAAGTGCCGCACATTGGTCTAATCGACGGTTTTAGTCAGCGTATTCAAGGCGAGCTACGGTATTGGGCCGGAATAGATGCTGACCATATCGATGCGGTGCTGGTCGGCGATGGCATTGAACACAAACGCACGCTAGAGCACGATTACGCGGTATTGCCTTATCAGGGCCCAGTCGAGCAATTCCATAAAGCCATTATTTGGTTGATGGCTTCTTGGTTGCCGGCTTCTGGCTATGCTGGCTTGGACGATGTTTACGAAATTGAAATCTATTACCCGCCTTACGACTCCACTCGAAAAGAGGTCAAAGCAGAGTATTGGCTGCCGATTATCAGCCTCTAGCACTTTATTCGTTTCTCATTCGCTTCTAATTATTCGTTTCTAGCCACCGAGCCTTATCTCAGCTCTCTGCTTAAAAAATTCAAACAAACTGCAAAGTTGCACCAAATTGTTAATTTTATGGATCGGTTCAGCGGTACTATTTTGCTAATGATTCTCATTTGCACAAGAGTCTGCTTATCACTTACAAATCCCTTGAGGGTGGAAGTATCATGAACCGAATTCCTGAATACGCAGGTTTAAAACAACTTGCCGTTAGTATTGCTGTTGCTTCGGCAGCTCTAGCGCTTGCAGTGCCAGCCTATGGCGCCGAGCAAGAAACCGAAACCATTGAAGTTAAAGGCGAAACCTACCGCAACACAGCCACCAAAACATCGTTGCGCCCAGAAGAAACACCGCAAGGCATTAGCATTATTAGTGCGGAAGAAATCGCGCAACAAGCCGCGGATTCTGTTACCCAAGCATTACGTTTTACGCCAGGCGTTAATACAGAAGTGCGTGGCGGCGGTGTAACTATGTACGATACTTTCAATATTCGTGGCTTTGATGTGGATCGTAGCTACTACGATGGCCTCGTTCTAAGCCCGTTGAATGGCTGGAATTTACAGCCGCAAATTGACCCTGTTGCTATTGAGCAGCTTGAAGTCTTTAAAGGCCCAACATCGGTGCTGTATGGCACAATGCCACCGGGCGGCATGGTGAACATTATCGCTAAAGCACCTAGCAGCGTTAGCTCTACCGAAGTTAACCTTGCCACTGGTACGGGTTTGTTGCGTCAAGGCTCTGTAGATACCACAGGACAAGTTGGCGATAGCGACTTTAACTATCGGTTAATTGCTAAGGGCAGTTATAAAGAAGGTCAGGTCGATACCACAGAAGAAGAGTCTTATTTAATCGCTCCTTCAGTAGACTGGAATGTCAGCGACAAAACGCTCATTAATGTGAATGCCTATTATCAGAACGATCCAAGTATGGGTATGAATTCAGCGTTGCCTGCTTCTGGAATGATTTACGACAACGCTAACGGCTCAACCGATTCTTCTACTTACGCAGGTGATGCCAACTGGGATGAGTTCGATCGCCAAGTGCTAATGCTGGGTTATAAGATTAGCCACGAGCTATCTAAAAACTGGAGCTTCTTACAGAATGCTCGATACACAGATGGCGCTTTAGCTCAGCAAAATACTTATCATCAATCCGGTGTATTTGATGAATCTACAGGAGAGTTGGCGCGTAATATTTATAGCACCGATGAAGAGTTGTCATCGATAGCGATCGATAACCAGTTATCGGGTTTAATCACTACCGGCCCAATAACGCATAGTTTACTAGCAGGTCTAGATTACCAATCTACCAGCGGTGTAAGTGACTATAGTGAATACTATACAACCGACGCATCTTTCTACGGCTTTAACATTTTCGATGCGGATAATTATTTGCTCGATACCGACACGGTAGTTGAAAGTTATGTCGCCGTTGACGATGTTGAAGTTGAGCAGCTTGGTGTGTACTTCCAAGATCAGCTTCGCTTAGGTTCGCTCGTGGTGATTGCAGGTGGCCGCTATGATGATTATCAAAGCAGCAGCTATTTTGAAGACTTTACTTATGACGTTGTATATGAAAGTGACGCCGATCACCAAGCATTCTCTTACCGAGTAGGCTCACTGTATGAATTTGCAAATGGTCTGTCGCCTTTTGCTAGCTATGCGACGAGCTTTGAACCTGCCGCAGGAACAGACTCTGACGGCAATGCCTACGAGCCAGAGTTAGGTCAGCAACTAGAAGCCGGTATTAAATATGCTCCTTACGCGGGCAATGTCGAATTTACTGGCTCTGCATTCCATATCACTAAAACCGATGCGCTATTGCCAGACCCGAGCAACGTTTACGCACCATACCTACAGGTAGGTGAGTTGGTTTCTCAAGGTGCTGAGTTAGACGCAAAAATTGCTTTAACTCCGAGCCTTAACTTAGCGGCTAGCTATACTTACATTAATATGGAAATCACGGAAGATGACGACAATGGTTATGAAGGTAAGCAGCCTATCTGGGTTCCAGAACACAGTGCTAGCCTGTGGGCCAATTACTTTGTTGACGGTGGAATATTAGCCGGTACGCGTATCGGCGGTGGTGTCCGCTACGTTGGCGAAATGCAGATTGACGCAGCTAACACAGGTACCGTGCCTGACTATACGTTATTCGATTTATCACTTGGCTATAACTTAGGCTCAGTGATTCCAAAGGTTGAAGATGCGACGGTTAGTGTTGTGGTAAATAACCTACTCGATGAAGAGTATTACAGCTGTTACGATTCAGAAAATTGCTGGTATGGCGCAGAGCGAAATATCACTGCGAATTTAAATATTAAATTCTAATCGGTTAGCTTAATTAGATAAAAAATTTTAGCCCGCCTTGTGCGGGCTATTGAGCGCTTGTAAGGTCGATAATTTTTTTGTCGATGTGTGATCTATAAGGTGAATATGACGGCCCTGATGTTAGATAGCAACGACATAACGGATGATGCGATGCTGGCAAAGCTGTTCGATGCTTGCCAACAGATTTCGCCCTATTTAAAGGGCGAGTTGGCTTCGCCGCGTTCAGAGGATGTCGCTGGTGGTGAGCAAGACCTAGCCGTTATTCAGCAGCTGTATGACGCCATTGCCGAGCAAACGCCTGAAGCCGGACACAGCTATTGGTTGGCGCGTTGTTGGAGCCTGTTGTTATGGCAGCCGCTTTATATCGCCATGATTGGCACTTACGAGTTTGGTTGCGTGCCGTCGTTTAAAGGCTTTTCGCAAAAACGACACAGCGTTTATATTATGGGTTTTGGTTTTGAACGTGCCCAGATTTATAGTGCGAATCAAGCCAGTCTTATCAAAAACTCAGGCCAACAATTAAAACCACTTTTTGATCATTACCGTGAGCAAATTGATCGCTGGAAGCGTTGCCCGTTAAGTTTTACTCAGGTGCTGTTAGCGGATTCAATTTTGGCAAATCTAGTGCTGTTACAAAAATTGAAGCCGGAGTTTAGCGGCGAGCAAATTTTGCAACAGGGCAAGCAATGGTTGGCGGCTTTTTCATTATCCGAAAATTATTTATCAGCGTTTAATATAGCCGATGATGGTTCGCTTAATTTTGTGCGGCGCAGTTGCTGTTTGGTTTACAAAACGCAAGGTGGTGAGCTCTGTTCTGACTGCCCGCGCTTACATCGACAAAAAATAAATAGGAAATAACCGTGTATCGACTGACTGATGTTGAAGTGATTCGCGACGGAAAAAAAATTCTTAATGTTCCGGATTTAACCATTGCTGCTGGCGACTTTACTGTCGTGTTAGGCCATAACGGCTCAGGCAAGTCGACGCTGGTTAAATTACTGGCCGCAGAGTTACAGGCCGATCATGGTTCGGTGGCATGGCAAGATAAACCAGTAACTGACTACAACAAAAAAATCTTGGCACAGCAGGTTGCGTATTTACCGCAAAAATTACCCGAGGTTTCAGGTTTAAATGTTGAAGAGTTGATCCGTTTAGGTCGTTACCCTTGGCGCGGCGCGTTGGGTCGTTGGAACGATGAGGATCAAAAATATATTGATCAGGCGATTAATCAAACCGGCTTGGCGGCGCTGCGACAGCATTTGGCTGATGAGCTTTCTGGCGGTGAACGTCAGCGTGCTTGGATCGCGATGCTGTTAGCACAGCAATCCGGCTTGCTAATTTTAGATGAGCCAACCTCTGCGCTCGACATTCAATACCAAATTCAAGTGATGGAGCTGCTTAAGGCAGTTAACCAAATTAACCAGCGCGGCATCGTGGTTATTTTGCACGATTTAAATTTGGCATTGCGCTACGCAAGCCAAGTTATTGCTCTCAAGCAAGGCGAAGTTTTATTTACCGGTGAAGCAAAAACGGTACTGACGGCAGAAAATTTGTCGCAACTTTACAACACAGAAATACAGCTTATCCCACACCCAACCCGATCAGAACAGGTGGTTATTTTATGATGAAGAAAATCAAATTATTAAAACAAGCACTGCTCAGTGCAGCTGTCTTCACTTTTGCGGTAAGTGCGTTTGCCGATATTCAGGTTGAAGACAGTCATGGTATGCAAACCTTGCCAAAAACTCCGCAGCGTGTAGCAGCACTGAACTGGGATATCGCCGAGCAAGTTTTAGAGCTTGGTGTGACGCCGATTGTTGTACCTAACATTAAAGAATACAGCGAATGGGTTGTTCGCCCTGCGGTACCAGAATCGGTTGAAGATATTGGTACCCGTATGGAGCCAAACCTAGAGCGTTTAGCAGAATTAAAACCGGACGTTATTATCATTGCTTCACCGCAGCTTGGCTTGCAAAAAAAATTAGAAGCCATTGCGCCTGTGCTTTATTTCCATACCTATAATGAAGATCACAACAATGCAGAGGCGGCGATTAAAAATTATCGTCTAATGGCTAAAGCATTAGGTAAAGAAGCCTACGCCGAGCAGCGCCTAGCGCAGATGGAAAGCCAGCTTGATGCAATGAAAGAAAAGCTAGCCGCAGCCTATAATAATGATTTTCCAAAAGTTATTAGCTACCGCTTTGCCGACACAAAATCGATTTATCTGTATGGCGATAATTCAATCCCTCAGTATGCCTTGCAGCGTTTAGGTTTTGAGCCTGCAATGCCACAACCTGCAACTCAATGGGGTGTTACTCAAAAACGTGTTAAAGAACTAGGCCGTTTACCGGCCGAAACATTGGCGCTCTATTATTTGCCGTTTGAACAACAGGCTGAGCTTGATAAATCCAACCTTTGGCAGGCGATTCCATTTGTAAAAGCAGGCAATGTTGCTGCGGTTGAGCCTGCTTGGAACTACGGTGGCGCTATGGCGATTTTGTACAACGCCGAAGTGTTGACCAATGCTCTATTAGAGTTAGCACCTAAATAAAAAGTTAGCACTTGAGAAGTAAAGCGAGTAGCTGAGTTAAATAACTTTTGGAAATGATGACGTAAATGAAAAGGACGATCGGCGGATTTTTAATACTTAGCTTGGTGGCAATTTTTAGCCTTCAGGTTGGTATTGATGTGGCGTTCAGTGAGCAACTTTTGCTGATTAAATCTGCCTTGTTGCAGCAGAATATAGAGCTGAGCTTCGATGCGATTTTGATGCTGGAAAATAGGTTGCCTCGTTTAGCGGTTGCGTTGTTTGTCGGTGCGACATTAGGCATCGTTGGCAGCCTAATGCAGCAGTTGACGCAAAATCCGTTGGTGTCGCCACTCACGTTAGGCACGGCTTCAGGTGCTTGGCTAGCGTTAGTCATCGGCTCTATTTGGCTGCCGGTTATTACCGCCAACTTAAGTTTATACATCGCTATGTTTGGCGCGATGCTGGCTTTAGTCTTGGTGATATTGATTGCAGGTTTTTCTAATCTTTCAGGCTTGCCGATTGTACTGGCAGGCTTGGCGGTCAATATACTCTTTGGCTCTATTGCGACTGCTATTATTTTACTGCACAACCAATACGCGACGGGTTTATTTATTTGGGGTGCGGGTGATTTAGAACAGAACGGTTGGCAGACCTTCCAATGGTTAGCGCCAAGGCTTTCGCCGTTATTATTGATTTTAGTTTTTGCGCCTAGAGTGTTAATGCTATTACGCCTAGGGCAGAGCAATGCTTCTGCGCGCGGGCTTTCTTTAATCCCTGCTTTTTTATTGCTCTTCTGTTTAGCGATTTGGAGTTTGTCGGTGGCGATTGCCAGCGTCGGTGTGATCAGCTTTATTGGCTTATTGGCACCCAACGCCTCGCGGCTAATGGGCGCTCGTTTACCACGGCAAGAATTAGTATTAAGTGCCTTTTTAGGTGCCGCCATATTAATGTTGGCCGACTCGCTCGCCATTGCTATTACTAATGTTAGCACTAACTTACTGCCCACTGGTGTTGCCACAGCGATGATCGGCGCACCGGCGTTGATCTATTTTTCTCGCGTGAAATTACAGGCTAAAGATAATCTACACCTTGCTTTGCCAGACAGCCGATTTCGCTTTACTCATGTGACTGTGGGTCTGTTGGTATTACTGCTGTTGTTAATGATCAGCTTTGCCAGCTTTATTCATATTGATGTTACAGAGCTTGGTAAGCGTTGGCAGTTTTCGTTGCCAGGTTCCTATAACTGGTCGTTACGTTGGCCAAGAATGCTGACCGCGATCAGTGCTGGCAGTGCAACGGCAGTTGCTGGTGTGTTATTGCAACGGCTTATTTATAACCCGCTCGCCAGCCCTGATGTGCTCGGGATTTCCGCAGGTGCGACATTAATGCTGGTCGCGGCGAGTATTTTCTTTGGTCATAACATCTATCATTCTGGGCCACTGTTGGCGTTGCTCGGTAGTGCGTTGGCGTTGTTGGCGTTAATTCTCTTGGCAAGAAAGCAGCAATACGCGCCCTCTATTGTGGTGCTGATCGGTATTTCGATTGGTGCCATGATCGAAGCGCTGGTGCATTTTTGCATGGCGCGCGGCGATGAAACTTCCTATAACATCTTGGCTTGGTTGGCAGGCTCGACGTATCGAGTATCGCAACAGGCGGCGCTTCTTTTAGCTGTTGTAGTTGGGGTTATTCTCGCTTTGGTGTTTACAGCGCATCGTTGGTTAACGCTGATTTCAGGTGGCCGTAGTTTTGCTCATGCCCGTGGACTCAATGTGCAGCGGGCATTTCTGCTGCTTTTGTGTGCCGTAGCGCTGCTCGTTGCGTTAGTGACCAGTGTCATGGGGCCGGTCGCGTTTGTTGGTTTGCTGGCGCCTCATATTGCCGTCATGCTTGGCGCGCGTAAGGTTTTAGCTCAGCTTATTTGTGCCTTATTGGTCGGCGCTAATTTGATGCTCGTTGCCGATACGTTTGGTCAGCTGGTGCTGTACCCCGCGCAGATCGCAGCCGGAACCATTGTGGCTATTATTGGTGGCTGCTACTTTATCTTCTTATTGCTTCGCAGCCGCCTCGCTCATTAGTTGGCTCGCTGCCATTCGCCAGTCTGTTTCTTAGGTTGGCGGGCTGTCATCTCTTTGTCATATTGAACATATATGTTTTCCCGCATATGTCGTCGTAGTACTATGCCTTTATGCAAAGTCTTAATAACTAAGCCTTTAATAACTAAGTCTTTAGTAATTAGGCCTTTAGTAGCTAGGCCTGTATAAGACTCAGCCTTTTATATAGTCACCCTGCCGTAATTAAGTCAGGTAGCAGCACTCGACAGTCAGTTTTAACAGAGGAATTCTATATGCACCCACATGATACGCTAGCCTTAGCGAATGGTTCGACATTCGTATTCACCCCTTGCCCTGGCACCAAAGAAACCTCCATTAGCGATGCTCTTACGGTATTGCAACAAGCAGGCGCAACCGCGGTTATTACCATGAATGGTGATGCAGAACTCAGCCAATTGGGTGTTGCTACGTTGGGTGATGAAATTGCCGATATGGGTATGCGTTGGTTTCAATTACCCGTTGAAGATGACTGTGAACCTGAGGCTGCTTTTGCCGAAGCATGGCAAGCAAATAAAGCCGCGCTATTAGAGTTGGTCGAAAATAAAAACACGCTTGCGATACATTGTCGCGGTGGCACCGGTCGTACTGGCTTAATGGCCGCCATTTTAATGTTGGAAGCAGGCTTTAGCTGGCAAGAGACGAAAACTCAAATTCAGTCGATACGACCAAAGGCGTTAACGCTGGCACCACATCTTAATTATTTAAAAACACACTATTCAATTGGCGAATAATTTTTACTGATTCTATTTTTGCGGCGTTGAGCGGCGAATTAAATGGCACATAGGAGAGCTTACGATGACAATCAAAGTCGGGATTAATGGTTTTGGCCGCATGGGCCGCTTGGCGATGCGCGCAGGTTTTGGCTCGAAAGATTTAGAGTTTGTACAGGTTAACGACCCAGCAGGTGATGCTTTAGCGTTATCGCATCTATTAAATTTCGACTCCGTTCATGGTCGCTGGCAACACGAAGCTGTAGCAACCGATGGCGCTTCGTTTTCTGTTAATGATAAACAAGTTTCTTGTACTCAAAACAAAGCGATTGCTGATACCGATTGGAGTGGCTGCGATGTGGTGATTGAAGCCAGCGGCAAGATGAAAAGCCAAGCTTTGTTGCAAGCCTATTTGGATCAGGGTGTTAAGCGTGTCGTGGTCACTGCACCGGTAAAGGATGGCAGCGTATTGAATGTCGTTGTCGGTGTGAATGACGATTTATACAATAAAGAACTGCACCCTATTGTGACAGCCGCCTCGTGTACCACTAACTGTTTAGCGCCGGTTGTTAAAGTGATTCACGAAAAATTGGGTATCAAGCATGGTTCGATGACCACCATTCACGATATTACCAATACCCAAACGATCATCGATTCGCCACATAAAGATTTACGCCGAGCGCGTTCGTGTGGCACCAGTTTGATTCCGACGACGACGGGTTCAGCAACAGCCATTACGCAAATTTTCCCTGAGCTTAAAGGCAAGTTAAACGGCCATGCGGTTCGCATTCCACTGACTAACGCATCGCTAACCGATTGCGTTTTTGAAGTTGAACGAGCGACCACTGCCGAAGAGGTTAATGCGTTATTGAAGTCGGCAAGCGAAAACGAACTGAAAGATATCTTAGGGTTTGAAGAGCGCCCGTTGGTTTCTATTGATTATAAGACCGATCCGCGATCGAGCATTATTGATGCCTTGTCGACCATGGTAATTAATGAAACCCAAGTGAAAATTTATGCCTGGTACGATAACGAATGGGGTTATTCAAATCGGGTTGCAGAATTGGCATTAAAAGTCGGTTTATCTGATAAGGCATAAACTATGAAAGCATTAGCGCAGCTATCATCTGAGGTACGTCAGTACATTATTGTTACGGGTAATTATTGGGCCTTTACACTGACCGACGGCGCACTGCGAATGTTGGTTGTGCTTTATTTTCATGGCTTGGGCTACAGCCCTTTGCAGATTGCCATGCTGTTTATTTTTTATGAAGTTTTTGGCGTTATTACCAATCTAGTCGGTGGTTGGCTGGGTGCGCACTTAGGGCTGAACAAAACCATGAACGTTGGCTTGCTGTTGCAGATATTAGCGCTGTCGATGTTGTTGGTTCCGGTAAGTCTGTTGACCGTGCCTTGGGTCATGGCTGCACAAGCGATGTCCGGTATTGCTAAAGATTTAAACAAAATGAGCGCGAAAAGCTCAATTAAATTATTGGTACCTAAGGATTCTCAAAGCCAGCTTTATAAATGGGTTGCTATTCTGACCGGTTCTAAAAATGCACTTAAAGGCGTTGGCTTTTTTCTCGGCGGAGCCTTACTCACACTGCTAGGTTTTCAGGGCGCGCTATTGGCAATGGCTATTGCACTGTTGGCTGTTTTGATTGCCAGCCTTTTTACTCTGAAACAGGATTTAGGCAAAGCCAAAAATAAACCTAAATTTAATGAGATTTTTTCTAAAAGCCGCGCTATCAATTTGCTTTCGGCCGCTAGGATGTTTTTGTTTGGCGCACGTGATGTTTGGTTTGTGGTTGCGTTGCCAGTGTACTTGGCGGCGCAATTTAATTGGAATCATTGGTGGGTTGGTGGCTTTTTAGCTTGCTGGGTAATTGCTTATGGTTTTGTGCAAGGCTTTGCGCCCAAACTGACCGGCAGTAAACAGGCAAAAACACCGGATGGCAGGCATGCTTTTTATTGGGCATTGCCGCTGGCCTTATCTGCTGCGCTGATCGCCTTAGCATTGAATTTTAATATTCAGCCGCAGGTGAGTTTAATTGTCGGCCTGATGATTTTTGGTGCTTTATTTGCGATCAACTCGTCACTGCACAGCTATTTGATTGTCAGTTACGCAGGTGACGATGGTGTCTCACTTGATGTCGGCTTTTATTACATGGCCAACGCTATGGGCCGCTTGTTAGGAACGGTGCTGTCTGGCTGGATATTTCAAGTTTATGGCTTGGTTGCCTGCCTTTGGGTTTCGGCGTTCTTTATTGTTATTGCGAGTGTCATTTCGTTCTGGTTACCTAAAAAAGCGAGTGCGTAGAGACTTCGGCTTTAAGCCGCCGACGCTTTAGCATCGCGAGCGTCGGTGATGTAGTAATACTCTATGGCAATTAAGGCTAAGCAAATAATAAAGGCAGTACTGGTTCCAAAAACAATACCTGACCAGCCCCAAGCTTGATAAAAAGGATCAAGTACGAATGCGCCAGCACTAGCGCCGCCATAATAAAATAAACTGTATAGTGCTTGGGCGCTGCCCTTATGTTTTTTGCAGCTGCGACCGACTAGCGTAGAAGCATGAGCATGACCGAAAAAGAAACCTGATGCCATAATGATCATGCCTATGACCATTGCCGTTAAATGACCCTCAAGCAAAAATAGATTTGCACATAACATAATGCCAATACCGATAGCGACGCCGGAAATCTGGCCATGCTTTTTGGCGTAATTTCCTGCCATCGAAGCACTGATCGTACCGCCAAAAAAAGTAATGAACATTAGACTAAGAATACTGCTGGGTAACTCATAAGGCGCTGCACCTAGCGTAATCATTAAGAAACTAAATAGATTCACAAAACTACCAAACATTAGGCTAATAATAACGTACAGCAAAATGAGTCGCGGCCTGCGCAAATGTCGTTGATAAGATTTTAAGCAGTCTTTTAAATTGAATGGAGTAGGCTTAAAACGTTTTTGGGCAGGTAAGATATATAACACGATTGCAAATAGCAGCATGCTTAAAAGAGCAACAACCATTGCTGCAGATTGCCAGCTACCGCCGATGCTGGCGCATAAACCAGCAATAAGGCGACTACTGACACTGCCAATAGAATTGGCTGCGATATAAAAGCCAATAGCAGGCGCAAGCCAACTTTTTCTCAGCTCATCTCCCAATAGCGGTACACCAACCGCAGGGCAGGCAGCTAATAAGGTACCTTGAATGAAACGCAGGGCAATAAATACATTGTAGTTTTCAATAAGAGGCATGATGAGCGTGATCGATAATCCGCCTGCCGTGCCAATGATGAGCAATTTACAACGCCCAATAGCATCTGACCAGCTAGCAAAAATGAGTAAGCCTAGCCCGACCCCCATCAGAGCTGAAGATATTGAAAGCGTCGCACCCAGCGAGCTAATGCCAAAATCTTTTTGCAGTAAGGGTAGCAGTGGCTGTACCCAATAAAGATTAAAGAAGGTGACAACAGAACAGAGGCAAATTGACACAGTAATGAGTTGGCTGTGATGCAGTGGTTTCAATGTATTAACTTCTAAACATAGGAGTGGGCTGAAAGTGCGCGTAGGGTAAGGTGTTAAGGGCAATAAAAAAAATATTTTGTATTTATTCAGTGTATAGATAATATTTATACCTTCAGTGTTACCAGAGGCCTTAAGCATGGAAATTCGCCAGTTACAGCACTTTGTCAGCGTGGCCGAAAATGGCACCATCTCTGCTGCGGCCCGTAAGCTACACTTGGCGCAACCCGCAATCAGCGCGAGCATCAAAAAGCTCGAAGAGGATTTAAACGTCCGGCTGTTCCATCGCCGTGATCGAGGTGTTGATTTAACCGAAGCCGGCCGCCAATTCATGCAGTACGCTAGGCAAATTCTTAAGCAAACCAAAGATGCGAAATTAGCCATGGGCGCCCTAGAAGGGTTGCAGCAAGGTGAGGCCGAAATCGTCGTGCCAGGCATGTTAGGCTCTTACTTTTTACCTCCGTTATTAATGGCGTTTAAACATCAGTATCCTGATATTGCCTTGAATATTTTGGATGCAGGTACGGGCAGTATTCGGCAGTCATTAATCGATGGTGATCTTGAACTGGGTGTCATTGCCGAAAACGCTGTTGGGCCTGAATTGGAAAGTGGTCTTCTAGCACGTGAAGAAATGATTGTGTGCATGGCGGAAGATCATCCATTGGCAGAGCAAGAAGTCATCTACTATCGCGATTTTCTCGCCTATGAATTGGTGCTGTTTCGGAAGAGTTATTTTTATCAGAATTTTTTAAATAGCATTAGTCGGCGTGAAGATATGGTGCCGAGAATCGGCTATCGAACCAATCTACTCCCACTAATGAAACAGCTTATTCGACGAGGCTATGCCATTACCACTATGTGGAAGGTAGCGATTCAGGAAGACGATCAAATTGTAACTCGGCCGTTCGAAGAACCAACCTATGTTGATCTGAGTATTGCTTGGCGTAAGGACAGTTATCTTTCTCATGCAAATCAGGTGTTAAGGGATTTCTTGCTGGAACAGGTGAAAGATCAGTTGGTGGATTAAATCATCTACCGGTCGGTGCCATCCTCGTTATTGTTGATTGCTTTACGCAATTTCTAGAGCTGACAGGCACTGATTAGAATCCTTGGCTTAAAGCTGGTAACTTTTACTTATCTAAACAGCAGCAGGCAGGTGGCTAAGCATGGCATTTGAATTATTTTCTGGAACCTCAACCGTCGATTCAGGCAATTTAGCCTTTATCGGTGCTATCGATTTTGATGAATTACGTTATATCTCATCGTTAGCAGAAAAGTTAAATTCCGACTTTATTGCGCAGTTTTCGGTCTATTTTGATGATATCGAAATCAGCCTAAGCGATTGCCAAGCAGCTTACCCGAGTTTAGTTGAGTCGATGACCGCTGAGTTAAACGAAGAAGAGCGTAACTCATTAAATCGTATTGTCGCGGTGGTTAACTATGCGCTGTACCACAAGCATAACCTTTATGGCTTTGCTGACTAACTTAAGTCGGCTGAGCTAACCCTTCTAGGTAAAAAAGCGACCGTCTTAACCTGATCTTAACCTAAGCCTGCCTATACTGTGTGCTAATCACTAATGGAAATGGATCATTATTATGCTCTATGGACGTCGCCATCTGTTGGCAGGGGCCGCTATGGCTGCTTTGGCCAGTTGCGCCATCACACCAAAACAAAACTACGCTGAACTGGCGGAGCAATCTTCGCCTGAAATTAGTCAGTGGCAAGGAGAGCAGCAACAGGCCGAAGAAGCCTTGCTGATTACCGATCTGATAAATATCTCTGAGTTAAACCTGCTTATCGAACAGGCTATGGCCAGTAATCCTAGTTTGCAGCAAACCATTATTGCGCTAAAAACGGCTTATGCTCAGCGAACCTCAACGGCAAGTGACAGCTGGCCAAGCGTGACCGCAGGGCTAGATGCGGAGAAAGAAGAAGGCTCGGATGTTTCGTTCTCAACTGATTTAACCATCAGCTGGGAGTTGGATGTTTGGCGTAAACTGAGCGCAAGGAACAAAGCCGCAAGCAAAGATATCGCCAGTCAGTTAGCTGGTGTTCAGGAAGCTAAGGATACTCTGGCTGCCAGTATTATGCGCTCTTGGTTGCAAATTAGTTATCAACAGCAGGTGTTAGAAATACAATCACGCCGATTAACTGTTTTAGAAGCTAACGAAGCTATTATTCTACAACAGTACCGTGCCGGCTTAGGCGATCTAGAAGATTTGGACGCCGCTAAAACCACACTGGCAACGGCACTTTCAAACTATCAGGCATATCAGCAGACATTAACTTCGAATCAACGAAGTCTTGCGTTGTTGGTTGGTGTTTTAGGGGTCGATTTGTCAGTGGATGTCGACAGTCAATTTCCTGAAGTGTTATCGCCATTGGTTTCTATACCAGAGCAAGACTTATCGCGCCGCCCTGATTTAAAAAGTGCTTACTATAATATCGAGGCCAGCGACTACCGTGCAGTTGCAGCCTATAAAGATCTTCTCCCTAGTTTTAATTTAAGCTTGGCGTTAATGGATTCATCGGATTCATTGGTGGAGTCGTTATTTACCAGCCCTGTTTGGAATTTGCTGGGTCAATTGTCGGCACCTATCTTCAACGCAGGTGAGTTAAAAGCTGCTGCAGCTGAGGCAGAGTTGTCCGCAGAATTAGCCTATTGGCAATATCAGGAAACGCTATTGAATGCAGTCAACGAAGTGGAAGAGGCGTTATCGAGTGAGCGGTCTTTAGCGGCACAACAAGCCCATCTTGAAGTTGCGCTGCAAAGTTCGGAGCAAAGCTTAGAGAATTACATTGAAAAATATCGGGCAGGCTTAGTGGATATTGCTGATTTAATTTCAGCACAAACCAGCACCTTTGATGTCAAAGCCCAACTGACCGAAGTGACATATGAAAGATTAACAAACCGTATTGAATTAGGACTTGCTCTTGGCTTAGGAGTTACTCAACCATGAATCAGAAAAAAATAACGATCGCAGTTTTTGCTGGGTCGGCTGTACTTTTATTACTTGCACTATTAGTTAGTTTTGGCGGATCAGGTGGCCCAGGTGGCCCAGGTGGCCCTCCAGCCCAATCAGCAGGCGGATCTCAAGAATCTCAACCAGCAGGAGCAGCTCCTGCCGGTAATTCCAACACAAATACCAGCAGCGCACCTAAAATTGATGTCGTGAGTGTTAGTGCGCAAAGCTATGTAGCTGAAGTAACGGGTTATGGCGAGGCCTCTGCGCACTATCAAGTGACATACAGTGCCGAAGTTAGCGGTCGAGTCAGCAGTGTCAGTGAAGATTTTGCCAGTGGTAATATTGTTGCTGCGGGTACGTTGTTGGCAACAATCGAAAATACGTCTTATTTGCAAGCTGTTGCGCTAGCGCAGAGTAACTTAGCTGATGCTCGTTTGGATTTACTAGAGGAAGAGCGAACCGGTGAGCAAGTTCGCTTACAATGGCGAAGCTCAGGTTTAGGTGGTGAACCTGATTCTGAATTAGTATTGCGCGAACCTCAATTAGTAGCTGCGCAGGCTGCTTATGAAAATGCAAAATACAGCTTAGAAAAAGCAGAGCAAGATTTGTCTAAAACTGAAATCAGAGCGCCTTTCGATGCGCTGATTGTCAGTCGCGATATTCAACCGGGCAGCTATGTGCAAACCACAACAACGGTAGCCACTCTGTACAGTACTGATCGGGTTGAAGTCGAAGTGCCGCTGTCGTTAGGGCAATGGCAAAACTTACCTAAATTAAATAATTTTGATTTGCTTAACTCTGAAAATACTATAGCAGCTAAATTAAACGATGCAGAAGATAAGCTGACTTGGCAGGGTTATGTCTCTCGAGTTGAGCTGCATGTTGATACTAGCTCGCGTCAGCGATCTATAATTGTTGCTGTTGATAATCCTTTTGGTTTGGACACAGGTTTATTCCCTGGCACCTTTGTTAAAGTGGATATTGAAGGTCGGGAGTTGCAACGTGTTTGGGCGCTGCCATCATCTGCGATTTCGCAATCTGGTGAAATTTGGTACGTCGAACAAGGTAATAAACTAGCCAAAGCCAGTGTCGAGAAATATTTTGAAAAAGCGGGTGTGGTTTATATTGCACCACTTGCAGGGATGGACGATGCGCAAGTCATTAAACGACCACTCAGCAACTACGTTGTAGGCATGCAGATCAACCCAATTGTAGAAGGCTAATAATAATGGCTGGTTCAGAAACTTACGAAAAAGAAGGTATTATTGGTTGGTTTGCGAGAAACTCGGTAGCTGCCAATTTACTACTTGTAGGCACCATTGTAATTGGCGCCTTATCGTTGACTACGTTACGCAAAGAAGCGTTTCCTAGCCTGTCACCAAATAGTGTGGCAGTGTCTGTTAGTTACGACAGTGGTGATCCACAACAGGCAGAAGAAGGAATTGCCGTTAAAATCGAAGAGGCATTAGAAAGTGTATCCGGTATTGAGCGCATTACTACAACGTCAACCGCTAGCAGAGCGGCCGCTTCGATCGAAATGGTATCTGGTTACGACTTAGACAAGTTATTTGATGATGTAAAAAATAGCTTAGATTCTATAAGCGACTTTCCAACAGATGCTGACAGCCCGATAATAGAAAAAGAATCCCGCCAAGATCACGTTATCTGGGTTCAGCTTTACGGCGATGCCGATCGTGAAACCTTCCAAGATTTAGCCACGCGGGTGAAAGCTGATCTGTTAGCTCAATCCGCAATTCGCGACGTTAGTATTGAGGGCGAGCAGGAGCCTATTATTTCAATAGAAATAAATGAAGCCTTACTGTTGTCTTATGGACTGACGTTGGAGGATGTTTCTTCTGCAGTGAATGCTGAATCCAGTTCGTCGGTTTCTACAATGTTACGTAACAGTGAAAAAACTGCTAATTTGACGATTTCTGATCAGTATTATGGCCAACAAGAATTTGCCAACATTCAATTATTAACACTGGCTGATGGCAGTCAGATTCGATTAGGCGATGTGGCTAAAGTAACAGAAGATTTTGATGACGAAAGTTATGTGTTGTCCAGATACAACGGTCAGCCAGGTATGGCGTTAGAATTATTTATGGACGAATATGGCGATGTATCCGAAATCGCTCGTCAAGCCAATGTAGTGGTTGAAAAATGGAAAAATAGTAATGCTTTGCCTGAAAACATAGGTATTACAAGTTGGTATGACAGCAGTACGAGCATTAATGACCGTCTCCAGCTGTTAATTAAAAATGCGGTGACCGGTATTATTATGGTCTTTGTGATCTTAGCTCTCTTCTTGAACATTAGGGTTGCACTGTGGGTCGCCGCAGGCCTGCCATTTGTATTTTTTGGATCGCTCTATTTTATGACAGAGTCGATGCTTGGTTTAACCATAAACCAGTTTACGACCTTTGGGTTTATTATGGCTCTGGGTATTGTGGTCGATGATGCCGTTGTTGTAGGTGAGAGTATTTACAGTACTCGCCAAGAAGAAGGCGATACGATAGAGAACACCATTCGCGGTACGCTCAAAGTTGCTGTGCCCACCATTTTTGGTGTACTAACTACCGTTGCCGCCTTTGTTGCTTTAGCAAATATTGAAGGTCGGTTAGGGCAAATTTATGCTCAGTTTGGTACTGTAGTAATGGTTTGTTTATTGTTATCTCTGGTTGAATCTAAACTTATTCTTCCTTCGCATTTGGCGCATTTAAATACGCAACGAAAATCAAACTCCCAGAATTATTGGAATAAAATTCAAAATGGCGCTAATGCTGGTTTACAGTGGTTTAGTAAAAAATGCTACCAGCCATTAATTGATGTTGTTTTACAATACCGATATCCGGCAGTGATTTTATTTGCAGCACTTTTTGTATTTGTTATTGGCTGGCCAATGAATGGCGTTGTTCGAGTATCGTTTTTCCCGAGTATCGAAGGGGACACGGTTAGCGGTTCATTATCGATGTATGAAGACGCAAGCTTTGGTCAAACGGATGCCGCTTTAACCTTTTTTGAACAAGCAGCGATGAAAGCTGATGCCGAGCTGGCAAAGAAATATGGCAGCGACGAGAGTCAGATCGATAGCATTCAGGTGCTAGCAAGCTCGGACGATAGTGGCAGCATTACTGTTGAGCTTAAGCCTGATGCTGTTTATGGTTCGAGTGAAATGTCTTCGACTTGGACTAAAATAACCGGTTCATTAGAAGGCGTTAAGACTTTGTCTGTGCAGTCACGTGTACGCCAGGTCGACGCTTTCCGAGCTGAAATTAAAGCACTAGATAATGAAACTGTTTACGCCGCCGCTGCAGCAATGAGAGCAGAGTTAGAGCAAATCCCCGGTGTAAGTGACATTGAGGACAATATCAGTGCTGGCGAGCCACAATATCGTTTTGAATTAAACGAGCAAGGTCGTGCCATGGGTATTACGACTTCGGATTTATCGTCTCAAGTGATTCTCAATTTTGGCGGTGGCAGCGTACAAAGCTTCCAACGTGATTCTGATGAAGTAACGGTGATTGCACGCTTGCCAGAAGAAGGCCGACAAACTTTGAGTGATGTATTGGATTCTATGATTCGTACAGACAGTGGCGCTGTTGTGCCGATGAATTCAATTGTTGATGTGCAGTATGAATTCCAAGATGCGGATATTACTCGTATCGATAGTTTACGAGCTGTTTATATTACCACTGATGTTGATGAGACTATCATTTCATCCAATGAATTGGTGTCGTTGCTTAACAGCAGTTTTGTACCTGAGTTACAAAGTCGTTTCTCTAACTTGGTTATCGACTTTGCTGGTGAGGCTGAACAACAGGCTGAAACGACTGATTCTATGAAACAGATGTTTATCGTCGCCCTGATTGTGATCTATGCCTTACTTGCGATTCCATTGCGTTCTTATATTCAGCCAGTTCTTATTATGATGGCGATTCCGTTTGGTATTGTTGGTGCCATTTTAGGGCATTACTTTACTGGTCTGAATCTGAGTATTTTATCGTTGTTCGGTATTTTGGCACTGAGTGGCGTGGTGGTGAACGACAGTCTGTTATTGGTATCGCGATTTAATGCGCTTATAACGCGAGGAACTTACACCCTGCATGACGCCATTGTGGCGGCTTGTACCAGTCGTTTGCGAGCAGTGTTATTAACTTCAATTACGACCTTTGCAGGGCTTGCGCCGATTTTATCGGAAACCTCAACTCAAGCTGAGTTCTTAAAACCCGCGGCCGCTTCTTTGGGTTACGGTATTTTATTTGCCACGATCATTACGTTATTGCTGATCCCATCTATTTTGATGATTCAGCATGACATACGCTCGACTCTTGGGCTTGGCGTGGGTAAATTAAAATCCAGATTGATCCGTCGTGAGCAGGTAAGCTAGCGTGCTGGATATTTTGTTAGTCGAAGATGATGTCGATCTAGCCACTGGTGTGATCGACTACTTTGAAATTGAAGGCATTCATTGCGATCACGCCTTAAATGGTGTGGTGGCATTGAACCTTATTGAGCAGCATCCCTATCAGGTCGTGATTCTTGATTTAAACTTACCATTGATGAATGGCTTAAGAGTCTGTCAGCAATTACGTGAGCGGTCGATCGATGTTCCCGTACTGATGTTGACGGCCATGGATACCTTGAACGATAAAGTTCGTGGCTTTGAAACCGGTGCCGATGATTATTTAGTGAAACCCTTTGCTATCGAAGAATTAGTGGTTCGAGTTAAGGCCTTATCAACGCGCCGTAGCGGCCAGTTAACAAAGCTAACAGTGGCGGGTATCGAGTTAGATTTAGACCAGGCGCAAGCGGTTAAAGATCAGCAGCTACTTAAGTTATCGCCAACCGAATTTAAAATATTAGAGCGACTCATGCGCAGTAGTCCAAAGGCGGTATCAAAAGAAAGCATCGAGACCAGTATTTGGGGTAATGAGCCGCCAGAAAGTAATAGCTTGAAAGTACATATTTATAATATCCGAAAACAATTAGCTCGCTCTGGCAGCAAAGAATTGTTGCGCACTATTCCGAATGTCGGGTTTGCCATTACTGATCAAACTGAAGAATCGAGCTAGCAATGAAAATACGATTAAGTCTGCGTTTGTATTTTATTATTGCGACCATTTTATTGGTCAGCGTTATCTCGATTGCACTGTCGTTATTATCGATAGAAAATCTTTCCCGTGGTATTAATTTTGGTGCGGGTCAAACGATGGGGCGTATCGGTACGGTTGAAGGAGTCAGTGATGGTCAACCGGTTGAGATACTGGGTTTTCATGTTGCCAGCCGTTTACAAGACTTGCCCGAGGCGATTCAAAAAACCTTTGAGCATAAAAATCTTGAAGCCAATACCATAGAGAAAAAAATAATTAGAAGTCATTTTCTGGCACCGCCGAGATCGGTTTATGTGTTGTTGAAAATAAAAACTAAAACAGGAGAAGACCGTTTTATTGCTGCCGAGCGTGTCATGCCGAAAAGCTTTTCTAGAAAGCCAGTGCATGCACCACCTTCGGTTTGGATATTAGTATTTGGTGTTCTGGCACCATTGATTTTTTTAGCCGGGCTGATTTTTATTATCAGTCGAGTCGCCTCTCCCGTTGAGGCACTTAAAAATTGGGCGAAGAATTTCAATGTCGATACCGCGAAAAAGCCAGTGCCAGACTTTCAATACAAAGAGTTAAATTCATTAGCGCACATTGTTCGTAGCAGTTTAGCATCGGCTCATGAAGCGCTCGATCGTGAACAAAAATTTCTCGCCCACGCCAGTCATGAATTACGTACGCCTATTTCGGTTGTGCGTGCGAATACGGAACTGCTGAAAAAAATACCTAACACGGCAGAGACAGAGCAAAAAAGAATCGAGGTATTGGATCGCATTGAGCGTGCAGGCAAAACCATGACTAGCCTGACTGAAACATTGCTTTGGCTGTCGCGAGACAGTGGCGACTTTCCGGCAGATCAAACCATTCGTCTTGATCTACTTATTGAGGAACTGGTGTCAGATTTAAACTATTTAGTCGATAAAAAAGAAATCGAGTTAATGGTTAAGACTGAGCCTTATGAGCTGACCATTGCGGCGGTTCCTTGTCGAATTGTTATTGCTAACTTGGTACGTAATGCCTTTCAGCATACCATCAGTGGTAAGGTGTCGGTGGTGCAGCAAGGCACTAATGTTTGCATTATGAACAGCAGCCAAGAAGACTTGATGGACGAGGCAGATTTAGGCTTCGGGCTAGGTCTGCGACTCAGTCGCGAGCTTGCTCAAAAGTATCATTGGCAGTATGAAGACAAAGCTGGGCTCGGTCGTTATGAGGCAAGTATTCGGTTTTAATTTCATTATTCCTCATGCTGATTAATTAGCTCGCTCGTTTATTCGCACTAAGGAGACTTCATGACAACATCGCCTTTCGATTTAAGTAATAAAACAGCCATGGTAACGGGCTGTAATACGGGTTTAGGTCAAGCTATTGCAATTGGCTTGGCGCAAGCAGGCTGTGATGTTGTGGGTGTGAATCGCTCCGAACCTACTCAGACGGCAGAGCAGATTACACAGCTTGGCCGCAGGTTTATCGATGTGCGGGCCGATTTATCTGGTGGTAATGATGTCATTGCGCAGCTGCTACAGGAGTCGTTATCACAAGTTAGAACGATCGATATTCTGGTTAACAATGCAGGTATTATTCGGCGTGACAACGCCATTGATTTTACCGAGCAGGATTGGGATGACGTTATCGATGTGAATTTGAAGTCGGCGTTTTTTCTTTCGCAAGCGTTGGCAAAGCATTTTATTGCCGAGAACATTGCTGGCAAAATTATTCATATTGCCTCGATGCTGTCTTTTCAAGGTGGTATCCGAGTGCCCTCTTACACCGCCTCGAAAAGTGGTCTCGCAGGTTTAACTAAAGCAATGGCCAATGAATGGGCAGCGCATAACATCAATGTTAATGCTATCGCACCAGGCTATATGGCAACGAATAATACCGAAGCGCTACGTCAGGACGAACAGCGCAATGCCGAGATTCTTAATCGTATTCCTGCAGGTCGATGGGGTTCGCCTGCAGATGTCGCAGGCCCTTGCGTGTTTTTAGCGTCCAGCGCGGCGGATTATGTCAATGGTACAACGCTGGCCGTCGATGGCGGCTGGTTGGCTCGATAAGGTTCTATTGCGCTCCTTATCTAACCGATAACAGCCATTAAGAGCCTAATTGGGAATGGGAGCTGTCGCCGTCGCAGGCGCGAATCGCTTTTACCGCCGACCAGGTCGAAACCGAATAGGGGACTAAGTACGTTAACAGCATCTTAAGAATCGCTGGGACTGTTAATGTTCCGGTGACAAGTTTATCGCCATGGTTAATCAACGCCAAGGCGCTGCCAACAATAAGCGCTACTCTAATAGCGGTTCGCCGGACCTCAGGTGAGAAGGCAATAGCAAAAAAGCTTAAATCTTTTTGGGGTGTCATATCTTAAGTCTCTATCCAGTCAGGCCCGTACTTAGGGTGCCATTGTAAGCGAAAGTTCCATGCTTGCGCGCTTTTCAGCGCCATTACTGATAGCCATCAGGCTCCAAGGTACAACTAAAAATATAGTCTATTCTTAGGAAATTGTTCCTTGGCAGTGAGACAGATTATGTTTTCATTAAGACGAGTGTCGATTAATGTACGGCTTTACGCCGTCGTTTTGTTGGCGGCTTTAGGCTTGGCGTTGGTTGTCTGGTGGGCATCGGCGATTAAGTATCAAAGCTTGATGAGCGATCGTTATTTAAAAACACAGCATGTTGTTGAGGTGGTTTATTCCTCACTGAGTTACCTTAATGATCAGGTGATTGCGGGTGAAATGACGTTGGCTGAAGCACAGGCGCTGGCTAAGAGCCAAATTCGGCAAGTGCGATACGGTGGCAGTGAGTATTTTTGGGTGAATGACTATAACGCAGTTATGGTTATGCATGCGGTTAAGCCAGCGTTGGAAGGCCAAGACTTGTCCACGCTTGAAGACCCTGACGGTAAGCGTCTGTTTTCAGTCTTTGTCGAAGTCGTAAAGGCGCAAGGCGAAGGCTTTGTTGATTATCTTTGGCCGAAGCCGGATCGTGACGAGCCGGTTGAGAAAATATCCTATGTGAAGGGTTTTGAGCCTTGGCAATGGATTATTGGTAGTGGCATATATCTGGATGATGTTGATGCCGCGGTTGCCAAAAGTACCTTTAAATTAGCCTCCCTGTCGATTGTTGTGTTGGTGGTTATTTTGCTTTGCTCTTTTGTGATTCTTCGTTCGATTATTCTACCGCTCAATAAAACGGTGCAAGCACTCGACAACATTAGTGATGGCAGTGGCGATTTACGTAAGCGGCTACCGGAGCATGGCCGTGACCGGCTGACTCAATTAGCTATCTTTTTTAATCGTTTTGTTAGCCGATTAACCGAGACCGTTAAAAAAATCGTTTCTGTTAATCAGCAGATTTTTGATAACAGCGACAACCTCAGATCGGTGGCAAATCATGCCGGTCAGTTAGCCATAGAACAAAAAGACATCGCAGAAAAAATGACGCAATCTAACCACTTGGTTAAAACGGCGAGTGCCGATGTTAATGAAAGCGCTCAGCAAGCGTTAGAGCATTCAAATGGTGCGCAAGAAAAATCTAAAGCCGGTAAATTAGCGGTTGAAAAAACCATCGATGCCCAGACTAAACTAACAGCCAAGCTAAAATCTGGTGTTGATTCAGTGGTTAAATTGGCTGAAGAGTCGAAAGAAATCGGCACGGTGTTGGACGTCATTCAGGGTATTGCGGAGCAAACAAATTTGCTGGCATTGAATGCCGCGATTGAAGCAGCCCGGGCGGGAGAACAGGGTCGAGGGTTTGCCGTAGTCGCCGATGAAGTTCGTACTCTTGCCGGCCGGACACAAAGTTCGACAGAAGAAATTGAACAGATGATTGAGAAGCTGCAGCGTGGCGCTAGTGAGACAGAAAAGCACATATTGGACAGCAACGAATACGCTGAAAATACCGCAGAACTGATTCAAAGTGTTGCGTTGGCGTTAAGTGAAATTGAACAGTCGGTTGAGGTGATTCGCAGCGCAAATGTTAATATTAGCGACAGTGTGAATCAGCAAAACTATGAAATAGAAAGCCTCAATAATCTAACAGAAGGTTTGCTTAACCAAGCCGAGCGTAATGACAAACAAATTGAAGAAATTGTGCAGGCCAGTGAGTCGCTAGCGATATCGGCAGCTCGTATGCGCAAGGCCATGGCTGGGTTCATTATCTAGTCCGGCGCCATTTATATTAGTTTCTTCTAAATAGGGGGCTAATGCTTGATGCAACTCAACGCATTAAGGCGTATCAGAGGCCATGCTCAATGCTTGTGTTAACGTGGCTAAAAATCGAAGATTAACTTCGATATAAGGCTTTAGCTTGTTAAGCAGCCATCAGAGATAATGGGTTTTTATAAGCTCAATGATAAGTTAATAAGGAGTAGCAAGTATGACATCGATCGATATTGGTATTAATTCAGAAAATCGAATCGCAATTTCCCAAGGTTTGAGTCGCCTTTTAGCAGACTCTTACACACTTTATTTAATGACTCACAACTTTCATTGGAACGTTGTCGGCCCACAGTTCCGCGAATTGCACCTCATGTTCGAAGAGCACTACACCGAGCTTGCCGATGCGGTTGACGAAATTGCTGAGCGCGTTCGTACGCTTGGTGAAGCCGTTCCTGGTACCTATAAAGCTTTTTCTGAACTGAGTAGCGTTAAGGAAGTCGATGGCGTGCCAAGCGCGACTGAGATGACGTTGATCCTGACCAAAGCGCACGAGCAGGTAGTAAAAACAGCGCGTGAAGTGCTTAAGTTAGCCCAAGAAGCAGACGATGAGTCAACCGCTTCATTGGTCTCTGACCGCATGCGAGTTCACGAAAAGACTGCTTGGATGTTACGGGCATCGACTGAGGGCTAATTAATCACCCGCCAACGGTGAATTATAAAGTCTTGTAAGCTGAAAACGGGGTTGTCTATCTTGATCGATAAGGGTTGAGTTGGCAGCCCTTTTTTATGCTCTATGCTTTTTAGGTTGATCGAACCGGTTCGCCAGCCTTAGCTCGTGCTGGGCGATTGTAATTTTTGCAGCGGGTTATTAAGGCGCAATTAGTACCGCTGAAGAGTACGAATATCATTGATTCTCATTCACATTATGGATTGCGATTTCGTCGCCAATCGCTCAGGGTAAGCAACATGTTTTGCAAAGGTACCTAGTCATGCCAAATTCAACACCGCCATTCCAACCTGTTAGGGTTATTAAAAACCAACAGCTGACGCCTAACATGCAGCGCATAACCTTGCAGGGTGACTGTATTGGCCAGTTTAGCGAGCAGGATGCCAGCGGCTATATCAAGTTATTGTTCCACCCGAACGGAGGCACGGATCTGTCTTTATTGGCTGATGGCGAACGCCCGATACTACGTACCTATACCATTCGTTCGGTCGATCTGAGTAACCAAAGTATCGATATTGATCTGGTGCGCCATCTTTCTAGTGATCCGGCTGATCAAGGGTTTGCCTCGCCTTGGGCCATGAATGCTCAGGTGGGTGACGTGATCAATATTCGAGGTCCAGGCACTTTAAAGCCTTTCGCTCTAGATGCTGATTGGTTTTTTTTAGTGGCAGATATGACTGCGTTACCGGCCTGCTCTGTTGTTGCTAGCCGATTGCCTGAGCACGCTAAAGGTTATGTATTGGTGCAGGTAGAAAGCGAAGCCGATCAGCAGCCGTTACAGCTGCCGCCTGCAATGGAAGTCATTTGGTTAACCTCAGCGGATTCTTTGGCCGATACTGCTCTTAGCTTGCCTTGGCTTGAAGGCCAAGCCAGTGTTTGGAGTGCCTGTGAGTTTGAATCGATGCGCCAAATTCGACGTTATTTCCGTCAGCAAAAACAGGTGCCTGCTGAAAACAGCTACATCAGCAGTTACTGGAAAAAGGGTGCTAACGAAGAGATGCACAAGCAGATTAAAAAACAAGAGGCGGAACAGCTCGGGCTTTAGATTGTTTGCTATTTTTCCTGGTTATAAAACTTTCCGGTGAGTTACAGCCGTTGTTGTAACGCAGTTAACCCCTGAGTGATTAATTGGAATATGCGATCAATATTTTCAGTCGCTCGTTGAAAAACAACATCAGGGTTTTGTTGGCTCAGCGTATCTTGCTCAATGGACTGGCGAATATCGCAAGTAAAGATTGTCACCTTCTCTAAGGCGTCGGTGGAGGTATCCGAGCTAATCAGTTGTATATCGGCGTCAATTTTAGACAGGGTAAATAACAGCTGTAATTTTTTGTCCGGCGTGCAACGTTCGCTGTTCGCGACCTGCATTGTTAGGGCTCGAATTTGGCCGATGGACTCGCTTAACACAGGTAACGTACGTACAAGGATTTGCGTTTGTTGTTGTATTTTCGGGTTGCTGTGTGTGGTGATGGAAAAGTCATCGGCAATGTCCCAAAGACTATCTAGTAAACGCGCGATCAGTCCGGAATGCTGTTGGAAACTGACACTCGCTTCCATTGCTGGCTGTTGCATGATTTTTTGCCATCGCGTTATTGCCGATTGCAAATAGGCATAGGTGCGTTGGTTTAAAGAGTGACGCTGTTGGTACAAACCTTGTTGTAGACTATCGATCTGTTGTTCCAGTTCTTTCAGCTTAGGCCGCAAAGATATTTGACCATTGAGCAAGCCAGAGTGCATACCTCTGTGTTGTTGCGAGAGCTTAATTAACTCGATTAGGGTCAGCAGTAAAGCGACGCCGGTACGTCTCTGCTGTTGAGTCTTTCGGGTTGTTTGCCATATACGCAAAAATGCTAGCAGCATTAAGACAATGCAAACTCCAATAGGTAACAGTATCGCGCTACTCATGATTCGCTCTCTTGCTGTTGCAGTTTGGCCGAAAGCCAATACAGATATTTCACCATGTCTTTGGTGTCTTTACTCGACAGGCTATTCTTTTCACTCACCTGCGATGCTTCTTGTAAGCGTTGACACATTTCCTCATTGGCTTTACTGAATTCTGAGATCAGTGATAAGCAGGCGTTGACCTCTTTGCATGTTGTTGTCGCAGCAAGGTCGATGTCATTGAGTTGCTGTTCGGTATGGTCGATAGAGGCAACTGAGTTTTGGCTAATGCTGAGCATTTCGGTACTGTCTTGACTCGACACCTGAACTTGCTGGTGGATTTTTTCGACAATATCGGCAATGTCTTGTGCCGCCTTTTCAGTGTCTGATGACAGCACTCGGACTTCACTGGCGACAACGGAAAAACCACGACCAGCATCGCCAGCTCTGGCTGCTTCGATAGCGGCATTAAGTGCCAGTAGATTAATGTTTGCCGTGATCTTAGAAATCGTACTGACAAAGTGGCTGATATCCGCCGAGTATTGTGTCAGCGTTTGTACGTGTTGCTGATTTTTTTCGGCGCTGTTTTTTAATTGATCGATGGTTGTCTGTAGTTGTTGCAGTGAGTGCTTACCACTATTGACCACGCTGGAAGTGTTCTGGGCCATTTGCTCAGTCAGCGAAATTTTACCGGCAATCTCGTTGACCGTAGCGGTCATTTCTTCGGCGGTTGTTGCAATCGAGTCTAGCGCCGCGTGTTCTTGCTCGGCATCGTCAGCCAGCTGTACTGAAGAATGGTTGAGTTCGTCTGCGGTGTATTGCGCTTCTTTTGCGCACCCCTCTAACAGCTGTTGTTTGCGTTTAAGCTCTCGTAATAGATGGTTTATATGAACAGCCAGTTGATTGAAATCTTGGTCGTTATTGCTCAATGGCAATGTTGAAAAAGGCGCTAAGCTGGCGAGCTGTTCGTTGAGCCGTGCTAGTCGTTGTTTGGCTAAAAATAGGCTGGCCAGAGCAAAGTACAGCAGTAATAGGATCATCGCGACACTGTACAGTCGGTTCGCGAGCATGGTGTTAAACATTAATAGTATGGCGATAGCGCTGGGCAAGACAAAATAGGCCAAGCGTAGCCAAAAGGGAGTGGATGCTAGCAGCATCATGCCGGGATAGAAAAACGCCATATAGAGCCTCCTAATCAGCAAAGTAATACCGTCGGTATTATTAACTGAGTTAAGGTGATATGACGCCGTTGTCATGGAAATGTTGTTAAGAGCTCTTGTTGGCGGAGTCGCCATTGAGCTGCTAGTCAGAATGAATATAGGGTGTTGCAGGTTTAAAATCAATGCTTACTGAACTCAGCTCAACTACTTTTACCGACGATTGCTTTATCATGCCGAGCCTTGATCATGGGAGAGAGAAAATGACGTTATTTGTATGTTCTGATATTCATGGTGATTATCAGGCTGCTCAGCGAGCAATTGAGGCATTTGAGCGCAGCGAAGCCGAACAACTTATACTGCTGGGTGATCTAATCAATCACGGACCTCGCAATCCAGTACCGTCGGGTTATGATCCTATCGCGGTTGCTAATCTGCTCAATACTTATGCTGAAAGCATTATTGCTGTACGCGGTAATTGTGACAGCGAGGTTGATCAAGCCTTACTGAAGTTCCCTATGCTTGGCGAGTATAACCAGCTGTTTATCGGCCAGCGCAGAGGCTTTTTTTGTCATGGCCATACTTTTACACCGAGCCATTTACCGACACTTGCCACGGGCAGTGTTTTTGCCAGCGGTCATACGCATGTGCCAGTTGCAGAGCGGGTTGATAGCTATTACCTGTTGAATCCAGGCTCGGTGGCTATGCCGCGTCAAGACTGGCCGCCCAGCTATGGTCTGATAACGTTAGAAGGTTTGAGTGTGCATCAGTTAATAACGGATGAACTGCTACTCAGCTGTGCTTTTGACTAGTGAGCTGGGTTTAGTAGCGGGCTGAGCCCGCTATTCTTCTATAATCAAAAAGGCTTCTTCATCAATATCGTAATAACGATTGTATTCAATGCTGTAAGGTCCAGGCGGTAAGGCTGGCTTGCTAAAGAGGAATGCTCGTTCATTCGCTCGTCGGGTTAGAGGAATAAACTCTGGGTCTGCTCGTTCGAATGCGGCACTGATCGCTGAAAACAGTAAGCTTTCTATCAAGCTTGCTTCTTCATTGGTACTGGACTCAGGACTGTAGCTGAGTTTTTGCCGCTTATGGAAAATCTGCTCACCCTGTGCATTGGTCATTCGGTATTCAAGATCGATTGTCGTTGTTGTATTTAAAACGATGTACTGTGCCGTCCAAGTATGGATTATGATGTAAAGGATGGAATCTGCAGAAAATAATTCAGCGATGACTTCGCTGGGCTGCTGATGAATTTCTGCGGGCTCGTAAAGCCCTTCCGATTGAAATAACGCCTTCACAGTATGCACCGGGAACACATAATAGCCCTGATCGGAAAGTAGTTTCGGCAAGGTTGTAACGGCAAGATCACCGGCTAACACTTCGACCGAGTTGTTCAGTATTGGGACGATTAAAATAGAGCGAGGTTGGCTCTCATGGTATGTCGCCAGAGGGTCTTCGATCTCACCAAAGTTTGCACAACCAACGAATATTAGGCTTAGGCCGAGTAATAGAACGTGCTTCATAATGCGGCCTCCAAATTGGTAATTAGGCGCTGCATTAATGGGCGGCTCTCCGGCCAGGCGTCAAACTCTTTTTGATAAAAGCTGATCGCTGTTTCAGTATGGTGATTCTCTAAGTAGAGCGTGCCTAGCTCGGCATATAATCCAGGCGGAGGGATATTTCCTTTGGCCTCTTGCTTAGCTATGAGTTTTTCCAGATTCGTTGCAAGCTCGGCTTTGTTATCAGGGCTGGAGTAATATTCCAATAGGTCTTCTTCATAACTGCCCCAATCGTATTTCGGCACGACCACGCACGAACAAAGAAGTAGGCTAACCAGTATTGCAGTCGAGTTTGTGATGATCACGTGACGCATTATTGATATACCTTAATGACCGAAGCGGTTGATTCTCCAAAGTATTGACGCCTAGAATAAATTAGCTGGTCGTTGTGGTAGACCTCAACAAGGTGCTTGCCTGGCAATAGTTTTAATTCGGTACGTTTATATTGATATTTGGCTAGAGCGCCATAACTAAAACCGTCGACATACAGCATCAGTTTAACTGGATTATAGCCGCCAACATCGAAGGTTACGGTGGGGCGATCATCAATAGTCGCCTGCTGGGTCACTGGGCCATTAATACTGCAAGCCGATAGCGTAATCGTAAAAAATAGGACAATAGCGTAGCGCATAATTAGTCTCCCTCTATGACTCTAAGGTCTGCTGGGTTGAGGCCGTTGATGTTGCCAGTTAGAGGCCGAAGGATTGCGCCTTCAGTCAGTTCTGTATCACCGAATAACTGTATCACTTCGGCGGTTGCAATCTGTTGTCCAGGCAATGTAATTGTCGTGCCGGCGGTTGCCGATTTCACCTGTTTTCCTTTGGTATAGATCGCTAGCTTCAGACCTTCGAATAAACCTTGAGATTGACCACCGCTGATAAAAATCAGGCCGTCGTCTATGTCGAGCACATCGGCTGACCAAGGTTTTTGCAGCATATATTGATCGAGCTTACCAACCGCCGCATTAACTGCGGTGCCAATAGCTCGGTCATTAATAGAGCCGTCATAGGATGCTACCGAGCCAAAACCGAGGGTGCTTTGGGTTTCTGTTGAGGCTATACCGGAGCCGCGAAGTGAGTGAATCACTTGGCCGCTAGCAACATCAACAAGGCGTAATGCAATGGTGGCGGTAGCCTGTTGTTTCTTTGTTGAAGAGAAAAAACCTGATGTGCCGGTGGTGCTGCGGCCAAATTCAGTTAAAGAACCAATCACTAAAGTATCGACACCCACGAAGTCTTGATCCAAGCCAGAGAACTGGGCCTCTGATTCTAGTAACTCAATGTCTCGGCGTTCAAAAATTAAGTAGTTGCCGGAGTTAGTCAGGCTTTGAATAAACATATCGCTGATTTTCTCAGCGCTATCTGAACCGTCACTGCCGCTGAGTAAACCCTTACCATAAGTGGTTTCATTTGATAGACGCGCTACCGCGATTTTCCGTTTCAGTGCCAGCTGGTCACTGCTCGCGTTAACTGCAGATTGCGCGGCAAGTTGCTCTGCTTCGCTGTATGGCGATTCAATTTGTGAGTGAGTCACTGGGCCAGTTGCACAGCCGGCTAGGAGTGCTGATACGATCGTTAATGAGATAAGTTGTAGTTTCATCATGCGCTCTATCAAAATCAAAATGAATGAATGGCTCTAATAAATAATCTGTTTATCAGAGTGAGTCCAGTATTAGCATGTATCGTTAACCAAGGTAGAGCTAGGTTAACATAGTCGTTGGTTAGCATAGTACTTAGTTGACACAGTGTTAGACCAACGAACTATTAGGCCAAGATGGTGCGAGACAAAAATATTACATAGGCATTAACCCTAGCTTAACAACTTGGCTAAAAATACACCAACAGGCAATCCATAATACCGATATTTTGAAACGATTCAGTAAGCCAAAACCGATCAGGCTAATGATGATGTCGCTGGGTGAATGCGCTATAAGTTGAGTCATCGGGCCTAAAAACGCGGCTAATAAAATACCAACAACAGCTGCGTTGACGCCGGCAATAGCTCGCTGCGTGCGTTTCGCGGTTTGTAAGCGAGGCCATAATGGCAGAACCGCTAAGACTAATAAAAAGCCAGGCAAAAACATCAAGCACAGAGCAAGCGCGGCAAATAACAGCGGTGAGTCAGAAGGTATGAGAGCACCAATGTAGCCTGCAATTGAAAATAAAGGCCCCGGAACGGTTTGGGCTGCGCCGTAACCGACTAAAAATTCTTGTTGGCTGATCAGGCCAGGCGCTACAAAGGCTTGCTCAAGTAACGGCAAGACGACGTGACCACCGCCAAAGACGAGCGCACCCGCATAATAAAACGACTGTAAGCTGGCTAATAATGTGGATTGCATTGGCGGCAATAGTGCGATGATCAACAAGCTTACAAAGCTAATGGCGCTAACATAGCTGACGGTTGCTGGTATGGCGATACCCAGTTCGGATGGCGCTTGCTTTGCTTCTGGGCGGCATAGCCACATGCCTGCCAATGCTGCTACTAAGATGACAGCCAGTTGGCTCAGAGCACTACTAAATATAACTAAAACAAGACAGGCAAGGATCGCTAGTATTCGTCGTGGCCAGTCGGGGCATAACTTTTTGCCCATGCTTAAGATGGCATCAGCGACGACAATGACAGCAACCAGTTTAAGCCCCTGAATAACAAGTTGCCCAGCGGCTGTTGAAAGGTAGGGTAAGTATTGGGCTAAGAAGATTAAGGCCAGTGCCGAGGGCAAGGTAAAGGCGATAAACGCAGCAAGAGCACCCCGTAAACCGGCACGTTGATAGCCTAATATAAAGCCTAGTTGACTGCTTGCTGGCCCGGGTAAGAATTGGCAGATAGAAAAGAGCTGCGCAAATTGAGCGTCGCTTAGCCACTTTTGTTTTTCGATTAGCTCTTTGTGAAAGTAACCGATGTGCGCGATGGGGCCGCCAAAGGAGGTTAAACCGAGTTTTAAAAAAGTAAAAAATACTCTGAGCGACGATTTGGTTTGAGCTGGCATAATGAGCAGATGTAAGTGTGAACCCGCTAATATGCCTTAATAATGTGACGCTTCGAAGAAACCATCAATGCAGTCAAGGCGAAGGCCTGCGCCTTCGGTTAATCATCGAGCAGCGATTTACAGTAAAAGACGACTCGCTCGGTTTCTTCAAAGCCTAAGCCTTGGTGGAACTGCTGTGCCGACCTGTTGCTGACCAGCGCATCCGAGGCCAGTTCAGTAAAGCCGTTATCTAACGCCCACTCGGTAATAAATTGCAGCAATTTTTTAGCGATGCCGTAGCCTCGATGACTTTCTTTAACGTAGATACCCTCTAAAAAAACGATCGGCGTTGTTGACGTGCCGTTAACGTATTCTGAGCGGATGGATGCTTCGATAAAACCTACCGCTTGATCGTCACTTAAGCGAAAAATGGCTTGTACAAACTGCTCTGGTTCCGCCAATAAATTATCGATATCAAGCTGGTGGTCTTCTGGCGAATCGTCTGGCCATAGTTCACAACGCAGTGCAAGCCACTGTTGTTGGTTTTCTTCTGAGCAGTGCTCAATCATGGCTGGCTCCTAATGTAATCACTGATTTTTTTGTCATTGATTGGTGAGTGTGATCGTCAGCTACAGTCTAACAAGCTGAAGTTATTTTTTTATGATGCAGTACAGCTTAACTGAACTTGTCGGGTGATGTTTTGATGAATGAACGAAGCGACGGCCATCATTGTCGTGATTCGATGCTATAGCAAACTTTAGTTTTTCCTGGCTAAAGCGTTAACTTGCTCACAGCGATGGCACAAAAAAAATTCAATATATCGAAATGATAAAAATAGTATTTTTTATATTCTTAAACGCGATAAAAGTTGCCAGTGTTTAGCTTGGTGCTGGTCAAAATTGTCATCTACGCTGAGGCTAACCCATTTATTTACTGTTAGGTAGCAGCATGAAAGCAATTCGAGTATCTCAGTTATTGATGATGTTGTCGGCATCTTTTTTAATCATCATTATGGTTCAAGGAGGGTTGATGATCAGTCAGGGGCATAAGCTCCGAAATGATCTGATTTATAATGCTAATGTGTTGATACCGACTATTGAAAATGTCCACGAGGCAAAAGAATACGCAGGTGAAACCGATCAGTGGCTGTTTGGTGCCAGTGCCGCCGGAGATAACGCCAGCATCGTTGAGAGCAATTTACAGAAAGCCGAGCAGGCTGCACAGCACTTTCGCGAAACAATCGACGAACTGATGCGCTTGGAACCAGAATACAAAACAGTTTATCAACAGTTGTTGCCTCTTTTTGAAGATCAATACAAAACCGGTGCCGCAATGGTAGAAACCTTTATCAGTGAAGGACCAGAAGCAGGTAGCGCTTTAGTGCCCGCATTTGAAGAAAAAATATCCGCCATGCACGTAAAGCTTGATAGTGTTTTGGATATGCTAGATAAAAAAATTGCCGAAGACATCGAGCATGAGCTAGCCGATATCGAGCTGAATAATAAATTGGTTTATATCTTTTTTATCTGCTTTTTGACCATTTTAGGTTTGTTGATGATCGTCAGTCAGCGTCGTATTGTTTCGCCTGCACGTTACTTGTCGAAAGAATTACAGACGATTGCTAAGGGTGATTTTTCCCGAATTATTAAAAAGCGTCATAGTGATGAATTTGGCGATATCTCAGATGCCGCGGGTGCCATTGTTAAGCAACTGGGTGAGTCGCTGCGAGAAATAACATCTGCCGGTATGCGTGTTTCGGCGTACGCACATGCACTGGCTTATTCTACAGACGATGTTCGTAAGCAGTCGGCAAAACAGGCGGAAGGAACAGGTACGGTTGTTGACGCTATCGATGAGTTAACGGCGTTGGGGCAAACTGTCGCTGTTGAAGCGTCGCAAGCGTCTGGCGTTTCGGCGGAAGTAAAAATTCAAGCTCAGAACGGTGATAAACTCTTGGAGCGTTCGCTCGGCTCGTCACTTCAACTGGCGAAAAGAATGAACGATGCAAAAGGTACAGTGAATGAGTTAGCCGAAAGCAGCAATAAAATTAATGAAGTGATGGCGGTGATTCAAGGTATTGCAGAGCAAACTAACCTGCTGGCACTGAATGCGGCTATTGAAGCGGCCAGAGCAGGTGAACAGGGTCGAGGCTTTGCCGTTGTCGCGGATGAAGTGAGAACCCTTGCCTCGCGAACGCAAGAGTCGGCCAGCCAAATTGAAACCATGATTCAAAACTTACAGGAACGCGCCCGCAGTACGGTTGATCTTATTACCCAAAACCAAGAGCAGGCATCGGAAAACGCCGAGGCCAGTAAGCAAGCCATTGAGGCGCTACGCAAAATTTTCACGTCGATTAACGAGCTCGATCAAATGAGCCAAAACATCAATACTGCTACAGAAACTCAGGCTGGGCGTTATCAAGATGTTATTGATGTTACGTCAGAATCGAAGGAGCTAGCACGTCTGTTGACCAGTAATTCAGAACAATCGGACCGATTCAGTAAAGCGTTGTCTCTACAGGCTAAGAGCTTTAGTGAGTTGGCGGCTAAGTTAAAAGTCTTTTAGTCGAGGTTAAAAGCCTTTTGGTTGGCTGATGCTATGCATTTAATCGCTCGGTAGCGAACGTGATCGCTTGATAATATTCATTGCGGTTTCGTTGTCACCTCTGGCATTATTTAACCTTATAAGGCTTGTTGTGAACATAATAAATTATAAAGTTTGCAGAATAAGCTGACCCCAATTAATAAAAATAAAGACTGTTAAAGGGTTTCATCTATGCTGTCTCGGAAGTTGTTTTATCTCTATTCTCTCATCGTATTTTTTCCTAGTTTAGTGACATTAATGACCTGTGTCGTGGTGAGTTACCACACGCTATTTTCAGGTATGAATGTTGAGGGTTTAAACCCGACATCGATTCTATTGCTGACGCTCGGGTTTATCGTTGGTTTGGTGGCGACCTTCTTAATCACCTTTGATTTGGCTGGAAAGCCTTTGTTAAATGAGTCCTTTCAGACTAAGTGGTTGGCTATGTTGCTTGGCTTGGTTTGCGGTTTTTTAAATACCCAGTGGGCGATGCCGTCGTTATTATTTTGGTTGCCGCAATTAATTGGAACGATCACGTTGGTGTTAGCTAGTTACCTATTGGCTTATGGTCATGACCGCTCATTAACGCCTTAAATATGCTGCGGATTTTTGGTACAGGTCGTTATGTTAGGTAAAGCGAGTTAGGCTTAGGTCAGAATAATACTGCCTAAGCCAAGAAAGGTGACAAAGCCGATAATGTCAGTCACTGTCGTTAGGATGACAGAGCCAGAAAGTGCAGGGTCGAATTTTATTTTATTCAGCACAATTGGGATGATCACGCCGGCAGCAGCGGAGGCTAGAATATTAACCAAGATGGCTAAACAAATAACTAGACCGATCATCGGGCTGTGAAACCAAAAACTAACCACAACGCCAATAATAATCGACCAAGCGATGCCGTTGATGCTGCCGACTCGAATTTCTTTTTTAAATAAAGCCTTTTGGTTGGCTCGGCTGACCTGATCTAAAGCAATACCGCGAATGATCAGTGTTAGCGTTTGGCTGCCAGCAATACCGCCCATACTGGCAACAATAGGCATCAGTACCGCAAGTACGACAACCTGTTGCAAAGTTGCTTCAAATAGGCCGATAAACCATGAGGCTGCAAAGGCCGTCAGTAGGTTGATGCCTAACCAAAGCGCACGTTTTTTAGCACTAACCAGTGCAGGTGCGAATAAATCTTCGTCTTCATCCATACCCGCGCTCGCCATAATTTGGCGTTCGTAGTTATTGTTGACGATGTCGCAGGCCGAGCCAATATCAATACGGCCAATCAGAATGTTGCGGTCGTCAACGACGGGCAACGAGGCAAACTGACTGTTTTGTACTTTGATTGCTGCATCGACAATGTTGTCAGTGGCCGCTAGGGTGGTAAAGCTGTCTTCATTGATGTCTGATAGCGGCGTGTGATCGGGAGCGCCAATGGCTGCAGATATTTTAACCGCGGCAATAAAATGCCCAAGTCGGTCGACTAAGAAAACGCTATCCGTATAGCTTTCCAGATTACGTCGAAGTAATCGAAGAGCATCTCGAACTTTGGCGTTTTGCGGTAGTACTAAGAAGTCTTGGTTAATCCAGTGGCCGGCTTGTTGATCTGAGTACTGCTGTGCCACTTGGAAAAACTTACGTTGCTCCAAATCCATGGCATTGAGCGCTCGGTCGATAATGCGCTCCGGCAGTGATTCGGACAGCTCAACCAGTTCGCTCGGTTCAATGCCTTCAAAGAGCGCGTCTAACTCCGCGAGCGACATGTCATCGAATAGATGCTCACGCGGGTCGCTGCGCATCTCGATTAATACTGCCAAGCGTTTTTCTGGCGCAATCTGTTGCCAGGTTGATAGCCGAAGATCTAAGGGGAGTGATTCAAGCAGTAGCGCAACACTTTCAAAATCTTTTTGTACTAATCGCTGGCCAATCAGGACTTCCTGATCGGCTGCATCAGATTGACTAAAATGGTCAATTAAATGGGTGCGTTCTTCTGGCAATGAAACAACTCCGAAAAAATAAAAGCTGACTGCGAGCGCTAGATGACGACATTTAAACCGCGCGCTCAACTGGTTTTAGTGTAACGGAAAATCCAGTCGTTGATGACTGTAATTTATTCATTAGCGCGTAACTGGGCGTTTGAGAATTGTAAATGAGGCTGTTTAGGTGCGAAGGTTGCGTTGAATCGTACTGAGGAAATCCTCTTTATCGAGCGGCTTGGAAGTGTAGTCGTTCATGCCGACCTCGATGCAGCGTTCACGGTCGCCCTTCATTGCATTGGCGGTCATGGCAATAATTGGGATGTCTTTAAACATTTCGCCAGCGGCGGCTTGGCGAATTTTATCGGTCGCCTCAAAGCCGTCCATAATCGGCATTTGGCAATCCATCAGTATAAGGTCGAAATGACTGTCGATTGGGTTTTCGGATTGCGCAATTAGGGTGTCCAGAGCCTCCTGTCCGTTTGCCACCGTTACGGCTTCAAAGCCGAGCGTTTCGACAAACTTGCGGGCAATCATTTGGTTTACTGTATTGTCTTCAACAATGAGAATGCGTTGTTGCTTGCTCATGTTTGCTTCGCCATTAGTGTCGTTGATTGGCTCGTTGACTGAAACTGCATCGCTGCTGTTCAGCGTGCTGTTAAATAGATTGGCAAGATCTTTAGCTTTGACTGGCTTGGTGATGTGACTGTTAAAACCTGCGCGTGAAATGCCCGCCAAGTTCGGGTCTTTGCTTACCGGGGTCATGAGCACTCGCTGGTTTATGGTCGCTTTGGGATGTGTTGTGGCTAACCTTACGCCCAGCGCCTTACCGCTCATCTGTTTCATCTCTGAGGAGATGAGCGCTAAATCGATATTGTCATCCTGCGTTTCGATATAGTCGATTGCTTGCTCGGCCGAATCGATGGTCACGATGCTAGCACCCCAGTGGCTCAGTTGGTTGGTTATGGTTTGTCGAGTCATCTCACAGTCTTCAACCAATAGAATGCGTTTACCGGATATATGATCAGTCGAAAGTATTGGTTGTGGATTGGTCGCTTCAATTTCAATACTAAATTTAAACTCACTTCCTTGGCCGACTTCGCTCAACACTTCGATTTGGCCGTTCATGCTCTCAACCAGCTGTTTGACAATGGCCAGTCCAAGGCCGGTTCCTTTGACCGCATCTTTGGCTTCTACCTGAATGAATGGGTCGAATAACGAATGTTGTCTGTCTGCGGGAATCCCCTTGCCGGTGTCGCTGACTGAAACCAACAGAGTGCAGAGCTGGTCGTCTAAATCAGTCGATTCAACCTGGATTTTCACATAGCCCTGTTCGGTGAATTTAATCGCATTGCTGACGAGATTAGTCAGAATTTGCCGTACCCTGCCGGCGTCTCCTTTGACCTGATGGTGCTGCACTTTTAACGTATCAATGATTAGCTCAATGCCTTTGCGCTGCGCCTGTTGAGCCATGCCGTCAATGAAGCTGTCTAGCATTTCGTAGAGATTAAAATCAGCGTGATCGAGTATGACTTTGCCCGCTTCAATTTTAGAGAAGTCGAGAATGTCGTTGATGATACTGAGCAAGGCGTCGGCGCTGCCTTGTGCAATACGCACATAGTTGAGTTGCTGCATCGTCAGTGGGGTGTCATGTAAAATATCCAGCATGCCAATGACACCGTTCATCGGAGTTCGTATTTCATGACTCATGCTGGCAAGAAATTCTGACTTTAAACGAGCTGATTGTTCTGCCTGTTCTTTAGCAGAAATAAGCAGGTTGGAGTTTACCTGCTGTTGGGTGACATCTTTTAGAATACAAAGGTAATAGCTTTTTTGTTTAAGACCATCTGTTGGAATAGGGCTTAAAACCAATTCTACGTGGCTTTGGTCGTTGTTTTTAAGCGGAACCTTGAGTACTTCGACAATGGATTTTTTCTCGATCATCGCTGTGCGAATACGAGCCAGAGGAGCATTGGCGAACTGCTTAAAATCTTTCAAAGACAGGTCTTTATTGCAGATAAGCTGGCTACTGATGCCAGTGATGCGCTCAAAGGCGGTATTGGCATAGCAAACCCGAGTAAAGGGTGCTTCATTTTCTAGAATTAGAATGCCGGAGTCGGCAGCATCGATAGCAGCGTTTTTAAGTTCGATATTGGTCGAAAGTTCATTCGAGTGGGTGATGTCTTGGCCGACGAAGATGGCGCCAAAAATATTTCCCTGCTCATCGAACATTGGGCTTCTACTCCAATGCACAATATTGGTTTGACGGCCGCCCTGAGTGCCAGTTTGATAAGTTGTTTCAAAACTGGGCAATGGTCGCGTCATGTTGAGTAATGACTTGGGGCTGTCAAAGTTATTAAACAGAAAGCTAAAAATGTCTTTGTGTGAAAATTCTTTGTTGGTAAAGAAATCGTCGAATGCACGGTTGCTGATTACTGGCGTACCGTCCAAGTCGAAAACGACGAGTAAATCATTAAGCGAGTTTAAGATAGCTGATACTCGATTCTTAGAGAGGTTCGAGGCTAAAAGCTTGGTTAATAAATCTTGAAAGCGCTCATTGAGCTGCCTGAGCTCGCTGATGTCGTAGGTTTTTTTGGTTAGCGCGCCTATTTGTTTGTGTTGCTCAAAATGTTCTATGGCCAGAGTGAAATCAGTAATCGCTTCACGAATGACGCGGCCAGCAATTTTCGCGGTAACAAAGGCGCTAATGAATATAAAGCTTGCCCCACTAAATAATAATAAATACAGCAATAGAAGGTTTTTTTGGTGCACGCTTTTCTTTTCAAAGCTGACAAAGGTGAGGTCACCTTCGGATAACGACATCGATTTTCGCCAAGTGGCGTTATCTCTAATTAACTGTGTCGAGTAAAGCGGGAACAGCTCGGTGTTGGTGCTGTAAAGCACCCTCTCCGTACGATCGAGGATAACTAGGTTGTAGTCATTTAAATGGATGTTGATTAAAGCTTTTAAATTGACGGTTTGGGAAACAATGACACCGAGTAATTCATTTGCCTGCATAATCGGAGCGGCGATTAATAGGCCGTTACTTGTGGTTTCAATAAAGGTTTGCTGCGCGCCAATAACGTAGTTGAACCAAGGGGTAAGGGCGATATCGGGTGCATTTTCGAGGCTGTAATTCAGTGTCGACGAATATAGGCTGCCGTCTTTCAAGTAGATTGACACCGATGAAGTAAAGGGCCCTGTAGCGTGTAATACCGAAAGGTTATAGTTGCGATGCAGTTTGGTTAGCGACTGCACGTTGGTTAGCGACTGTAATGTCAAAGGGTTGCTGGCGATCGAGTAAAGGTGGGAGGACTCGGCAGCAATGGCCTGATGGTAGCTGCTAAGAGCCTGATTCAGGTTTTCCTGGTGTGCATGATCGGCACTGGTGTTAATCGCCCAAATCATACCCATGCCAAAGACCATGCTCGTGCCTAGCGCAATGACCAGCGTTATCGGCAATGTTTGCTTTAAAAGAATTTGGCTTATGTTTTTTTGCTGTGCCACTGCGATCCTCAGAATTCACATTAGGACTGTTTTGCTTGAGCAGGATAATGATAAATGGCCTAGGATATTTGACCTTTATCTATGCAGTTTAGCTCATAGACAGCGTTAAGCTTAGATGATGCTGGTCAAATTGATAGGTATATTTTTCGTTTGCTGCGATACAGTTCACTCTAAACGAGGTAGATGGTATGCCGGTATCTTCGCATATTGCTAAAAGGAATTAAGTGGCAGATTGTTTGCTTAATGTAAACATAAGAATTGTCAGACGCTGTGATATGATGCCGCGCATAAATTTTATTGAAGAAGCTAGTTAAAGGTATACAAGTATGTCTATTTCAGCGGAAGCGCTCGCTGTCCATAACAAACTCATTGAATTGGGCATGGAAACGCCGATGTTGCAGCAGCGTCTGAAAACATCTGAGCAAAAAGCAAAGATTGAAACGTTAATGCGTGAAGTGATGCAGGTGTTGGCGCTGGATCTATCGGACGATAGCCTTTCAGAGACGCCAGAGCGCATTGCAAAGATGTATGTGAGTGAAGTTTTTTCTGGGCTTAGCTACGAAAACTTCCCCAAAATTACATTAATTGAAAATAAGATGGGCGTCTCAGAAATGATACGGGTAAAAGATATTGGTTTAACCAGTACCTGTGAGCACCATTTTGTCACCATTGATGGTACGGCCGATGTCGCCTATATACCTGATCAGAAGATTATTGGCCTGTCGAAAATAAACCGTATTGTGCGTTTTTTTGCACAGCGACCACAGGTGCAGGAACGTTTAAACCAACAGGTTTTAATCGCGCTGCAAACTCTGTTAGGTACTGATAATGTCGCCGTTAAAATGAATGCAACGCATTTCTGTGTTAAATCGCGCGGTGTTATGGACAGTACTTCGTCAACAGAAACCCTGTCGTTAGGTGGCCGCTTCTTAACTGATAAGGATTTGCGTCGAGAGTTTAGCCTGTAAGTTATCAGCCGCTCACTCTCGTTAGCGATAACAGCTATCATGTACAGGCTATTGATGCCTAACCAGTAATTGATAGGCAATTTTTGGTTATTAGTTTATTAGTTTATTAGTTTATTAGTTGTTAGTTGTTAGTTGTTAGTTGTTAGTTGTTAGTTGTTAGTTGGCTCGGGGCCACTGGTTGTGTACGGTGGCTGTTGCATCACTACCCTATTGGTTCGTCGTATCAATTGAAACAGGATGTCCAAGCATTGAATCTATTTTTATTGATCGCCCTTTTATTGGGGACTCAAATAGGATTGTCGGATGTGCTGATCTTACCGACACTGGTTGTTGAGCACGGCGAAGGCTCCTTTTTGGCAGCCTATCTATTATTGAAACTACTGTTTATTTTGCCGGTGTTGCAAGCTGAGCTGGTCGCGGGGCGAATTTTTCGCACCACACCGTTCGAATTTGGCTTTGTTAGTAACCATCCATTTTGGGCGCGTGTTTTTGTTATCACCTTACTGGCAGCAGTGACGATGACCTTGGCGGGCAACCTCTTTAATACCTCATGGGCGGTGATTTTCAGTGTCGATGGTTTGCGCGGCGACCTGCTAATGCTTAGGCCATTAGATCAAAACCTCTACTGGTTTGAACAAAGCCAGAATATTTCCCGCATTATGACTTTTGTTATCGCTCAAGCGATCCTGTTGATGGTGGTCGGCGGTCTTGCTTGGCGCGGTATTTCGATGATATTCGCCGCGGTTATTCCCATTCTGTTAGCTTTTATTATTTGGCGATTGCCTTACATTGTTGAAATGCTGCTCGATATGTCTTGGCTGCTGCTGTCGTTTGAAGATTTTGTCGCGGCCATGCAGCACGCGCTTACATCATCTATGGCAGGGCTGTTTATCTGGTATACGCTCGGCACCAAGGTGTCTGATCAGCTGCCGACGGGGCGGGTGATTATTGCTGTGCAATTGGTCGATGTTCTGTTTGGTGTGGCAATGCTTTCGATCTCATGGGATTGGATCAGTGCTTACGGCGGAGAGGTGTTACAGGCCGGGACTCTGTTACGTGCTTTAGCTGCGAGTTTAGAGTTTGTGCCCATTATTCCAATGGCGCTGGCCAGTTGGTTGGGGGCCTTAGCATTGACAGGCGTCATAAGCTCGCTACCTTTTTTAATGCTGGTGACGCAACGCTCCCTATCTAACTACAGCCCTTGGCTTCTTAGTAGCACGGTGCTGATTTCGCTAGCAATCAGCATTGGCTTGGTATTGTCTCACGATGGTTTTTCGCCGTTGACTTGGTATGGCCAAACGCTTTATTTATTTACTCAGCAACTGGGTCAGGGCGTTCTGGTACCCCTGTTGTCTGCTTGCATCAGTATTTGGGTGGGTTGGTTGATCTGGCCTAATCGGGTGTTGCGACAAGTGAACCCTCATGGCGGTATTCGTTACTTTTTTTGGCGATTGGAGCTGCGTTTCATTGTGCCGATAGTGCTCGGTCTGGTCTTTGTCCGAGCGGTGGGTAGCCTGCTGTCAATTAACTATCTAAATGTTATTCTTGGCCTACTTATTTTTTCTTTTATGTTGTACCTCTTTCGGTTACTAAAATCACGAGCAATGTTCCCAACCCTATGATCGAAATACATCGCAGCGCTTTAGTTTTGGCGCCAGCTGAACATCTTTATCGGCTGATTAATGATATAGAATGCTACCCCAGCTTTTTAGAGGGTATGAAGTCTGCGCGCATCATTGAGCAATCAGATGAGCACATGCTTGGTGAATTGGTGATCGCTAAAGCAGGTTTTGAAAAAACCTTAGTGACCCGTAATCGGCTGACTTACCCTAGCAGCATCGAAATGACGTTAGAACAGGGGCCGTTTCAGTCATTAAGCGGGCAATGGACGATCAAGGCGCTGGCAGATACCGGTTGCAAAGTGAGTCTGGATTTATCTTTCGATGCGAAGAAGGGCGTGCAGGATATTGCCTTTAGTTTGATGTTTAAGAAAATTGCCGATCAAATGGTTGAGGCCTTTGTGAAGCAAGCTCAGTCGAAACCGGTAACTTTGATATGAGCGTAAATAATGAAGAAATGGAAGCAAACAGATGAAAGTAGAAGTTGCTTACGCAACACCACAGAAGCAGTTAATCGTTGAAGTTGAGGTTGCTGAAGGCGCGACCGTGATGGATGCCGCCCTTGCTTCGGGGTTGGATAAAGAGTTTGAAGGTTTGGTGCTGGCCGACTGCCCGATGGGCGTGTTCGGCAGAAAGGTCACCAAGCCTGAGGTCGAGACATTGCATGAGGGCGATAGAGTTGAACTGTATCGACCTCTGCTGATTGACCCTAAGCAGGCACGGGCTAACCGTGCGGCAAAAACCAAGAAGGCTTGATGCATTTGCTGCTTATTTTTTTAGTGGTTGAGCTTTATTCGGTGAGGAAGTTATCGCTGAGCCTAATGGCAGAGACGTTCCCTTCGGTAAATTCGATCACTAAGCTGGCATAGCCAGCAGCATCAGAATAGGTCGTGTAGATCCAGTGTTGTTCGGTATCTAAACCAGAGAGCATGGGTGTACCCAACAAGAAGGTGACTTGATCTTTAGTCATACCAATACTTAGCTGATCAAGTTGTTCTTGTTGCACAAAATTACCTTGACCAAGCTCAGCTTGATAAGGTTTAAGTAGACCGCACGATGTTAGAATTAAGCTAAAAGAGAAAAAAAGCGCATATTTTGATAGTCTAATAAACAATGAATTACCCTTAGTATGTCTGTACGTGCGATCGAAGCATTGTACACAGTTATTCGGAGACGAGAAGGTGGCGACACAAAATCTAGAGCTAAAAAAAGTAGGCCTTAAAGTAACTTTACCTCGAGTAAAGATTTTACAGATGTTTGAAGCTGCAGGTGAAGAAGACCACCTCAGTGCTGAAGATATTTATAGAAATTTACAAGATGCTGGTGAAGATGTTGGCTTAGCAACTGTTTATCGCGTGTTAACTCAGTTTGAATCGGCAGGCCTGATCGTTAAGCATCATTTTGATGATAATCACGCCGTTTATGAAATCGCCACAGAAGATCACCATGACCACATGGTAAATATCGATACCGGTGAGGTTATTGAGTTTAGCGATGAGATTATCGAGGAGCGTCAAAAGCAGATTGCGATTGATCATGGCCTTGAAATTGTTGACCATTCGTTGGTGATTTACGCTAAATCGAAGTCTAAATAGAAATAAGAATAAAGTCTGAGTCAATCAAGACAAGGCCAGATAGCGATCGTTAATATAAAACGATGGCTATCTGGCTTTTTTGTTGGCAGGTGTTTAGCTGTTTTGGCAAGCACCTAACTGTTTGGACAATAAGTACTTAACTGCTAATGCTGGCGTTGTTGGCTGTTTAGCATTTCTTCAGCGTGTGCTCGGGTTTGTGCCGTAATATCGATACCACCCAGCATGCGCGCTATTTCATCAATTCGCTGATCGCTGGTTAACTGCAGAATATCCGTGGTCGTGGTTTGCTCTAACTGTTGTTTTTTCACAACATAGTGATTGTGTCCAACGGCCGCGACTTGCGGTAAGTGGGTAACGCAGATCACCTGCCCTTGGCTGCCAACGCTTCTAAGCATGTGGCCTACAATTTCTGCAGTCGCACCGCTAATGCCGACATCAACTTCATCAAACACCAGTGTTGGAATGGTTGAGTGCTCAGCACAGACCACCTGAATAGCCAATGAAATACGGGACAACTCGCCGCCCGAGGCGACTTTGGCAAGTGGTTGCAAAGGTTGGCCAGGGTTAAGGCTGACATGAAACTCAATTTGGTCAGCGCCAGAAGGGCCAAGCTGAGGCCGCTCAGCGAACACAACTTCAAAGCGAGCGCCGGGCATCGATAGCTGTGCTAATTTTTCAATGATTTCTGTTTCGAACTGCTGTGCGCATTGCTTGCGATTGGCCGAGAGTTCGGTGCTTAACTGAATGTAGAGTTCTTTGCGTTGCGCGACTTCGGCTTCTAGTTCCGGCAGGCTATCAGCATCGACACTGAAGCTTTCGAGTTCGTCGACCAGTTGCTGATGTTTGCTGTACAGCTCGGTTGTGAGCACCTGATGCTTACGCGACAGCGTATTGATCAGATCCAAGCGCTCTTCTAAGAAGTGCTTACGCTCTTCATTAACGTCGAAGCTTTCGATGTAGTTGTTTAGGTCGTGCAGACTTTCTTCGACTTGAATGGTCGCGCTGCTTAATAGCTCTTTAGCGCTCAGCAGGGGTTGGGCAGTATCGGTTAGTTTATTCAAAATGTGGCTAGCAGATTTTAGCGCCAACAAGAGACCGCTTTCTGAGTCGTTTTCAATATGTTGAATGGTTTGATGCGCACCTTCAAGCAGCGAATGGCTTTGTTCGATGCGTTGAAATTCCTGTTCTAATTCGGCGACTTCATGTTCACCTAAGTTTAACTCGTTGAGTTCATCACACTGGTACTGCAACAGCTGGCGTTGTGCGCTGCCTTCTTCAATGTTGGTTTTAAGCTCGGTGTATTTTAGATTTAGGCCTTGCCAGCTTAGCCAAGCGTCTTTGGTTTTGGCTTTCAATGCATTGAGCTGGCCATAGTCGTCTAATAAATTTAGGTGTGTACCAGAACGCATTAGCGACTGGTGAGCATGCTGGCTGTGAATGTCGATTAAGTATTCACCGAGTGTTTTCAGTTCGGTTAGTGGTACTGGTTGGCCATTAATAAAGCCACGAGAACGCCCTTCTGCAGAGATGGTTCGGCGCAAAATACAGTCGCTGCCTTCGTTTAGTTCACGCTCTTGTAGCCAAGCGAGTGCCTTGGGAATGCGGCTAACATCAAACGATGCCACCACTTCTGCGCGGCTTTCGCCATGGCGAACAATGTTGCTGTCGGCTCGTTCACCTAGCGCTAGGCTAAGGCTGTTAAGCAAAATAGATTTACCAGCGCCAGTCTCGCCAGAAATGGAAGACATGCCTGATTGCCAATCAATATCGATGTTGTCTGCAATCGCGATATTTCGAATCAATAAGTTCTGCAGCATGGAGCTCACCCTAACTGTAATTATCTGTATAAATGTACAGTTATTTTGCTGTTATTGGCAAGCGTTTTTGTGATGCTGAGGAAGATTTTGCCGCCTAAGCAGAAATAAGCCGAAAAATGGCCCTTTTAGCTGATCAATAGGCTTGAAAAGGGTGCCATAACCCCAATAAAAGTGCCGGAATTAAACGAACATTAGAGTTGGAAAGGTAAGCCATGACTCAGGAAGATAAAGCTGTAGACGATATCGAACAAGAAGTAACTGAAACTGCCGCAACAGAACAGGCGTCAGATGCGGGTGTCGATGAAGTAACCGTTGAAGATATATCGGAAGTTGATCTGGTTAAGCAACTTGAGGACGCTGAGAATCGCGCCGCTGAGGCCAAAGATCAGTATATCCGTGCCGAAGCAGAAATGGCCAACTTGCGTCGCCGTGTTGAAAAAGATATCGAAAACGCACATAAGTTCGGGCAAGAGAAGTTATCCAAAGAATTACTTGCTGTTGCAGATAACTTAGAGCGCGCACTGCAGTCCAGTGAATCAGAGACTGCCGATATAACGGCTATTAAAGAAGGGGTTGAGCTGACCTTGAAAGGTCTGATCGATCTCTTTGGTAAGTTTAATATTGTTGCTGTTGATCCCGTGGGCGAGCCTTTTGATCCACAGCTGCACCAAGCCATGTCGATGGTTGAAAACCCAGATGTAGAGCCAAATACCGTGATCGCCGTTATGCAAAAAGGCTATCAGTTGAATGGTCGATTAATTCGTCCGGCCATGGTGATGGTGAGTAAGGGTGGCGCTCCAGCAGCAAGCATTGATGAGCAGGCTTAAAAAGTCGATTTAAAAAATAAATTGCAGGCTTGAAATAACATCCGGTGAGCACATATTACCGGACAGAAAAATTTAGCAAAAAATTAACGGAGTATTTAAAGATGGGTAAAATTATTGGTATTGACCTAGGTACCACTAACTCGTGTGTAGCTGTTCTTGAAGGCGACAAGCCAAAGGTTATTGAAAATGCCGAAGGCGATCGTACAACGCCATCCATCGTTGCTTTTGCCGATGACAATGAAATTCTTGTTGGTCAGCCGGCTAAGCGTCAGGCTGTAACTAACCCTGAAAACACACTGTTTGCTGTGAAGCGTTTGATTGGCCGTCGTTTTGAAGACGATGTGGTACAAAAAGACATTAACATGGTGCCTTATAAAATTGTTAAGGCCGACAATGGCGATGCTTGGGTTGAAGTTAAAGGCGACAAAAAAGCACCACCACAGGTTTCTGCTGAAGTCTTGAAGAAAATGAAAAAGACTGCCGAAGAATACCTAGGTGAAAAAGTAACCGAAGCGGTTATTACCGTTCCTGCTTACTTTAATGATGCCCAGCGTCAAGCAACCAAAGATGCTGGTAAAATCGCAGGTCTTGATGTTAAGCGTATCATCAACGAACCAACAGCAGCGGCATTAGCTTACGGTATGGACAAAAAACGTGGCGACAGTGTTGTTGCGGTTTACGACTTAGGTGGTGGTACTTTCGATATTTCAATTATTGAAATTGCTGAAGTCGATGGCGAGCACCAGTTTGAAGTATTGGCGACTAACGGTGACACCTTCTTAGGTGGTGAAGACTTCGATATGCGCATTATCGATTACCTAGCAGAGACCTTCCAGAAAGAATCTGGTATCAATCTGAAAGGTGATGCATTGGCGATGCAACGCTTAAAAGAAGCGGGCGAAAAAGCCAAAGTTGAATTGTCTTCTTCGGCGCAAACGGATGTGAACTTGCCGTACATTACTGCCGACGCTTCAGGTCCAAAACACTTAAATGTTAAGTTGACTCGCGCCAAGTTGGAGTCGTTGGTTGAAGATTTAGTTGAACGTTCTTTAGAGCCTGTTCGAGTGGCACTAAAAGATGCTGATCATGAAATTTCTGAAATCAATGAAGTGATTTTGGTCGGTGGTCAGACTCGTATGCCAATGGTTCAAGAGCGCGTTGCTAAGTTCTTTGGTAAAGAGCCACGTAAAGACGTTAACCCAGATGAAGCGGTTGCAGTGGGTGCTGCTATTCAGGGTGCTGTGTTGTCTGGTGATGTGAAAGATGTATTGTTGTTGGATGTGACACCGCTAACGCTAGGTATTGAAACCATGGGTAGCGTAATGACCAGTGTCATCGATAAGAACACGACCATTCCGACGAAGAAATCACAGGTGTTCTCGACTGCAGACGATAACCAATCAGCCGTGACCATTCACGTACTGCAAGGTGAGCGTAAGATGGCGAGCCAGAACAAATCGTTAGGTCGTTTCGATTTGGCTGACATTCCTCCATCGCCACGTGGTGTGCCACAGATCGAAGTTAGCTTCGACTTGGACGCCAACGGTATCTTGAATGTATCTGCTAAAGATAAGGGTACTGGTAAAGAGCAGTCGATTATCATCAAGGCGAACTCTGGTTTGTCCGATGAAGAAGTCGAACAAATGGTTAAAGATGCGGAAGCGAACGCTGAAGAAGATAAAAAGTTCGAAGAGTTGGCTCAAGCTCGTAACCAAGCCGACGGTCTTGTTCACGCAACGCGTAAGTCTTTAAAAGAAAATGAAGACAAGGCAACCGATGAAGAAAAAGAAGCCATCGAAAAAGCCTGTGTTGACGTCGAAGACGCATTGAAAGGTGACGATAAAGAAGCCATCGATAAAGCCGTTGAAGCGCTTAGCCAAGCTGCAGCAGGTTTCACTCAGAAACTTTATGCCGAAGCTCAACAGGGTGCGGCACCGGAAGCAGATGCTGAACAAGCAGATGCAAGCGGCCCAGACGATGCAGTTGATGCAGAGTTTGAAGAAGTGAAAGATAAAGACTAACTCTATTTTCTCGCGACAGCGAAATAGATGATAAATCGCGGGTCCAGTGCCCGCGTTTTTGCATTAAGCAAGGCATAGAGCATTATGGCAAAACGCGATTATTACGAAGTATTAGGGCTATCGAAAGGAGCCGACGAGAAGGAAGTAAAAAAAGCTTACCGTCGTATGGCTATGAAGTTTCACCCAGACCGTAATCCGGGTGACGAAAAAGCAGAAGCAAGCTTTAAAGAAGTCAACGAAGCTTACGAAGTGTTATCGGATGCGCAAAAACGCCAAGCGTATGACCAGTTTGGTCACGCCGGTGTTGATGGCCAAGCCGGAGGCTTTGGTGGTCAAGGTGGTGGCTCTGGTAGCTTTAGCGATATTTTTGGTGATGTCTTCGGTGATATTTTTGGTGGTGCCGGTGGCGGCGCACGAGGCGGTCGATCTTCGGCGCAGCGAGGCTCTGATCTAAAATATAATTTAGAGCTGACTTTAGAAGAAGCGGTTCGTGGCGTAGAAAAAAATATCCGCGTTCCAACGCTGGTTAACTGTGATGGCTGTGGTGGCAGCGGTGCAAAAAAAGGTACTTCACCGACAACCTGTTCGACCTGTAGTGGTTCTGGTCAAGTTCGTATGCAGCAAGGTTTCTTTGCCGTGCAGCAAACCTGTCCGTCCTGTTCTGGTGCCGGTAAAATTATTTCTGATCCTTGCACCAGCTGTTATGGCCGTGGCGTAAAAGAAGAAACCAAAACGCTGAACGTTAAGATTCCGCCAGGTGTTGATACCGGTGATCGCATTCGCTTATCTGGTGAAGGCGAAGCGGGTCGTAATGGTGGTCCAACTGGCGATCTGTATGTTGAAGTGCATGTTAAAAAACACAGCATCTTTGAACGTGATGGCGCTAACCTCTATTGCGAAGTTCCGATTAGTATTACCGAAGCAGCCTTAGGTGGCGAGCTTGAAGTGCCGACATTGGAAGGCCGAGTTAAGCTTAAAATCCCTCAAGAAACACAAACCGGAAAACTGTTCCGATTACGCGGCAAGGGCGTTAAGCCAGTGCGTGGTCACACTGTGGGTGATCTGATGTGTCGTGTTGTTGTTGAGACTCCGGTTAACCTGACCGCAAGACAAAAAGAGCTACTGAACGAGCTGCAAGAAAGCCTAAATGGCAAAAAACATTCACCTAAGAGCAAAGGTTGGTTCGAGGGTGTGAAGAAGTTCTTTGGTGAAATTTAACCTGATCGATCAGGATCATAAAGGGTGACAGTAACGTCGCCCTTTTTTATCGCAGGAATAGCTAGCTGAATTATGAGCTGATGACCTGTCAGATTTATGAACAAAAGCTGCGCTATTGAAACCGGCTCGATTAGACTGTCGGTCGAAATTTAAATAGGTGTCAGTGTGGAGACTGTTATGCAAAAAATAATCGTAACCGGAGCCGATGGTCGCATGGGTCGTGCCCTGATTGAGGCCATCTTAGATACCGAAAATGTGCAACTGATAGGCGCAGTGGTTAAATCAGACTCGCCCTATTTAGCCAAAGATGCTGGCGAATTAGTTGGTCAAGGCTCTCTTGGTATCAAGATTACCGATAACCTTGAAGCGCTTTTGAGTAGCGACGTGACCGTTATTGATTTCACCGTTCCGGCTGCCACGTTACAGCATTTGGCATTGGCGGCAGCAGCCTCAGCCAAAATGGTTATCGGCACGACCGGCTTTAATGAAGAGCAGCTGGCGCAGTTACAAAGCTATCAAGATAAATTACCGATGGTGTTTGCGGGCAACTATTCAGTTGGCGTCAACCTCACCTTGCAGCTGTTACGCATGGCCGCCAAAATTATTGGCCAAAGCAGCGATATCGAAGTCATTGAAGCGCATCATAAACACAAGGTCGACGCCCCTAGTGGTACGGCACTTATGATGGGTGAAGCGGTCGCCGGAGCGATGAATAAAGAATTGAAAGAATGCGCTGTGTTTAGTCGCGAAGGTATTACTGGCGAGCGAGAAAACGGCACTATTGGCTTTTCTACCATTCGAGGTGGCGATATTGTCGGAGAGCATACCGTTATGTTTGCCAGTGAAGGTGAACGTGTAGAAATCAACCATAAAGCCAGTTCCCGGCAAACCTTTGCTCGTGGTGCCGTTCGCGCTGCAACTTGGCTTGGCCAAGATAAAGCTCGCGGACTTTATAGTATGGAAGATGTGTTGGGTTTTTAAGTAGATCACTATCGAATAAAGCTCTTGTGACGTTTATTTTTTTGCATCCGTTATACTAGGTAAAATCCATTGACCCTACTGCGTGGCTCTGGTTGTATGCGTCTATATGATGCCCGAGTAGATTGAACGATTAGGAATAGGAAAACCGAATGAAACCTCTTTTTGCGCTTTCGTTACTAGCGACAGCAATAGCCGCTAGCCAAGCTGTCGCCGCTGACTCAGAAACCTCCATTACTTTTAATGGTGTGATGGATGTTTATGTTGGCCAAGATTTAGATAATGACACCACCATCGTTTCAATCTTTGATGATTCCGATGACGATGATACTGACGAAGACGATGAGACTTCAGGTTCAGGTTTAGAAATGAATGTTACCGTCATTAACGGCCCGCTTTCTGGTGTGGTGACGTTAGCCGTAGAAGACAATGGCGACGACACTGATGAAGATGGCTCTGGTGATGGAGAGTTAGAGATTACTATCGACGATGTTGTCGTGACGCAAGATCAGTTTGTTTTTGGTCAGGTCGGCGAGCTTATGCTGACCGATGAGTACGCTGGCGATATGGAAGATGATCAAACCATTGATGGTGTGTTCGATATTCTGGCGGGTATCAAACTGACGGTTGTCGACGGCCTCTATGTACAATTTCAGGGAACGCAGGTCGATGACGATGGCGATGAAGACACCAAAACCTATTACGACTATGGTTTCGCGGCACAGTACGTTGGCGAAAACGATCGTTGGTCTTATGTGTTAGAAGCTGAAATTCTTAATACTGATGACCAAAGCTATAGCTATTACGATGATAATGGTGATTTGCAAACGGCTACTGTCGAAGATGTAGAGCCTTACACCTATGGCGGTGTTGGCGTTACCTATAGCGGTGATATTTTCAGCCTTAGCAGTGCCTTTACCAACTTTGGTTATGACAGCAAAGATAGTGAGTACGCCTTAGAAACCAGCATTGATTTAAACAAGACGTTGCTCGCTTTCACTTGGACTGATTACAGCATTAATTCCAGTAATGATGAATTACTGGAAAACTACGCGCAGTATAGCTTTAACGATGTCTTTGCCATGGGTGTAGGCTACGACTGGACTGTGCAAAGTAATGCGGGCGATGCTTTCTATGGCGCGTTGATTTATCAGGAAGGTGCAATTACCGCAAGCGCCGAAGTTGGCCTAGCGAACTATGACGCCGACGAGCAGGATTTCTATATCGATTCTGAAATTGCTTATGGTTTTGAATCCGACGTAGAGCTGTATGGTAAATACGACTATTACGATGACGCCGAAGTTGATGACGACGATGAATCAGAAAACCTGATCGCTATTGGTCTGCGTTATTCTTTTTAATAACCGGACGGTAGAATAAAAAAATCCTCGCAATAGCGAGGATTTTTTTTGCCTAGATTTTTTGTCTAGAAGCTGGCTGCAGCGGCCGTGTGGCTTTAACCCTAGCTTAACCTTGCAATGCTCGAGCAAGTGCATCGAGGTCTGTTTTCTTCTCTTTTAATTGCTCCATCGCCTGCTGCACATCGTTGATGTCGAGGTTTAAACTTTCCAGTACAAAGGGGTCTAATTGCTGGTGTGTTTTAGGCAAAAAATCGTACTGTTCGAGCATATGTTTGGCTAAATAAATGAGATGCGCCTGATCACTGGCTTCGCCTAAATAGCGTGGCTCACTTTGATAGCGAACACCTAATGCGACCTCGACGGGTAAGCTCCAGCTGTTCATAAGGTTGGCCGCAATTTGGTCTCGGGTAATGCCTAAGACAAATTTTTCGATATGCTGGTGCTGAATGTGACGGTTTAAGTCGATCATCTGATTGGTTTTGTGCAAATGAGGCTTAAATGCATGCGCCAAAATCAGCTGACCAAAGTTATGCAGCAGACCGGCTAAATAACTGAGGCCAAAGCTTGGCCGGAATTCCCGTGGGATAATAGCAACCAAGGCTGCCACTGTTTCGGCAACATAGACGGCGGTGTTCCAATAGGGGACTTCGCCTTTGCGTGTCGGTGGTAATTCAATGCTTTTACCGAGCGAAAGGCCGACGGCTAAATTCATCACCAAATCAAAACCCAGTACACGAACGATGGCATCCTGCACTGACTTAATTGAACCGGGAGCCGAATAATAAGAAGAGCTGGCCCAGCTGACGACTTGTGCAGCCAGGCTCGGGTCGCGTTCAACAATTTTACTGAGTTTGCTGATGCTGGCGTCAGCGTCGACGCGCAGCTTTATGATTTCTTGTGCGGTATCCGGTAAGGGTGGAATTTCTAGTGTTTCAGAGAGCCGCTGCCGAATACGCATGGCGGTTAATTTGGTGACCGCGTCGTCAATTTTTTTGCGGTCGTGATCAAACAGACTGAGTTCATAATCGAGATCGTCGACTGGAACAACCGAGGCAATCGGCGCGATCAATGTGGCTTCTTTTCGGCGCATATCTTTGGCGCTGTTCAGGGCTAACAAATGATCTGAGTTACCGCTGTATACAAAGACGCGATCAGTATAGAAGAGTGTCTGGTCGATAATGGTTTTAGCGGGTAATAGGTCGTCGAATGCGGGAAAGGTTTCTAGGTTAAATTGCGTCAGCAGGCCTTGTTTTTCAATAATGCTGAGCGGTTTTAGTTGCCGACCCGTTAACGCGCGGAGCTTTTCTAAATCGACAATGGCGCTTGAGGCGGTAAAGACTTGCACCAAACCTTCACTGTCAGATAAAAGGCAAACCTCGGCTCGATCGAGAGTCGGCCGATTCGGTCCCAGAGCATGTTCAATGTTATTTTGGCTTAAATGCCGCAGTACGGAGTCCGGAATGTTAACTTCAGCTTGGTTTGACAAGATTTAGCTTTCCCAATGTGTTGTTGCCTAATCGCATGTATTACTAGTCGAGCTATGGCTAATGTTGGTCGATATCGACGTTGAAACGTCGCACAATTGCCATCAGCTTACCCAATCTTAACAGGTTACTATAGATCGACTTTAGGATAGGAGTCTATATCGCTGTGAGATATGCGCTCTGTCACACTTGAACGATTCTTCACACAATTCCCAGCCTTCTCAATCAAAATGATTTATACCTGTGAATACTTATCGGCATGAATCAGCCATCTATTAATAATGGGTTGCACATGCTGCGGGTATTCTTGCATTAAACGTTGTGCCAATTGGCCGACGTAGGGGATGAGAGCCTCATCTCGCTCAAGATTAGCGACTCGAAATGCAATGGCTCCAGTTTGGCGTGTGCCTAACACTTCGCCCGGCCCTCTTAACTTTAGATCTTCCTCGGCGATGACAAAGCCGTCATTAGTGCTGCGCATCACTTCTAAGCGTTGCTTGCCCTGCTCAGATAATTCGTCACCAAACATTAGCAAACAGAAGCTTTCGACAGTGCCACGACCGACTCGGCCACGCAGTTGGTGCAGTTGCGCCAAGCCCAGACGTTCTGGATTTTCGATAATCATGACGCTGGCATTGGGCACATCGACACCGACTTCAATGACGGTGGTGGCAACCAAAATATCCAGCTCGTGGCGTTTAAATGCCTCCATTAGCTGGTTCTTTTCGGCGGCCTTGAGTTTGCCGTGCAATAAACCGATGCGTCGATGAGGCAGCGCCTCTGCCAGTTCGTTGGCACTGGATTGCGCGGCGGCGAGCTGCAATTCATCAGACTCTTCGATGAGCGTGCACACCCAGTAGATTTGTCGACCATCTTGACAGGCGGCGTCGACTCGCCGGATCACTGCGTCTTTACGACTTTGACTCAGCACCGTGGTTGTCACTGGTGTTCGTCCAGGCGGTAATTCGTCGATAATCGAGACATCCAAATCAGCGAATGCGGTCATCGCCAACGTACGAGGAATCGGCGTGGCGGTCATGGCGAGTTGGTGCGCAGCGCCGTTAGCGGCCTTCTCTTTTAACGCCAGTCGTTGCTGAACACCAAAGCGATGTTGCTCATCGATGATCACCAAGCCAAGGTTGTGGTAATTAACGCCATCCTGAAACAAAGCGTGGGTGCCAATAAGGAATTCGATTTGGCCGTTTTGCAGTTGTGGCAAAATAACATCGCGTTCTTTTTTGCTGGTTTTACCAAGCAGTGCTGCACACTTCACGCCGAGCGGTTCAGCCCATGTTGAGACATTAGTAAAGTGCTGCTGTGCTAATAATTCGGTTGGTGCCATTAGCGCAACCTGCAAACCAGACTCGATCGCTTGCAGTGCTGCTAACATGGCAACTAGAGTTTTGCCGGAGCCAACATCGCCCTGCACTAAACGAAGCATCGGAATAGGCCGCTGTAAATCTTGGCTGATTTCTTCGAATACTCGATGCTGCGCTTGAGTTAGCTGGAAAGGTAGGTTCGCTAGTAGAGCAGGAGCCAGTCTTGTCGATTTAACAGTCGGCTGTGCGCCGCAAGACTGTTGCTGCTGGCGATAGGCCAACATACTTAAATGATGGGCAAGCAATTCTTCAATCGCTAAACGCTGTTGCGCTGGGTGGCTGCCTTCAAGCAACGCCATTATATCGCTGTCTCGGTTTGGCTGATGCAGCGTTAAAATTGCCTCGGTTAGCGAAGGTAAGTTCAGCTCGTTTAACCATGCCGCAGGTAGCCATTCGGGCAAGCCTTGTTGTTGTCGTAATAGCGTCAACGCCTGTTCGATCAGGCTGCGCATACGCGTTTGGTTGATACCCTCGGTGGTTGGGTACAGCGGCGTTAATGATTGTTCTAGCGGTGCCAGCTCGCCAGAATGGGCGATCGAATATTCAGGGTGGATCATCTCAAGGCCGGTTGGCCCCATGCGCACTTCACCATAACAACGCACTAGAGTGCCGGCTTTCAGTTGGTTTTGCTGTGCCTTGGTAAAGTGAAACAGCCGAATGCTGATGACGCCAGAATCGTCTTGAATGCGACACACTAAAGAACGCCGTCTGCCAAATAAGACTTGGCAAGCTCTAACTTGCCCTTCAATAACCACAGCCATACCCATGCGCAAACTGCCGATAGCAGCAATGCGAGTACGATCCTGATATTTATAGGGCAGATGGAACAGCAGGTCGCTGACGGTATGAATATCGAGGCTGGCGAATTTTTCGGCGAACTTCGGCCCAGCCCCTTTTAACACCGAAATGGCGCTTTGTAATGTCGTGGCCATTCTTGCTTGGCCCTTAGGTCACAACTTTATAGCATGGCTGATATTCGGTGCCAGGCAGCTTCATACGTTGTTGTTCAACAAAAGCACACAGCAAGGCATCGAGCGGTTGCATAATGGTTTGGTCGCCGTGGATTTCAAATGGCCCATGTTGTTCGATCGCCAAAATGCCTGTGTCTTTAACATTGCCTGCAACAATACCACTGAACGCGCGTCTTAAATCGGCGGCCAATTCATGTGTTGGTGTGGTTTTATGCAAGCGCAAGTTCGCCATGTTTTCATGGTTTGGCTCAAACGGGTGTTGGTAATCTTCACTGATATTAAGGTGCCAATTAAAGTGGAAGGCATCTTTGGTCTGCTTACGGAAAGCCTTAACTTGCTCCATACCTTGCGCCATTTCTTGTGCCACCGCTTCTTTATCATCGACAATAATGCGGTATTTCTGCTGCGCACTAGGACCGAGCGTTGCTCCAATAAAAGCATGCAGCTGTTCAAAATAGGCGGCAGCCTGTTTTGGGCCTGTTAGCACTAATGGGAATGGAATGTCTTGGTTATCTGGGTGTAGCAAGATACCTAAAATGTAGAGCAACTCTTCGGCGGTGCCGACACCACCGGGAAAGATGATGATGCCGTGACCTAAGCGAACAAAGGCCTCTAGGCGTTTTTCAATATCAGGCAGAATGGCCAGTTCGTTAACAATTGGATTCGGCGCTTCTGCGGCAATAATGCCCGGTTCGGTTAAGCCGATGTAACGACCATTACGAATACGTTGCTTGGCATGCGAAATGGTCGCGCCCTTCATCGGCCCTTTCATCGCACCCGGACCACAGCCGGTGCAGATATCCAAGCCTCTTAAGCCCAATTCGTGGCCGACATCCTTGGTGTATTTGTATTCGTTTTTGTTGATCGAGTGCCCGCCCCAGCAAACGACAATGCGAGGGTCACTGCCTGGATTCATCAGATGGGCGTTGCGCAAAAACTGGAAAACATAATCGGTGATGTCGCTGCTGGTGCGTAAATTTAAGCCCAGCTGTTTATTGGCGGCTTGGGTGTAAACAATATCGCGCAGTGCCGAAAAAACCATTTCTTGAGTTGAGCGAATCATCTTGCCATCGACAAAAGCATTCTTTGGCGCATTGATCAGGTTTAATCGAATGCCGCGGTCTTGTTGCTCTATATCGATGTGAAAATTAGGGAAGGTCTCCAACATGGTTTTGGTGTTGTCGATATCGGAACCGGTATTTAAGATCGCTAACACACAGCGGCGCAACAGATCATAAAGCCCGTTCTCGCCAGCTTTTTTCAGTCTTGTTACTTCAAATTGAGAGAGCACCTCTAGGCTGCCCACAGCGGTGATGGAGGTATCGATGGTTTCTTCTGTCATAAGGTACGTCCTCGTGCAAAACCAAATCTCAGCAGCTGACTGACTCGCTGCGGTGTTAAACCGCCGCGATTAGATTAACCAGCAATGCTTTCATGATTTCGGGATCTTTAACGGTAATGTTGTCGTCAGATTCGCCGTGCGCTCGCTGAGCTAAAATTCGACTCAACCAAAAGCGTGTCGCTGACTGAACCTGCAATAAAGGTATGCTTTGCTGCTCCTCTAACGTCAGTGGTCGAATGTGTTGGTAAGCAGTTAAAAAGGTGTCGCCATAGTCTCTGTTGTAGTTACCCGTATCATCAAGACACCAGTCGTTTAATGTGATGGCAATGTCCAATGCGTAGCTGTCGTAACCGGCGAAATACCAGTCGATGATGCCGGAAATTTTGCCGTTATCGAATAGCGCATTATCCTGGAACAAATCCGCATGAATAATGCCGCTGGGTAATTCTGGTAACTGGTCAAACATAGCCAACGCCTGATTCAACAAGGCTTGGTCTTGAGTTGGCAAGCTCGCCATCAGCTCGGCGGCATTGTGTTGTATCCAAGCCAAACCGTGCGAATGATCTTGGCTCATTTCAAAGTTTGCAGTCGCCAAATGTACTTGCGCTAAACCCGATGAAATCTGTTCTAGATAGGGTTCAGTGTTGTCAATATGACCGCCGGGCGCGCGCTCAACCAGAACCGCAGGCTTGTTTTTAACGCTGAATAGAATGTCACCGCTATTTTGCCGGTAGGGGCGCGGTACGGCGCAACCGGCTTGATTCAAGTGTTCGCAAAGTAACAGATAAAACGGTAGCCGTTCGGCGGCAAGCGTCTCAAACAAGGTCAGAACTAACTCATGTTCGCTGGTGGTGACAAAGTAATTGGTGTTCTCGACTCCGGCTTTGATGCCCTGATGTTTTTTATAATCACCTAAATCGAATTGAGTTAAGAGTTGAGCAATTTCCTGACTAGAGAGTTCGGTATAGACAGACATCTGATGCGAATGGACCTTCATATTATATTGGTGAATAAGGCGGACAGTATTGGAATCAGCGAGATGGGTCAATGACAGATATTGCCAAAGTCGCTATTTTTCAGTGATAAGCTGGCTCCAGCTAAGCGATGTGTCGGCGATGATCAGCCTTGTGGTAGACTGCCCAGCAATACTATTTTACTGATCGAGATTAGCGTAGATGTCCAATACTCCAGCCCCTGTCGTCTTAGTCGATGGCTCCTCTTACTTGTTTCGTGCTTATCATGCGTTGCCGCCGCTAGAGAATTCAGAAGGCTTGCAGACCGGCGCCATTAAAGGCGTGGTATCGATGTTACGGCGGCTGATTAATGATTACGCCGACAGTCAGATCGCGGTCATTTTTGATGCCAAAGGGCCAACCTTTCGTAATGACATCTACGACGAGTACAAGGCCAATCGCCCGCCAATGCCAGAAGAGCTACGCCAGCAGATTGAACCGATTCACGAAACGGTGAAAGCTATGGGCTTGCCGCTGTTGTGTGTCAGCGGCGTTGAGGCCGATGATGTGATTGGCACCCTAGCGGCACAAGCCACAAAGCAGAACATTCCCTGTGTCATCAGTACCGGCGATAAAGACATGGCCCAGTTGGTATCACAGCAGGTAACGCTGATTAATACCATGAAAAATGAAACCCTCGATATCCCCGGCGTTGAAGCAAAATACGGCTTTCATCCAGATAAGATGATCGATTACTTAGCGTTGATGGGCGATAAGGTCGATAACATTCCCGGTGTGCCCGGTGTGGGTGAAAAAACAGCGCTCGCGCTGATCCAAGGTTTAGGTGGTTTAGATGATATCTACAGCCGCTTGGATGAGGTTGCCAGCCTAACCTTCCGTGGCGCTAAAACCATGGCTGCCAAGCTTGAAACGCATAAAGAGATGGCTTATTTAAGCTATGAGCTAGCGACCATCAAGTTAGATGTCGAATTGGATTTTGGTGTTGCTGATATTGCTAAAACTGAGCCAGATGAGTCGCTTTTGCGGCAGCTGTTTGAGCGCTTTCAGTTCCGCACTTGGCTGAAAGAAATGGCGGCTCCAGCAGCTGACGCCTCAACAGATCAGAACAGCAGTGCCAGCGACACAGCAACAAAAGACGCCACCTCTTCGTCGGTCTTGGATCAGCCTGTTGTGGCAGAGCCCGCAGAACAGCATTACCAGGTTGTTACGGCAATGGAGCAACTTGATGACATTGTTCGTTGGGTTAATCAAACCAAGCAGCTTGCCTATTTGCCTGTGTTAGAAAAAGAGCATTACATGAATCCGCAGTGGGTTGGCTTAACCGTTGCCGCAGAGGCGGGTCGCGCTTGGTATATTCCTTTTAAAGAAGCCCAAACTGAAGTGCTCGATTACAAGGCGGTTTTCGCTAAACTCAAGCCACTTTGGCAACAGCACAGTATTGTTAAAACGGGTTATAACTTTAAAGCTGATCATCATTTATTTGCCGCGTTAAATTGGCAGCCGTCGCGTCTGTTGCATGATGTTCAATTGATGGCGTTTGTTTACGACAGTACGGTTAAACGCGATAAGTCGTTAAGTAATCATTTTTCACAGCTGTCGCTCGATAATCTATTCATCACCTATTTAGAAAAAACGCCAAAAACGATTGAAGATTTTCTCGGCAAGGCGGGTAAGCGTCAGCTATCGCCTGCTGAAGTCGCTGCCGAACAAATCGGCCCTTGGTGGGCGGAGCGCAGTGATCTGTTGTTGCGTTTAGGCGACTGGCTAAAGCAAGGTTTGCTGATACGCGGAATCGATAAAGTTTATGATGAAATTGAGCGACCATTGTCGAAAGTCTTGTCGCAAATTGAACGCAATGGTGTGGTGTTGGATACCGACTACATGCATTCGCTCAGTCAAGATTTTAAAAGCCGCTTGGCCAGCATAGAACAACAGGCTCATGAGATTGCAGGCACTGAATTTAACCTAGATTCGCCTAAGCAGCTGGCCGATATTCTGTTTAACAAGATGCAGTTGCCGGTGGTTGCTAAAACCGCCAGCGGAGCACCATCGACCAACGAAGAGGTGTTAACTGAATTGGCCGAAGAGCATGAGCTGGCGCGTCTGATTCTGCAATCTCGGCACTTGCGTAAGCTGGTCGGCACCTATACCGACCCACTGCCAACGCAGGTTCTGCGATTAGCCGATAATGATCAGGCGCGACTGCACACAACCTACAATCAAACCGGTGCTCAGACTGGCCGTTTGAGCTCGAATGATCCGAATTTGCAAAACATTCCGATTCGAACCAAAGAAGGCCGCTCGATTCGCAAAGCCTTTATTGCACCCGAAGGCTATAGCGTTGTTGCGGCCGACTACTCGCAAATTGAGTTACGCATCATGACGCACCTGTCACAGGATGAAAATTTGATCGAAGCCTTTAAGCAAGGCAAAGACATTCACCGAGCAACGGCCGCAGACGTGATGGACTTGCCCGAATCTGAGGTGACCGATGAGCAGCGCCGGTCCGCCAAGGCGATTAATTTTGGTCTTATCTACGGTATGTCGGCGTTTGGCTTGGCCAAACAGCTTGGTATTAGCCGCACCGAGGCTAAAAACTATGTTGATGCTTATTTTGAACGCTACCCCGGTGTGCGTCGTTATATGGATGAAACACGTGCAGAAGCCAGTGAACTAGGTTACGTTGAAACGATATTTGGACGACGACTGTATTTGCCTGGCTTGATGTCATCGAACCAGATCGCTCGAAAAGGTGCCGAGCGCACGGCAATTAATGCTCCAATGCAAGGAACCGCGGCCGATATTATTAAAATGGCTATGGTTGACGTGCAAAATTGGTTGGTGAATAGCAACCTAAAAGCACGCATGGTTATGCAGGTTCACGATGAATTAGTCTTTGAAGTGGCCGAAGAGCACCAAGATGCCCTTATTGAAGGGGTTAAATTCCGCATGCAACACTGTGCGAATTTAGACGTACCTCTCGTTGTGGACATAGGGGTTGGAAAATCGTGGGATGAAGCACATTAGTCTAGTTTGTATTTAGTTATGATTTTTTTAAATATTAATTCGCGCTATCAAGTTGATAATTAACGCGAATTTGTCTTTATTTAAATGTAATGATGAAGTGGAGTACATATGTCTTTACCGCTACTGGTCGTAGATGATTCTAGGCTTGCCCGACGGCAGGTCGTTAAGGCGTTGCCAGCTGATTGGGATGTAGATATCACCTTGGCTGAAAACGGTGCAGAAGCAATTGAGTATATTAACCGCGGACAGGGTGAAGTGGTGTTACTTGATTTGACGATGCCTATTGTCGACGGCTATGGAGTACTGGAAACAATCAAATCGCGTGACTTACCGGCGGTTGTTATTGTGATTTCCGGTGATATTCAACCCGAAGCCGAAGCTAGAGTTAAACAACTGGGTGCGCTTGCTTTCTTAAAAAAGCCAGTCGACCCAGAAACTCTGAAGAATACACTTAAGGATTTCGGCCTCTATACAAAATAAGGGTGGCTTTTTGGATAACGAAATACTGGATGAAGATTTAAGAGATTGCTTTCAAGAAATCAGTAATGTGGCTGTTGGTCGAGCTGCAGACTTACTCGCTCGGCTATTAAACACTTTCGTTGTGATGCCTATTCCTGTCGTTAACCTACTTGAGCGTTCCGAATTAAGTATGGCGTTGTCAGCAGTTGCTGATGCCGAATCCGTCAGTGCTGTTTGCCAAGGCTTTACCGGTGCTAAAATCGCAGGCGAAGCACTGCTAATATTTAACGATGCCAGTTTTTCTGATATGGCAGAGCTGACCCAGTACACCGGCGATATTACCGAGCAGATTCAGTTAGAACTGCTGATGGATATCTCTAATATTTTAATCGGCGCTTGCCTAAAAGGCTTGGCCGAACAATTGGATGTGAACTTCTCTCAAGGCCAGCCTTATCTTCTTGGCCAGCATTTAAATATTGGTGAGTTGCTTAATAATAACAGCACTGATTGGTCTCGCTTACTCACTATCGAAATTCCTTATAAATTAGAAGGCCGCAAGGTCAATTGTGATCTATTATTATTATTCACAGAGGACAGTTTAAAAGTTTTGCGCGACAAAGCTTCTTATTTATTGGAGTGATTATGAGCCAGTCACCAGGCGGCATGAGTGAATTTCATTGGCTTATTGAAGTACTACAAACCGTCGATATAGGTATTGTTGTTCTTGATTTAGATTACAACATAACCGCATGGAACGGGTTTATTGAAAACAATTCCGGTGTTGATTCAGCTGATGCAATTGGCCGAAGTCTATTCGATGTTTTTTCTGAGCTATCTGAGCAGTGGTTTAAGCACAAGGCGGAAACCGTTATTCAATTACGCAATCGAGCCTTTACCACTTGGGAACAACGGCCTTATGTGTTTAAGTTTAAAAACACTCGGCCAGTTACCGGCATGACCCCCTTCATGTATCAGAACACGACCTTTATTCCCGTCATTGGTCCTGCTGGCGAAGTGCAAAATCTAGCCATCATTGTTTACGACGTTTCTGATACCGCCATTAGTAAAATCGAACTGAAAGGCGCTAACGATCAGCTTGCTCAGCTCAGTCGTACCGACGGACTAACCCAGTTATTAAATCGCGGCCATTGGGAAGAGCTGTTGGAAGCAGAATTTATGCGCCAGCAACGTAAGGTTCGTGACATGAGTTTGGTCATGCTCGACATCGACCACTTTAAAGAAATCAACGACAACTATGGTCATCAAACTGGCGATGAAGTGCTGCGTGCGGTGGCTAAATTACTGCAAGAAAACTCTCGTGCTAGCGATTACTATGGCCGTTACGGCGGTGAAGAGTTTGCTTTGTTATTGCGCGATTCGGATACCCAAAGTGCGATGCAATTTGCCGAGCGGCTACGTGAAACAGTAGAGCAAACCAGTTTCCATACCGCTCAGGGTGAAATTAAATTGACCATCAGTTTAGGTGTTGCCGGATGGAGCGATCAGCTGGCGGATCACCGCGCATGGATGAAGGTTGCCGACCAAGCGTTGTATCAATCGAAAAACGCAGGTCGTAATCAAATCACATTAGCAGGCACAGGGCAGGCGTAACATTATTCGGCGTTGGTTTTATTGCGCTGTTGTTCTAACCAGGATTGCAAAATAATTTGTGCAGCAATGCCATCTAGGTTGGCTTGCTTCGCTTTTTTAAGCGACATTGTTGATTGTGTGCCTTGCTGAGCTAAATGCTGGTGAGCCTCTTTGGTCGACAGGCGTTCATCGATACCTTCGGCCGGTAAACCGTAGCGGCCGTGTAAACGTTTGCGGAATTTGTTGGCTCGAACCGTCATGTCGAATTCAGAACCATCTAGGTTGTAAGGGATGCCGACAACAAAACCAGCAGGCTTCCACAGCGCAACAAGCGCATCGATATCGTCCCAGTTGGGAATGCCATTGCGAGCACGTAGTGGTTTTAATTCGGATGCTGTGTAGGTCGCAGTTTGACCACTGGCAACGCCAATCCAGCCCAGTCCCCAGTCAAAGCCTAACCAAGTTTGCTCCATCGAAAGGTCTCTCTATTTGTTCTCGTTTAGTGAATGGGTTGTAAATGGTTTTGTGAGCCTATTCAAGCAGGTCGCTGCGTGAAGCTTCAAAGCGATTGTCGACGCGGAAATGCCAAGTACGAATAATTTCTAGTGTGTTCATGCCTTGCAACATTTCGGCAGTGAGCGGCTCAAAAGGTGCTGCCAAATAAACGATTTGTTTCGCAGCCTGGTCAAGTAATGCATGGCCAGATGATTGAGAGACGGTGACTGATTTCAAAGTACCATCGGCATTTATTTGTACCGACAAACGCACCGCGCCAGTGAGCCGATTTTGTCGAGCAGCGATTGGGTAGTTTTGATTACCGATACGCTCAACTTTTTCTAACCAATGAAAAATATAGGCGGCATCGACAGCCCTTTTTGCGGACAAAGCAGTCAGCGTTCTTACTCTTGGTCGGTTAGCGTATTCTTGTCGGCTGCTATCCAGCATAGCTTTTAGCGTCGCAACATCGGTGATGTTGTTAAGCTGTGTTTGGTTAGCGTTAGGTGTTAGCTGGCTGTTACTTTCGCTCGCTTCAGAGGGCGTCGGCGTGCTGTTTTGTGCGCTGCTGTCGGTACTGATAATACGACTGTTCCTTTGGCTGAGTTCGGCAAAGGTAATCTGTTGTTCTAAATCCGATGTTTGAAAAATTTTATTGTCTTCGATTTCTGCTTCTTCGGTCGATTTAAGCAGCGCCTTTTGGTCTAGGGTGCCGCTGCCTTGCTGGTCTTTATCGGATAAAAAATCAGCCTCATCTTGAGTGATTTTATTTTCAGCGTGTAAGCTCAGCGTGACATCGAGCGTCGGGCTTTTACTGCTCGAATGGCTGCTGGTAAAGCTGACGCCAAAGATAATCAGCGCATGGACTGCCAAGGCAATAAAGATCGTAAAACTTAGGCGATCAAACGCGCTGATAGTTGAGTCGGCTGGGTTCATTGATGCTGTCTCAGTTTGTCATCATGTCGGTTGACGATACGCTCGCTGGCCTAACGAGAGGCCAGTCTTTTTTCGATCGCGTTCATCAAGCGCCCAGCGATGTCGGTGCCGTATTCGTTATCAATTTCGCGAATACAGGTTGGGCTGGTGACGTTGATTTCGGTGAGATAATTACCAATAACATCGAGCCCAACAAAGATCAGTCCGCGCTTAACCAGCTCGGGGGCTATTTTCTCCGCGAGTGCTCGATCAGAATCGCTCAATGGTTGCGGGCGACCCGTGCCGCCGGCTGCTAGGTTGCCGCGCGTTTCACCTTTGGCGGGTAGGCGCGCTAAGCAATAGTCCATGACTTCGCCGTCGACCACTAAAATACGTTTGTCGCCATCTTTAATCTCAGGCAGATATTTCTGCGCCATAATCTGTTCGTTGCCATCTTTGGTCAGCGTTTCAATGATAACGCTGACATTTGGATCATCGGCTTTGAGACGAAAGATGGCGCTGCCGCCCATGCCATCGAGTGGCTTGAATATGACATCGCCATGCTTGGCATGAAACGCCTTCAGCAGTTGACTGTTTTTGCTGATGAGGTGCTCTGGTGTCAGTTCGGCAAATTCGGTCGCAAATACCTTCTCATTGCAGTCGCGTAAGCTTTGCGGCTTGTTCACGACAAGCGTACCTTGGCGCTCTGCGTTTTCCAGTAGGTAGGTTGCATAGATGTATTCGTTGTCAAACGGTGGGTCTTTACGCATTAGGATGACATCGAAATCGGCGAGCACTTTGGTTACCGCTTCGCCTTTTTCGTAAAAATGATCTGGGTCTTTAAATACCTTGAGCGGATGCGCCAAACCCATGGCTTGGCCGTTTTCTAGGTAAAGGTCCGATGGCGTAAGGTAATGCAATTGCCAGCCACGTTCGGCTGCGGCCCAAAGCATGGCCAGTGAGCTGTCCTTTTTATAGTTAACCTGTTCAATGGGATCCATAATAATTGCAAGCTGAATGGCCATAGTGATTCCTAATGAGCTGAAAAATAAGTGACATGGTAAATGAAACCGCCATCGGTCAAAACGACTTTATCGACTCAGTGCCGACTGATGACTGCAAATAGCATTAAATAGAGCCGATAGTGGCTCAATTTCTGTTCGTTTGTCAGCGGTTCATTAAATAAGTTTGTTATAAATTAACAGTTGTATCGAAGAATGATTTAAAATCAAAGGCTTAATACTAATTTAATGATAAATCGATCGGCATAAATACACCGCTCAGGGTTTATTACAGCGCAGGCTGTAATGCAGTAAGTGCCCATTAGATCGAGCCTATAGCCGATAGTTCAGTGACAAACGGGTGCCAAGCCACATGTCAGAGTTGCCATCAACAATAAATCAAACAGCGTCGGAGCATGGCGAAGATTCTACCGACTTAGCTGCGCAAGAGAATTGGCGAGCGTTGCGTTTCCAAGCAGCAGGCTGCCGTTTGGCGGCGTCGATCGAGGGTGTGGTGGAATTGATCAAGCTGCCTGTTTACACCCGCCTGCCTAACGTTCAGCCGTGGCTGCTTGGCGTTTCCAATATTCGAGGCCATTTGGTGCCGTTGTTTGACCTCTCGTTGTTCTTTTGTCGCCAGAGTCGAGCCATTGAGAATCAACGCCGGTTATTAATTATTGAACACAATACTCAGTTAACCGGTTTGGTAGTGGATAAGTTCGAAGGTATGCGTGATTGCACCGATGCGCAAGAGCCCTCGCCGCAGTCTGAGCTGCCAGTGGCGATGCAAGCCTTTGTTAGCGGTCAGGTTAAATCTGAAGGTATGTTGTGGCATCGATTCGATGCTGAGCGGCTATTGAATCATGCCGCCTTTACAGAAGTGTCGGTCTATAACGAGATCATTAACGAGTGAAAACAATAACAATGGCTAGGTTAATGTTAGGAGCACAGGCATGACGTCTCAGTTTGGCGCATTACGCATGGCCGTGCAGGCCCGTCGACAAATGACATGGTTAACCGTTTCGGCGTTGTTGATGCTTGTATTGACCAGTCTGGTTCTGCTCTTTACCTATGTGCAATCGCGTTACGACAGTGCGCAACGAGATGCCGTTGCGGCACTGCGTCAGCTAGCACCTCAGTTGCAACATACAACGATGCAGGCTGCGCGTGGTCAAAGCAATGCCTTTTCTGAGCTGGTGACGATCGAAGCTGAATTTGAGCGTCATCGAGTGCAGCTGCTAAAAAGCCCAATGCCAAGCTATCTTTCAGCATTGGATCATTATTTTATCGACATCGATAGCGCCTTGCTGAATCAAACTTGGTTAGCGACAACCGAGGCGGTGCGGCCGGTACTGGAAAATAAATCAGCCTTGCTGCTATTGGCGAATGCCGATAACGCCGTTCTGAGCAACCGTGAGCCGCTGGCAAAGCTGTATACAGAATTAGTCGAATTGCTGGCCGCAGACTCGCCGACACCAAGATCATTGATGGTGGCGCGGCAAGTTTGGTTGCTCGATAAAATGCAGGGTTTGCTGGATAACCTGACGGATACTCGAGGTGATGTGACACAAATCGTCACCGAGCTAGAGCAGAGCTTGGCGTTTTATCGGCAAGTTTTTCAGGCCTTACAGACCACCGATGCGCGTCTCAATATTGCTCCAATAGCGCCCGGCCCAGCGCTGAATACACTGCTAGAGATTGATCAGCTTGATGACTCAATAGAGCTCAGTTTGCAATCCTTGCTCGATAACCGATTAGGATTAATCACCGCAGAGCAGGCGCTCAATCGCCTTAAACAGCAAACGATGAGGTTGCACGAGCAAGTTTTTTCACTGCCCGAGCAGGCGCGTTCACTGACGCTCTATGGTGTGCATATTGGCTTTGTGTGGGCCTTTGTATTGGTGGCACTGACCATTGTACTGGTGCTTATCATGGTGGTATTGACGCAGCGTTATGCTCATCGAAGCTTGCGCAATGCGGAGCAAACCAATCAACAGCATCAGAGCGATATTTTGCAATTGCTGGATGAATTAGCGGTATTGGCCGAGGGTGATTTAACCGCACAGATGAGTCTAACCGGCGGCTTTACCGGCACAATTGCCGAGGCGATAAACGTTTGCGTTGATCAAATTCGACATCGAATTAATGCCATTCAGGAGGCGGCTATCGAATCAACCGTTGCCGCCACCGAAGTACAAACAATGACTCAGCATTTGGCTGAGGCTAGCCGTCGTCAGGCCGAAGAGATTGGCGCGGTAGCAACCGCAGTGAAGCACGACGCGCTCTCGGCAGAGCAGTTACAGCACAGTGCACAAGATACGGTGGCAGCGGCTAAGTTATCGATGAATGCCATTACTCAGGGTTTTGGTGCAGTGCAGGAGGCGATTGCAGATATCGACCAGCTGTTACCGCAAATTGAAGATTCCGCTATGCGCGCCAAACGATTGGTGCAGACGATCAGTAAGATTGGTGAAATCGTCACCGATATGAACGAATTAACCGAGCAAACCAATATTTTAGCAGTAAATGCCTCTATTCAATCGTCTGTTGCTGGCAACGCCGGGCGTGGATTTTCGGCCATCGCCGAACAGGTACAGCGGCTTGCGGAGCGTTCGTCTGAGACCACTAAGCAAATTGGCACTCTAGTAAAGTCGATTCAGAACGATACAGAGGAAACGGCTAATGCCATTAGTCAAACGACAGAGGCTGCTGAGCGCGGGGTCTATTTGGTTAAAGATACCGGCGCGATTTTTGATGAAATTGAGCGAGTATCGGCGAGCCTGGTTGAATTGACACAAAATATTGCTCAGGCAACGGTACAGCAGGCCTCTTCAGCCGGTCATGTATCGACAACGATGGACGTAATTCAAGAAATTGCCACGCAAACGTCGATTGGTACAAAGACTACAGCCGAATCGGCCGTTAAAGTATTAAGGCGATCAAAAAAGCTGCATCAAACCATCGATCGCCTGAAATTGGTATCAAACAGCCCGCAGACTAATGCGGAAACAATGATGATATCTGAGCTGAATGATACAAAGAGCGAGGTTAAATCATGACTCAGTCAATGATTTTAATCGCTAAACAAGACAGTAATGCGGGCACAGAGCCCATGACGATAACGACACTAGGGAGTTCGGCATGACAGACCGCCGAGACTATGTTGCCATTGAACAGGTTCAAGGCGAAGTAGAGGATGCACTAAGGCAGGCACAAACTGCCCTGGTTTCCTATGCCGGATCACCGGACGATATGAATTTGTTCGGCGTTTGCCTGTCTGCAATTCAGCAGATCTGTCGTTTATTGCAAGGTATTGAGTTTGACAGCGCCACCCATCTGGCCGAAGAAATGGCGCTGCTAAGCCAGACCATGGCCGATGAAGATGTACTGGCCAACAAAGAGAATTTATTACTGCTGGCTCGCGCCCTGTCGCAGTTATCGACCTATTTACAACAATTACAAACCGCTCAACAGGACTTACCGCTGGCTATTTTACCGCTGCTCAATGAGTTGCGGCAGGCGCGTGGTGCCGACTCGATAAGTGAGCTATCGGTATTTACGCCGGATGTTTCTAGCGTATACCGTTTGATCGAAGAGCCAGATTATCGCCTAGTGGATCGCCCTAATACCGTTGAATTGCTGGCTAAGTTGCGCCAAATGTATCAAATGGCGTTACTTGGCTGGATCAAGGGTGAAGATGTTCAGACCAATTTAGACTTTTTAGCTAAATCGATCAGCCGCATTTTGATGTTGGCGGAACAAACGCCAGCTGGGCCTTTCTGGCAAGTTGTGGATGCCTTTGTTAGCGCCATTCAGACTGGGCAATTGCAACGTTCGGTGCCAGTGTTTAAGGCATTGAGTTCGGTCGACCATCTGTTGCGCGACATGAAAAGCGATCCGTTACACGCCATTAAACAGCCACCTAACGAAAGCGTGCTAAAGCGCATTCTGTTTTTTATTGCCGGTACCGAGCAGGGCGATATTGAGCGGATAGAAAATATTAGAACTGAGTACTCACTAACAGAACTGCGCCCAAGTGATAAACAGCTGGGCGAATTACGTCAGCAATTGGCCGATTACGATCCAGAGTTGTTAGAACGTTTAGACGAAGCCTTTTTAGAGCAAGAAGTTAATGCTCACACCGAGGTTTATGTTGATGAAACGCCGAGTCTACTCGAACTCTTTAATGAAGAACTGGTTGATCATGTTGAGTATATCGAAAACTACTTAGATGATGAGCCGTTAGATGCGCCAATTCCAGATGCGCTGCAACGGTCGATCAAAACCATCGCTGAGTCTGCCGAAGTGAATGCAATGGATTCGTTGGTGCTATTGCTTAAACCCGTTGAGCAGCTATTGGCGGTGATGCAAGAGCATGAAACGATCGTCGATAAAGAGTTTGTTGAGTTGATGCGGCGTTTAGTTGCGCTGATCGATCAGCACACTGAAGATTGGGCATTAGATGCCAACGATGTTACCGAATACGCTAATCAGGTGTTTGCTTATCGCCAGCAAATAGAAACACTGGCTGAAGAGTCAGAAGAGTCAGAAGAGTCAGAAGAGTCAGAAGAGTCAGAAGAGTCAGAAGAGTCAGAAGAGTCAGAAGAGTCCGAAGAGTCCGAAGAGTCCGAAGAGTCCATCGATCCCGAAGAATCCATCGAGCCCGATGAAGCCGATGAAGCCGATGAAGCCGATGAAGCCGATGAGCCCGAAGAAGCCATCGAGCCCGAAGAGTCGGACTATTTAGAGTCGGAGCCAGAATTAACCATTCCAGTCGATAACGGCTTGACGTTAATTGACGCTGCTGAGGAAGAAGAGCCAGCATCGTCGTCGACCGAGCTGGTGAGTCAGGCTCCGCCACCGGTGCCAACATTAGAAGATTCCCCCGATGTTGTGCGGGTCAGCAAAGAGCTTCTTGAAGAATTAACCAGTCTGTCGGAAGAGGCTTCGACCTCGCGCGCTCAACTAGAACGAGAAGTGGCAGGTTTTGCAGGCTCCATTAACGATATGGATCAAGCCATTAATCGGCTGAAAGATCAGGTTCGTCGTCTCGATATTGAAACCGAAGCTCAAATTCGTTTCCGTGAAAAACAGGCCGATGGTTTAGCGCCAATGGAAATGACGCGTTACGCGCAGATCAAGCAGCTGTCCAGCCTCATGTCGGAAACCTCGGACGATTTTGATGATATTAAATCGAGCTTTGCGCACCGCACTCGAGCCGTTGAAGACATTCTATTTAAGCATGGCCGTATAACTAATGAGTTAAAAGACGGCCTAATGCAGGCGCGCATGGTGCCATTTGCGCAGCTGGTGCCGCATTTACAGCGAGTGGTTTCTGACGCCTCAGAGACCTTTGGCAAACCGGCTCAGCTGGTGGTCGATAATGCTGAATACGAAGTTGACCGAAATGTATTTGAACATGCAATTTTGCCGCTTGAACATCTGTTATGTAACGCCATTGAACAGGGTCTCGAAGCACCGGAGCAGCGTGCAGAGGTTGGCAAGCCAGCTGTTGGCCAGTTACGTTTAAGCCTATCGCGTGAGCAGTCGGATGTCGTGTTAACGCTCGAAGATGACGGCCAAGGTATGGATGAAGCCAGTATTCGTGAAAAGGCGATCGAATGTGGCCTCATGCAAGACAGCGATAATCTCAGTGCAGAAGAAGTATTGCAGTTCGTTTTAGATGCCGACTTCAATACCGACCAGAGCATCGTCGGCATGGGCGATACGGCGGCAACAATGATTGCCGTGAACGCCGAGATTAAACAGCTAGGCGGTTCTGTTTCGATCAGTTCCGAACATGGCTTAGGCACCACCTATAAAGTGCGCTTGCCGTACAATGTTTCGATGTGTCGCGCCTTGATGATTAAGTGCAAAGATGAAGTCTACGCACTGCCACACAATACTGTCGAGGCGATTGTACGTGTGACGCCAGCGCAGTTGGCAGAATACTATCAACCAAACGCGCCGCTATTTGAATACGAACAACACTCGTATCGAGTTGAGTATATGGGCTCGTTGCTGCAAACCGCGGCACGGCCGGAGATCGAATCGCTCGATAGTTCCGTAGCGTTGGTGTTAGTGCGTGGCGCTGGTGGTGAAAACTCGATGGCGTTGCAGGTCGACCAACTGTTGGGCTCACGCGAAATTGTTGTCAAAACCTTAGGCAACCAGTTTAGTCAGGTGCCGGGTGTCAGTGGCGTGACGATCTTAGGTGATGGCTCGGTGGTTGTTATTTTAGAGCTGGCAGCGTTAATCCAACTAGATTCGGCAATTGAAGCGCATTCGCGGCTTTTCCCTGAACCTGAAGAGCTGGTGTCGAGCCGGCAGATTCGCGCTCGAGTGATGGTGTGCGATGATTCCGTGACCGTACGAAAAGCGCTTGGGCGTTTCTTGCGTCGTCACGGCATGGAAGTGATGCTGGCCAAAGACGGTGCCGATGCCATTAATCAGATGGTCGATAACGTGCCAGATTTAATCTTGCTCGATATCGAAATGCCTTATATGGACGGTTTCGACGCGGCTTCTTGGGTTCGCCAAGATGAGCGCCTTAAAGATGTGCCGATTATCATGATTACTTTCCGTGACGATCAACAGCACCGAGATCGTGCGGCCGATATCGGCGTCGACGACTACATGGATAAGCCTTTTAAAGAAGGCCCATTGTTGAATGCTATTGAGCGGCTTGTTGAACCTGCCAGTGAACAAGAATTGACAGGTGAAGTTGCCGACCCTGAGCCATCCGCTGAACCTAAAGAAACTGCACAGCAGCTGGCAGATCAAGCCAATGAAGCAGAAACGCATGTCGAGGTCGATCTAGACAGCTTGCAATTAGATACAGAACAGACCGAAGGCTTGGAGTTAGATATAGATAACCTGGATTTAGATATCGATGGTTTGGATTTAAATATTGATGGCTTTGATGCGGAAAGCGACGGTCTAGAAAACGACAGTCTGGAAAACGACAGTCTGGAAAACGACAGCCTAGCATCGCTCGATGATGAATCTAGCGACCAAGATGATATAGAACCGCTTTAAGTTGCTGTCTTTTTTGAATCTTTAAACAATAAAAAAGTTAGAAAAAGTAGTCTTTTATCTTCTGTTCGAGCTTTAATTTTTGCTCGATATAATGCTTAGTTTGATCATGACCGAAAGGCAGTTCGGCAATAAAAGATGGCGTCATCACTAAATCAGAAATATAGATTGAATCCGTTAAACCGGACGGCATGAAGCCTAAAATATAAGAGCCTAAAGAGCTAAAAAGATCTTGCCCGAGTTGACGCGAACTGAAGGTCTTTTGGTTGCAAATAATTTCATATTCTAAGTCGTTATTGCGGCTTTTATCGATAGCGACTCTGAGTTCGACAATGGGTTCTTTCGATTGCATTTCTTGGTTATCTAACTGTCTAATACTGGCCTGTTCGTTTTCGTAGCGAGCACGGAAGCATTGAATTACTCGTGGCGCTTTGCCATCGCCTAACTCTCTCATCAGCTGGCGTTTCTGTACGTTCTGTACAAATTTAATAATGGCATTGGCGTCGTTATAGGGCTGTTTAAATTGAATTAATGAGCCATGTTCGTCAATTAGATGGATCAGTGAATAATTTTTAAACGCTTCAATGGCGAGGCTGATGGTATTTTCTGCGTGGGCGTTATAGAGGTGTTTTACAATTTGAATGCCGCCGTCATTGAGTTGGTTGAACATCACAGGGCTGTATTGCTCTTGCTGTAACCCAAGCACGCGCAATAATTTTTCTAAACTCGGCAAGGCAATAGAGCTGATGCTGTTGTTGACTGGCTGAAAAATACGGTATTGGCCACTGACATTAAACACAAAGCGGGCATTTTCTGGTGCGTTTTTTGTGTAGAGCGCATTGAGAGCATCGTTGAATAGCTGCTTTACTCGCGAGGCAATAATTTTCGGGCGCGTATAGTTATGGCAGACGGTTTCTATTCTTGGCAGATGTTGCGTGGTCTGCTCTTTTAACTGGCTGGTTATCGATTTTAGTGCTTTGGCGAGCGCTTCTTGGCCGGTGTAATGCTCGACCACCACTTCCCCCCAGCTGTTAACTAACACCAGATCAATGCAGATCACTAGGTTTTCTCGTTTCGAACTAAAATCGAGACTATCGCTGCGCGCCGATATTTTATTCAACCCCTTATTCGAGAGGTATTGCAACGGGTCGCGGCCAAAATTAATAAAGGCAGAAATGTCGGTAATGTAAGCGTCGTTGTCAAAGTCTTGTTGGTCTTTCGATAGCGGCCTTGGGTAGGGAATCAATTGTCGGATAGAAGCCAGTGTAGCTCTGAGTTCAAAATCGCTGAGCTCTTCTTGCAGTGGGTAAATAGGGAGTTGTAAGTGTGCTGCCAATAAACCATTTAAATGCGACCAGAGTAATGCTTCAAGTAAGCTATCGGTTTGCTTGAGCGGTGCCGGCTTATTGGTGATCGGTTGGTTATAAACTTCCCAATAGTAGTGTCCAGGCTGGTGCCGGCTTTGGTGTTCATGCAGTTGAATATTTTCGTGGCTTAGGTCGGCTTCAGAACCAATTTGAAGATAATCTACCTTGCCGGTGCGACGATCAAATGCGGTGTGTAGCTTACGGTTTAAAACGGCCAAGTCTTCTTGGCTCATAATATGGTCGGCGTTGTGCTTTGCTGTAAAGGCTTTGAGCGAACGGTAACCTCGGGTTAATTCGATCACCAGCTGTTTTCGTTCTGTTAAAACATCGACAACGCCCCAAGCGCGTTTGTCGTCTAGGTAAGCGAGCTTACCAGTGCTCCATTGCCATGTATCGACCAGCTGTTTGAAGCGGATGCGACGCCAAGTTTGAGTTTTGGTTTCTTGCGATAATTTAATGGCGACTTTGAAGTAAAGGCAGCGGCGCACCAACTCAAGACGATCTAATTCATTGCGGGCTAACAGATACCGCTCGATACGCTGATAAAGCATGATGTAGGGGTCGATTTCTTCAATATCGATCTGTTCGCTGTAAATCGCCTCTTTAAGGGTATGAGCAACGCTTTCGATAGTTGGGAACTCGGCTGCGTAAATCTCTAGTAGCATCAGCTTTAAAATCGATTTGTAGGGCGACTCAATGGCTTTGTACACCTGCCACATCGCGCCACCGACGAATTCACCAGCCGGTAAAGAGGCTAGGCTACCAAAGTCGTTATATTCGCCCGGCTCAATAATGCCTTGCTGAAAAAACTCGTTAATGGTGTCTTGATAATTGGCTTCATGTTGTTTGGGTACTAACCACCAGGCTGGAATGTTGCCTGCCAGCAGTTGCGCGGTGCGATAAAACTCATCGAGCAGTAACACGTTTTGGGTGGTGCCGCAGTTTTCGCCGGTAATGGACGGCTTTACATCACCATGAAAGCGCTTTGCGTCCATTAAAAAGAAGTTTACTTCTAGGTTGAAGTCGGCTGCCCAATGGGTAATGCGCAGTGATTTCTCGGTCAACGCCGCGGTTTCTTCATCGCTGAGGTCGTCGTTGTGGCACAGCCAAATATCTAGGTCGGATGTGGTTGAATGGCCAATGCTGCCACTAGAGCCCATCAAATAAAGCGCGGTTAGTTGAGGTCGGTGGCTGTAATTTAACCTTGGTGTTCGGTTACGAATTTGAGATTGCAGCTGCCGTAATGCCGTTTCACTCGGGTGGTAATTAGCAATCTTGAACGGCGTTTTTCTTGGTGAGTAACCCGGTAGACCTTCGTGATGCAAATGAAACAGCAACGGAATGAGGTTAAAGCATTGGCGTTGTTTAGGTTGGAAACCGTCGCATAGCCGGTCTAGTCGAGCCTTATTGATGGCTAAAAAACGCTTAGTAACCTGTTCGATATGAAGCGTTGATGGCCCTGTGGTTTCTAGATAACCCTGTTCAGATGTCGGCTCTAAAATGCTGCTCATATAAACCTTGATGAGTGGTGCGTGGGTTTTGAAAGCTTTCGCTTTCAGCTTGCCGCTAATTTTTAGTTAGAGCAAGTTGTTTAGTCGGCCTTTTCAAAAGAAATTGAAGTCAAAACTCAACGGTACTTTAGTTTATAGATTCTAAAAACAAAAATAGATAGCCCCAGTAACTTTATTTTAAGCAATGATACATTGGTATTTTGCTCGGAGTTTTATATAGTCTCGCGACGATTTAAAAAGCTATACATTTATTTAGAGAGGTAAGGGTTGATGGCAACTCCACATATTAAGGCCGAAATGGGCGCGTTTGCAGACACCGTATTAATGCCGGGCGATCCGCTACGTGCAAAGTACATTGCTGAGACGTTTTTAACCAATGTCGTGCAGGTAAACGATGTTCGAAACATGCTTGGTTATACCGGTGAGTACAAGGGCCAAAAGATCTCTGTTATGGGATCAGGTATGGGGATTCCTTCAATCTCTATCTATGCCAAAGAATTAATTACTGAATTTGGTGTTAAAAACATCATTCGTGTTGGTACCTGTGGCGCTATTCATGAAGATATTAATTTACGTGACGTTATCATTGCTATCGGTGCAAGCACCGATTCTGCTGTTAACCGTGCCCGTTTAGCCGGTTTCGACTACTCGGCGACCGCCAGCTACAGCCTGTTAGAACCGACTGTTAACGCCGCACGCGCCGCAAACTTGCCGGTACGCATTGGTAATGTGTTCTCTGCGGATCTGTTCTACACGCCGGTTGATGGCGTCTTTGAAACGCTTGCCAAAATGGGCGTACTTGCCGTTGAAATGGAAGCCGCAGGCCTTTACGGCGTTGCTGCTGAATATGGCGCAAACGCGCTAACCGTTTTAACCGTCAGCGATCATATTATGAAAGGCGAAGCGACCAGCTCTGATGAGCGTCAAACCACCTTTAATGACATGATTACCATTACCTTAGACGCTGCAGTCAGTCTGTAAGGTCTTGTTTTAAGGAAGGCAGATGCTATGTGTGATCACTATCCAGCCTTATTGACCGTTGCAAAACAGGGCGCTGAAAATGCCTATGCGCCCTACAGCAACTTCCCTGTTGGCGCCGCTATTCTGATGAAGGATGGCCAGATAATTCCTGGCTGTAATGTTGAGAACGCCAGTTATGGCTTAGGCTTGTGTGCTGAGCGTAATGCTCTTACCAGTGCCGCAGCGCAAGGTTATAAACCTGGTGATATAAAGGAGTTAGTGCTTTATATCCCGCATAAACAGATGTTTTCACCCTGTGGTGCTTGCCGTCAGTTTATGAGTGAGTTTATGGCAGCAGAGACACCAGTAACGGCGACCAATATCGACGGCGAGAAAAAGCATTGGACGGTGGCAGAGTTGCTACCGGATGGCTTTTTAATGCCGGAGTAAGTTTGAGCCGTTATAAGTTCGGAATAATGCAGGTTTTAATAGCGACCCAGCTTTAAGCCAGAGTCATGCGATTAATGACTGCTATCAAAAAAGGCTCGCCCCAATGGGGTGAGCCTTTTGTGTTTCTGCGTACTGAGTATTTGTTGAAATGTTGCGCTGCTAGTTTTCTCGAGGCGAGAAATCGAAAACATCGCTGATCATTTGCTCAGCGTTAAAGCCCTTTTCAACCAAGCTGTCGAGCACAGCATAAACCATTTCGGGTGAGCCACAAGTGACTGCTTGACAGCTGGCTATGTGCTCTTGGTGGTCGGAAAGGATGCTGTTGATTAGCATTTGGTGTTTGTCTTCCCAATGGCTCTGTTCTGAGATCAGGGCGGCGGTATGGATATGATCAAACTGTTTTGCCCATTGTTCTGCTTTTTCAAGCATGTATAGCTGGCTCAAGCTGTGACTGGTCCAGTAAATATACAGCGGTCGCTGGCTATTTTTGGCCAGCTGATCTTCGGCAATAGCCTTGATCTGCGCAAAGCCAGTTCCCGATGCGATAAGCAGCAATGGCGCGTCAGTGGCGGTTAGGCTATCCAGTGTGCAGCGTCCAGCTGCTGGGTTGAGTTGCACCGAAGGTTGTCGCTGTAAGTGCTCAATGAGGCTGTTCGACTTGTCTGAGCCGGCCTGTATGTGCAGCTCAACGTAGGCTTGGCTCGGGTCGCTGGCAATGGTGAAAAACAAATAGCTAAAGCCATCGATGACCAACTCGGTATATTGGCCAGCAATAAAGGGGTATTCGGTTAATGGCTTCAGGCGTACACGCCAAACGTCGCCAGTAAGTTCAAGAATATCGTGTAGGGTTGCGGTTGTGGTGGTCAATTCCACCTCCTCTGAACGGCACATAAAATCTGTCCGTACAGTATACACATTACAGCCAGCCAAGCGCCGCTCTCGATAGATTGTATGAGGCGGCTTAGTGTTTTAGCTGAGAATTTCGTAAGCCGCTGGCTCGCTGCCTTTAAAGGTTACTTGAACTTTAGAGTCGCCAGTAATGTTAGCTAACGCAGGCCACTTAATGGCTAAGATATCGACCACATAAGGGCTGGTCGCAGGTAGCTGAGTGGTTCGAGTTTGCTTAGGCGTGCGAATGTACAGGTAGTGCAGATGGTACAGATCAATCAGCACGATAAAGCTATTCAGAAGGGCCACTGGCCAAGCATTGATAAAGATACCGTAGCTGGCAAAAACCAGAGCGCCACAAAGGTTGATCCAACGTAAGCGAATAATGTTGGACATCATTAACGACGTTGCGATCAGCGCAGAGCCAAAATAACCATAAATTTCTAACACAAACATACCTTTTTATTTTAGTTGACCTAATGGTCAGAATTATATGGCTTTGCTAGGTTATAGCCAGCAGCGAACGCTAAGTTTCGCGTAAATCTCGCTGCCAATTGATCTAGATCTAGTTGCCAGTCGCATCGTTGCTCAGCTAGAGCTGCAGTTGCGCTAACAGCTGCTTCATACGTTCGTGTGCCGCATCGTTTCGCTCAATGGGTCGGCCCCATTCACGGTCGGTTTCACCCGGCCACTTGTTGGTGGCGTCTAAGCCCATTTTTGAGCCTAAGCCAGAAATTGGACTGGCAAAGTCGAGATAGTCGATCGGAGTATTATCGATCAGGGTGGTATCTCTTATCGGGTCCATGCGAGTGGTAATCGCCCACATCACATCTTGCCAATCGCGAGGGTTCACATCTTCGTCGACCACAATGACGAACTTGGTGTACATAAACTGTCGCAAATAAGACCAAGTACCAAGCATGAGCCGCTTTGCGTGTCCTGCGTATTGCTTTTTCATGCTGATCACAGCAATCCGATATGAGCAGCCTTCCGGTGGTAAGTAGAAGTCGACAATTTCGGGAAATTGTTTTTGCAATATCGGCACAAAGACTTCGTTCAATGCCACACCCAATACCGCAGGCTCATCCGGTGGTCGGCCAGTATAGGTACTGTGATAAATGGGGTTATTGCGGTAAGTCATGCACTCCACGGTGAAAACAGGGAATTCATCGACCTCGTTGTAGTAACCAGTGTGGTCACCATAAGGTCCTTCTGGCGCAGTCTCGCCGGGGTATAAATAGCCCTCAAGGATAATCTCGGCGCTGGCCGGTACCTGTAAGTCGTGCGTTTTGCATTTCACTAGCTCGGTGCGGCTGTCTCTTAATAAACCAGCAAAGGCATACTCGGAAAGTGTATCAGGTACCGGTGTCACCGCGCCTAGAATGGTCGCAGGGTCAGCTCCAAGAGCCACGGCAATAGGAAACGGCTTGCCTGGGTGCTCTTTTTGCCAGGCTGCAAAATCGAGAGCGCCGCCACGGTGTGAAAGCCAGCGCATAATCAGTTTGTTTTTGCCTAACAGCTGTTGGCGATAAATACCTAAGTTAGTGCGACCGCCATTGGGGCCTTGAGTAATGACTAATGGCCAAGTGACCAGCGGTGCGGCGTCGCCTTCCCAGCAGGTCCAAATGGGTAAGGAAGTCAGATCAACTTCATCTCCGGTTTTAATGTTTTCTTGGCAAGGTGCGTTGCGTAATGTTTTAGGTGCCATGCTCAGCACTTTTTTTAGGATCGGTGCTTTTTCCCACAGATCTTTCATGCCTTTGGGAGGTTCGGGCTCTTTTAGGTAAGCCAGTAACTTACCGATTTCTCGCAGCTCTTCAGTCGATTGCGCGCCCATGCCCATGGCAACACGCTCAGGCGTGCCAAACAGATTGCCCAGTACAGGCGTGTCATAACCAATGGGGCTTTCAAACAGAATCGCAGGGCCCTTTTTGCGCAATACTTGATCGCAGAATTCAGTCATTTCTAAGTTAGGGTCAACCGGCTCAGTAACGCGTACTAATTCTCCGGTGGCTTCGAGTTGCGCGAGAAAGTCTCTAAGGTCTTTGTATTTCATGATCCGTTCTTATCGGGGCAAAAAGCCAGTATATGAAGGTTGCCAAGTCAGCGTCTATAGCTGCGTAATGTTAATGAAATTAGGCTCACGTGATTGACCTGCTTGTTCAAGTTTAGCGAGGTAATCTTGCCAGTAGAGTGACTGTTTTTCACCGATGCGGTAAAGGTAGTTCCAGTCGTAAATGCCGCTGTCGTGACCGTCATCGAAGTGGATGCGCAATGCATAGCGGCCAGCCATTTCTAGATGTTTAATGGTGACAAATTTCTTGCCGACTTGCAGTGTCTCATTGCCTTCGCCATGGCCGCGTACTTCAGCGGAGGGAGAATAAACCCGCAGAAATTCTGCACTGTATTGAAACGACTCACCGTTTGGCCAATCAAGGCTAAGGCGTTGCTCGGCTCGATTAAAGTCGATTTTAGTCGGTGTTTTATTCATCACTATTTCCCGATTTTTTGGAACTGCTCAATCAGCCACGCTATCAACTGCATTAAAGTTGTTCATGACTGATCGAGCAAACCAACAGAGCCGACTGTTATAAAATAAAGCGGCTCAGATCTTCGTTCTCGACCAATTCACCGAGTGTGTTGTTGACGTAGTCAGCATCAATAGTTTGTTGCTCACCACCCCGCTCACTGGCGACAAAGGAAATTTCTTCAAACAGTCGCTCCAAAATCGTATGCAAGCGACGAGCACCAATGTTTTCGGTGTTTTCGTTTACCTGGAAGGCGATCTTAGCCAGAGCATCAATGGCATCGTCGGTAAACTCAACATCGAGTTCTTCAGCTTTCATCAGTGCTTTGTATTGCGCAGTAAGACTGTGACTTGGCTCGGTTAAAATGCGCTTAAAGTCATCCGGTGTTAATGCATTTAAATTGACTCGAATCGGTAAGCGACCTTGCAATTCTGGAATCAAATCGCTCGGCTTAGAAAAGTGGAACGCACCGCTGCCAATAAACAGGATGTGATCCGTTTTAACCATGCCGTATTTGGTTTTAACGGTGCTACCTTCAATGAGCGGCAGCAAATCACGCTGTACGCCATCGCGGCTGACATCACCGCCGCCTCGCGATTCGTTTTTAGCGATCTTGTCAATTTCATCGATAAACACAATGCCATTTTGTTCAACCGCATCCATCGCGCGTTGTTTAAGGTCGTCTTCGTTGACCATGCGTGCGGCTTCTTCATCGGCTAAGAGTTTTAGTGCTTCTTTAATTTTGACTTTGCGTTTTTGGGTTTTGCCACTGCCCATGTTAGAAAACATATTCTGCAGTTGGCTGGTCATTTCTTCCATGCCCGGCGGCGCCATGATTTCGACACCAGCGGCCGCTTCGGCGACATCGATTTCAACTTCTTTATCGTCTAAATCGCCTTGACGTAATTTCTTACGAAATACTTGCCGAGTGCTGCTGTCGGCAGGCTGGTTAGTTTCTTCGCCAGAAGAGCGTGCCGGTGGTAATAAAATATCCAGTATTCGATCTTCAGCGGCATCTTCTGCACGCGGGCGAACAATATTCATTTCTTGTTCGCGGAATAATTTAATTCCGGTTTCTGCCAAGTCGCGAATAATCGATTCAACATCACGGCCAACGTAACCGACTTCGGTAAATTTAGTCGCCTCTACTTTAATGAAAGGTGCGTTAGCAAGCTTTGCCAAACGGCGTGCAATTTCGGTTTTACCGACACCCGTTGGGCCAATCATTAGAATATTTTTAGGTGTAATCTCTTCACGCATACGCTCGTCAAGTTGCATACGACGCCAGCGATTACGCAGCGCAATGGCCACGGCGCGTTTGGCGTCGTCTTGGCCGATAATGTGTTTGTCGAGTTCGTGAACAATTTCTCTCGGTGTCATTGTGGACATAAGGTTTCCTATTACAGCGTTTCAACGACGGTGTTATGGTTGGTATAAACACAGATATCGGCGGCTAATTCGAGCGATTTTTCCGCGATGCTCTTGGCATCTAATTCGGTGTTTTCATACAGAGCGCGACCGGCAGCAAAGGCATAATTGCCGCCAGAGCCAATGGCGATAACGCCGTGTTCTGGCTCAACCACATCGCCAGTGCCAGAAATCAATAATGAGGCTTCGTGGTCGGCGACAATTAGCATGGCTTCAAGTTTGCGTAAGGCGCGATCACTGCGCCATTCCTTTGCTAGCTCAACCGCTGAGCGAGTCAAATGACCACTGTGCTGTTGAAGGTGGGCTTCAAATTTTTCGAACAGAGTGAAGGCGTCGGCGGTACCGCCAGCAAAGCCTGCAATCACTTTATTTTGATAAAGACGGCGAACCTTACGAGCATTGCCCTTCATTACCGTATTGCCTAAAGAAACCTGACCGTCGCCGGCAACAACGACTTGGTCATCACGGCGAACCGCAACAATAGTAGTCATAAAATTTGGCCTATCGTTTGATGGTGAATATCGAATGTATCCACCTATTTGGGGGCGCTTGGCTGGTATTAAAGGCTAGCTGATTGTATTTATACCGAAGGGTTACATTCGCTACTGAGTCACGCCTATTGCAGGTGTTCCATTAAGTCTTCAACGACCAGCATTTCATTTTCCGCTAATGCTTGCTGTGCTTGTTCGGTGATGTCTTCGACCGATGATTTGCTGTCAACGTTGGTTTGCGAATCAACGACACTGCCATAGCGGATATATCGCTCAGTAGAAGATTCTGTTGCAGATTTTTCGATGCTGGCGTCGATCACAATGCCGTCTTTTTGTTCGTAATGGCTGACTCTGGTTTGTTCTTCATGCCCTGTACGGCTAATGTACTCTCCGTCTTGTCGAGATGCTTTATTAGCCAAAGGGTTATTGTTGTCGTAATCGAGTTGGTATAGATAGCTTTGCATTATCTCATAGCTGTTTGAGTTATCATCAATTAGAGTATTCTGGCTGATTTCCATACCGACATACTCAGTGGGCCTGTTGTTCTCACCAGGCCCTTTACTGCTGTAATCGATGGTAAAGTCAGGCAAGCCAGATAATAAGCCTCCAGCTACCGGCGCGAAATTATTAGATTCTGGTAGATTACTAAATATAGATTGAACTGCTTTTTTAAGCGCACTCGCATGGCTGCGGTAATCGCCAGCCTTATCATTACCTTCTTCTATGGTTTTTAATAAGCCTAACAATGCCTCATTTTGGTCTGTTGCATTAGTGGGTAAACCGAATGGGTCTAATTCAATATCTAGGTCTAAATATTTAGAATCGTAACTGATGTTTCGAGCTTCTTCGGTATTGGTTATTTCTAGGCTGTATGCTTCTGAAAGTCCAGCTTTAGAAGAAACAGATACGCTGGCAATGGTGTCATTTTCAAAAATATCTAGTTTGCTAAAATCGACTATTCCGCCACTCATAATGTTGTTTATTTGTCCGTCAAGTTGCTTAGCGAATGCAGCAATGGCTTCTTTTTCTTCATCGCTTAAGTCGCCGTCTAATGACATGCTAATGTGAATGTTTTTAGATGAAAATGAACCCTGCTGTTCGGCTAATGAACCTGAGGTATAATCAAGAGCAAGGTTAAATGTTAAAGTGTCGCCGTCTTTTGTAGTTAGAGTGAGCTCGGTTTCATAACCGCTTTCACGGTTGGTGTTTTCTATCGTGCGCTCAATATTAGAGCTGGGTTCAAAGCCTTCAGCAGTATTACTAAATAAAGTCTTGCTCGATGTTTGCTCTAAGCTAGATAGACCAGAGTCTAAGAAACTTCCTATGTTGCTTAAAATACCGCCAAGCTGGCTTTTGTAATCAAAATAAACATAGTTATCTAGATTGCTTTCAAGAGCGGATGTAATAAAACTATCTTCGTTTGTCGAGCTATGGTCGTAGGTAAAATAAACTTCACTTGTCTGGTACTTCTCCATACCCGAAAGCTCGTAACCAAGGATATTAACGCTGTCGCTATTGGCCACATTACTGCCTATTGTTATTTCAATGTCAGCGGTGTTTGGTGAGGTTTGCGTCGTTGTATCTGTAATGTTATTCGAAGAGGTAGGCAGCGGCTCACGGATCAACTTGGTTGTTGATACGGCCGAGCTTGAAAGGCTGTTGATAGAGGGTATTGTCATTCCTTGTGTCCTCATAACTTTGATTAGGAAATAAACTATTTAAATTGTTATATGTTCCATTAAATCTTCAACGACCAGCATTTCATTTTCCGCTAATGCTTGCTGTGCTTGTTCGGTGATGTCTATTACGGAAGCTGAATGTTCGGTTGTGGTTTTGCTGTCTTCCAGTTCACCAAATCGGATGGTGTTTTCGGTAATGCTTTCGCTCGCTTCTTTGCTGACGCTGGCATTAATAACAATGCCATCTTTCACTTCAAAGTGGCTGGTACGTCGCTGCTGTTCATGGCCGATGACTTCAATGCGTAAGTCTTCGGTTGGGAATTTCAAATGAGGCAATGGTTTGTCGTAGCTGTAGTTCAGTTCGTAACTGTAATTTTGAAAAACTTCGAAGCCGCTGTCGGAAGTGGTCATCGAGGTGTTTTGCTTGATTGCTAAGCCGACCTTTTCCTCGGCAAATCCTGAACCGGAGTAGGCTTTGCTGCTGTAATCAATGGAGAAATCTGGCAAGCCGGAAGTTATCGCGCCACTGTAATTTGAAACTGAATTAGGAGCAGCCTTGATCGCTTGGTTGCTGTTAGATGACGTCGCTAAGTCGCCAAAAATAGTGCTGATGGCGCTGGTTAATGTTCGGCTGTGATCATCGTCATCGCGTGCTTTTCGAGTCCCTTCTTTGACATTTTGCAGCAGTTCAAGCAACGACTCTTGCTGCATGTTGTTGTTCAGCGGATTACTCAGATTGTCCAATGTAATATCGACATCGACCAGCTTTGAATCAAACGAAATGGAACGCTCATCGTCGGTGTTGGTCATTTTTAGGCTAAAGGTTTCGCTGTAGCCAGAGTCAGCAGTAAAGGATATGTCGCTAATAATATCGTCAGAGAAAATATTCAGCTTATCGAAGTTAACGCTGTCGCCGCTCATGATGTCGCCAATCTGCTGGTCGAGCGAACTGGCGAACTCTTCGATGGCTTGCTTTTCTTCGTCGCTGAGGTTTCCTTCTAACGCCATGCTTAAGCTAATGTGCTTCGAGGTAAAACGACCTTGGTTATCACTCAGCGAACCAGAAGAATAATCTAACGTGAGATTAAAGGTCAGGGTATCGCCTTCTTTGGTGGTTAACCTAAATTCAGTGGAGTAGCCGCCGTGCTTGCTACGCGATTCGGTGATGCGATCTGTGTGACTATTGGCATCAAAATTGGCTGCTGTTTGGGTGAAGATGGTTTTGCTGCCGGTTTGCTCAAGTTCGGTTAAACCGCTGTCTAAAAAGCTGCCGATATTGCTATGAAAACCACCTAAAAGATCATCGAAGCTCGTTTTATAATTGACGTTTAATTTATCTTCAAAACTGGTTAGCAGAACGGGTTGTTCAGCCGAGGTTGCAAAGTCAAAGCTCACCACTGGCGGTGTGGGTTCGTACACTTGCGCCGCAATGGCTTGTACTTTAAGAATTTCTGCTTGGCCAAGCACCACCTCTTCACTGGGTTTGCTAGAGAGTAATTCGCTGTTACTTAGCGTATTCGAAAGCTCGAAATTTGTGACGTCGCTTGATGTGTTGGTGATGGCGATGGGTTTTAAGCTGGTCGATATGTCCATTCACAGATCCCTCAATAAGCAGAAGTATGACCTATTGAGGTTATCGGCAAAATGACCAGCTTCTTTAGGTTTATTTTAGGTAAGCCCAGCGACGAGTAAGTCGAACTGGGCATTGCAGGTTGGAATGGCGGTGCTTTGAAATGAAAGTACTTTGGAATAAAAGTACTTTGAAATGACAGTATCAGGATTAGAATTAAAGCTTTTTAACGAGGTAGTCGAAATTCAGCTCCGCCAATGCGTCTTGCGCTTTGTTTAACGAGGAGCGTTGATTGAACGGGCCAACCATGACTCGGTGATAGGTGCCTTGGCCGGCGATATCGACCGACTGGATCTCGGTGTTGGGTAAGCCGTTAAGAATCAACTGGGCGCGTACTCGGTCTGCATCAGCAACCGACTTAAACGAAGCGACCTGAATTAACCAGCTGGCATCTTCGGTCACCGCCGGAGCGGCAGTACCACCGCCAGTTGCCGGAGTATCTACCGGAGCGTTGATAAGGTCGATTGGGACTTCGTCGTTTTCCAATAGCTCATAAAACTCAAATGCTCTTCGCATGGTTTCGGCTTTATCTTTTATATCGCTCAGCGTTTCGCGTTCAGAACTGATCGGTGCAGAGGCTTGCGGCGCATTGGTTGCTGGCGTTTCTTGCAATGCAGCAGTTAATTGCTGCCGCACTGCTTCTGCGCCACCACGCTCTTCTGGCACCTGATTCAGATAGATCAAAAAACCAACAAAGGCAGCTGCAGTTGATAGCGTAAAAACCATCACCCAGCGCGGCACTCGGCTGGTGCGCCGAGGTGCGGCTTTGGCTTTAGGTTTATTTGCGTAATCTCTTGCCATTATGTTTTCGTCTCTGTTGCGTTGCTCGCCGTTACATGGATTTCGGTGCGCTGACGCCTAACAGCTGTAAGCCGTTTGCAATAACCTGTGCGACCGCTTTCGAAAGCGCTAAGCGGGCATTACGAGTGGCATCATCTTCTACCAGCATTTTGTTGCTGTTGTAGTAGCTGTGGAACAACCCAGCTAAATCCTTTAAGTAAGTTGCGATCATAGCAGGTTCCAGTGCATCACCGGCGGCAATGATAACATCGGAGAAGCGGCGCAGTTGTGTCATCAGTTCACGTTCTGCATCTAAATCGAGTTTGCTTAGCGCTGCCAAGCCGTTTTCTTGATCGTAACTTAATTCGCTTTCGGCCAATTTGTTAAACATGCCGTGAATACGCGCATGAGCGTATTGAATATAGTAGACCGGATTTTCGTTACTCTTTGATGTTGCCAAATCAATATCGAAGGTGATTTGCGCATCACAACGGCGCGAGACTAAAAAGTAGCGAGTCGCATCACGGCCGACTTCGTCGATAAGGTCGCGTAATGTCACATAGCTGCCAGCACGCTTAGAAAGTTTCACCTCTTCACCATCTTTGACCACCATGATCATTTGGTAAAGTGCGTAATCTGGGTAGCCTTCTGGAATGCCAAATTTCAGAGCTTGAATGCCAGCGCGAACACGCGTGATAGTACTGTGGTGATCGGCACCGTGTACGTTGATTACACGGTCGAAACCTCGTTCAAATTTGTTTTTGTGGTACGCCACATCGGGTAAAAAGTAGGTGTAGCCGCCGTCCTTTTTACGCATCACACGGTCTTTATCGTCACCAAACTCAGTGGTTTTTAACCACATTGCGCCATCTTGCTCATAGGTGAAACCATTGTCGCTTAATTGCTTGACGGTTTTTTCGACTAGTCCATCTTGATAAAGAGACGACTCTAAAAAGTAGATGTCAAAATCGACATCGAAGGCCTTTAGGTCTAAATCCTGTTCATGGCGTAAATAGGCGACGGCAAACTCGCGGATGGCTTCTAAATCGTCTACATCTTTTGCGCCGGTAGCCGTTTTATCGTCGGCCTTTACCGTATCGCCAGCCATGTAAGCGTCGGCAACATCAATAATGTATTGGCCGCGATAGCCATCGGCAGGCCAGCTTTCGTGCTCAGGCGTTAAACCTTTGCAACGCGCCTGAACCGAGAGCGCCAAGTTGTTGATCTGAGCGCCAGCATCGTTGTAGTAAAATTCACGCGTTGGCTGCCAACCGTTGGCGCTTAATAAGCGAGATAATGAATCGCCTAGCGCGGCGTTACGACCGTGACCTACATGCAATGGCCCAGTCGGGTTGGCAGAAACAAATTCGATCTGTACCTTTTTGCCTTCTGCCTGATTGTTGTGGCCAAACTTATCTGCTTTTGCCAACACCTCAGCGACGATCTCTGCGTTAGAGGCACCCGAAAGATAAAAATTGATGAAGCCGGGGCCTGCAATCTCGACCTTATCGATTAAGTCATTATCGCCAATGGTGGCAATGATCTTTTCTGCCACCGCACGAGGGTTGCTCTTACAAGGCTTGGCTAATGTTAGGGCTAGGTTTGTGGCGAGGTCGCCGTGCGCCTTATCCCGAGTGTTTTCAACAGCAACGCGAACAGGGTGATCTTGCGGAATAAAGCCTTCAGATTGTAATTGAGATGCGGCGGATTCAAGCAATTCGATAAGTTGCTGCTTCATGAAAATTTAAACTCCAGAACAGGAAAAGGGCTAAAAAATGGTGGCTTATTATCCATATTTTAGCAGGGCTTAGCTACTGCTGGCGCGACAGTGAAGCGTAAGGTCTATCGTGATATCTCTCTCCTTAGGCAATCCGTAGACGTAGACAAGCGTAGTTGTAGGGGGCGATCGTGCACTGAAGTTCGCCCGCCCATTAACAGGCTTTACGGCTTATGCGTTACACTGTGCGACCTTAATTGGGTGCTGATAAAAGGATGCTTGATGAGTCTTAACGCGAATGTGAGCCGAAAGATGATTGTCGGCTGGTTATTTTTAGCCAGTGCAGTGCTGTATTTATTGGGGCAGGCGTTTGGCTTATCTGCCTACTTCTCTGCTCTCTGTGCTTGGCTGGGTGTGATGGTGTTTTGGCCGTCGCTGGGTGGTTCGGCAAAACGTCAAACCAGTATTTTGTTGCTACTTGGAATCGCCTTGCTGGGATGGGCTTGGTTAGCTGGTGCAGAATTACAGTGGCAACTTATTCTGACGCGTAACATGCCGTTGTTGACCATGTTTGTCGCGGTGTCGTTTTTATCGTTGGCAAATCCACCAGAGCAAGAGAACCAACTGCTGCCAAAAGGCCGCCGAGGTTTTTGGTCAACGCTGTTTAGTACCCATCTTTTAGGTGCGGTTATTAACCTGTCGGTGGTTTTTGTTGTATCGGATCGATTAAAGCGGAACGAAAAATTAACCGATGCTCAATTAGCGTTGGTTATGCGTAGCTTTTGTGCCGCCGCTTTTTGGTCGCCATTCTTTGTCGCGACCGGTGTCGCGTTAACCTATGCACCGGGAGCGCATTGGCAGCAGGTGGTTGTACCTGGTCTGCTGATGGTATTGCCATTGGTGCTGATCAGCTTTTGGGATGTGTATCGAAGTGGCTTTGATAAGTTTGAAGGCTACCCAGTGCGTCGTGACAGTTTACTTATGCCGGTATTGCTTGCGGCCAGTGTATTAATACTGCATGAGCTGTTACCAAAAACGCCAATTCTGTTGTTGATCAGTATGCTCGCCCCCATTGGAGCGTTGATTTTTATGCACCAGCGCCCAAGGCTTAGAGCACTAAAAAACTATGTCGATGAAAAACAGGCAAATGTCAGCAGTCAATTCTCTTTATTTTTAGCTGCCGGTGTCTTTTCGACAGGTATTAGCACACTCATCAGTTGCTACCCAAATTTAATGCAGTTGCAGATGGATTACTTTTCGCCACTACTGTTTTTGGCGACGAGTATGGGCATGATTCTGTTTGCTTTGGTTGGTGTGCATCCAGTAGTGACGGTTGCTATTGTCAGTCCATTTTTATTGCCACTTGGCGCTAACCCAAACCAGTTGGCGTTTTTGTTTTTATCTGTTTGGGGTATCGCTACTGCATCGAGCCCGCTTTCAGGTGTTGGTCTTGCAATGATTAGTCGTTATCAGGCCGAGCCAAAGCAGATTCTAAAACTGCAATGGCGTTATATGTTGTTTATGTGGTTGAGTTCGGGTTTATTGAACTGGTGGTGGTTTAGCTGAGTCAACTTATTTAGCTGATGAATTTATGCTATTAGGCGTTATAGAAAAACGCTCTTTTAAAATCGGTCTGCTTAATGAGCATACCGATTTTTTTTGGTTGCGAATTAATATTTAACTACTAAGTATAAGTCTAAATATAAATGAAGAAGTTAAAGTTTCACACATCCTAGAATCAGACTGTCAGCTAGGTTTGCATTATATATTTCAGGTGATTAGCTAATAAAAAAGAAAAGCTAAACCGCGTTAGCTTTTCTTTATGAATTGTTACTTTTTAATTTTTTTTAATCGATTTAGTCGTACATCATGTTCAATAAAATTAAACCATAGACAGGGTTCTCTGCATAAAAGAGAACTGGCCTGCAAAATAAAAAACTGATGTCTTGATTAATTGATAACCGACAAGCTCCTCTATATAAAGCCTGTTAGCAGTGAGTTCAGGCAAACTCCGTGAATTGATCATTTAGCGTCGATTCAAAATGATTAGTTACTAGATCTGCATTAAGTCAGTTATAGCAAGTTAGGCATTTTAAATAAGACAAAAAAAATAAAAAGTCCATGGTCCTCGCCTCGTTAGTCCCTGCATAAACCAGAAGTGAAATAGATCGGGCCATAATTTGGTGCTGAGCGTGGTTTTTATCATGCTGTTTTTTAGCAGTCGTGAGTGAGCGGATAATTATAAAATTGTTTGCAAGCTAGCGTTGGTTAAATCATCAATCCGTGACGTCGCTGAACAATAAAATGATTATACGCAGTAGAGAATAGATGTTTAAAAAAAATAAAGGATTCACGCTAACAGAGTTGGTGCTCGTTATTGTTATTTTATCAATCATAGTGGCGTTAGCCGTCCCTAGATTTGTTAATTCAATGAAACGAGATACTCGAATAGCCCTGCTGAAAGGCATGGAAGGAACGGTTAAAACAGCGGCAGAGCTTGTACGTAAGCAAGCCGTTGTTAATGGCAAGACAACAGGCCAAGACAGCATTGAGATTAATGGCGCGGCGATCACGATCCATAGTGGTTACCCCATTGGTCATTGGATGTATAGCATGCGCTACTTGATCAACCAAGATAGTGTTGTGTTTCTAACCGCTGCGAAAGTTTGTGAATTAGAATGGTGTGGTCGTGGTTATCAAAAAATCACCCCCAGTGGTGTTCGATCTACCGAGGGTCGTATCGTTAAGGTTTATCCATATGGTTTCAGTTGGAACGATGAGTGCGGTGTTTACTATGTGAATCACCAAGATGGTCGTGAGCCTGTGATTGGTTTAGAAACCGACGATTGCTAAATATTAGTAGCGATATAAACGTAACCAGCCCTAATATAGGTTGAGTTTTTTTAAACAAGCCAGCAATTTATGCTGGCTTTTGATTGTTGGGAACGAACGTTTTAAGTCCTTTAGCAAGCCACCTAATGGATCGTTGCCTAAAAATTAGAAGGTACTCAAGCCACTCCACTCTTGGAAACGATAGATACCTCGTTTAATTGGCGACCAGCTTCGGTAAGCTTCAAATGGTAACGAATGTAATTTGATTTCATTAAAGTATTGCGCCACCTCTTGCGTAAACTGGCTAGTGTTTGGTGAATCAACATAGAGGTTTGCTTCTAGATTATAGTTACCTAAGTTGCGCTTGGTGTAGTTACCTGAACCTAAAATTACAACGCTGTTGTGGTTTGATTGGTACATGAATATTTTGCTGTGAAACTGCTCACCGTGAGTATTATACCAATGAATAGCTATGCCTTTTTTTTCTAACTCATAGGCGGTTTGTCGATTAGGAATGCCGCTTTTTTCACGACCAAAAGCATCTTTATTGGCGTCTAACACCAGCTCAATAATCACGCCGCGCTCTGCTGCTTTTTTGAGTTGCTTAATAATGCTACGGCGGGAGAAATAAAACATACCGATATCGATTCGGTCGCCTTTCTTAGCTTGTTCAATGGTGGTAAGAACCGATTGTTCAATTTGGTTTTCAGTGACGTATTTAATTTCAATGTCGCCAGTACTTGTTGTCGGTGTAAATTCGATTGGAATCTGGCCGTCAGAAAACTCGGCAATCGCTTGTTCTGATTGCAGCATCGCTTGAACTAATTCAGTCGATTGTACACGTATGCCGACATTTGAATGTAGGCTGCTGGCCGTGTGCGGGTTGGCCGACATGATCATGGCTTCTTGTTCAGAGATGATCAGTTTTCGGTGGTTGGCTTTAAAGTCAAGAAGACGAATCATTGAGCGCATAGCAACCTTTTCTTCACTGACCGGCCCTGGTAGCCAGCCACCATCGTAGTCAGGTAAGCCAAAGGGTTTTACGGTGATGTTTGTTACCCAGCTAACCGTTCGATTGGGGTACGGAGTTTCGGTCATGTCGGTATAGATGATCTCAACGCCAGCCTGTTCCAATTCAACCAGTAAAGGGTTGTTGTAAGAGCGGTAAAAGGTATTGAACTCGTCGGTTATGAAGTAGATCGGAAGTGTAGGCATGGCCTGGCGCTTGGCAACCAGGTTGTTTTTTAATGTTTCCGCTAATGGCAGTAATTCCTCGTTACCCTTAGGGTCGTGCATAAACAAAAACATGTCGAGGACTAGGAATTGCTCTGCATTATCGATGACTTGATAAACATTATCGAAGATTTCTTGATGCAATAAACGTTCTTTCAGTTCGGGCTCTTCGTCCTCTTCCGTTTGTGGCGCTTCAATATTAACGGTTAGGTCGTAAAGAAAGTCGATTTGCGCGTCCGTTATGAAAATGCTTTCGGACTCTATATTAACGCCATCTGGCAATTTGGCGGTACTAAGTGAAGGGAGCAACAGTGCAATGCTGATGCATAGCGCGATAGAACGAAAGTTGAAGTGCATAATGTAAGCCCGTGTCTGTAACTGAGCGCTATTATTGAGCAAGTTACAGAGGCAGGCAAATAGAGGTCGGTAAAGATGACCTTTGGCACACAAAAAAGCGAGCAGAGGTAATCCTATGCTCGCTTTATTATTATCTGCTGCAATACCGCAGAGTAGCCTTAAGCGTTATTAAGGTGCAGTAGCTTCAGTCAAAGTAAGCTCAGAGAAGCGAACATCAACGTAGTCACCGTTTGCTTTATCGGTTTCCCAATCGCCAGTTCCTGGGCAAGCTGCATACCAGATGCCTTCAGCATCTTTGGTGCTGCACTGGTTGTAAGCGCCAGCTTTGTAGTACATGAAGTCTTCTGCATAGCCGCGTGGATTGTCTAGTTCATCAACTTCGCCATATGGGTCAACGTTGTTAGCTAGGTCAATTGCGTACTTAACAGTCTCTTTCTTAGGTGCAGAGAAAGTAAGATACATCATAGAACCATATACGTTAACTTCGTAGCTGAACTCGTCACCCAAAGCGATACCTGCTTTGCCAGGGTCTTCTGGGTTTTCCCAAGTATTACCCCAAACAGGGAATGCGATGTCAGTACGGTTTGGATCGTTCTTCTCTAGGTTACGCTCGTAGTTCCAGAAAACAGAACCGTATTTGTGACCAGGGAATTTTTTGTAGTAAATCTTAAGAGGCTCGTTACCGTAACCGAAACCATTGCCTTCAGCGATTTGCTTGTCGTCTTTCATTGCGTGAATTTGACCAACAACAACAGAGAATGCAGGTGGCTTCTCTGGGTGGCCGGCATTTTCAGCAACGTGATGTACAGCTAGTGTTGCATTCATCTTGCCACCAAAAAGAACGCCTTTAGGGTTTTCTGGCAAAGTGAAGTTGTTTTCTGGTGATTTAGTACCAAAGCTAGTGTTGGTGCCACGAAGCATTTGGCGTAACTCACTGCGGGTGTTTGAAGAGTTGGCAGTTGTGATAGCCTTGTTTGGTGCAGCAAAAACCATCTCGCCTTTCTTAGTTAGGTAAAAGAAATCAGGGTGAGAGTAGGTTTGAATATCGGCTACTTTGATTTCATCGATCTTGCCGTTGCCATCTCCGTCCATAGGGATAGTGATTTTCCAGTTTGATAGATCAAACTTGTCGGCAGGGTTCATTTCTGAATAGTCGACTTTAGACATCGACCCACAGCCAGTTGCTACAAGTGCTGTAGCTGCTAGCCCCATAATGTGCTTTGAAATACGCATACCAAAATCCTTAACATTCGTTGTTGAAGTAGGTTTGTATCTCAGTTACCGGTGGGTTCCTGAGCGATCAATATAGCAGTCAAAATATGACGATTTAAAGTAAAAATTTAACGCCGTTTTAATATAGGGTTTAACCCGCTATGCGAACAGCTTAAAGCCTAATTGAACGGCGTTCAATAGTTTTGCTTTTAACCGTGCGTTGTTCGAATAGTTACTCTAAGGTGCCGTTAAATACCGACAATAAAAGAGAACTAGATCACACTTCTTGTTCGTGACGTTACAAAGTTACTCAAATAGTGAGTAGGTATCACAAAAAACGGTTAAAAAACTGTTTGTTTTTTGATCATCGCGTCGGGGTCGGTCGATTTATATTTTTTTAGCGGTGCTAGTGTTACGTGGTTAAAGTTTTTTTTGGCAATAAACTCATTTAAATGAGTGATTTAGCTCACGTTTTGCATTTATGCGTCTATAATTTATTGGCTTTGGATATCTGCTCTAAATGTCAGTGTTTCTAAATAGCGCGGGCGTTAAATGTATGAGTTTTTATTCCAGCTGGCACTGTCGATTATTTGTCACCACTGTTTGAAGTGGCAGGGCGAAGATTAAGCTTGGATTCATCTGTCTCGTTTAGCATCGGTTGAGTCTTTTTTTACGAGCTGCATGGACTATTTAATTAAATGTTAATAGTCGTTATGTGACAGATTTATTGCGGCGTTTAGTCTGATTGTTGAGGCGGCATGGACGACTCAATTGAATCGATGAGATGTGAAGGCGCGAACAAGTAGCAACATAAAGTAGCAAAAGCTTAGTAAGGAAAAGTGGTTAAGTTCGAAGCGTAAGGCTGTCCATTTTATTTAGATGGTTTTACCTAGATGGCACCTTCTTATCATCAACTTACCACCAAGAGACACGAAAGGTTTTGGCCTCGTAAAATAAGTGGCTTTTAAAATATATCATTGCATTTTTTTCCTGTTTATGAGGATATGAACGTTTATTTTTTACACGTCTATATCGAGTGCTAACCGAATCCCTCTATGTTCAAAATGGGTTAGCGTCGTACTCACTGATGGTTGAAAAAGCGTAAACCTGAGATCTCTCCTTGACCGATATAAATAATAGTTTGCCGTACTATTAGGTGATGGCTGTTGAGCCTTGCACCCCTTATCGTCTCTGTTAAGAAGAGTATTCAACTTTTAATCAAGAGTGAATAATAATCGAGAGTAATAACGCATGACCGGAGATCAAAGTCAGCATGTGCTAGTTGAAAAATCTGCGTTTGCAATTATGTCGGGCACCATGTTTATCACCGCAGTTCGCCCTATCATTGTTGATCAGCATATTATTTTTACTTGGCTTGGTATTTTATATTCTGTGTTATCAATAATTTTGTATTTTATTATTGATAAAACAAAAAAGAGTAGTGCCTCTAAGTATTGGGTTATTGGTTTTGGTTTTGCTGAACTATTCCCTCTGTTGCTTCTTTCAGGTGGCGTCAACAGCCCTTTTATTTTTATTTTACCTATTATCCCGTTGATGGTTGGCCTGCTCTCTAATACTCGAGTAGCCGTTTCATTGATGATATTTATATTTTTGTTTGTGTTGGTGGTTTTACGGATCGATGATTATCTACCGAATTACTCCCCTGTTATTGCAGATGAAAACCATAGTCGAGCTCGTGCTTTCTGGCTCATTGTTGCCTGTATTATTTCTACTGGTTTTGCCGCAGAGTTTTCAAGATTAAATCAAACTCTAAACAGTTCGCTGTATAAGCAAGCCAATATGGATGAATTAACTGAGCTACCTAATCGGCGAAGTATTTTAGCCTATCTGACACACGCCTGTTTAAGAGCTAGGGACAAGCAAAAGCCATTGACGGTGATGATGTTAGATGTTGATTTTTTTAAAAAAATAAACGATCAATATGGTCATCTCATTGGTGATAAAGCGTTGATACATATTGCCGATATATTACAGTCTCACTCACGCAGTGAAACCGATGGCCTTGGTCGTTATGGTGGCGAAGAATTTTTAATTGTATTGCCTAATGTGGGGCGTGTCGCAGCACAACATATTGCCGATAAAATACTTAAGACCATTGAGTCGACACCGTTGGCAGTGAATGGTATTGAAATAAAATTAACAGCGACCATTGGTTACTACTCTTCTAAAGAAGATGAGGATGTTTCGGTAGAGGCAATTTTATCTTATGCCGATCAGGCGTTGTATTTGGGAAAAAAATTAGGCCGTAATCGTTCAGAGTATTTTTTATCGACACTGACGTAAGGGTCGTCGATGTTCAGTCCAGCGGCTAAATACTATTGAATGTTAATCCTTTGCTTTCGATTAGCCATTTTGTTATTTTTATTTTTTAGCTTAACAATACTTGAATGGCTTCATCCTTGAATTATTCCATTCCTTGCTGATTCAATATGCTACGCCCTGTGTTATCTAATAAAGGTAATGGGCGATACTTACTTAACGCTAACAAGACTCTTATTAACCACGGCTCTTAATTAACCAAAAGGCTTATTAACCAAAAGGTTACAAATAATTAATAAGCACCGTCGCTGTAGGTGAGCTCGTAACTGTGGCTATATATCTCTAAGATATTGCCAAACGGGTCTTCCATATAGATCATTCGGTAAGGTTTTTCTCCTGGGTAATAATAGCGAGGTTTCTCCATTCGCTTTTTACCGCCAGCGGCAACGATACGTTCTGCCAGCTCTTCTAAGTTAGGGTCTTGTACGCAATAGTGGAAGACGCCGGTTTTCCAATATTCAAAATTATCTTCTGGGTTTGTCTGATTTTTAAATTGGAATATTTCCACACCAATTCGATCGCCTGTTGATAGGTGGGCAATACGGAATCCGCCCCAGCCTGAGCCAAATACGTCGCTGCACATTTCACCAATGGCGCTATCGTCTTCTTCAATATCGGTTGGTTCCATAATTAGGTACCAACCCATCACTTCGGTGTAAAACTTAACTGCGGCTTCTAAGTCGGGGACTGAGATACCAATGTGCGAAATGCTTCTTGGGTATGTCGTGTTCATTGTGGTTCTCCATCGGGTTAACTGACATGAACAGGTTACTTTTGCTTTCTGATTACGTAAAATTATCATTTATTATGGTTTTGAGTATTTTTTGTAATGATTAATGTGGTGTGGTTGAAGACATTTTGTACGCTGGTTGAATTGGGCCACTTTACTCGTACGGCCGAGCGCCTACATATGACCCAATCTGGCGTCAGCCAGCATGTGCGTAAGCTAGAGCAGCAGTTAGGAGCCGAACTTCTAGTTCGTGAGGCGAAGCGTTTTCATTTGTCTGATGCTGGTGAGCGGCTCTATCGTGAGTCTCAGTCGGTATTGCAATCCTTGGTAGATTTACAACAGGTTGCTGAAGACTCTGCCTACGAAGGACGAGTACGGGTGATGTCGCCAGGCAGTGTCGGCCTGAAGCTGTACCCTAAATTATTACAGTTGCAACAGCGCTATCCTGGCTTGGTGATTGATTATCGCTTTGCACCTAATGCTGAGGTCGAAAAGGCAATGCAGGCTTCGACACTCGATGTCGGCTTTATGACGGCTCGCTCAACCCTGGCTGATATCGCCTGTACTGAGGTGGCGACCGAGGCGTTGCAGTTGGTCACGCCAGCTCATATTGAACAGCCTGACTGGGCAACGTTGCAGGCGCTAGGCTTTATCGATCACCCCGATGGCAGTCATCACGCCAACCTATTGTTGAGTGCTAATTATCCTGAGTTTCAACATATTAAATGGCTTGAGCATAAAGGCTTCTCGAATCAGATTGGTATGATTCTGGAGCCAGTCAGTATGGGGTTGGGCTTTACGGTGCTGCCAGAGCATGCCGTCGAAGCCTTTGCCGAGGTTGAAAAAATCCGTGTTCAGCCGTTGCCAACGCCAGTGAATGAAACGCTTTATTTGTGTGTGCATCGGCATCGTTCATTGGCCAGACGAATGCAGACGGTTATCGATGAGGCGATGAGCTGGCTTTAAACGAAAAAAGAGCACGGATTTCTCCAGTGCTCTTTTTTGTTGCCTGCGCTTGATGAGGGTTCATCGAACGTTAGCGTTAGTTTTTAGGCAGTTAACAGCTTTTAAGCCGTTAAATCAAAGCGATCTGCGTTCATGACTTTTACCCACGCTGCTACGAAGTCGTTGATAAATTTATCGAGACTGTCGCTTTGTGCGTATAGCTCAGCATAGGCACGTAAGATCGAATTCGATCCAAATACTAAGTCGGCACGCGTTGCCGTCCACTTGGTTTCGCCAGTTTTACGGTGCTGGATTTGGTAAGAATTTTTACCTGTTGGTACCCAGTTGTAATTCATGTCGACCAAGTTAATAAAGAAGTCGTTGGTTAGGCTGCCTTCTCTGTCGGTAAATACACCATGCTTTGTGCCGCCGTAGTTGGTGCCCAGTACGCGCATGCCACCGACTAATACCGTCATTTCAACAGCGGTTAAACCCATCAATTGAGTTCGGTCGAGCAGCATCTCTTCTGGTTTAACGGCGTAATCTGCTTTTAAGAAATTACGATAACCGTCATGTAGCGGTTCGAGCACTTCAAACGACTCAATGTCGGTCTGTTCAGGGCTGGCATCGCCACGGCCAGGTGCAAACGGAACCTTAACTGCTTTGCCTGCTGCTTTTGCTGCTTGCTCAACACCAAGGTTGCCACCTAGAACGATAATGTCGGCAATGCTAACGCCTGTTTCGTTGGCGATGCTTTCATAAACGGCAAGCACTTTTGCAAGACGCTCTGGTTCATTTCCTTGCCAATCTTTTTGTGGCGCTAAGCGAATGCGAGCACCATTGGCACCACCGCGCACATCGGAGCCACGGAAGGTTCGTGCGCTGTCCCAAGCGGTAGCAACCAGTTCAGCAATGCTCAAGCCTGCTGCTGCAATTTTGGCTTTGACCGCATCGACGTCGTAATCTGCTTTACCCGCAGGAATTGGGTCTTGCCAGATTAGATCTTCTGCTGGCACTTCAGGGCCGATATAGCGGGCTTTCGGGCCCATGTCGCGGTGCGTCAATTTAAACCAAGCGCGAGCAAACACTTCGTCAAAATAGGCCGGGTCTTGCATGAATTTCTCAGAAATTTTGCGATATTCCGGGTCTACTTTTAACGCCATGTCAGCGTCGGTCATCATTGGGTTATGACGAATGCTGTCATCTTCAACATCGACTGGTTTGTCTTCTTCGGCGATATCAACCGGCTCCCATTGCCAAGCACCGGCAGGGCTCTTTTTCAATTCCCACTCGTGTTTAAACAGCATTTCAAAGAAGCCGTTATCCCATTTGGTTGGGTGCGTTGTCCACGCGCCTTCGAGGCCACTGGTGACAGTATTGCGGCCAATACCTCTTTTGGTTTTGTTTAACCAACCCATGCCTTGGGCCTCTAGATCTTCAGCTTCTGGGTCAGGGCCGAGCAGAGCTGCATCGCCATTACCGTGCGTCTTACCAACGGTGTGACCGCCAGCGGTGAGTGCGACGGTTTCTTCATCGTTCATCGCCATACGCTCAAAGGTAACGCGCATATCGTGAGCGGTTTTTAGTGGGTCAGGATTGCCATCAACGCCTTCTGGGTTAACGTAAATTAGGCCCATCATAACGGCAGCGAGTGGGTTTTCTAGATCACGTTCACCGGTGTAGCGGCTGCCTTCGGCGCCAGTTGGAGCGAGCCATTCTTTTTCGGAACCCCAGTAGGTGTCTTTTTCTGGGTGCCAAATATCTTCACGACCAAAGCCGAAGCCAAAGGTTTTTAGGCCCATCGATTCATACGCGACTGTGCCGGCGTAGGCGATAAGGTCAGCCCAGCTTAATTTGTTGCCGTATTTTTGTTTAATCGGCCAAAGCAAGCGACGAGCTTTATCAAGGTTGGCGTTATCGGGCCAAGAGTTCAGAGGAGCAAAACGTTGATTACCTGTCGAAGCACCACCACGGCCATCCATGGTGCGGTAAGAACCGGCTGCGTGCCAAGTCATACGGATCATCAAGCCGCCATAATGGCCCCAGTCTGCTGGCCACCATTCTTGGCTGTCGGTCATCAGTGCAAGTAGGTCTTGCTTTAACGCTGCAAAATCGAGCTTTTTGACTTCTTCGGCGTAGTTGAAGTCTTCACCCATTGGATTTGTCTTGCTGTCGTGCTGATGCAATATGTCGAGGTTTAAGGCTTTTGGCCACCATGCCATGACAGTATCGTCACTGGATGTCGCGCCACCATGCATAGGACATTTGTTCATAGAGTTTTCTGTAGTCATGTTTTGCTCCTAATTAGATAACTAAGATCCGCGCTCAGGCTAACGGGGTTTGTGTCTTACAACTTGATACACAACACGCAATTGATGGTAAAAATTAGAATACGCCAAAAATCAGCCGTGGATTTAAGCGCTTTTTACCTTATCAACTCTGTATAGCTGTACACCGATTCCTGTTTGGTTTTTGCTTTATGGATTAATACTGCGAGCGATATCAGCGTAGTCTGATTGCAATGATTTGCGATGTAAAAACGGTTAAATCAAAGCTGATGTTCGGTTTTTTCGTGATCATTTGTAAGTTGATAAAACCGCGCATAAAGTCGCAGCGTATAGAACGATGTTAAAGCCTTGGCAGAGTCAACTAGGCGTTGTGCTCTGGGCTTTGCTAGGCTTAACAGCGAAAGGTGTCGGCTGCTTGTTTGTCGCATCTGCAATAGCCCTTAACTATCGGCAACAGAGACTGTGTCCAAGGAGTAACGATGCATATTTTAATGACTGGTGGCACAGGCCTAATTGGTCGCAGCTTTATTGAACGTTATTCTGAGTATCGCTATACCGTGCTAACGCGATCGAAAACCCGAGCTGCTAAAAAGTTTGGTGCAAATGTTCAGTTAATCAATCAGCTGAACGAGTTAAGTAACCTAGATGATTTTGATGCGGTGATTAATCTTGCTGGGGAACCGATTGCCGACAAACGCTGGACAGATAAACAGAAGCAAAAGCTAATCAGTAGTCGGTTGGAGATAACCGACCAGCTTGTTGCAATGATTGAACGCTCGGCTTCACCGCCGAGTGTTTTTCTCAGTGGTTCAGCGATTGGTGTTTATGGTGCCGAAAATGAAAGCCAAACGGCTGAAAGCGATATTATTATTGCAAAAGATTTTGCCGCCCAGTTATGCCTAGATTGGGAACAGGCTGCGAGCAAAGCGGCGCATAAAACACGACTTTGTTTGTTAAGAACCGGCGTAGTGCTTAGCCCTAAAGGCGGCGCGCTGAAAAAAATGTTGCCAGCGTTTCGGCTCGGTTTGGGTGGTGCTGTTGGTCACGGCCAACAATACATGTCTTGGATTCACATAGACGACATGTTGGCAGCCATGTATTTTTTATTATCTCAGCCGCAGATCAGTGGCCCAGTCAACATGACAGCACCGGTACCGGCGACAAATGCTGAATTGAGTGCGGCCTTGGCGGCGAGTTTAAATCGTCGATTATTTTTTAGAATTCCGGCGGCGTTTTTACAACTGGCTTTGGGCGAGGCAAGTAGCCTTTTGCTCGGTAGCGTAAAAGTCTTACCTAATCGACTTCAGCAACATGGCTATTCGTTTTCTCGGGCAACCATTGGCAGTGCCTTCAAGGAATTAAAAAAGTCATAAAGCTGATATGATTTATTTTTTGTTGTTGGGTAGAAGCTTATGTCGTCGATTGTCTTTATTCATAGCCTAAGTGCTGACGAACAACAGCAATGGCTATTACGCTTTAAACAGTTGCTGCCAGCCGAACAGATTTTTATCGCAGAAGAGCTCAGCGATCAACAGGCAGCGGAGATGGAAATTGCCATTGTTGCTAATCCCAGTGTTGATCAGCTAAAACGGTTTCCCAAGCTTGTTTGGTTACAGAGTTTATGGGCTGGCGTTGAGTCGGTATTAAGTACCTTTGAGAGTATGGATGTTCAGGCGAAGGCGTCGTTGCCTAAACTCTCTCGCTTAATTGATCCGCAACTTGCCGAGACAATGTCTGAAGCTGTTTTAGCATGGACGCTTTATCTTCATCGGCAAATGCCAGCTTATCGAGTGCAGCAAGAGAAAAAACAGTGGCAGCAACTCCATTGTCCGCCTGCTCAGCAGGTGACCGTCTCGGTATTGGGTGCAGGCGAATTAGGTGCCAGTGCCATGACGCGATTGGCCGCTAATGGTTTTAATGTCTACGGTTGGAGTCGAACTGAAAAAGATATTCCAGGAGTTCGTTGCTACAGCGGCGCGCAAGGTTTATCGCTGATGCTCGGGCAAACGAATATTTTAATTTGTCTGTTACCGTTGACCAAAGCCACTGAAAAATTAGTTAATAAATCGTTACTGAGCCAACTGCCTAAAGGCGCTCGTTTTATAAATTTTGCGCGCGGTGGTGTTGCCGATTATGACCAACTGATTGAGTTGCTTGATGAGGGGCATTTGGATCACGCCGTGCTCGATGTATTTGAACAGGAGCCGTTGCAACCCGAAAGTGTTATTTGGCAGCATGAAAAAATTACTGTACTGCCGCATATTTCAGCAGCAACCAATATTGAAACCGCTTCACAAATCGTGGCAAAAAATATTTTAAATTATAGAAAAGACGGCACACTACCTGAGTTGGTTGATATACAGCGAGGTTATTGATGAGTGGCGACTAGCTAGTGATCGCTTTCATGCTTTTGCCTGTATGTTTATGCGTCCGCTTTAAAGAAGTGTTAAAGGAGTTTTACCGTTTATGTTTATGAAAAAATTAATGCCGATCTTCGTGTCACTGGTGCTTGCCGGTTGCCTAGGAATGCCAGAAAAGGTGACGCCGGTTGAAAATTTCAACTTGGATCGTTATCTCGGCACCTGGTATGAAGTCGCGCGTTTGGATCATCGATTTGAACGAGGCCTGACGCAAGTAACAGCGACTTACAGCCTACGAGATGACGGCGGCATTGATGTTTTGAATCGTGGTTTTTCAAGCAAAAACAATGAATGGAAAGAGGCGTCAGGCAAAGCCTACTTTGTTGATGATAACGATGTAGGTTACTTAAAAGTGTCGTTCTTTGGACCTTTTTATGGCTCGTATGTGGTGTTCGAGTTAGATCAGGACGATTACCAATATGCTTTTGTTACCGGGCCGAATACCGATTATCTGTGGTTTTTATCTCGCACCAAAGAGATTGATGAGTCGACCTTACAAAAGTTTTTAACCATGGCTGACGAACGCGGTTTTGCAACCAGCGACGTTCAGTTTGTTGAGCATAAATAAGCGACGCTTTTTGATTTAAGCCAGCTCTGCAGGGTCAATGTCGATATGCCAACTGACCTGCTTTGCTTCGCGCGGGTAGTGCTTGTGTAATGGGTTGAGTGCTTCGTGTAGCTGGCTGCGTTTATCGCTCTGTACAATCAGTAGGTAGCGAAATTTACCGGCTCGACGCGAAAGTAATGCTGGTAAAGGGCCCAGTACCCGCACGCTGCCTAACTGTAATAAATAAGTTGCCATCTCTTTCAGTTGGCTTTCTGCGCGCTCTGCATGGGCGCTGTCTGCTCGAATAACGGCAAGATAACCAAACGGCGGCAAGCGTGTTCGTTTTCGTTCTTGTAGCAGTTCATGGGCAAAACTTCGATAGTCGTGCTGCAGTAAGGGTGTGTAGATTGGGTTGTCTGGGTAATAGGTTTGAATCAGCACTTCGCCACGACGCTTACCGCGCCCGGAGCGGCCTGCGACTTGCGTTAGCAGTTGGCCCATTCGTTCTTTGGCGCGTAAATCTGCGCTGAATAAGCCGCTATCAATATCCCAAATGCCGACCAGAGTGACGCGTTCAAAGTGATGCCCTTTGGCTAGCATTTGCGTACCAATAATAATGGCAGGACCTTCTGCTTCGGTTTTCGCCAACTGTTCTTCAAATTGTTTGCGAGTGCTGGCGATGTTGCTGTCAAAACGAATCATCGGCACATCAGGTAAACATTGCGATAGAAATTCTTCGGCTCGTTCCGTACCTGTGCCCATCGCAGTTAGCGAGTGAGAATGGCAGTTTGGGCACTGCTTAATTGGTGGTTGTTGGAAGCCGCAATGGTGACAGATGTTGAGGTTGTTGTGCCGGTGGTGAGTCAGGTGAGCATCACAGTAAACGCAATCGGCAATCCAACCGCAGTCTTCACAAAACCAAGAGGGTGCATAGCCGCGGCGATTTAAAAATAATAAAACCTGGTTGCCGTCATTGAGGTGTTCTTTTATACGAATTAATAATTTTTCGGACAGCCCATGTTGCTGCTGTTGCTGACGCATGTCGACTGTTTCAACATAAGGCAAGGCTTGGCCAGTGGCGCGCTGGTTCAGCTGTAAATAACGATAGCGGCCGTTAATCGCATGGTGCAAAGATTCTAGCGACGGCGTTGCGCTGCCCAAGACAATCGGGACGGCTTCATTTTTGGCGCGTAAAATCGCGATGTCGCGAGCATGATAGCGCAGGCTGTCTTGTTGCTTATAAGACTGATCGTGTTCTTCATCGATAATAATCAGGCCTAGGTCTGGTATCGGGGTCAATACCGCAGAGCGAGTGCCGATGACAATAGCCGCTTGGCCGAAAGCGGCTCTTAGCCAATTTTGCTGGCGCTGTAAGTCACTTAAGCCGGAATGAAGCACGACAATGTCGTCAACAAAACGCTGCCGAAAACGGCGTACGGTTTGTGGCGTTAGGCCTATTTCTGGCACCAGCACCAAGGCTCTCTTGTTGTTTTTCAAACAGTCGGCAATGGCCTGTAAATAAACCTCAGTTTTGCCGCTGCCGGTAACCCCTTCTAATAAACTGGGGGTAAAGCCTTCGCCGGTGAGTTGGGTTAAGGCTTGTTGCTGTTCATTATTTAGCGTTAGGGGCGTTTCACTTAACTCGGCGCTGATCTTGATTGCATCGTGATGGGCTAGATTGTCGATGCTGAGTAAGCCTTTCTTTTCCAGTGTTTTTGCCAGAGTTAAGTCAAAGCCATGATCGCGCGCATGCGGCATAGAACAGCGTTGTTGCGGTTGCAAAAACGCCATCAGCGCCTGCTGTTTGGCCGATCGTTTGAGTTGCTCGATATCGATGGCTTCACCTGCTGGCGTCAGTGTTAGCCAGGTTTCGGCTTTGAGAGTCGCGGCTTCGCCTTTGCGTAATAACGCAGGTAGCGCTAAAAAGTAGCTACTGCTGAATTCGTGTTGATAGTACCGGCTCATCCAGTCTGCCAGCGTTAAAATGCTGTTCGGTAGTACCGGTTGCTGGTCGAGAACCTCAATAATAGCTTTAAGCTTGCTTGGGTCGATATCGCCTGTGGGCGTATTCTCGTCAACCGTAATGCCGATAACCTGACGGCGCCCAAGCGGTACTTTACAGCGAATACCCGCTGCCAGCGCCTGATCATGTTGATAGATAAGGGGCTCTTGAAACGGCCCTGGCACGGCGATTTTGATGTGGTGGAGGCTTTTTGGCAGTAGGCTTGTCAATTGAAGTAACTCTGGTATGATTGCGCTCCCTTTTTGGGGGCTGATAGCTTGCTATTGTGCCTTCAAAGTTTATGTTCCGTCAAAACGCGGTGCCTGGCAAGAGATCAGGTGGCGGCGTCAATTGAGGTAAAAAGATATGCAACAAGATATTCATCCTAAGTACGAAGAACTAACAGCAACTTGTGGTTGCGGTAACGTTATTAAAACTAGCTCAACTCGTTCAGGTACTATCCACCTAGACGTATGCTCTAACTGCCACCCATTCTACACTGGTAAGCAGAAAGTTGTTGATGCTGGCGGCCGTATCGATAAGTTCAACACTCGTTTTGGTGCTCGTAAGCTTAGCAAGTAAGCTTTTAGATGATGCCACTCTAAGTGGTTTTTCCAAAGCTAAAGAAAGCCCAGCATAGTCTGGGCTTTTTTGTGCCCGTAGAAATAGACCTATCAAAACGACTAATGTAATAATGCAATAAGTTAGGTTCATCGCTTAAAAGGATGAAATAATTTAAAGCCTTGGTAAGGCCGCTCATTTACCGAGATGTTTATCATAGGAAGATTAAAGCATGACAACGTTTTTTATAAGTGCACGTAAAGCGCTCAGCATATTCGTTATAAGCTTTGCGTTTTACCCTAGTATGAGTACAGCGCAAGGCTTTATCAGTGAAAGCCTAGTGCAAGGAATGATTTACCCGCAATCCGAAAGTATTGATGCGGCGGTTAGTTTTAAAGAAAGCATGGCAGGAGACCTAGAAGTTATTTTAGATCAGCCTTGGCGCCATAAAGAATTAGTGAGCCCTTCAGAATCCAAAATATATTATTCAAATCAGAAGGCTGCGGTGGTGGGTTCTAATCTTTATTTATTTTATGTTGAAAGTGATCGTAATAAAAATTTGCGTACCATCTATGAACATAACCTGACCACAGGCGAACGTTATAAGGTTTATTCAACCTCCGATTATTACCTGACTTATTACACTGTAGGTATGGAAATAATAGGCGATACCTATGTGTTTGCGGCGGATGATAACGACAGTCAGTTTTTTTGTTACGACATCGGTACCTCGTCGCCTCTTTACGACTGCGATATGCAGCCACAACGTGCCGCCGCTATAGAGACCTTGGATTCGCCAGATGGTCGTTACTTAGTGATGTCCCGATATCATAGCAGTGAATTATTAGACATCGACTTTGATGAGCTGGATGAAAAACTATCAACGTGGAAGGCTCGCTACTTGTCGGCCATTCAGTCGCACGAGAAGGTCGTCGAATCCGGTTCTGATATTTATAATGGTTCATCTTCAGTCATGTTGAATGACTACACAACAAACACATCGAGCTTACTGTTTATAGTTGGCTATGTTGATTTTATTATTGGCCAGTTTGAGTGGTCGGACGACAGTACCAAATTCTATTTCGATAACTCAGGAGGCTTTGCCTGCATATGGGAATACGATATAGAAAATAAGCGATTGCATAAGATCGTGCCAGAGCACGAAGCCAAGTACCCTTATTATCTTAATATTGAAGGTCGTGAATTTATATTTTATCGCGAAGGCGCAAAGATTATGGTCGCGACGCCATAGACGCCATAAGGGTTGCTTGCAAAACTAAAAGCCAAAACATTTTAAAAGCCTAGCCTTGCCTAGGCTTTTTTGTGGCGGTATTTTATTGGTTTGTTTGTTCTAGCTATTCATATTCTAGGTATGCATGCTTTAGGCATACAGGTATCGGCATAATAAATGTACTTAAGGGGTTCTCGATGCAATTGCAGTTCATCGGCTATGTCGCAGCAGCGCTAACGGTCAGTAGTTTTCTACATCAGGTTGTACATACGGTTAAAGTCAATCAGATGAAGGGGCTTTCGTTACGAATGTATGGGCTGTTTTTTGTTGGTACGCTTTGCTGGCTTGCTTACGGTGTGGTGATTTTATCAGCACCAATTGTTATCGCTAACGCACTGACGGCTTCATTTTCGGGCGCTATTTTTATTATGAAATTACTCAGTGTTATCAACGGTTCAGATAACTAGCCATTTCTTCTTTAGGCACCATGCCGCCACCGGTCGCCCAAACTAGGTGAGTGGCGTTTTTCATGGTTGTGGCATCTAAGCCGAATTGTTTTTGATATTGCAGTACATCTGAGCTGCTGCCGGTTAACACTACAGGGCCATGCATTGCGGCCAATGCAGACGGCTCTAATTGAATGTTTTCTTGCTCGCTGAGGGCTTGTAAGTAACGGTACAGGCGTTCATCACTGACGGTGTAATAACCATCAATTAAACGCTCCATTGCTCTGCCGACAAAGCCTGAGGCACGACCAACAGCAAGGCCATCGGCTGCCGTCTGATTGTCTATGCCGATATCCTGAACCGCAATAGCATCATGAAGTCCAGTATGCACACCTAACAGCATGCACGGAGAGTGCGTCGGTTCAGCAAAGATGCAGTGAACGTGATCACCCAATGCCATCTTTAAGCCAAATGCAACACCGCCAGGAGCTCCGCCGACGCCGCAAGGCAAATAGACAAATAAAGGGTGAGATTTATCGGCAGTAATCCCTTGGGTTGCTAACTGCTGTTTTAAGCGTTGGCCTGCAACCGCATAACCTAAAAAAAGCGTGGTGGAATTTTCGTCATCAATAAAGAAACAATGAGGATCACTGAGTGATTCTTTGCGCCCTTGTTCTACTGCAACGCCGTAATCGGAGCGGTACTCAATGACTGTTGCACCATGCTGGCGAAGCAAATCTTTTTTCCATGATTTAGCATCGGCAGACATGTGTACACTGACTGAAAATCCGAGTTTGGCGCTGATGATGCCAATTGAAAGCCCGAGGTTTCCGGTTGAGCCAACAGCGATTCGGTACTGACTAAAAAATTCTTTAAAAGTATCGCTGTGAAGTTTGCTGTAATCATCGCTGGTATTTAAAAGCCCATTGTTAATGGCCAGTTTTTCAGCATGAGTTAAAACTTCATAAATACCGCCACGCGCTTTAATTGAACCTGCAATCGCTAAGTGGCTATCTTTTTTTAATAACAGATTGGGTATTGAAACCGACTCCGTTTGCTCCAGCACGGTTCTCATGTTTGCTATGTCAACGAGTTCCGATTCAATAATGCCTTGAGTCGGTTCGGTTTCTGGAAATGCCGCCATTAAATAGGGTGCAAAACGTTGCAGCCGTTCACTCGCCTCTTCGATATCGCGTTGGTTTAACCCAATATAAGGCAGAGCCTGTTGCACTGAGCAACTGTTCGGATTAAACCAAGCGCACTCTTGATACTGAATCAGTTTTTTGAGCAGCGGATAACGCTGGATCAGCTGCTCTTGAGTCAAAGGCTGTTGCATAGTTAGTCTGTTAATCGAGCCTGTTTAGGCTTTAGTTGTTTTCGGTAAAACTAGGTTTAACAGGATCGCAATAACGGCACTTAAGGCAATGCCTTGTAATTCAAAATTACTCACCTTGATAAACATGCCACCCAAACCAAACACTAAGGTGATGGCAATGATGATCATATTGCGAGGTTCTTGTAGATCGATTTTATCTCGTGTCAGGGTCGCAATTCCAATGGTGGCAATGGTACCAAACAGTAGTGTCATGATGCCGCCCATCACGGGAATCGGGATTGAAGCTAGTAGCGCTCCGGTTTTGCCAATCATAGAAAGACCAATAGCAAACAATGCCGCCCAAGTCATGATTTTCGGATCGTAGGCTTTTGTTAATGCCACAGCTCCGGTCACTTCTGAATAGGTGGTGTTTGGTGGTCCGCCAAATAATGCAGCAGCCGAGGTTGCTAAACCATCGCCGAGTAGTGTCTTTTTTAAGCCTGGTTTTTTTAAGTAGTCTTTACCGGCCGCGTTTGAAATCGCCACCATGTCACCAACATGTTCAACTGCAGGAGCAATGGCAATGGGTAAAATATAAAGGATGGCCTGAATGTTCCATTCGGGGCGTACAAAGTTTGGTACGGCAAGCCAAGGTGCACTAGTAACGGCAGAATAATCAACTAAGCCTAATGGTAATGCGATGGCATAACCAACGATAAGTCCGAGCAGAATGGGTAAAAGCTTAAAAATTCCGCGAGCTAAGGTAGCAACTAAAATAGTTGTAATGAGTGCCGGGATCGAGACTAACAGAGCTTTTGATATCGGCATTAATACAGCAGCACCGTCGCCGGATTTCCCCAGAGCCATGTTCACTGCTGTGGGCGCTAAGCTAAGACCGATCACTAAAATAACTGGGCCGACAACGATGGGCGGTAAGATTTTATTAATAATTTCATTACCGCGTACAGCAACCAATGTGCTGAGCAGAGCGTAAAGCAAGCCTGCGGCGAATAAGCCTGACATAGTTGCAGCAACGCCCCAATGACTGACGCCGTAACTAATAGCAGGAATAAACGCAAAAGAAGATGCGAGGAAGACAGGAACCGTGCGCTTGGTAACTCCCTGAAAAATAAGCGTGCCCATACCGGCAGTAAAGAGTGCAACGTTAGGGTCTAATCCCGTTAAAATAGGGACAAGTACAAGAGCGCCAAAAGCGACAAAGAGCATTTGAGCGCCAAGTAAGGCATTTTTCATCGATACATCTCCAAAATTTACAGGCTAATCAATTTTGCAATTAAGCCTATAGTATCGACAAACAGAGGAAAACCTTTCGATCTGATCAAATATTAAAGCGTCATTGATACGGTGGTTGACTATTTTGTCCTTGCTAACCGGATTAGTGGCTTTGTCTTGTTGAGTAGTTGCCTTGTGGCCGCTATGCTTTGCACACCCTCTCCCACACTTGATAATGGATTCCATAATGTCTGACACCCTAAAAGCCGATGCACTTAAGTACCACGCCGAACCTCAGCCTGGAAAACTAAGTATATCGCTGACGACTGCTGCTGAAACTTCTCGAGATTTATCATTGGCCTACAGTCCAGGTGTTGCAGAACCGGTACGTGCAATTGCAGACAACCCAGAGGATGCTTACAAGTACACTATTAAAGGCAACCTAGTGGCGGTGATTTCTAATGGTTCTGCCATTTTAGGATTAGGCAACTTGGGCTCATTAGCCAGTAAGCCTGTTATGGAAGGTAAGGCGTTATTGTTTAAGCGCTTTGCCAATATCGATTCGGTCGACATCGAAGTGAACTCGGCAGACGTTGATGAAATCGTCAAAACGGTTGAATTGATCTCAGGAACGTTTGGCGGCATTAACTTAGAAGATATTAAAGCGCCAGAATGTTTTGAAATAGAGCGTCAGCTGATCGAAAAATGCGACATCCCCGTTTTTCATGATGATCAGCACGGCACCGCTATTGTCACCGTTGCCGGTATGCTTAATGCGCTCGATATCCAGGGTAAAAAAATTGATCAAGCTAAATTGGTTTGTCTTGGTGCTGGTGCCGCTGCTATTTCTTGCGCGCGACTATTAATAGCGGCGGGCATGAAAAAAGAAAACCTGATTATGATCGACCGTAGCGGTGTCATTTTTAGCGACCGAGGTAACGTTAACCAATACAAAGCAGAATTTGCTAACGATGTGACAGAAGCCAGAACTCTTGCTGAAGCCATTCAGGGCGCGGATGTGTTTTTAGGTTTGTCTGGTCCAGATCAGCTTTCTGCTGAGATGTTGCAATCGATGGCGGCCAAGCCGATTGTATTTGCCTGCTCTAATCCGGATCCGGAAATTAAGCCGGAGCTAGCTGCCAGTACTCGTGATGATGTCATTATGGCAACCGGTCGTTCAGACTACCCGAATCAGGTTAATAATGTTTTAGGCTTCCCCTTTATTTTCCGTGGTGCTCTTGATGTTCGCGCCACTAAAATTAATGAAGAGATGAAATTGGCTGCTGCGCATGCCATTAGCGATTTAGCGAAAGAGCCGATTCTAGATGAAGTTGTGCAAGCCTATGGCGGTCAAGCCTTTGAATTTGGCAAGGAGTACATTATTCCTAAGCCGTTAGATCCTCGATTATTGGATCGAGTTGCAGGTGCCGTCGCCCGAGCTGCAGTTGAAAGTGGTGTGGCATTGGCCCCTTTACCTGATCGCTATAAAAAATAGCCCATCGATCACCTAATAAACCACGATTCAATGCTATTAATCGTTTTACTGATGGTAAGTATTTTCTGAAAGTAAGAACTGGGTTTGCAATTACGGGTGGTTTTTTTGTTAGATTAGAGTTAGCTTAGTGAGAATGCATCATATTTTGGATTATTTAGACTGAGTATGGTCTATTCTTATAGGTAACGCTGTTTTATAGAGCCATTTTTCGGCTATCTTGTGAGTTTGAGCGTCATTGGGTAGCTGTTATGCTTGTTTTTAGACGAAGAATTAAATGACAACAATGAAGAAAATATCGCTTGAAGCCCCACAAGACGCTTTCTGGCTAAAACATGAAGACTCAATGCAGGCCGCCGTTCATATTGCCCTGCAGTGGCTGGCCTATGTTTATCCAGCAAGTGAGCTGCATATTGAGCGAACTTTGAGTGCGACATTACCTTATGCTGATAGCGATCTATCCTCCCGAGCATCGATCTTCTTTGATCATTCCGATGTTGAGGATCATGTCGATGCATTAGTATGGGCATCAGAAAACATATCATCCGATCAGGTAGTTTTTTTAGTAGAAACTGCATGGCGCTTGCTGCTGTTGGATCATGAACTGCCAACACACGTACCTTTAGCATTGCGTATTTTAGGGCGAGTTCTTAGTCTGCCTGAAAGTCGAATTCAAGAGCTAGGTCAGCGAGTATTTGAAGAATACGCCAGCGGCGATAGCGATCGTTTACTGGCGCCGCTAGTACCGTTGGATCCTCGATATCTAGACCGAGTTGAGTGGCGTTTGCACGGTGAAGTAACTCCGAGCAGCCGAGTTCAAAAACGCCGAGCAAAGAGTAAACCGCGACAAAAAGGCCTGTTCGGCAGTTTTGCTTTAGGTGCTATTTTTGGTGTCTTACTTTCTGTTGCGTTAATTTTTGGCCCATTACAATTAGGGCGAGTGAAAGTTCCGGTGGTATTGCATGACTTTGTCGATAATGCTGCTCAGGACGAGCCGATCTTAACTCCTTTGGATGTCAGCACAGTCGAAACAGACAGTGCATCTGAAGAAGCAGGCAGTGAAACGCAATCAGCAGATGTTGTTGGCGACGCTGTTGCTGAAAACACAGAACAGACTGCTGAGTCTCAGCCAACTGAATTGACTTTAGCGCCAGCGATACCTGCGCCGGTGACACAACCGCCAGTGGTTGCCAGTCCTATCGTGATTAATACGCCAGTGACTAATAGCTCGGATGATTCTCAAATTAGTGACGCCAATGGTGAAGCCGTATTAATGGAAGTCACCGCGTCGATTCTTAACGTGCGCGAAACCGCGTCAGTGGATGCAGAAATCCTTATTAAGCTGGCGACAGGTGCTCGAGTATGGGCCTATCCTGAGTCCGCTCAAGGACTTTGGATGTTGGTGCGTGTTGAGGGTGAAACAGGTTATGCCAGTGCTCGTTTTTTACGACCACTTGAGCCTTCACCAGCAGGCGAAAGCTAGTAGTCTTTCATTTAGCGCTGACAAAACACGATAAAGCCGGGATCTTCCCGGCTTTTGCGTTTTAGTAGCCTTACTCTTTAATAGCCTTGTTCTTTAATTGCCTACTCTGGTAAGTCGAACGCTATCTTCATCTCTAACAGCTGCTGTTGGGCACGTTCACGGTATCGGTGCCGTGTTGCCGAGCCTGCGGGTTTTTCGCTGTAATAAGCAATGGCTGGTGCTAGCTTATCATCGACACCAGCATTGATAAGTTGGCTAATAAGCTCTTCGGCTTGGTTGGATTCTGTTAGCGGTAGCGCAACAGGTTCGGCTACCTGAATAGTCTCGCCCTGGCTGATTCTATGAACAAGATCGAGGTAGGCCTTTTCAAACAGCGGCTTAGTTAATCGTTCTGGTTCAGAGCGTAAACTAAAATAACTGACTTTCATGGCTGCAGCTTTAACGCAGATATGACTCCAGCGTCGGCCAGTTGCTTGGTAACTGTTACGGCAGGCTTCAAGGTAGGCAGTTAGTGTATCGGGCAATCCAAGTGACTCGGGAGCTGGCTGCATCAGTTTTAAAAACTCAGCAATGGTCGGCGGCCAAGCATGCTCATGTTTGCAGCGTTCGAGCGCCAGTTCCACCATGTCGGTAGATGTACCCGAAAGGCTCATAGCCCACTCTCGTTTGGCTTGGTTCAGCGTTGTCTCATCACGGTACGCGCTTTCGAAGCGGTGCGTATAGATGTGATGAAAGCGGGCAAAAATCATATTGACCAAGACTTTGGTGTCGTGATTTAGCTCGCTGCGCTTACCAGTCAGTATCTCGGATGTTTCTGAGGGCATCGCGGACCTGGTTTCGCTGCTCTCGAGCAGAGTTTTCAGGCTGACTAGGTGAGTTTTGGTGTCGGTCATTTCGGCCTTTACTGTTTAATGAGTCGTGCCAGGCGCGTTGAACCCAGTTAAGAAAACGAACATCCCAACTGATTTCTGTGCGATCTTTAGACGCATAATATTGCCGGAATTTGGCCAATTCGGAAAGCGCAAACTCGAATGGAATATCATGAAAAGCAATTAATTGCGGGAAGTCCGCACTGGGCTCCCATTGCGAGTGCATTCGGCTTCGTCGGTTGGGAGTTTTAGCTGCCGGTTGCTCGTAAGATTTCAAATACGAAAGGTCGTCTTCAAGTTGATTACGGCGTCTGGCTTCATTAATCGCATCGTTATTGCTGACATATACCGGCAGCGGTTGATGATCGGCCGGCGTAATCTGTTCTGTCTTGTCGAATGCCGCAGCTTGGCGGTGTTGCTCATTAGAGCGGTGTTGGTTGTCAGAACGCGATTGGCTATTTAAGCCGGAGTCATTCGCTAAATGTTGCGGGCTTGTCGTGGTTGGCTGATTGCTAGAAAAATCGATCGCCTCTAGCCGGATATGCCAAGGTTGGCGGCCTGTTACCTGAATCAAGCTTAGCGAGGATAGGCGCTGCAGTACTAATTCGAATTGTCGCTCGCTCCAGAACGGCAAAAACTGACTGCGTTGTTGGTCGGAAAATAGCACCGGATTGCTGCTTTGGTAGGCGCTTGCGTCCTGCAATAGCTGCAACAATAGAGCTTCTTCAAGACCTATTGTTTGGGCGATAATCGGTGATACTTGGAGCATTTTTTCCAACGGACTGCACCCTCTGGCTGAAGTTGAAACGGCCAATAAGTATAGCATGACGGCGGCATAGATTGTCTGCATCGATTGGTTGTGGATCATCATTAATCTGTAGCAAGATCAATATCTAACGCTTGGGGCTAGCCACCAAGGCGCAGCATGCGTTAGCCTACGCTTTTGCTGTTCTTAATTAGGTAATTTACATGACCAGTGTCGTCCAGGTAACAGGGTTAACAAAGCGCTACGGCGAGTTGATTGCTGTTAATAACTTGAGTTTTAGCGTCCAGAAGGGCGTTTGCTTTGGCTTGCTTGGCCCCAACGGCGCAGGTAAAACCAGCACTCTAGAAATGCTAGAGGGCTTGGTTAAGCCGACATCTGGCAACATCGAGCTATTTGGTCAGCCGGTTAATAAACGCACACGTCAACGCATTGGTATTCAATTTCAGCATACGGCGTTACAAGATCACTTACGGGTCGGTGAGGCGCTGAATCTGTTTGCTTCCTTTTACCGTTCACCAATGGCAATCGATCAATTGCAGCAACTCTGTGAGCTGGATTCCATTATCGATCAAGATGTAAAAAGCCTTTCCGGTGGTCAGCGTCAACGGGTGTTATTGGCGTTGGCACTGGTTAACGATCCAGATTTGCTTTTCTTAGATGAGCCGACCATTGGTCTTGATCCTCAGGCGAGGCACAACTTTTGGCAGTTGATTGAAAAAATAAAGCAGCAGGGCAAAACCATCCTATTGACCACTCACTATATGGATGAGGCTGAGCTGTTATGTGATGAAGTGGCGATTATGGATGCTGGAGCCTTCATTGCTTATGGCGCGCCCAAAAAACTCTTAGCTGAGTATTTTTCTGGTTTGGTTATTGAACTACCAAGCGAAGGTGTAGCGCTTGATGCACTGCCCGCCGGTTCGATTCAAAAAGCCGATAAGATTCATATTTACTGTGATGATGTTGAGCCCGTTTTAACTCAGTTGATGGCAAATAACATGGCACTGAGTGGTATGCAGATTCACCAACCAAGCCTTGAAGATTTATTTTTAAAATTGACCGGTGAAGGTTTAAGGGATTAATGATGAAAAAAATATCGGCTATTTTTCACGCTCGAAATCGTGAATTTGTACGTGAAAAAAGTACCTTTATTTGGAACATCGCGTTCCCTTTTTTATTGTTGTTGGTGTTTTATTTTGTCTTTTCTCAGGCACAGCCAATGTTCAAAGTCGGCGTGTTATCGGAGCAAGACGGTTATGTCTCGCGGCCGCTTTTTATGTCATTAAAACATATCCAATTTATTCCTTACGACAGTGAAGCAGAAGCGATTGAACGAGTGGTTAGGCACCAAATCGATCTGTTGATCGACATCGATCAGTACCGTTATTGGGTCAATGAACAAAGCCGAAATGGCTACATGGCTGAGCGATTACTACTCGCCGAAGACAGTTATTTTTCACGAACTCTGGTTGAAGGGCAGTCGATTCGATATGTCGATTGGGTATTGCCGGGCATCATTGGCATGAACATTATGTTCAGCTCTTTGTTTGGTGTTGGGCATGTCATTGTTCGCTATCGCAAAAATGGTGTATTAAAACGACTCAGTGCAACGCCGTTAACCGCAATGGAGTTTATCAGTGCGCATCTGTTGTCGCGCATTATGATGGTGTTGATCTTGGCGTTAGTGCTGACCTTTGTGCCACATTATTTGTTAGGTACTCTGCTGCTGGGCGATATTTGGTTGCTGTTGTTAACGTTGTTGTTGGGGGTTTTTGCCATGGTCAGTTTAGGTTTATTAGTGGCCAGCCGTTTGCGCAGTGAGGAGTTTGCCGGTGGTCTGTTAAATCTGACGACTTGGCCAATGATGGGCTTGTCTGAAGTTTGGTTTAGTTTAGAAGGCGCGCCGCACTTTATTCAGCAGTTTGCCCAGTTTTTACCACTGACGCATTTAGTTCAGGCGGCTCGCTTGATCATGACTGAAGCGGCGGATTTCGCAACCATCAGCTATCACCTCTGGGCGTTATTCTCTCTTGGCATGTTGTTTTTAGTTTTAGGTTCGTTGTTATTTAGCTGGCATTCGGACGGACGCTAATTCCAAGCGGCTGCTTAGGTTTTATGATTGTGATTTAGGCTATGAAAAGCTTCTGTAGAGAGAAGCTTTTCTATTGTGCATAAGCAGGCATTATTGCGAGTAGGCTGTGCCTAATTCCCAAAGAGGTAAGAAGATACCGAGTGCCAAAACAACAACCATCGCGCCCATAATGGCGAGTAAGAAAGGTTCAAACAGTTCTGTAATACGTTTTAAATCGTATTCAATTTCTTGGTCGTAAAAATCGGCAATATCAATGAGTAGATTAGAAACATTACCGGACTCCTCGCCAACCGCGATCATCTGTAAGATTAACGGCGTGAACATTTTGCTGGCCGAAGCGGTGGCTAATAATGATTCGCCTCGTTCGATGCCTGCTTGCATGCCTTCAATGCCTTGCTTAATAAAATGATTGCCCGTTGTTTTTGAGGAAACGCTCAATGCTTGCAGCATCGGTACGCCAGCGTCGAGCATCATTGAAAAGGGCCGAGCAAAGCGGCCCAGTGCAATACGTTCAAAGATAGGGCCAAGAATAGGCAGTTTAAGCAGTATGCGGTCAACGGTAAGGCGGCCAGCTGCTGTATTACGCCAACGGCGAAAAGCATACCAAGCGCCGATCATGGCTAAAATAATCAGAAACCAAAACTTCTGTACGAAGTTGGAGCTGGCAAATAAAATTTGCGTCGCTAAGGGCAGTTCCGTATTCAGTTTGCTAAACAGTCCAGAAAATTGCGGCACGATAACCAGATTGACGACAAACAGTGCCATAACAATAAAGGCGCTTACGATGAGCGGGTAGCGAGACGCGGCAGCGACCTTTTTACGTGTGTCCTTTTCTAACTCAAGATGATCGATAAGCTGTTTAAAGGCTTGATCTAATCGACCGGTTGTTTCACCCATTTGAATCATAGCGATAAATAATTCGCCAAAAATATCAGAGTGCAAACGGAACGCGCTGGATAAGTTAGTACCTTGCGTCAAGCTGCGAGAAATATCTTGCAGTACCTGCGCCAGTGCCGGTGAACGAGTGGTGTCGGCCAAGCCGTTGATGGCTCGAATTAGAGGAATGCCCGAACGCGTTAAAGCATACATCTGGCGGCTAAACATAATCAGCTCATCGATCTTAACTTTGCGGCGTTTAAAGCGGGCTAAAATATCGACTGAGCGAAGAGCGTCGATCGATTGTGTGCTGTTTTTTTTGCCGCTGCTGGAAAGCTGTGTCGGGGTAATATTTTGTCGATTCAATTGGGCCAGAGCATCCGATTTGGAGGCTGCTTGCAATGTCCCATCGACCATCGCGCCGGACGTATTTCTGCCACGGTAATAATAGGTGCTCATTAATATTTGCTCATCATTAGGCTGGCGAAATTAGCGCGTTTCATAATCACCTGAATCGACTGAAATACGGAACACCTCTGGAAGATCAGTAATGCCCAACTTGGCGTATTCAAGAGCCATCTCTTCCATCGGTTTAAAATCTTCTTTAGCGCGTACCGCTTCAATAAAGGCGCTGTGATTTTGTTCGTACAGCGGCATCACAGTAGTGCCGTCAAGCTCAAGCCATTCAAACACCCCAACCCTGCCCTTGTAGCCGGTGTTGTTACAGTGGTAGCAACCCGTACCATGGCTGAATGAGGCTTCTTTGAATTTACCGTTGGCCATATGTTCGAGCCACATTTTTTGGCTGGTGTTTGGTTCGTAAGGCGTGCGACATTTAGTACAAATTTTACGTACCAGTCGCTGTGCTAAAACGCCGCGTAAGGCCGATGCAATAAGATAGGGTTCAACGCCCATGTCGGTTAATCTTAAGGCGCTGGAAATAGCGTCGTTGGTGTGCAGCGTACTCATAACAAGGTGACCAGTCATTGCTGCGCGCACCCCGATGGTGACGGTTTCTTCATCACGCATTTCCCCAATAAACACAATATCGGGGTCTTGGCGTAATGCGCTGCGCAAAATTTTAGCGAAGCTGAGATCAATTTTAGGGTTTACCTGAACCTGATTAACTCGGCTCATTCGATATTCAATCGGGTCTTCGGCAGTAATGATTTTATTTTCTGGCGAGTTCAAAATAGACAGCGCCGAATAGAGCGTCGTGGTTTTACCGCTACCTGTTGGGCCGGTGACCAGAATCAAACCATTAGGGCGTTTGATCATCACTTCAAAGCGCTTACGTAAGTCTTCTGGCATGCCCAAACTTTGTAACGTGCGAACACCGCTGGATTGATCCAGTAAACGCAATACCACCGATTCGCCAAATTGCACCGGCATGGTAGAGATACGGATGTCGATCGATTTGCCTTTCACTAAAACATTGAAGCGACCATCTTGCGGCAAGCGTTTTTCAGAGATATCAAGATTGGACATGATTTTTAAACGCATTACCAATGCCGCAGTGACGCGTTTTTCTTTGATCACTTGCTCTTGCAGTACGCCATCGATACGCATGCGAATACGAAAAACGGTTTCATCTGGTTCGATGTGTATATCGGATGCTTTAACCGTAACCGCATCTTCGAGAACCGACTGAAGTAAGCGCACCACTGGAGCATCTTGAACATCGGTTTGGGCTTCTAACTGGGCAATGTCGAAACCAGTCGCCGAGCCGGATAGTGCTTGGTCTAGCTGGCCAGCTAACGATTCAATCTCACTGGTATTACGGTAAACGACATCAAGGGTGGCGAGGATTTCATTTTCGCGCACAATCGCTGGGTAAACATTGCAAGACAGTATTTTTTCGATTGCGTCGATGGCGACTAAGTCCAGCGGGTCTGCCATTGCCAAGAGTACGCCGTCTTTGTGCTCTGCTAAAATTAAGCATCGAAAGCGGCGTGCCATAGCTTCATCGAGACGTAGCATTAAGGAACTGTCTAGATGGAACTGTCGTAATTCAATAAAGGGTAAGTCTAAGTGCTGAGAAAGTGTTTGCAGAAGCTGAGCTTCTTTTAGAACGCCCATATCAACAAGCGCAGTACCTAATTTTTTGCCGGTTGTCTTTTGCTCTTGCAGCGCCATTTGCAGTTGACCATCGGTAATGGCACCGGCCTGTAATAATACGTCACCCAGACGAACCCGTTTAGCTCGGCCCGCTTCTACACCAGGGTTAATGTTCATTTGCTCAGCTCCTTCACCTGTTGAATCGCGAACTTACTTTGTTCGCCAAAATTACCCAGGCTTAAAAAAGTTTGGTAGCTCTTAAGAGCTTCTGCATCGGCACCCGTTTTTTGTAACGAATACCCCAGCAATAGATGCCAAAGTGGCATAGGTTTTTTAATTTTTACCAGACTTTGGAAATGTTTAATAGCCGCGCTGTGATTGCTGTTTAATTGTTCTGCTTGAGCTTGGAACCAAAGACCGAGCACACTGGTTGGCCTGATCTCAAGTAAATGCTTTGCCCACTCTTCAACTTGACGAAATTTACCAGCAGAAAAATACAACCAACATAGCGTGATTTGCGCCGCGGTCGATTCAGGAAAGGAATCAACAGTTTCAATTAGGATTAGTTCGGCTTCTTTCACTTCACCCATTGTACACATATCCATTGCCAGCATGATGGCCTGCTTTTCATCAGAATGCTGAAACACCAGCTTAGAAATATCGGTTTTCGGTACCGCTAACTCTAATTCGCTAGTGCCAAGAATAAAGGTCGGTTTCAATTCTGCAACGCCATCAAGATGGAATTTCTTTTCTTCTTCTGGTTGGTCAAAGCTAGATAGATGCTTTTTATGTTCGAACAACTGGTCTAACAAAGCTTCTGTTTTGGGGACTAAAAATTCATGGATGCTTAAGCTCATCAGTTTCTCGTAACTGATCAGCTGGCTATCGAGCAGCTTACTACGAAAGGCGTTAAGGTCAGCATCAGCGGGCAATTCACTGTAGACGGAGTTGAGCAGCGTTTTGTCTATATCTGTATGCTCAATGAGAACATTCAGTAAGGTTTCGTTGTCTTTCATTGAACGCCTCCTAGCGCTGAGAGCCTGCGTTGCGCAAAGCCAGTTAAGGCGCTATCTACTTGAGAAAACTGACTGATGTAAGTTTGGTACAGACGCTTAGCAATTTCCAATTGATTGCTGTTTTCGCTGTTAATTGCCCAAAACAGCAGCCATTTATGGTTGCTAGGCTGTTTTCTATAGAGTTGCTTGAAGGTATCGGCCGCTAAAGCATGTCGCTGGGTTTTTTCGTAAATAAGGCCAAGCAGTGCATCGGCTTCGATTTGGCCCTGTAAATTTGCCAGTAAAGGCTCTGCCGCGAGGTGATGTTCGCGGCTGATGTAAATGCGCGCCAACATTAGTCGAGGCTCAGCGGCATCGGGTTGCGCACCAATCCATAATTTTAATTGTTGTTCTGCTTCGTTAAGGTCTTGAGCTTGAAGTGCCTGGCTAACCTTTTCTTGCCAATTTAGGCTGCTGCGCCGAATACTAGGCGTGGATGGCTCAGGCGCATTTGCTGCAAGAGAAGGTGGTGTATTGACCGCAGGTTTGGCAGTGATCGGTTGTTGCGCGGTTGTTGCGGTCTCTTTCGGTTTTGTTGGTTGAACCGGAGCTTGTCTTGGTTCAGCTAACGCCTGAATGGGCGGTGCAATGGCCAATTGAATGCCCGGGCTTTGTTCGTTTGTTTCTGTGCTTAGATCGCTGGCTACAGTTTCTGCAGGCTCTGATGTTTTGGCCTGAATGGCTGCATCAGCAATAGAGACTGTTTGGTCTGTTTCACTGGCGCTAGCGGTTGTTTCCAGTGCTGCCTGAGCTTGAACGGGTTGGATTTCGTTTTTAGCAAGCGCGGCTCGTTCTTCAGCCGTTTGGTTCGCGGGATAGCCGAGCAGCCGATGACCAAACCATTCACTCAGCTGTGGCCAAAAAAAAGTCATTGCCAGCGCGGATGTGATTAATAGTGCAGAAAAAATATAACTCAGCCGGCGCAATAGGTTAGGTCTGTTTTGTCGACCTGATAAAGGATTGAATGCCGCCTTTTGAAAAGATCGACGCTGGCGCTGAGTATTACGCAGCGCCTGGTGGATTTTACTCATAACAGTCTCCAGGCGATGACGCCAAGGAAGATCAAAATGGAGGCTGTTAGAATCCACGATAATGGCAGCGCATGGCGTTCGCCGTTATCCTGTGCGGCGGTTTTAACGTGCTTAGGCGTCACCACACTGGAATGTTCGGCAAAGGCTGCGAGTAAGCTTTTGTGCGCCAATACGTTGATTAAGCGCGGCGTACCATTGCTAAAGCGATGCAGCTGCTTAATCGCTTTGTTGGTAAACAGTGGACGACCGTTATAGCCGCTGCGGGATAAGCGGAAGTTGACGTACTGTTTGGTTTCAACTGCCTTCAGTGCTGTAAGTCTGTGAGCAAAAGTAATGCGTTGCCTTAGCTGACGGAAACGATCTTGATTTAGCAGCGTATCTAACTCGGTTTGACCAAACAGGATGACTTGAACCAGCTTGCGATCTTCGGTTTCTAGATTAGTAATGAGTCGTAAGGCTTCCAGTGTTTGTGCCGGCAGTGATTGCGATTCGTCGACCACAATAACGATACTGCGGTGCGAGTCAGCCAAGGCTAAAATTCGGTCGGTAATGTGGCTTAACAGCGCATCGGTATCTTGTTGTTGCTGTAGGTTTAATCCGAGTTCTTTGCCAACTGCACGATAAAGGCCGATGGGTGACAACATTGGATTTGGCACATAAACGGAGTGGTAATTATCTTGTGCTTCGGTTTCTAAATAGCGAAGTAGTTTACGGCATAAAATGGTTTTGCCGGTACCAACTTCGCCAATGACTTTTAAAAATCCTTCGCCACTTTCTAGTACATGCGTCATCAATTCAAAACAGCGCTGGTGTCCTTGTAAATTGACGAACAATTCCGTGTCTGGTGACAAAGAAAATGGCGACTGTTTGAATCCAAAAAAATCTGCGTACATAGTTGCGAATAAACCTCGACTATTTAAATCGATTTAATAGTTGGTCAATATCGTTCAACGATGTTTCACCGTCATAGACAGTTGGTTTCAACAAAATAACCAGTTCGCTTTTGGTTTGTGCTTGACGATCTTGAGCAAAGAAAAAGCGAATACCAGGGATGTTTTGGAACCAAGGGAGTCCGGTTGAACTGATGTCTTTAGACTGCTGCAACAAACCACCGATGACGACAATCTGGCCGCTCTTAGCGCGAATAATGCTGTCGGACTCACGAATATTTGAGTAGGCCAACGGTAAGGAATAGTCTTCGCCGTCGAACTCCAGTGTTTTGGTTTGAGAGCTGACTTCAGTAACGGTTGGGCGCACGTGTAAGGTGACATTATCGTCCTGAGCAATTTGTGGTGTTACATCTAACGCGATACCAGAGAAGAACTGTTCCAACTCAATGGTCGGTGACACAGTTGTTGTTTCGTCATCGTCATCAAGCTCCGTTTCAACAGAGGTTACCGTGGCAAAGTATTCGTCGGCACCGACTTTGATAATCGCTTTTTGGTTGTTCATTGTTGATACGCGAGGGCTGGATAATACTTGAGCGTCACCCTGATATTCGAGTAGTTCAAGTACCGCGGTAAAGTCATCAATCGATAGGCTGAGGTTGAACACTCCGCCAACATCTTCAACGCCGTCTAGGCTGTCACCTAAAATGCCAGCACCAAAGCTACCATTGCTGAGTGCGCTGTTGTTAAGGAACGACCAGTCAATACCAGAGCTGTATTCTTGGTTCAGTACCACTTCAACAATTTTCGCTTCGATGATTACTTGCTTCTGCAAAATAAGTTGCGCATCGACTAAAAACTGAGCAATACGAACATGCTCTTGCGTTGTTGCGCTCACTACCAACAAGCCGGTTTGAGGGTTTACAACAATGGCTTTGCGTTCGTCAGTTTGGTCATCGATAAAGCCTTCGACAGACTTTTCAATGCCGGCCCAAAAACCATTGCTCTGTGATGATGCAGACGCCGAGAACGTTGTTGTTAGTGTGTTGCCATCATCGCCACCGATTTCGGTGGTTGCCAAACCTTGGCGATCAACGTTTAGGTAGTTAAGGCGATAAATTTTGGTAGTGACTTGGCTTGGGGTGACTCGGTAACCATAACTGGTTTTAGTGAAGTCATAACCATAACTGTCTTGCAGTGCGGCGATGATTTGGTCGAATGTCACGCGGCGTAACGACAGCGTAATGTTGTCGTTAACCAAAGGGTCGACCAAAATATTGATGTCTTGGGTTTTGCCTAGCTCATTAAAAAATTGTTTTGCAGGGCGATTACGAGCTTCGATATCGAGCTTGTCAGCAGTGTCGATAGCGCCGCCGGTTAAGATCAGTAAGTCCTGCGTTAACGAATCTGGAGTCTCAACACTGGTTGTTGTCGAGGTTGCAGATAGTTGTTGTTGAGTGCTTTGTAGCTCGCTCTCAAAATCCATCGGTTCAAAATTAACGCGCGCAGTCTCGACGGTAGTACAACCGAAGAGACTAACAGTGATGACCGTTACGAGTGTGGCTGAGCGGTTTGTTTTTTTCACGAATTACTCCTTGCCTGCAGGTGTTATTGATAAAGCACCGCGGCTTTTAATCTTCAAAGTCACTTCTCTGGTTCCTTGCTTCATGACTATATATTCCGGTTCAATTTGGACGACGGTATAACCGTTGATGCGCTGTCCAATAGTGCGTTCGCGGCCTCGAGTAAAAACGGCAACGCGATAATCACCAATAATTAAAATACTGCTTAATGTTGGTAGCGCAGGTGCGCTAACAACGGCTGTTGGTTTTTGCGTCGGCGTCACCGCAGGCTTGCCAGTGTCTGGACGCATCGGGTTGGCGCTGGATAGCTGCAATGTTAAACACAACAAACAGGCCACTACTGATATTAAAAAACGCCAAGCACGAGTACTGGTCGAGAAATTAAACACGCAACCACCTCTCATTTCGGCTCAGGGTATGAACCTGCAGTTTTATGTTCAGTGTTGGGAAGTTTTCTGTTTCGACAGAAAGGTTATCCCAAAACAAATCGGCATCTAGCGTCTCTATTTCTGTGAGGTATTGAGTGAGGCTTTCAAAGGTGCCTTCTAACTCGATCGCAATAGAATGCTGATAAAATAATCGCACGCCTGTTGACTGTGCTTCGACCGGAACAACAGGTAAGACTTCAAAACTTTTTAGTGCCAATTGATTTTCTTTTTCTAACAGCTGACGCAGCAGGCTGATCATTTGACCGGGTGAAATTAATGAGGTCTCGATGCTTTTGAATTTTTTTTCTATCGCTTCAATGCGCTCGGCTAATCGTTCATTGCTGCGGCGCAACGCCATCACGTTCGGGTTGTTTGTTGAAGCTTTTAAACTGGCAAGGGCGGTGTCATAGCTTACCGTTGCCTGTTGTTTTTGCGCTAAGTTAGCTTCTAATGCTGCAACCTGATTGAGTTTAAACAGCATGACAAGGCCATGACCTAAAGCAATGATCAGAATAAAACAGGCGAGCATAACCATTATCCGTTCACGGATATTCAGCCTGTCGATAGAAAGCCGTAACGAGTAAATTTTTTTATAAGGCATTAGTAACTTTCTTCCGAGTTTTCTGTGTTGTCGTCTTTCTGGTCGACAACCAATTGCCAAAGCGATGACTCGCCTAGCGCTGAGTTTGAATTTGCGGCGTTAGGTGCAAGCAGCTGTTCTAGATCAGAGTCATCTTCTTCCGAATTAGGATTAACGGTATTGCCAATGGAAAACATCCATAAGGATTGCTGTTCTGGGTGTTGGCGAACACTGAGCTGGTCGATACTCAAACCTTGGAATACGCTGTCTTTTAAGCCTTCAATGTAGGTGGCGATTAATTCAGGCGCACGAGCGTAGCCTTCGAGCCTATAGACGCGATAGCTGTCTTGCAGATAAATCTTATTCAGCCATAAGCCTTCGATATCGTGATCGGTTAAATAGCCTAGTGGCAGAGTAAAGCCTTCAACGGAGTCACCGCCAGAATAGCTTAACCCTAGATGGATATCTCGAGCCTGCTGTAAACGCTGAGAGTAAAGTTGATTTAATGCTTGCAGCTGCGCTTCATCACCCACGTTTGGATTATCTTTTTGGAATTTTCTCAATTGCGCCAAACTGTTTTCGGCTTGCTCACTCCAGTAGTCAATCTCATTTAAGGTTTGATGATAATTAATCAGGTTATAAGTAAACCAAAGAATGGCAGATATCACCGCCGCAGCGATGACTAATAAAAAGTGTTCCAGTTGCAGCGGGCCATAACCGGTGAGTTTTTGATTGCGCCAAAGGTTGACTTGGTGGGTCATGATAATGCCTCACGAAAAGCCGAGCCGATTAGATCAGCGTCTAAATCTGCAGCTTTCATTGCTGAGCTGCTGGATAGATGTAAATAGTCTGACGGGTCGACGAAGTTGCAACGCACGCCGAGTCTTGTTGCAAGCGATTCAACTAAATGCTGGTGATCTTTACGGCAGAGGATGTTTAATTCGGCAATGGCTCCCAAGCCTAATTGAGATTCGTAATAGTCAAACGAGCGCCGAATATCGAGTGCCAAGGATTCCAATTGGATGGCAGATTGCGCCTCTTCTTCGATAAATAGCTCGTTGCTACTGACTGGCTTTGGCAAGTCGTCGATGGCATCAAGGTCATTAATGCCGGAGTCGAAGGTTCTTGAAAGCACCATCTCGTCGTTGTAATTCAAAATAAGGTGCGACCGATTAGGCTCAATATGAAATAGGCCAGAGGTGCTATAGTTTTGCACTCGCAAACCGAAGTTTCTTAATTGAGTGATGGCAACATCGATAACCGGTACGCGAATGCCGACCTGAACTAAGGCCGACAACCACTGCTCCATTGGCGATTTCTGCATGGCGATAATAAATGCCATACGGGTTCGGCTGCGGTAGGCCTCTGGAGGTAACTGAATAATGTCAATTAATGCATCATCGATATCATAGCTGAGCAGTTCAGCAGCCTTTAATTCCATGGCAGAAGCCAGCTCGGTGCTTGGAACGTCCGGCATATCCGACAGTATGAGTTGGTAAAGGTCTTCAGCGATCAATAGGTTGAGTGTTGAGCTAACGTGCTGTTTTACCCAGCTCGCATACTGCGCAGCACTGTGCAGTGCATCGGCGGCCTGAATTGAAGCCAGTACTTTTATGTAAGGTAAACCACCGGTATAGGCACCATTTTCGAACAGTACTAGATTGTTAGCCTCAATTTTTAGCCAATATTGCTTTTTGGGGCGACGTTTAAAGGAGATATTCATGAATACAGTACTGCGCGATTTTATTGGGTTTTAGAGTATTTTAGCAGCTAATAGGTGTAAATATCTGAAAGTTAACATTTTTCTTTAAATGAGAACTGCGATACAGAATTCTTCATCTTAATGCTGCATGCGCTTAGTTATAGGGTTTTGTTAAGAAATATTACTAGCGCCAAAATAGTCTAGTTGACGCCAAGCCTCATAGCTAATAATTGCCACAGAATTTGATAAATTTAAACTGCGGTTCGACTCACGCATTGGTATTTTGATGCGTAAATCCGGTTCGATACTGGCCATAACGTCTGGATGTAAGCCATGTGTCTCAGCGCCAAACAATAAAACATCGGTTTCGGTATAGGCCACCGAGCTGTGACTGCGGGTGCCTTTGGTGGTACAGGCTAAAATACGTCGCCCCTGCATGGCTTGTTGAAAGCTCCAGTAGTCTTTATGCGTCGTAACATGGGCTAAGTCGTGGTAATCCAAACCGGCGCGGCGAACACTTTTGGCATCTAACTTAAACCCGAGAGGCTCAATAAGGTGTAGGTGGCAGCCGTTATTGGCCGCCAGACGGATTATATTGCCAGTGTTAGGTGCAATTTGAGGTTCAAATAGAGCGATATCAAACATAGATGTATTTCGACCATTAATAAAAAGTAAGTATAGGTGATTGGATTTTGATTTAGGTTTTGCTGTTGTCAAAACCACGAGTGTTATTCATCGTTTGGTTGGCACAAGGGCGGCAGCGTTACGCCAGTCAGCCCCATAGCGCCTTCAATCAACGGTCGCTTTAGTGTGCTGAGCGGGTTTAACCGCTTGAGCACCCGGTTGCGTAAGATAACAGCGGCAGTTGAATCGTTGCTGAATAACCGTTTGATGGTTTCCATGAGTCCGGCTACCGCAAGGTTATGACTTTGGCGTTGTCGTTGAAAGCGTCGCATCACTCGGCGGTCGGCGATATCTATCGATTTGCCTTTGGCCCATTGCCATTGTTCTGCCAGTGCCGCCACATCCAAAAAGCCAAGATTAACGCCCAACCCTGCCAGCGGGTGAATGGCGTGCGCGGAATCGCCAACAATGACTAAGCGATTGTTAAAATAGAGTTGCGCTTGCTGGGCCGACAACGGCTGTAGTTGGCGCTTGCTAACCGCCTCTACTTTGCCCAGTTGAGTTTCAAAGCTGTATTCCAGCTGCTGGCAAAATTGCTCATCACTCATGGCCAATAAAGCATCGGCTTGATCGGGCTGGGTAGACCAAACAATGGCCGACTGGTGCTCGTCTGGCAGTGGTAAAAAGGCCAGCGGCCCTGACTCTAAAAATACCTGCCGCGCACATTGCTGGTGAGCTTGCTGGTGGCGCACAGTGCAAACTACAGCACTGTGGTGATAGTTCCAGCGCCAGCTAGCAATGCCTGCCTGTTCGCGTAAAACCGATTGTTTGCCTTCGCAAGCGATCAGCTGCCTGCATGTCAGCGTTTCGCCGCTGTCTGTTGTCAGCCTTACCTGCTGCGCATCCTGATGCCATGACTCAATGCTGGTTGTGTACTTTAGGCTGATGAGCCGGTGCTGCTGTGCGATCTCAGTTAAGGCAGATAACAGCTGTTGGTTTTCGATAATGTGACCAAGATGCGTTTGGTGCGCATCGCTGGCATGAAAGGTTAAAGCGCCTTCGCCTAAGCGATCCCAAACATGCATTTGCTGGTAGGCACTCAGCCGATCATGTGGAATCTGTTGCCAAACTTTGAGGTTTTTTAGCAGCTGTTCACTGCTGTGGTTTATTGCGCTGACTCGGCTGTTGTAAGGCGTTGGGCCATTTAATTCGCGGCTTGGTTCAATCGCGGTGTTTTTTTCGATCACGGCGACTGTTAAGTCGAGTTTGGCCGCTGCAATTGCCAGCGCCAAACCGACCATGCCGCCACCGGAAATAACAAGGTCGTAATTGAAGGCGGGTTCAGTGTTGGCCGTCGATTTAGTATTGAAAGTCGTCATAAGCGTTAGGTTGTTCTCGTTAGCTTGAAATAGCTTGGTGGCGGATCTGATCCAGCGGTAAAGGCTGGTGTAAGCCCATACCTGCCAACGCCAAGCCTTTGCTGAAAATCGGGTGCCGATCAAGGCTGCTTAAGGCCAAATTTCGCCCCAGCTGAATGAGCGGTGCATTCGAGCCAAACAGTTGAATCAGCTGATGCGAAAAGCTAACCGTCTGCTGTTGGTCTTGCAGCATGAGCTGACTAAGTTGTTGGAATTGCTCGAACGCAGGTAAAGCCTGTTGCTCGCGGTAATGTTGGTTAATCAACGCGGCGACACGCGTTACACCTCGAATAGCGAGGTTAAAACCTTGCCCTGCAACTGGGTGTAGCGTCGCAGCAGTATTGCCAATCGCCATCAAATTATGAATGCATGGGCTGGTTAGGCTGCGTTGTATGAGTGGGTACTGTTGCCATTCCCCGATCTTCTCAATACCGCCGAGTCGATGCTTCAATTGCTGGTTCAGCCAGTCAATGGCATCTTCGTCATCTAACGCTAAGAGGTCGGCGCGATCGCTCGGCAATGTCCACACCAGTGCGCTGTAATCGCCAAACGGCAACAGTGCGATTGGCCCAGTGGCAGTGAAGCGTTCAAAGGCTTGGTGCTGATGAGCGTCGCGGGTTTTTACCGTAGCAATGCGAGCCACGGCATGAAAATCTTTTTGTTGGCTGTGAATGCCCAGATTGTGCGTCAGGCTGGAGCGGCCGCCATCGCATAAAACGACTTGCTGTGCGGTGATTTTTTCGCCGCTGTTGAGCGACAGCTGGTGGCCGTTTGGTAGCGGCAAAATGGCTTCAACTTCTTGTTCGAAGCGCCACTGCACTTTAAGGCCCGACACGGCCTGCCAAAGTGCATCGCCCAAAGACTCGTTACTGATAACGCCACCAAAACGTGGCAGCGACATCTGAGCGGCCTGCATGGTTAAATGCCCAATGTGGCCAGCATCGCTGACTTCAATTTCATGAATAGGGCTTATCGCCTGTTCAACAGACTCGATCCCCAAAGCTTTAAACACCGCTAAGGTTTGTTCGGCCAAGGCGGTTGCGCGTGAGTCAAAGCTAGGAGAACGCCCGCCTTGATTAGTTGGGCTCGGCATGGCCGCAGGCTCAATTAAAACCACGTTTAAGCCCGCCGCAATGCTCGGTGCTAACGCTTTGAGTAAGGTTAAGCCGGTCATGCCACCGCCTACAATGGCAAGATCAAATGGTTGCATAGTTCGTCTGTGATTCGCTTAAAAAGACATTGTTGATCAAAATAGTTAGATGAAGCATTAAATTTTGATAAAACCTAACGTTCAGATAGGCCCAAAAGAGTAACGGCAAGCACGGCCTGATGCCAGCTTAATTGGCCTTGGATTTCAACGCCCAAGGCAAATAGCTGAGCTTACGCCACAGCCATTCTAATGGCCCGGCGCGAAACGCCTTAAGCCAATAATGGCTAAACATTAGCTGCAACAGCCAAAGCGAGAACACAATAAGCCATTGCTGCCAGCGTTCTACCTGACCAAACAGCCCTAAGCCAATGCCATAAAACAGCAGCGCGCAAATCAGCGATTGCAAAATGTAATTCGATAACGCCATTCGGCCAAGGTTTGCCAGCAGTTTAAAACAACGCTTAGCCAAACCGCGCTGCATTAACCAAAGCAACAGATGAATATAACCGAGCGCAACAAAGATACTGCCAATGGCATTGAACTGGCCGCCCAATAAATAAGAATGGAAAAAGTCGAACTTGTGTTCAAAATTGAACCACAGGCCGTAGCCGACCAGACTAAAACCCAACGCAAAAAAACCAAGTGCCGAGTGGAGCAAAAAACGCCTCGCTCTGGTAAAAACGCCAACCTTATACAACGCCATACCGATCAGCATTAAAGCACTAACTCGCCAAACAAAAAGTAATAGCAGCGCCGTGGTTTGCATATACCAAGTAATCTGACTGCGCTGTTCAAATTGCGCCTGCCAAGAACCGCGATAGGCGTTAATCTCAGCAGTAATAGTTGCGTTATCCGGTGCCCAATCGTTGCTAAATGCCGCAAGTGTTGCGCTATCGAAAAGCGGTAAGGTCGCTTGTGAAATTAAGTTAGGTAGCATGCTAATGCCTAGCAACAGTATTGCAGTTATCATTAAACGCGATGCTGCCCAGTGACGCATTGAGTAAACCAGTAGGCCACAAACAGCGTAGCAAAATAAAATGTCGCCGTACCAAAGCAAGTAGCCGTGTGCTATTCCAAGCAGCATCAACCAAAACATACGGCTGGCATGGCGCGGAAAACTGTTTTCGCCACGCGCTTCTAACCGTTGGCAAAAAATCAACAGGCCCGCACCAAACAGCATGGCGAAAATCGCCATGAACTTGGCTTCAAAAAACACATGGCTCAGTAACCAAGCCAATTTATTGATGCCCGAAAAATCACCATACGCCGTTGGGTTAATGTACGCCGCCTGCGGCATCGAAAACGACTGAATGTTCATTGCTAAAATACCAAGCACAGCAAAACCGCGTAGGCTATCGAGCGCCGGTAAACGCTGAATGGTTTGTTGTGTTTCGTAGTTATTCATATCGGCGGCAGTTTTGTTATATAGGCTATCAAGTGTGCAGCAGCAAATTAGCTTTGGCAAACCGAGCTTATCTGTTCCGTTACTTGTTTGCACTGGCTCGTTAAACAGCTTTGTGCGCGCAGCATAAAATGCAAAATACTTAGCTTGATGTCGCGCCGCTATTCCGCTTAAATCCTTTTAAGTTCTATAAAAAGCAAGGATAGGCAGTGGCGGCTAATCAAAGGGTTACGGAGCAGGAAAGAAGCGAGTTACTGGAAGCGTTAAGTACATTAACCCAAGACGAAAGGCGCTTATTTTCTACCCGTTGTGCTTTACGGGTATTCCCTCTGTTAGCCATATATCAAGAAAATGAACGGCCTTTTAATTTTTGGGAAAAAGATCAGGTAAGCAAAAATTTTTTGGCGGTTTGGCATGCCAATGTATTGGTTCATTGTTGTGTGATTAGTTGTTACGAAAAAAATGTTAGTACATTAGCTGTTTATAACGCTGCCATTGTTGCTAGTGATGACGCTACTGACGCAGCCACTCATGCTGCAGCTGCAGCCGCCAATGCCATTCATGCCGAGACTTACGCCGCCAATACTACTGTTGCCACCATCTATGCTGCTGGCGCGGCCTATGCTGCTGGCCTTCCCTTTTTCCCTAATGTTAAAGAAGTGATGTTAAGCGATTTAGCCCTATTAAAAGAAAGTGGCGTGCAAGCCTTAATTGACACCCCGCTTTGGCAACAGACCAATGCTGAGTTTATTGCTTGGTTGCAAGGCGATGTAAAAAAAGCATTTGAATACCAAGCGAATGAAGAGAAAGCCAAGAATGGGAACGGTGGTGATTCTGGTGCTGAGCGCATTTTAGAGAATATCTGGCCGATCTATTGGTCTATTTTTAATGGGCAGGCGAGCGAGAAGGATTTAAAAAATACGCTGGAGCAGCTTGAGCAATATTTTGATGAACAGAATAATGAGCCGGTTGCTGCTATCGATATTTCTGAGACTCTAGCCAATATTGGCGGCAGCGACCAAACTGAAAATCAAACAGAAGAAACAGACGCAGAAATAAAAAAACACCATCCTGGCTATAACCACAATGGCCACCAAGCCGCGAAAGAAGATGCGCTTAATCGCCAGCGTTTGGCCGATAGCCTCGGTGCTTTATTATCTGACCCAGCAAATACCCAGCACCAAACCATTGGTTTGTTAGGACATTGGGGCATCGGTAAATCGACTCTGATTCATCTGTTAAAAGCATCGCTTAATAAAAAAGAAAATACAGCCAACAAAGGCAGGCATGAAAACGGCAAGAAAACCGAATTCTTGTTTGCCGAATTTAATGCTTGGGAATACGAACACACCGATAACCTGCAAGCGGGCATCGCCCAAGAGATGATCAAAACCCTATCTAGCCCAGAACCAACGCTTAGTTTTAGGCAAAAGTTCTGCTGGGGTTTATGGAGGCGGCCTTCCCTTATTCTGCGCTTTGCTTGGAGTATACATGGCTATAAATTATTGCAGCCTGTTTTATGGTTTTTAGCTGGCTTGTTACCATTTGTGTTTTCCTATCTATTTCCGGATGTTACTGCCAAAGTATTCAGGACTGATGAATCTGAGTTTACGACTGCGCTGCCTTATGTATGGTTTATGGGTTTGCTTTATCCTACATGGCAAAGTATCAAAACCGTATTCGCTGGGCCTTTGGCGAAGGAACTGCTTACCTATTTAAAATTACCAAACTATGGTGAGCATTTGGGCACCATCCCCATTATGCGCGAGCACATTAAAAAACTTACCAAGGTTCGGCTAAAGCCAAACCAACGAGTGCTGTATGTGGTGGACGATCTGGATCGCTGCGACCCAAAAAGCATTGTTAAAATTATGGAAGCGGTGCGCATGGTGTTGGATATCGACAATGTCGTAGTGGTCATCGCAGTAGATCAACGCATCGCTTTGGCTGCATTGGCGCTGCACTACAAAGAACTTGCTGCCGAGCATTACCAAAAAAGCCCACAGATAATCGCTCGCGATTACCTCTCTAAAATTATTCATTTGCCAATTGTATTAACAGAACCTGATGAATCATCCGTAGCTGGCTATTTAGAATACATGTGGAACCATACTGGAACAGAAGAAGCTTCTTACCCTCTTAGCGATGCGAATACAGAGCAGGCTGAAAACGAGCAAGAACGAGAGTTAAATGTTCCTGATGAATCAAGCGATATAAAAAATTTCGACCAGCCAGAAAACTTAGAAAAACTAGGAAGTTTAGGCGACATAGAAAGCCCAGAAAATTTAAAAAATCAAGCAAGTAACCAAAGCTTACGCCAGCCAGAAAACTCAGAGAATAAAGCAAGCCCAAAACCAGAGCCAACTATTAAACAGGTAGAAGGATTAAGTGCAGAACAAAAGGCAGCCTTTTTTCATTGGGTAAAACATTTTGAGCTTTCCAATCCTCGCCAACTAAAACGTTTAAACAATAGCTATCAGTTTTTGCGTAACTATTATGGTGAAGATCAGTTTACAGAACTTTTTGATCACCACGAATTTCCAATGCTGGTTACGCTGTGCGCGTTGGAATACTTAAACAACCTTAATGACCTTGAGCTTGGAAGCAAGCTCAGAGCGCAGCTTGGAAACCAAACATCGAATGTGGGCGAAGATAAGATCACGATGCAAGTACGAAGATTAAGTAAAATGAAATTGGCAAATACCACTATGGCGAAGGCAATAGAACCCTTTGTATTGCCCGGTATTGAAGCTTCTAGCGAGCCTAGTGAATCTTAAAAGGAAAATACTTACAGGTTCGATCTAGTTGTAACTATCTTCTTGCATGCCTTCTACATGCAGTATGCCGTCTATATCAACTACGATTGGGCTCTGTCGTTTAATAGGCTCGATAAATTCGGTATCAAATTTAATGTGTTGTAAGTTGAGTTTTTCGACATTGCTTTTAATTGAGGGGAATTTTTTGATCAATAAATTTACTGAGTTTTGCAAAGATTCTGAATCGTCAGAAAAATCACTGAAGATATAAAGAACAGTGTCGTCGGTGAATCTTCTTAATGTCTGGTAAAACGGATGATTTATTGAAGCCGGGCTTCCCAGTAAATCTTCTTTTTTAAAAGAGTATTGATACAGCAATTTATTATATCGCAGTGACGGGGTGTATCTAAATAAAACTTCTTCATTTGAAATGCCGTAGATGCTGGCGTCTAATTTGATTATCTGACTTTCTTTTTCGATTAGAGATGCGATCTCATCATCGGTTACTGGCTGTGCATATATTATGTATAGGTTTGATCTAGTGCCATTATGTGTTTCTAGATGTAATGGGACGTTACGTGACATTAACGTCAGTCGATCTTCTTGCTCAGATTTCATTTGAATAGTTACAGTCGCAGCTGATGAATGATCATTTAAAACGGATTCGAGTGCGTTGGCTTCAGATAACTTATTCTCGGTAGTAAAGTAAAGCGTTGGCGGTCGTGTTTTTAGTATTAGGTTATTGGTGTCATTTGTGAGTATTGGCAAGCCAGTAAAAGAGTTTTCAATAAAGGTTAGTTTTTCTCGGTATTTCTCAATAGCAGAATCTATATGCGCCGCCGTTTCTCGGTATTCAGTTAGCCTTTTAATATTGGCTTCTTGTTGTTTAGACTCCTTCATTTCGTTATTTGTATATACGCTGTGTTCTCTCCCCCTAACGTCAGTATATTTTTTTGATGTATAACCATTTGATAATAAAAAAGGGTCTGCTAATAAAAATAATATCGGTGCTGAAATAGTGGCTGTTGTTGCAAGGCGGTTGAATATTTTTTTATAATTTTTTTGTTTTTCTGTATCGCCATTAAATTGGTGTGTTAAATGTGAAATGGTGTTTTCAATATAGATGACAATGATTAGCGGCTGCATAGCAATAAAAGCAACACTGACTGTAGAGAATTTTTCGAGATTAGTTACAAAAGCTAATGCAATGAAGTCGACTATTGCGGCGATTACTGGCCACTTTAAAAATAACACAATGTTTTTTATTTTCGTTGTGATGGTCATGGCCGAGTTTTTCCTAAAGATTAGTGGTGTTATATATCTAAGATTTTAACTATTTATAAAAATAGTTATGAGTATTGAAGGTTTATAGGAGTCGATGTGTTTTACACACCAAATCATAAGAATCGTCGATCCAGCCTTTAATGAGTTCATTGTCTAGCTCGGTAGAAAGGTCGACAGTGTTCCAATGTTTTTTATTCATGTGGTAGCCGGGCGTCACCTCGGAAAAGGAGTCGCGCAAAATCATGGCTTCTTGCGGGTCGCATTTCAGGTTGATCGAAAGCGGTTCGCTAAGGCGCAGTAAGGCAAACATTTTACCGCCAACTTTATACACCAGCGTGCCTTCACCAAAGGGTGTTTCTTCGCTTGCGCCGAGTTTGTTTTGGCAGGTTTGTCGCCAATATTGAATATCGTCGCTGAATGTTGTCATTGTAAGCCGCCTTTGGTTATTGCTTTTTTTGATGATTTTATTTCGATTTTTTAAGCCTGACTTACTTTGCTTTTTTAGATAAGTTTCAGCCTTTAGCTTATCGCCTAAGCAAGCGGAACCAACGTGAAAAATTTAGCAGCCCGAACATGGCTTGCGCAACATAAGTCAGTGCGCAGGCGAGCAATACACGATTGACGGTTGATAAGTCTTGTTCAGAAACATAGTTGCCGTCTTTTAAAATCGGTAAGGCGCGGCCAAACGAGGCATCGAATTCAACTGGCAGTGTCACCAAATGAATAATGGTACTTAGCAGCATGGTACCGACTAATAGCAAAATTAATAAGCGCGCTAGGATGCCTAGGCCAGGAATGGCGATGACTATGGGTAATGCGATAACTGCGATGTTAGCAAAACGCTGAGCAACGTCAGCAAAAATAGCTAGCTGATAACGCAGTAATAACGAGCCGTATTGTCTGGCGTGTTGCAGTGCGTGACCAAATTCGTGCGTTGCAGTGGCGACGGCGGTAATGCTTTTTTTATTCATCACCGCTTCGCTTAAACGAATGGTTTTGGTGCTTGGGTCGTAATGATCGCCAGCTTTGGTGAGTTCTAATTTTACATCATCCAGCTGGAAGCGTTTAATGAGATGTTCGGCCAACTCGCCACCGGTGCCGTCTAAATCGTCGCGTTCATTGCTGTGTTTAGCGAGTACGTGCTTTACCCAAAGGCTTGGGCCAAGCAGGGCAATTAAAAAAATTACGATTAAAATAATAATCATCGATTGCCCTCCAAGTTTGATCGGTAACGGTTAACTATTTTTCGCCAGTCGCTGACGAATGGCAGATAAAATACCTTCTGGGCTCAGCCCTATTTCTGCTTTCATTCGTTCTGGTTTGGCTTGGTTGATGTATTCATCTGGCAGGCCAAGTTGCAGTAGGCGACAGCTAATATCGTGCTTGTTTAAAACTTCACTGACTGCGCTGCCTGCGCCGCCCATGATGCTGTTTTCTTCCACTGTGACGATCAGCTGATGATTTTTCGCTGCCGTTAAAATGGCCTGCTCATCAATCGGTTTAATAAAGCGCATGTTAACCAGCGTTGCGTTGAGCGTTGTTGCGGCTAATCGGCTGGCTTCGACCATGCTGCCAAAGGCTAAAATGGCGACGTCGTTACCCTGCTGGCAAACTTCGGCTTGGCCGATAGTGAGCGTGTCTAAGTTAGGCTCTACAGCAACACCTGTGCCGCTGCCGCGTGGGTAGCGTACCGCGGCTGGGCCTGCATATTGGTAACCGGTAGAAAGCATTTGCCGACATTCGGCTTCATCTTTCGGGGCCATTAATACTAGGTTTGGAATGCAGCGTAAAAAGGTGAGGTCAAAACTTCCGGCGTGTGTTGGGCCGTCTTCACCCACTAAACCAGCTCGGTCGATGGCAAACAGTACATCTAAATTTTGCAGAGCAACGTCGTGTATTAATTGGTCGTAGGCGCGTTGCAAAAAGGTCGAATAGATAGCGACAACCGGTTTTTTACCACAGCAGGCCATACCAGCAGCAACGGTGACGGCATGTTGTTCGGCAATGGCGACATCGTGGTAACGCGAATTAAAGCGTTTAGAAAATTCGACCATGTCCGAGCCTTCGCGCATGGCTGGCGTAATGCCGTGCAGTCGCTCGTCGGCTTGTGCCATGTCGCACAGCCATTGACCAAAAACGTTTGAGTAGGTGGCTGGTTTTTTAACGCTCTTATCGAGATTTTTTTGCGGCTCAATTTTAGTAATGGCGTGGTATTTGGTCGGCGCTTGTTCGGCGGGTAAAAAGCCTTTGCCTTTTTGCGTTGCCACGTGCAAAAGTTGAGGGCCTTTAAAGGTTTTTAAGTTTTTAAAGGTTAAGGCTAAATCGATAACTTCGTGACCATCAACAGGGCCTACATAGTTAAAGCCAAGCTCTTCAAATAGTGTTCCCGGAGCCACCATCCCCTTCATGTGCTCTTCGGCTTTGCGAGCAAATTCTAAAACCGGCGGTACGCGCTTAAGGACTTTTTTGCTGTTTTCGCGCAGATGAGAATAGGTTTTAGAGGCAAAGACGCGTGAGAATGCGCGATTTAACGCACCGACGTTTTCTGATATCGACATGTCGTTATCGTTTAATACTACCAATAGATTGGCACCATCGTGGCCAGTATGGTTGAGCGCTTCAAATGCCATGCCTGCGGTAATGGCGCCGTCGCCAATGACAGCGATGCTTTGGCTGTTGTCGCCATCTTGGCGCTTGGCAATAGCCATGCCTAATGCTGCTGAAATCGAAGTGCTGGAGTGACCAACGCCAAAGCTGTCGTAAGGGCTTTCATCGCGATGCGGAAAGGCGTGCAAGCCACCTTCTTGACGAATGGTTGGCAGCTGTTCGCGGCGGCCAGTGAGAATTTTGTGCGGGTAAGCCTGATGGCCAACATCCCAAATGAGCGATTGCTCGGGCGTGTCATAAACATAATGCAAAGCGATGGTGAGTTCGACCACACCTAAGCCAGCACCGAAGTGACCACCTGATTGGCCAACGCTATACAGTAGGTATTCTCGTAATTCATTGGCCAGTTGTGGCAGCTGCTGCAGACTGAGTTGCTTGAGCTGTGCAGGGCTATTTACCTGATCGAGCAGCGGGGTGTTGGGCCGAGTGGCGGGAATGTGGTCAAAAACCTTCATGTAAATACCTGATACCAAAAAATAGCCTCTGCTGGGCGCACCAATCAGAGCGGGCCGCTAGTGTAACGAATTTGCCGGCCAAATGAGTAAATTTGTTAGTGATCTCGTTCGATCACGTAATCGGCCAGTTGCCAAAGAATGCTGCTCTCGTCTAGATCGATTGCTTGCAGCGCTTTGATCGCCAATTGATGCTGTTGTTTGGCTTTTAGCTGCGCCTCTGGCAAGCCTAACAAACTGACGTAGGTCGATTTTTCTGCCGCCTGATCGCTGCCTTTAGGCTTGCCGAGCACATCGGTCGAGCCGGTGACATCGAGAATGTCGTCAGTAATTTGAAACGCCAGACCGATCGCTTGGCCGTATAGATCCAGAGCTTCAATAAGAGCTGCATCTGCGTTTGCTTGACCATAAGCGCCCAGCTTAAGCGCTGCTTGAATCAACGCGCCTGTTTTCAGCGAATGTAAATTAGCCAGCTGTGTTAGATCGAGGGTTTTATCTTCAGATTGTAAGTCGATCATCTGGCCTGCAACCATGCCACTTGCACCGCAAGCAGAAGCTAGGGTTTGTATCATTTTACGCGCTTGGGCGTCGTTTAGATCTTGGCTGTTAGCCAATAGAGCAAAGGCTTCGGCCTGTAAGGCATCGCCGGCTAAAATGGCGGTCGCTTCGTTAAATTTTTTGTGGCTGGTTGGCTTGCCTCGACGCAGGTCATCGTTATCCATGGCCGGTAAATCATCGTGAATAAGGCTATAAACGTGGATCATTTCCAGCGCGCACGCCGGGGTTAGCCATTGATTGACGTCAGCACCGGCGATTTCACCGGCGGCACGCACCAACGCCGGTCGCAAACGTTTACCGCCATCGAGTAACGAATAATGAATGGCTTCGGTTAGTTGGCGATTACCCGAGTCAGTAAAGCTATTTGCTAGGGCCGTTTCGAGTTGGCTGCGAGTGCCGGTTAAAAAGGTATCGAGTGTCATTCGTCGGCCAGGTCTTCAAAGTCTTGTAATGACTCTTGGTTATCTTTAGACATTAGGATTTGAACTTTTTGTTCGGCCTTAGCTAAGGATTCTTGGCATGATCGAGTCAGGGCGATGCCCTGTTCGAACTGCTTCAGAGATTCATCTAATGAGAGTTCACCTGATTCGAGTTGGTTGACGATGGCCTCTAGTGAAGCAAGGTTTTCTTCAAATGGAGCAGTTTTTTGGCTCGCCATAAGGGTTCCTATTTGATCTGTAAGGCTGTAAAACAGTGGTTTATTATGACTGTTTTGTATGTAAATAACGGTTAATAAATTATCTGTTAGGCCGATAGCTCATCTAGATAGGCAGTTAATCGTTGGTCTTTTCTCTTAGCATCTATTACTTTTAATGCCTAAGCAAAGCGGCAAGCTAGGGAACCACGGCCAATAAAGGCAGTCATTATAGAGGCTTGTGCCAGTAAATTTCATCCATGAAAAGCCAGTTCACGGAAAAGTTTAGGCTTTTGTTGCTAGGCTTTACGTTAATTAGGTTGCGAGTATTGAATAATCAGAGGAGGTATTCGTGGATTTAGCAATGATCGTCGGGATTATCGGCGCGACGGCTATGGTTATCATAGCCATGATACTGGGTGGTAGTATTACCATTTATATCAACATCCCATCAGTACTCATTGTGTTTGGTGGCAGCGCCTTTGTGGCTTTATCGAAATTTACCTTAGAGCAGTTTTTAAACGTCGGTAAAGTAGTTGGTAAGGCCTTTTCTTTCTCTTTAGTCAAGCCAGAAGATCTAATCGGTGAAATTGTTGAGCTAGCAGATTCTGCTCGTAAAGGTGGTTTACTTTCATTAGAAGGTAAAGAAACCAGCGCTGATTTCTTATCTCGAGGCATCCAACTGTTGGTGGATGGCCATGACCCAGAAGTAGTAAAGCTGCTGTTGAATAAAGATATGCGCATGACTTCTGACCGACACAATGAGTGTACAAAGTTCTTTGGTGCACTAGCGGATGTAGGCCCGGCGATGGGCATGATCGGTACGCTGATTGGTCTGGTAGGTATGTTGGCAAATATGGATGATCCAAAAACCATTGGTCCAGCGATGGCTGTGGCACTATTAACGACACTTTACGGATCTTTTTTGGCGAACGTAGTGGCGTTCCCAATTGCAGATAAATTGTCTGTTCGTACCAAAGAAGAAGAAATTATTCAGAAGATGTGTATCGATGGCTTGTTGGCCATTCAAGCAGGTCAAAACCCTCGTGTAATCGAATCTCTACTGCGCAGCTACTTGCCTGCAACGATGCGAGAGAGCGTATAAGTCAGTTTGCACTTATAAGCTCGTTTAACCGAGGCCGCTACCGATAAGCCGGTCTTGCCTGTGAATGATACGGGCGGCAATCGGCATATCAGTACCATGTGTGATCAGTATTAAGAGCAGAGTATGGACGAAGAAGAAGACGACAACTGCCCCGAATGTGTTCCCGGATTACCGGCATGGATGGGCACCTTTTCAGATTTGATGGCACTGTTGATGTGCTTTTTTATCTTGCTGCTGTCTTTCTCCGAAATGGACGCACTAAAGTTTAAGCGTTTGGCAGGTTCATTGCGCCAAGCCTTTGGTGTGCAGGCAGAATTAGAACTGCAGCAGGTGCCAAAAGGCACCAGTATCATCGCTAAAGAATTTAGCCCAGCCAAACCAGAGCCGACACCGCTGAATGTGATTCGCCAAGACACAATGCCTCAGGTGAAAGACACGCTCGAAGTGATGTGCCAAGACACCTTTACCATGCAAGAAACTCAGCAGGGTGATACTGGGCAATTGACTCGGCAGATTATTGTGCCGGATGAAACTCAGCAAGAGCAGCTCGATGAGCAGGCGCAACGTATTGGTGAGGCCTTGTCTGAACCGATTGCCGATGGTCTGTTGCAGGTCGAAACGCTCGACGACACCATTATTATTCGTATCAAAGAGCAGAGTTTTGGTGCCGGAAGTGATTATGTTGCTGATGAGTTTTTGCCGATTCTGGATATTATTCGCGACCTATTAGTGACAACGCCGGGTGATATTTATGTCGAAGGTCACACCGATAGCTTGCCAATATCGACAGCGCGATTCCGCAATAACTGGATGCTCAGTTCTGCTCGTGCTTTGGCTGTTGCCGAGTACCTGTTTATCGCTCCAGAAATGGATGAGAATCGCTTTACCGTTGTCGGTCACGGTTCCAGTCAACCGATGGCAGATAATACTACTGCGGCTGGCCGGTTAGAGAATCGACGCGTTGAAATTGTGATTAAAAAGCCAAACCCTAACTTCCCAAGTTATGAGGTAGAGCCTGAGCCAGAAGAATTGGTTGATCCGGGTGATACATCGTTATTTGAATTAGATCCGGAAGAAATTTTTTAATTTCCTGCGCCGCTGCTTGAAGCGGACCGGATTTTCATCTTAACTAGGTTGGCTTTTATAAAAAGCCAACCTGATGTCAAAAATTTACCTGATGTAAAAAATTTCATAGTAGGTTCGGAGAACTCTAGAAGATATGTAGAAACTCAGACACTCAATAATAACTAAAAAAATAAGAGACCAAGATGAAAACAATAACAACAACTTGGCGAAACTCAGCCTTTGCAATGCTGGTTGTCATTAATGGCGTGCAAGCTCAAGAGATGATTCGTAACGGTCAGTTTAATGGCCATACCGACGGCTGGTGGTACAGCGGTGCCGAGGTTGTCGCCCAAGATAACCAAGCCTGTATTGATATTCAAAACCCGGGTACAGACCCTTGGAGTGTTATCTTAGGCCATGGCGGCGTTGGTTTGGCGCAGTCAGAAAGCTATCAACTCAGCTTCGATGCTTATGCCGAGAGCGAAACCCAATTTAAAACACTGATACAGCACGAAGGCCCGCCCTATACCCATCACTTTATTGTCGATACTGAGGTCGGTCCGAGTAAAAAACACTACCAATATGATTTTACTCAGACAAATGACAGCGATGCTCGGGCAGAATTTCAATTTCAACTGGGTGCGCAAAATACTGGCCGTATTTGCGTTAGTAATGTTTCGTTAATAGGAAATCCCTACATGGAAAGCGTCACTATCTCCCCCATTCGGGCCAACCAATTGGGCTTTTTGCCGCAAGCAAATAAATACATCTATGTTCAGTCGGAGCAAACGCAGCCACTTGATTGGACCTTGGTTGATCAAAATGGCGTCAATATCGATGCCGGCAAAACCCAATATTTAGGTGTAAATAAAGCATCCGCTGAGCAGCTGCATCGGGTTGATTTGTCGCACTATAGCGTGCCGCTAACGCAGCTGGTTTTGAAAGTAGGCGAGCATGAAAGTTTTGCGTTTGATATTCGTGACTCGATTTATCATTCATTAAAGTACGATGCGCTAAGTTATTTTTATCAGAATCGCAGCGGTATCGACATTAAAGCTGATTTTGTTCAGCGTCCGGATCTCGCTCGACCAGCAGGACACTTACCAGACATCGCACGTTGTTTTGATCAGAAAGATGCTTGGGGGAATTCGTGGCCGGGTTGTGATTTAACAATGGATGTGACCGGCGGTTGGTATGATGCTGGCGATCACGGCAAGTATGTTGTTAACAGTGGTATCACAGTTTGGACGCTATTGAATCTTTATGAGCGAGGCCAGTGGTTAGAAAACGCAAAAATCCCCTTTGCCGAAGGCGGCGTTAAGATTCCAGAGGCGGGCAATGGCGTTAACCCGTTATTGTCAGAAGTGCGTTGGAATGTCGAATTTATGCTTGCCATGCAAATACCCAGTGGGCAAAAATTGTTTGTGCCTAAAGGCGATCAGTCGGCTGATAAAACTTTACGCTTAAGTGAAATTGACGCATCAGACATGGTCTTCCATAAGGTTGCCGACGGTGAATGGACTGGCGCTCCGCTGGCACCTCATGAAGATACTCAATCGCGATATGTTGGCCAACCAAGTACAGCAGCAACGTTAAACTTAGCGGCTATTTCGGCTCAGTGCGCGCGTATATGGAAGGACATCGACGCTGAGTTTTCTGCGCGTTGTTTGTCTGCTGCAGAGCGCGCGTGGCAAGCGGCGAATCGCCATCCGGATGTGTTCGCGTACGATAATTTTACCGGCTCAGGCCCTTACGATGATGTTCAGCTGGACGATGAATTTTATTGGGCAGCAACCGAGCTGTTTATTACTACTGCCGACTCCGCCTATCTAAAAGCGATGCGCGCTTCGCGTTACTTCTTAATGACGCCGTCTGGCAAGGACGATGCAGATTCCGATATGTTCTGGCAGTTTACCGCACCAATGGCAACATTGAGTTTGGCTGTGGTAGAGAACGCACTGCCGCAATCAGAGATCAATCAGGCACGAAAAAACCTATTAAAAACTGCCGAAGCCTATTTAACTCAAAGTCAACAAGAGGGCTACGACATTCCCTTTACCGTCGAGCAGTACCCTTGGGGTTCTAATTCTAGCATCGCTAACCGAGCGTTATTTTTGGTGTACGCGCACGATTTCACCAAACGGTTAGAGTTTATTAAGGCAGCAGCTAACAGCATGGATTATTTGCTGGGCGCGAACCCGATGAATATTTCATACATCACCGGTTACGGTGCTCACGCAGCAGAGCAACCACACCACCGCTTTTGGGCAAACAGCGTTGATGAAAATTATCCAAAGCCAGCCCCCGGAGCATTAATTGGCGGCCCTAACTCCATTAGCTTTAGCGACCCAGTTGCCGGTGCCATGAAAGGAAACTGTGTTGGTCAAACCTGCTATGTCGATAACATGCATGCCTGGACGATGAATGAAATAACCATTAACTGGAATGCACCATTGGTATGGCTGGCCTCTGCTTTGGATGAAGGCCAGTTAGATTAGTCAGTAAATATTGAGCGGATCGGCCCGTTCAAAAAATTACTTTAGCCGTTTAAAAAAGCGCCAAACCTTGGCGCTTTTTTTTGCTCATCTGGTCGGTTGGTTATTGCTCAGCCTTGAATAGAAGTTGTTCAAATAACTGCTTTAAAAAAACTGTGGCTCGCTAATTGCAAATTTAAATCAGCGAGATCGGCGCGCTGCCTGTTCAACGCAGTAATAGCGGATCAGCCTGAACTGTAAAAGGCTTGGCCGTTCCAAAATGGTGCATTAGAATGCATCAATTAAATGCATGAGTCATGACGGTGCGGGCGATCAAGAACGTGCTTTAACGTCAAAACGTAAAGCACATATCCTGTTTACTGTTTAATCACCAATTCAGAGAGTCGACGAATAATACAATGAGTGATGAAAAATACGTTCAGTTTATCAAAGTAAAAAAGAGCTACGATCAACGCAATCTCGTTGTACAGGAATTTAATCTCGATATTCGCAAAGGTGAATTTGTGACGTTACTTGGCCCTTCAGGGTCGGGCAAGACAACCTGCTTAATGATGCTGGCAGGTTTCGAAGATGTCACCAGAGGTGAAATTTTAGTGGATGGCAAGCCCATTACTAATGTCGCACCCTATGATAGAAACATCGGTATGGTGTTTCAGCATTATGCTTTATTCCCTCACATGACGGTGGCAGAAAACCTAGCCTACCCGCTAAAAGTTCGTAAGCTGCCTGCTGCTGAAGTAGAACGTCGCGTTGCCGACTCGCTCGAATTGGTAGAGCTTGGCGATTTTGGTAACCGTTACCCAGCACAGTTATCTGGTGGTCAGCGTCAGCGAGTTGCCTTGGCTCGATCGTTAATTTTTGAACCGTCGATTGTATTGATGGATGAGCCACTTGGCGCATTGGATAAAAACTTGCGCGAACAGATGCAATTTGAAATTAAACGATTGCATGAAAAAATTGGTTTTACGGCTATTTATGTTACTCATGACCAAACCGAAGCACTGACTATGTCAGATCGGATTGCGGTATTTAATAACGGCGTGGTTCAGCAGTGTGCCAGTCCAGATACGCTTTACGAATCGCCGAGCAACGTTTTTGTGGCTGACTTTATTGGCGAAAATAATCATATTCCAGCCAAGGTCAAAGAGCCGAATGGCGATTACTTTGATTTAGTTTTAAGTGACGATACTCGTGTGCGAGCAATTTCGTCAGATGAATTGAAAACCGGCCAGTCTTGCATACTGACAGTGCGTCCAGAAAACCTATTTATTGCAGAACCGGGCGAAGAAACCGAAAACAGCTTAAAGGCGTTTTTCATTACTCGGCTTTATGTTGGCGACTTTATTCGTTACTTCTTTAAGTTAAGTGATGACACCGAAGTCATGGTGAAAATCCTTAATGATCATCAGGCACCTAGCTTTAAAGCCGGTGAAAAAATTAATTTAACTTGGGCTGCTACCGCAGGCCTTGCGCTTGAAAATAACGTTTAGACCGAAAAATAATTTACCCGTAACAATTAACATCAATGACCAGAAAGGAACCAGTATGATAAGTAAACAGACATCAGCCTTGCTACTCGCAGGTACTCTTATTTCCGGCATGAGTTCTTTCACACATGCAGAACAGTTCACAGCCGTTTCTTTTGGCGGTTCTTACGGTGAAACTCAGCAAAAATATATGCTTGACCCTTTTATGGAAGAGACTGGCCATAAAATTCTTTTCGAAAACTACTCAGGTGGTATTGCAGAATTAAAAGCTCAAGTCGAAAGCGGTAATGTGCTTTGGGATGTGATCGATGTTGAAGTAATTGATTTAGAACGCGCCTGTTCTGAAGGCTTGTTAGAAACCTTCCCAATGGACACGCTACCAGCCGGTGATGACGGCACACCAGCGTCTGAAGATTTTGCAGGTGAAGCGTTAGCCAACGAATGTGGTGTTGGCACCATTGTTTGGACCGTTTTGTTTGCATACAACAACGACACCATCGAAGGCGGTAAGCCGATGACGGTGATGGACCTTTTTGATACCGAAACCTTCCCAGGCAAGCGTGCCTTGCGTAAGCGTCCACAAGTGAATATGGAGTGGGCACTACTCGCTGATGGCGTTGCTAAAGAAGATGTTTACGACGTGCTAGAAACAGAAGAAGGCCAACAGCGCGCCTTTGCAAAACTAGATTCAATGAAAGATGACATCATCTGGTTCGACTCTTGGTCGCAAGCGCCACAACTGCTAAACGATGGTGGTGCGGTTATGGTTCAGGCAGCGAATGGTCGTATTTTTGATGCTATTCAATCTGAAGGTAAGCCGTTTGAAATGGTTTGGGACGGACACCTATATGACTTAGACGTTTGGGCTGTCGTTAAAGGTACTAAACATAAAGAAGTCGCAGAAGAGTTCATTCGTTTTGCTACCAGCTCTAAGCCATTAGCAGGTATGCCTGACATTGCTTATGGTCCAACTCGTCAATCATCTTATGCGTATGTTGATAAAGACGTGATCCCAATGTTGCCATCGGCTCACCTTGATGAAGGTATCAAGGCGTCAAGCATCTTTTGGGCTGACTATGGTGAGTCTTTAGGCGAGAAATTCAACGAATGGTTGTTAAAATAATCAACAGTTGAACTCGTTGATAAGATCGTAATGCTTGGCTTTTCTCTTGGTTAACATCGAGAGAAAAGCCAATATTTTTTGTTAGGAGATTACTATGTCAGCCTATCTCAGTATTGATGAGATAAAGCAGAGCCAACGTCAATTAAGGCTTAAAAAAATTAAGTTACTGGCCTTTACCTTGCCACTATTAATTTTTATCTTGCTGGCATTTGTTGCCCCGATTGGAACCATGCTGTATCGCAGTGTTTATCACCCAACGGTGGCGCAATTAATTCCCAATACCTTAGCGCAAATGCAATCTTGGCAGGCGACAACTGAACAGTTGCCACCTAAAGACGTGCTAACGGTTTTTAGTGTTGAATTAAAAGAATTAGCCGAATCACGAAACTCGGGCAAGTTAGCGGAAGAGTTAAACCGTGCTGTGCCGGGTTCCTCCAGTTTAATTAAATCGACGGCACGAAAGCTAGGTCGATTAAGTATAGAAGAGTTAGAAGCCGGACAAGGCGACCCGCTCTTAGATAGCCATAAAAAATGGCATAACCCTGAGTTGTGGGTAGCGATGAAATCGCTCGGTGGCGTCTGGACTGAACGTTACTATTTAACCGCACTCGATTTAGAAAAAAGCGTCGACGGTAAAATCGCCGCGCGTGACACTCAAATTTATTTAAAGCTTTATTGGCGCAGTTTGCGAATCGCCTTGACCATTACCTTGCTGACAGCGCTGCTTGCGTTCCCGCTGTCGTATTACTTAGCGCATTGCAGTTCTAAAAAAGCGAACCTGCTAATGGTGTTTGTACTGTTACCCTTTTGGACTTCGCTATTAGTACGAACAACTTCGTGGATTGCGCTACTGCAAACCAATGGTGTCGTTAACAGTACCTTGCAGGCGATTGGCTTAATTAATGAGCCGTTAGAGTTGCTCTATACCGAGTTTGCGACGGTGTTAGCTATGACGCATATTTTACTGCCCTTTATGGTGCTGCCACTTTACAGCGTCATGAAAAACATTGACCCCAGTTATTTTAGAGCGGCGTTATCTTTAGGCGCCAGACCGATGCCAGCCTTCGCGAAAGTGTATTTCCCGATGACCTTGCCCGGTTTAAGTGCCGGAGCACTGTTGGTGTTTATTATTTCAATTGGTTACTACATTACACCTGCTTTGGTCGGTGGAACGGACGGCCAGATGATCAGTAATATCATTGCCTTCCATATGCAGTCTTCTAACAATTGGGAGTTGGCTGCAGCATTGGGCAGCTTGCTACTTATTTTAATTATTGCGCTTTATTGGTTGTACGATCGCTTTGTTGGTGTCAGCAATTTGAAGTTGGGCTGATCAACAAGTTGTAAAAATAGTCGCACATAATAAGAGCCAGAAAATTCAGTAATGGATTTTACAGTTAGGCTTAAAGAGCATTAAAGAACCACGACAGTTAAATTAGACGAGATAAAATATATGCCTCGCTTTCCGAGTTACTACACACCATTACAAAAATTAGGCGCATTGAGTCTAACAGGCAGTGCCTATTTAGTTTTGGCATTTTTAATGTTGCCGATTTTAGTGATTGTGCCGCTATCGTTTAATGCTGAGCCATTTTTTACTTTTACCGATGGCATGCTGGCGCTGGACCCAGAAGCCTATTCGTTAAAGTGGTATCAACAAATTTTAACCGATGATAAATGGCTGCTCGCAATTAAAAACAGTTTTATTATTGGTATTTTTGCAACGTTGATAGCGACAACGCTAGGCACTTTGGCAGCCATTGGTATGAGCAATTCTGACATGCCTTTCCAGCGATTAATTATGGCGATGCTGCTTTCACCGATGATCGTTCCATTGATTATCACCGCGGCTGGGATGTTCTTTTTTTATACCCAGTTTAATCTGGTGGGTAATTACTTAGGTGTGATTATCGCCCATGCGGCTTTGGGTACACCCTTTGTGATTATTACCGTTAATGCGGCCTTAGCTGGGTTCGATTATTCGTTAGTGAATGCTTCTTTAGGCATGGGCGCAAAGCCGGTTTATACATTCTTTAAAGTCATTATGCCGTTGATTCGCCCGGGTGTAATTTCTGGTGCGTTGTTTGCGTTTGTGACTTCGTTTGATGAAGTGGTGGTGGTGTTGTTTTTAGCTGGGCCGGAACAGCGAACCATTCCACGGCAAATGTTCTCGGGTTTACGTGAAGAGATTAACCCGACAATTTTAGCTGTTGCTACGTTGTTAGTTGTGGTGTCAGTCTTGTTATTGTTAACCATTGAATATTTACGAGCACGATCAGAAAAAACTCGGCTTGGTTCTACTGCATAGTCAACCTTGCCGAGCTTTAGCCTGTATAAAATTACGCGCCGGGGCCGCAGTCGATGCAGCGATTTATCATGGCTGGCCCTAACTGCAGTTTTGCGCGTGCATCACGAAATGCGGTGCGCACGCCTTCTTCAATGACCGGATGATAAAACGGCATTTCTAAAATTTCATTTACCGTTAACCCCTGCTGTAATGCCCACGCTAATAGATGACCAACGTGCTCGGCTGCTGGGCCAAACATTTCTGCGCCTAAAAATAATCCGGTTCCATGCTGAGCGTATACTCGTAATAGGCCGTTATTTTTACCCATGACACGGCTTCGGCCTTGAGCAAGAAAGTCGATCGACCCTGCAGCGTAGCAATCGGGTAGCCTTGCTTCTATATCAGTAAGGCTTTCGCCGACCGTCATGATTTGCGGGTCGGTAAAGACAATGCCCATTGGTACCGTGCGGTGACCAGCACGAATTTCAGGAAAGCTGCCAGCGTTACCGCCTGCAATTCGGCCCTCATCTGCCGCTTCGTGCAGCAATGGAATATCGTTGTTGGCATCACCAGCAATAAAGATATGGCTTAAATTGGTTTGTAGAGTAAATCGATCGAATTCAGGAACGCCTCGCTCATCCAAGTGCAATTCGGTATTGTCTAACGCTAACTTATCTACGTTTGGTATTCGGCCCGTTGCGGCTAATAGGTAGTCGAAGGTTTGCTTTGTTTCTTTGCCATCTTTTGTTAAATAGGTAATTTCAACACCACTGTCGGTACGTGTAACCTGTTTTACCTCTGCATTGGTGTCTAGATGAAATTCTTCACTGAAACTTTTTTTGGCGTAATCCTTTACCAGAGGGTCGGAGAGCGTTGCGAGTGAACCGCGTACGCCAAACATTTTAATTTCAACACCAAGTCGACTTAAAGCCTGACCAATCTCTAGGCCGATGACGCCGGGGCCAAATATGACAACAGACTTTGGCAAATCTTCGAGTTCAAACACGTCATCGTTTATCAGTAAGCGATCTTCTGCTTGCGCTAAAAAATTAGGGTAAGACGGACGCGAACCTGTGGCGATGACAATACGTTTGGCGTGAATACGTGTGTGATCATCAACCTGTAGGGTGTTGTTGTCGATAAAATGTGCAAAGCCCTTTACTTTGTGCTCAGGGTTAAACTCATCCACGGTTTCTAAAACAAAACCAACAAAGCGGTCGCGCTCTGATCGAATTCGCTGCATTACCGCTTTGCCATCGATTTCAACCTGATTTACATGGATACCAAATAGCTCGGTGTTATTGGCCTGATGAGCGGCCTCTGCAGCGGCAATTAATAGTTTGCTAGGCATGCAGCCGACGCGGGCACAGGTTGTACCGTATTCGCCCGCTTCAATAACAGCGATGCTATCAGTGTGCTTTAATGCAGCTCGATAGGCGCCCATGCCTGCTGTTCCGGTGCCGATAATGGCGACATCGACAGAGCGCTCATCTAGATTTTTCGTAGCAGCGTTGAAATCTGATTGGTTCATTGTGTACTCCCTCAGTTAGATCGTGCGTATTCTTGTACCCAAGCAATGATGTCGCGAGACTCATACAACCAGCGAACCTCACCATTAGACTCTTCTATACGAAGGCAAGGCACTTGTCGTTTACCGCCTTGCTGTACGAGTTGCTTTTCGAAGGCGCGGTTTTTTTGGATGTTGCGTTGCTCAATGTTTACCTTGGTTTTCTTTATCGCGGCTTTAGTCATCAAACAGAATGGGCAACTATCATAGTGATATAAGGATAGGTGTTTTATCGTTGTTGCTTGGCTCATAGTTTGTAAACTCCAAAAAGGTGAGTAACAGGGTTAAATCTATTATTGAGCCGAGTGCGGTATGAAACCATGTCATAATAGCGTTGTTTTTTGTCATTTTGTCGGAGCGTGTAAGGTGGATAAGGTTGATGCATTGAGCGATGTTCTTAAAACCATTCGCTTATCGGGTAGCACCTATTATTGTGGTGGCTTTGATGAGTCAGAAAGCTTGGTTTTAACCAGCCAGCCTAAAGGCCAGTTTCACGTAGTGGTAAAGGGAAGTTGTTGGCTAAAGCAGCAGGCGGATGATGCAGATTGGGTTGAATTAAAGACCGGTGACATTATTGCTTTCCCAACCGGTGGAGCACATCAATTAGCGGCAATGCCAGAAAGCTCAGATGCTAACCTAGAGCCTGAGCCGAATACCGAACCAAGCAACCTAACACTGCTATGTGGTTCGTTCCATTACGATAGCTCCTTATCGCATCCGTTTGTTAAAGATTTACCCTGTTTTATTCACGCAAAAGCGGTAGAGACACCGCAGCTTGATTGGCTACGAACCTTGGTGTCTGTTATTGCTAATGAATCACAGCAGCCTTCTCAAGGCAGCGTCGCGATGATCGATAAACTTACGGAAGCACTTTTTATTCAGTTGATGCGTTTACACATAGCAGAGCATAGCCAAGACAGCACTTACTTAGCCGCTCTGGCAGATGAAAAGATTGGCGTGAGTTTGAATCGAATTCATTCTGAAAAAGAAGCTTACTGGACGGTAGAACTCTTGGCAGAAAAAGCCGCGCTATCGCGTACCGCCTTTAGCGAAAAATTCACTAAAATGGTTGGTGTAAACCCAAAAGCTTACTTGACCGACACGCGAATGCAGCGAGCCAAACGGCAGTTAGAGCAGTCTTCGGCATCGATGATATCAATTGCCGAAGCGACCGGTTATGGCTCAGAAGCCTCCTTTAGCAAAGCCTTCAAAGCCTTTTTTAAGGTCTCGCCTGGTAAAGTAAGAAAAGGCTAGTTTGTTGCGTTGAGTCTCCTTTTTATCGGCGTCGCTTGTTATGATGCGCGCCAAATATGAAGTTAAGCTAAGTTGTGAGGTTGTTATGAGTGAACAAATGCCGCCGTGCCCAAAGTGCCAGTCTGAATATGTCTATCAAGATCAAAGCCTATTTATTTGCCCTGAGTGCGCCTATGAGTGGAACCCGAGCGAACCTGAAGTGGATGAAGATGCCATTATTTTAAAAGACGCGGTCGGTAACTTATTAGCCGAAGGCGATAAGGTCACCGTGGTGAAAGACTTAAAAGTTAAGGGTTCATCGCAGGTGATTAAAGTCGGCACCAAAGCCACCATTAAACGCATTGTCGAAGGCGATCACGACATCGACTGCAAAGTGGATGGCGCAGGTGACATGATGTTGAAATCAAAAGTGGTTAAAAAAGCTTAACGCGTTTTAGCGTTGATTCGCTTTAAAATAGTTATCAAAAAAAAAGCCGCAATCGTCATTCACTTTAAAGTGAATGACGATTGCGGCTTTTTTGTTGCTTAAGTTAAATTAATCGATGGGCGATTAATATTTGTAAGCGGCAGTAATGCGGATGTCACGGCCCGGTTCGTAGTTGCCTCTTAGGTAATAATAGGTATCAGTATAATCTTCTACACTAGAGTGTGATAAGTACTGTTCATTGAATAAATTATTTACCCGCAGGTCAAAAGTAAGGTCGTGGCGATCAAGGGGCTTCCAGTAGGCGTATATATCATGCGTAGAGTATCCAGGCTTTTCTGTGGTTATCTCACCGTATGCGCTGGTGGTTATAAACTCATCTATGCCTTGTACAATAGTAGACTGCCAACCTACAGATAAATCTTTAGTGAACTCGTAATCGGCATTCAAGTATAGAGTGTTACCAGTTGATACTGCATTAGAGCCGTGAACATATCTTGAGACATATTCATCGCCTACTTTAGTCTCTGATATTTTTAAGTCAGCGCCTAAACTTAGCTTTCCAAAATTATATGCTGAGCTTATATATAAGCCTTTGTTTGTGAAGTTTTCATCCAAATTCCCGTAATAGCTAACACCTGAATCGCGATAAAAAGTTATCACGTCTTCGATTACGGCGTAGTAGACCCCTGCTTCAATATTTAGGTTGGTTGTTGAAAAGTTCGCACCAAGTTCGGTGTTGTGAGATGTTTCGGCTTTTAAATTGGCAGCATTGGTGTTGAGTCCAACGACAAAAGAATCAGCGATTTCAACGCCGCGCAGAGCTTGCGCATAGCCTGCGCTTAAGCTGAAGTTGTCAGTGAATGAATAATTAGCGCTAAGATTAGGAGAAAAGCCAGCATCATCAAACTGCTGATCATTCCAATCCTCAAGGCTATAGGTATCATAACGCAAGCCTGTTGTTACAGTCAGGCTCTCTGAAACATCAATGATATCTTGAATGTATAAGCCCCATACGAATCCGTTTTCTTCGTTGTTATCAGATGTTTTGCTAGTGTCGGCACGTAAGTTAATGCCATAAATAAACTCATTAATTGATGCTAAACTAGTATTTTGAAGGGTCACTCCATTCGACTCTACAGAACCTACAAATGCATCGCCGTCTAATCTTTCTAGTTGGTTTTCTGTTTGATAGATGTTGATGTAAGTATCAATTAATTCATTATTTATACTGGTATAGTTGTAGTTAAGAGTAGCTGTTTCGCGCTCTATTTCGTATTGGTTTGAGGGGTTGACTGTTTCGTCATAAGCCCACTCTGGTCTTTTAAGTACGCTGCTGTCGCCATTTAAGTTCTCATAGCTAAAAGATAATTTGTGCTCGATGCTAGGCTGAAATGTGATTTTACCGTAGCCAAATAACTCTTCATTTTCAGAGCCGTATATATTATCACCATTACCATCAACGAATAGGTCATTACTGCTGCTAACAATACTAGCAATACCGCTGATTTTTTCATTTAGTGCCTGACCATATACCGTGGCGCTATTTTTGAATAGCTCACCATTACTTGAGTAGGTTGTTTTGACGATTGCTCCAGTATTCTGATCAGCTTTTAGCAAATCTGCTGCATCTTTAGTTGTGAATTTTACTGAGCCGCCCAAAGCGCCTGGTCCAACAGTTGCGCTACCTGCTCCGGCTTCAACCTCTACTTGTTTAAGTAGTTCAGGTTCAATGTTTAGACGTCCTGTGTGATGGAAAGGGCTGGCAGCTTGTTCGGCCCCGTCGACAGTGATGTTAAGCATTGCCTCTCCGATATCTCGGACATAAAGTTTTTGTGCCAAAGCGATGCCGTCAGATGCATTAACGGTAGGGTTGCTGCGAAAAATATCACTTAGATTAGTCGCTTGAGCTTTGTTGAGTTCTTCTTGAGTAATTATGTTATCTAGCCCTGCGGTCGCTTCTCCGACTACGATGATGGTGTTTTGTTCGTGATCAACCTCTTCGTTTGCAAGTACATAGCCTTGAGTGGTGAGTGTAATGGCAGCGGTCAACGCCGAGAGTTTTAGGGGCTTGCTGTTGTACATCCGGATGGACTCCTCAGAGAGTTCAGTGATAATGAGAATTGATTGCGAATGATTATCACTATAATTTCACGAATGTAAACGGTTGCTGACCTAGATTATTAAGGTGTTTTATATGTTCGTTTGTTGCCTGAGTCTGTTTTTAGAGTATTTGGAGTGCTTAGAGAGTGTTTAAAGAGTTGTGTGGGCAGTTATTGGCCGCAGGTAGATAGATGAAAGGCGCGGCCAATAAGTCAAAATACTATTTTATCCAGAAGGGTTTTTGGCTTTCTTTAATGGCTTCATGGCGACTAATGCCCATGTCGTCGAGTAGATAGTCTGGTAGCTCCTTAAGAGTTTTCCTAGTTGAATGTCTATGCCGGTAAGTTTTCAATTTAGTTAAGATAGCATTAACTAAAGCTTGCTTAGTGTTGTTTGTATTAGCTATCGAACTTAAGTGGTATTGGGTCATGGCTCTCTCCTTTGCTTGCTTGTTGCGATTACTATAGGATCGTCATGACGGGTCGACAAACGATCAATTCTTAACGTCGATTAAGGAGTGCTTAAGTGAATTTGAGGTCTCATCATCTGGTTGGGCTCTATTGTTTTTATTGGGTAGCTCGCTTAGGCAGCTTTAAAGAGGCGGCTGAACAGATGAATATTACTGCGGCTGCAATGAGTCAGCAGATTCGCCAGCTGGAAGATCGTTTGGCGGTAAGTTTGTTTCATCGTTTACATCGCAGTATCGAGTTGACGCATGAGGGAAGGTTGTTGCAACCGGCTGCTCAGCAAGCTTTTGAGCTATTGAACCGAGCCATCGATCAGGTTGGAGCAGACCCTGAGCCCAATAGCTTGGCGATTTCTGTACTGCCGTCGTTTGGGCAAACCTGGCTGGTTTCTCGATTAGGCCTCTTTAATCAGCAACACCGAGATTTGTCGGTGTATCTTATGGCCAGTGATAATCTAGCCGACTTTAACCAAGAAAGGCTCGATCTTTGTATTCGTTTTGGATTAGGTCAGTATGATGGTCTGGAGTCGAAGCTGCTTATGCCGGATCACCTGTATCCAGTGGCGCATCCTGATTACTTAAAGTCTCACGGTATTCGTGGCTTAGAGGATTTACATAAGGCGACGCTGATCGAAGATCAGCGCCCAGATATGAACTGGAAACGCTGGCTGGCGAATGTTGGCATTACAGCTAAGCTGCCCGCACCGGCAATACGTTACGCTGGTGCACAGGTCGTGCTGGAAGGTGCGCTTTCAGGTCAGGGCGTTGCATTAGTTCGTCATAGCTTGGCCTATAAAGCCCTGAGCCAAGGGTTAATCTCAAGCATTGGTGATTATGAGGTGCAATCGAATTACCGTTATTATTTGGTTGCGCCGGAGTCGTATTTTAAGCGGCAGAAGGTGCAGCTTTTTGAACGCTGGATTAGTGAGGCCGCTACGCAGTTTTACAGCCAAAGTCAGCAGCTAATGCCGCGGCATCGAATTAGGTTGAGCGCCGATTGAATGCCTATTGCGCGAATTTTGGCTTGTTGCGCAACCTTATCTTGGTTAATCTTGACCGGTTGGTTTGGAAAATGCCAAGCCGAAATATATCTTTCTAATACTAGGTAATAGTTATGCAGTCGAAAACCTCAATACTTTGCGGCGATCTTTTGGATTTTACGGGCAATCCGTTTCATCAAGGCGAGGAGGCGGTACGCTTTCAGCCTGAAGGTGCCTTGGTTATTGAGCAAGGTAAAATAATCGCTCGTGGCCCAAAAGCAGAAATTTTGGCTAATTATGGCGCCCAAGCCGAGGTGACAGAGTTCACCGATAAACTTATTGTGCCTGGTTTTATCGACACTCATATTCATTTGCCACAAACCCAGATGATTGCTTCTTATGGCGAGCAACTGCTCACTTGGCTGACCGAGTATGCTTTTCCTGAAGAAATGAAATTTGCCGATCGCGACCATGCCGTGAAGGTATCCGAATTCTTTCTTAATGAGCTGTTAAAAAACGGTACGACCACAGCATTAGTGTTTGGTACCGTTCATCCGCAATCGGTCGATGCTTTTTTTCAAGTCGCCCAAGCGAAAGGCCTGCGCATGATTGCGGGCAAGGTAATGATGGACCGTAATTGCCCTGAAGAGCTACAGGACACGCCGGAGCAGGGTTATCTAGAATCTAAACAGTTAATCGAAAAATGGCACGGTGTTGATCGTTTAGCTTACGCGGTTACGCCACGTTTCGCGCCAACCTCTTCGCCTGAACAGCTGCAGGCCTGTAAGCAACTGTTAGAAGAGAATCCATCGGTTTATATGCAAACCCATACATCAGAGAATCTCGATGAATGCGAATGGGTTAAGTCGTTGTTTCCGGACGCCGAAGATTATTTGGCCGTTTATGAAAACGCAGGATTGTTAAGAAAAAAATCGGTACTCGCTCACGGCATTCATATGAGCCAGCGTGAGATCGATTGCTGCAAAGAACATGACACTGCGATTGCGCATTGTCCAACCTCGAATTTATTTATTGGTTCCGGGTTGTTCGATTTAAAACGCATGCAAGAAAATCATATTGAAGTTGCCATGGGAACCGATGTTGGTGGTGGCAGCAGTTTTTCATTACTGCAAACCTTTAACGAGGCTTATAAGGTTCAGCAGCTACAGGGTAAAAAATTAACCGCTTTTGAAGGGCTTTACTTGACGACTTTAGGTGGCGCTAGAGCGCTAGACTTAGAAGGTGTTATTGGTCAATTGGAAATAGGTTGTGAGGCTGACTGTGTCGTGCTCGACCCAAAAGCGACGCCCTTGTTAGATTTCCGTTTGCAAGAAGTTAGCGAGTTACACGAAAAATTATTTGCCCTAATGATGCTCGGTGATGATCGTTGTATTGAGCAGACGTATTCACTGGGTAAGGTGGTTTATCAGCGGGACGTTAAATAACTGGATAGCTAAATAGTTAAATAGGACGAATTCAGATTGTCCGCAAAGTTACAGTATTGGCTTATCGTTAAATTATAAAAAAAGGCCTAACAGTGAATTGCTGTTAGGCCTTTTTGCTTTACGTGTTATAAGATTTTTTAGACAAGATCTGAGCGATCTTTATAAAGCGCTCGCACGTCTGAGCCTGTCTCTTGTTGTAACGCTTTTTTCGCTTTCTCTTTTAATTTTTCATAAGACACAGAACGGATCAGTAGTTTAAGTGCCGGGACATTCGCCGCTGAAACTGAAAGTTCTTTGACGCCTAATCCAATAAGAACGCTGGCAAGGTCTGGGTCTGCTGCCATGTTGCCGCAAACACCTACCCACTTACCGTGTTTTTCTGCTGCTTCGACGGTCATTGAGATCAAACGTAGTAACGCAGGGCTGTAGCTGTCTGCCTCTTTAGCAAGTTCTGGATGTAAACGATCCATAGCCAGTACGTATTGCGTCATGTCGTTCGAGCCGACAGAGAAGAAGTCTACTTCGGTAGCAAAGTGGTCAGCTTGGATTGCCGCCGCTGGTACTTCAATCATAATGCCGAGTTTCAGTTTTGGCGCATTAAGGGCGCTACGAACTTCTTCGGCGATGTCGCGAGCACGACGCCATTCGCTGACTTTAGCGATCATCGGGAACATGATGTGAATACCCGATTCAACGCCCTGTTCTTGTTGCCACATCGCGGTTCGATAAATCGCTTCTAACTGATTGCGAAACATCTGTGGATTTTTAAACGACAAACGAATGCCACGAATGCCTAAGAAGGGGTTATCTTCTTCTGGCATAGAAAGCCAAGAAACTGGCTTGTCGCCGCCAATATCAGCGGTGCGAACCACCAGTTGGCGTGAACCTAATACCTTGACGATCTCTTTCAATGCATCAGTTTGCTCTTCAACCGTAGGTTCGGTTTTTGAGGCTTCGAATAAAAATTCGGTACGTAATAAACCAACACCGGCGCCGCCGTTTTCTAATACCGCAGGTGCGTCCGAAGGCGTTGCAATGTTGCAGACAACATCCATTTCGTGACCATCTAAGGTGATAGCCGCTTCATGTTTGGCTGCGTTTTCGATGTCTTGAATTTGACGCCAATCTTCAATGGCTTTGGTTGCCTTAGCTTGAGTTGCCTCGTCTGGACCGGCGACAAAGCAAGGTCCTTGAGGATCTACCAAGGTGAGTTCGCCTTCGTTAACGTCCTGCGTTAAGCCTTCACCCACACCCACGATTGCAGGGATGCCCAGCGCTCGTGCCAAAATAGCCATATGGCTGTTAGGCCCGCCGAGTTCGGTACAAATTGCCTTCACCGGTAACTCGCTCAGGTGTGCGGTTTGTGATGGCGTTAGTTCACGTGCAATCAGGATAAAGTCGTGATCGGTCGGGAAGCCAGGATTGTCGGATTGCCCTAGCAGTATTTTAACCAGCCGAGCGGCAACGTCTTGCATGTCGGCAGCTCGAGCTTTAATGCGTTCATCTTCTACTGCCAGCAATTGAGAGGCTTTTTCAGCTAACACACTGTGACTCGACCAGGCGGCATTGTTGCCTTTTTTAATGGTCTCTTCGATGGCCTGAATGATCGATTCGTCGGCCAGTAATTGCTTTTGTGCTTTAAAGATCGCCGCTTCGTTGGGAGCAGAAGCTTGCATCGACTCTTGCAGCTCAGAGAGTTGCTGTTCGCCGGTCGTGATTGCTGCACTGAATTTTTCAACTTCAGCGGCAAGGTCTGATGGCTGGCTATTTTCTGGTGTCGAGTCAGCTTTTAAAATATATGCCGCCGCCATTGCGATGCCTGGCGAAGCTGCAGAACCTGTTTTTACAATGCGACCATTGGCAGATTCAATGGCAGCAAGTGACTCTAATGGGTTGTAGTTAGCATTGTCGTTGCCGCCGTCAGCATCGTTATCCAAACCTGCGTTGATCATCTCAACCAGTTTGTTAACGGCTTCGCCAGCTTCATCGCCTTCGGCCGAGACGGTAATCTCGTCGCCCATAATAGCGCCCATGGTCAGAAGGTCGGCCATCGACTTAGCATTGGCCATACGATCATTATTACGTAAGCGAATGTCGGTGTTCTTGTAACTTGCCGCCGTTTCTGAAATGAGGCTGGCAGGTCGAGCATGCATGCCTGACGCGTCGACAATAGTTGCACTGCTAGTGATAGATAAATCAGATGCAGGTATGGATTGTTCGGCGCTGCTTTTTTCTGCGCCTAGCGCTGCGATAATGTCATCAACCGATGCGGATTCGCCTAGCTTTTTCGCCAGTGGTTCATCCATCACAACGGTGGTTAGTTTTTGTAAAATAGAAAGGTGGTCTTGGCCTGCGGCAGCAATGCCAACGACAAACTTAACGGTCTCGCCTTTGTCGCTCCAAGTAACGCCTTGTGGTAATTGAATAATCACCAGCCCTGTTTTCTGTACAAGGTGTTTTGCTTCGACGGTACCGTGTGGAATGGCGACACCGTTTATTAAATAGGTGCTGACTTTCTGTTCTCGATCGATAATAGCCTGTAGGTAATCGTCGCTAACATAGCCTAGCTCGAGCATTTTTTTTGCAACCAACTCAAGTACCGTAGATTTGTCGGCACACTGTTGCTTTACCAGAACGTTGCTGGCGGATAGGTTTATCGGTGACGGAGTGTTGTCGGCAGTTGAGCTTTTGCTCGCTGCTGGTTTCTCGTCATTTTGCGCCGAGCTTTTATTGCCGGCTAATAATTTTTTAAAAAAAGACATGGCGAACGCCTTACTGATGTTGTTTGTGTGTTTGGTTAGAGAGACGTTGTTTTGAAAGAACCTGAGCTTAGCTCGAATAAGCTCAGGTTTTAATCATAATCTGAGAAAGATTATTTAAGTTTTGCGATTAGTTCATCATAGAAGCCGGCGTCCATGAAGTTGCCAATGCTGTAATGCTGTGCACTTGGTAATTTCGCTTTTGCTCGGTCTGACAACTCTGCTTGAGTGATAACAATGTCTGCATCGGATAGGTCATTAATCGCTTGGTTAGTGACTTCGATGTCTAATCCTGCGTCATCGACTTTATTACGCAGTACCGTTGCACCCATCGCTGAAGAGCCCATACCTGCATCACAAGCGACAACGATTTTCTTGATGCTGCCACCGGTCATTAGGGATTCTGTTGCTTGCCCTTTAGACTCAGCTTTGTTTGCAGCAACGGCAGCTTGAGCAGCAACTAAGTCTTGCTCGTCTTCACTTCCGCCACGAATAAATAGGGCCGCAACAAGGAAGGAAACAGCAGTCGCAGCAGCTATTGAAAGCAATGTAAGTACTAGACCCATACCTTTAGTTGACATGATCGCTAACGCGAACACAGAACCTGGTGACGGTGGAGCAACCAGCATATTGCCTGTCACCATGTTAACGGTGACACCGGTGATGCCGCCAGCGATGACCGCGAGGATTAATACTGGTTTCATGAGTACATAAGGGAAGTAAATCTCATGAATACCGCCAAAGAAATGAATAATAGAAGCTGCTGATGCTGATTTAGACGCAGCGCCTTTACCAACAAACATGTAAGCCAATAGTACGCCTAGACCAGGGCCTGGGTTTGTCTCGATAAGATAGAAGATCGAGCCGCCTAGTGCTGCAGATTGCTCCGCACCCAATGGCGTGAAGACACCGTGGTTAATTGCGTTATTCAGGAATAGGATTTTTGCTGGCTCAACCAGAATTGAGACTAACGGTAATAGGTGTGCATCAACGATAACACCAACACCTTTGCCGAGTGCCGTCGTCAATATAGAAACGACCGGGCCGATAGCAACCAGTGCTAGAACTGATGTGATGGCAGCAACAATACCAAGAGAAAAGTTGTTAACCAACATTTCAAAACCTGGCTTGATTTTACCGTGGACAGCTTCATCAAATTTTTTGATGCAGTAACCGCCAAATGGACCTGCGATCATTGCCCCAAGGAACATTGGAATGTCCGCAGCTAGAATGACCCCCATTGTGGTTACAGCACCAGCAACAGCGCCACGCTCACCACCAACCATTTTACCACCGGTATAACCAATCAGTAGTGGCAGTAGGTTTAGAATCATCGGGCCAACGAGTACAGCAAGCTTCTCGTTTGGTACCCAGCCCGTTGGGATGAATAATGCAGTGATAAGACCCCATGCGATAAACGCACCGATATTCGGCATCACCATGCCGCTTAAGAAACGTCCAACGGATTGAACGCCGACTTTTAAGTTATTGCCAGACATAGGAGTTCTCCTAGTTAGTTTGTTATTCTATTATTTAGTTTGGCTTTGAATTCATGATTTAAGCTTTCTAATATGACCGACTCATTGTCCGCGTGTTCCCAAAGTTCGAGCGTTTCAGGGCGGCTAATCAGTTCGGCGACAGACGAAAATACATATGATTGACTCTGTCTTAGTTCGCTAAGATCATCCTTCGCAGGAGCCGATAGTAAGAAAATGAATCGAACGTCCTCATCATTTCCATCCCAAGTGAATTCATCACTCTGTACACGAGCAAAGCATAGTACAGGTTCATCAACATGCGCGCTAATTGCATGGGGAATTGCCGTTTTTGTGCCTGCGAACGTACTGACCACTGACTCTCTAGCAGTAATGTCAGCAAATAACGAAGAAGGGTTTTGCGTTTTCTTAACGAGAAACAGATGACCACACATTTTGTGAAGAGCATCGGCTTTGGATTTGGCGTCAAGATTGAGCAAGATTGTTTCTTTTGTTATTAGAGTGTTGTGCATCTTGGTACCTCGTACAACCTATTTAACAGTATAAGATATCGTTGAAAGACTTCAAAACTGATCAATAGGTTTAGAATCATCAGAGTGAAGACTCGGTCACTTACGCGATTTTCTACCACTTGTTACTCATAGTATGTCAAAATAGATCAGAATTTGCGGTTGATTATAGATCTAATCTGAATCTAATCAAAAGTAATCATGCTAATGGTAGGGTTTTTAGGAGGTTGAGCGTTGAATCCCCGGTCTAGGCAGCAAAGCCTGTTGAGTTTTTTAGAAGAGCATTCGATTGTCACAGTGCAGCAAATAGTTGAGCATTTAGCGTGTTCACCTGCGACGGTAAGGCGTGACATCGTTGAATTAGATCAGCAAGGTAAGTTGAAAAAAATTCGCAACGGTGCGGAAAAAATTCTATCGCCTAGTACATCGAAAGCGCCAGGCTTTAAACACTTCTATCCCAATATTTCTGACTTTAGTCATTACGATGAAAGCGAGCGAATTGCTCAGTGTGCCGTTGGATTATGTCAGGGGAAAGACAGTATTTTTATTGGTGAAGGGCCGACCGCATTCTTGATGGGTAAGTATTTGGTTAACACCAATATTCATGTGTATTCCAATTATCTACCGTTGATTACTTATTTAATCTCTGAAGACTTTCCGCATTTGGTGGTTTTGGGTGGTCAGTATATTAAAAATCAAAATCTATTAATGACTCCTGAAAAACAGATGAATTATCAAGGGCGTTATCTGTTTGTGACAGGTGATGGCTTGACCGAAGCTGGCCTAACCAAGTCTGCCTTGCTGTCCTTTATGCAAGAGAAAAAGATGCTCGATTACGCAGATAAAGTGATCGCGCTGGTCGACTCTGACAAGGTTGGTGTTTTCGGCGGCATATCGATGTTTGGTTTAGATGAAATCGATGTTGTAGTGACAGGCCAAGGCGCAGATGCCCAGATGCTTCAGTTACTGCGAGAGAAAAACGTCGCCGTGCATTTGGTTTAGGTGCAGGCTAGGCAGCACCTATTCACTTCCTTTCTTAAATAAATAAAGCTTGAAGCAAGCTGTATCGTTTAGCTGATCAAGGCTTTCGATCCGGCTTTTCGCATCAGAGCTGATTTTATGCTGGTGGGGTGTCATTCTCACTAGGTCTGTTATTGCCTGATTGGTTTCTAACGATAAAGGTGCTTCAACGCGTGTTTCATCGACTAATGTAAAACGATCATCCAAATAGCTAAGGTGTTTGCTGGTGTCATACGCGCTAACTTGAGCATAGAGTTGCCGACGCAGTTCCGTCAGGTGGTCGTGATCTGGTGCGGCAATAGCAACCACTCCCTCTGGCTTCATAATGCGATGAAAGCTGTCTGCATCGATTCGAGAAAAGACGCTAATGATGGCATCAAACTGTTGCTCAAGGTATGGCGCTCGAGTGCTTGAGGCAACGCACCATTGAATCGCTTTATTCCTAGCCGCTGCATTGATGGCAGGCTTGGAGATATCTAAACCATAAAAATAACTCTTAGGCTGATTCGCGGCTAAGTAGTCGGTGTAATAGCCTTCGCCGCAGCCTGCATCTAATACGCAAGACTCTGGACTGAGAAATTCAGCTACTTTAGTTGATATTTGTTCTGCCAACGGCTGGTAATGACCGGCGTGTAAAAAACGTCGACGGCTTTCAATCATTAATGCATCGTCACCGGGATTTTTACTGCGCTTATGATTACTTAATAGTAGGTTGACGTAGCCTTTTTTGTGCACGTCGAACTGGTGGCCGTTATCGCAGTGCCATGAATTATCTTTAAGGTTAAGAGGGTCTGAGCAGACCGGGCATGAGTAGAGTGAAGGGTGCATGAAGCTTCCTGCAGACAGTAGGAAGCTTTTATTATGTCATAATTTTTTAGCGATTACTTAAAGCCGGTGCCTGTTGCAGCGGTTTGTTCTGGCGCCATGTAATAGAGTTCACCAGTTTGTCGTTGGTAGCCAAAAAGCTCTTCAATGGTGTTATCCACTAAACGTAAATAAGCTTGATCGACCTCGTTAATTGGGCCGCCGCGCTTTTGGCTCAGCATGGCCGCAACCGCATGTTTGATCGCCATAAATGCAATGTGGCCGCGCTCGCGCAATGTCACTGCAAGTTGACGTTTTTCCGTATCTGAAAGTCCTTCTATAAACATAAGTAAACCGCTTTAAAACCTAAGTAATGAATATTTGTTCAAATTAGGATAGACGCAAGTGGTGTAAAATGCGAGCGACCAATTGTATTGTTTTTGTGCAAATGTCGACTGGTTTGGAGCTTGTCATTATGACGCTATTGTTCGTTCGAAATACGGTTCTTCAGTTCAATCCAGCGGCTCATGTATTCACTCGCTCTTAGTTGGTTTTGCCAAATTAATTGCCTCAAAAAGAGAGGTTGTCGATGGTTATTTGTATCCGCTGTTATTGTTGCAAGGCACTGTTTAAATGCATTGGCGTGCAGATTTAAATGGAATTGGTTGTCGAGAATTTTCTGACCGCGCTGTTGTAAGTCTTGCCAATGCTCGATGTCGAGATAAGCCTGGCTAACCTGCTTTGAAAACTCTACCGGCTCATTTGATGGCCAATAACCCAGCTCGTCAGCCTCGGCCATTGCTTCTGCGCCAATCGGCGTTGTAATGGTCGGTGTGCCGCTAAGCCAGCCATCGAGAATCTTACCTTTTTGCCCAGCACCGAAACGCAAGGGTGCCAAATTAACGCGATAATTATTCATGCTGTCTAAGGCGTTTTTGGCCCGACCCTTAATAAAGAATCGTTCACTCGGGTTGTGTAGCTGATTAATTGCGTGGTCAGCGTAGGCACCATAGATATGTAGCTCAACCTGTTTGGGTAGATGTTTTTTTAGCTCAGGCCAAAGGCTTTGCTTAAGCCAATGCACGGCATCTTTATTTGGGCTGTGTTTAAAGCCACCAAAGACGACCAGATGTTCTCGTTGTTGGTATGGCTTTGATTGAATAGTGTCTGATTCAGTGATCAAAAAAGGTAAGTAATAAAGCTGTTGGGGCGGCACGCTAAAATGGTTGATTAAGAGCTCAATTTCTACTTTCGAAATCATCAATGTTAGGTCGCAGCGTAAAATAGAGCTGACCTCTCGAACTGCTGTTTCGTTATTAAGATCGATCGCCGAATTTTGTTTAAAGGCTTTCTCTCTAGCCAAACGTAGGCAGTGTAAATCGCTAGTGTCTAGAATGGTCGTGGCGTGAGGCAGGAGCTTATTAATGCGCCAGCCAAACTGCTCTTCGGTGACGAATCGATCAAAGATTACCAAGTCAGGCTTTAGCGTGACTAACCAGTCATCAAAGCTAGAGCTGTTGATCGCGATACGATGACTGCTATAGCCAAGCGTTTCCAATGGCGCTTGAAAGGGTGTTGGTTCTGCGGCGCTGGCAATGTGTATTTGATAGCCAGCTTGCGCTAAAAGGTCGAGTAGGCTGAGTGTTCTTCTACCTGCTGCGGTGGAATTAGGTTCTGGCCAGTTTTTGGCGATGAGCAATAGATGCATAGTGTGTCGTTGTTAAGAAGCTGAGGCCGCCTATTCTATGCGTAGGCATTGATTGTTGCAGTAAAAAGAAGGGCTGATTGTTCAGGTGGGTTTTGCGTTATACAAATTAAAAGCCCAAGCAAACTGCCAAGATAAATCTCATCAGTCTGCTCGGGCTAGGAATTTGGGTGTATCAACAAGCTAATCTAAATGGCCAAGGCCGGATTAGACTTTCTCGATGTTTTCCGCTTGAGGGCCTTTTTGGCCTGCAGTGATTGTAAAGCGAACTTTCTGGCCTTCTGCAAGGGTTTTGAAGCCAGAACCCGCAATAGCACTGAAGTGAGCGAATACATCTGGACCGTTTTCTTGCTCAATGAAACCAAAGCCTTTAGTTTCGTTGAACCATTTAACTGTTCCAGTGACTGAATCCGACATAGTTTTTTCCTATCTTTCTAATATTAAGTACGAGCTCTTAGAGCATGGTTGTAGCCAAACGTAAAGCTACTTATAAACAACAGGTCGGAGCTCAAAACTGGCTTCGAAATGAGGTTAATAAGGCTAACCCTCTAGCTGGTAAAGGACTATAGGTTTTTTGTTATTTGGCCGTCAACTGGTGGGTTATGCAAAAAACGACTTAAAAGACTGCAGTAAAGAACCAAAAGATGTATTTGACTGAACGGTCAGGCAAAATTCAAAAAATTAGTCAACTTTTAATTTTTACAAGTATCCGTCACAAGCATCATGGTATCTATCTGATAGTCTTCTTCTCACTAATTCTCTTCAAAGGCTATCATTTTGATTCTTTGTTGGTAGGGATTTGATTGTTGCAGAATATGAAGCCAAATAAGGCTCTCATCTTGAATTTAGTTCAATGCATGCAAGTTTTCATAAAAAAATATTAAATTTTTGTTGCATTGTTGCGATCTCGACTGCGAATGATCTGTTCATCACTGCGGTTAATCAGCTGTTTTTTACTGGCTCGGTCATAAAGCACTATGTTGACGGTGGCGGCTAAATTTAAGCAATTTAGGCTCGGTATATAAATTACCTCGTCAGCCTGATCGATAACCTGCTGACTGATCGAGCCATCCTCAGGGCCAAATACATAAAAAGCCTGATCTGGATGTTCAAATTCTGGTAAAGGCGTCGCACCAACGGTTAATTCGACACAGATGAGTTTTGCATCCTTGGGCTTGTGCTCGACGATTGCATCGACCTTTACCAGAGCAATGTGTTTGCTTGCCAGCTGAGTGTCGGTGGCAAATTTTCTTGCATGGTCAAATCGACTGCCCTGATAACAAACTTTATCGACCTTGAAGCAGCCAGAGGCTCGCATAATAGCGCCGACGTTGGAGGCGCTCTTTGGGTTCATAAGGCCAATATAGGTGATTTCTGTGCTCATGATGATCTCGCATAAAATAGCTGCGTATAGTAATTTGTTTTACACCCAATCAGTAGGGTGAGTTATTCTTTTATTTATCATTTTATTGATGAATAAAATTGCAGAACTTACTGATGAAATGATGGTCATTGAAAATGGCCTGTAGCGCTAAGTGAAATAACAAACCATGAAGTTTAGCCGAGTAACGAATGTTGAGAGTCATTCCATATCGGCTTCTAAAACGAATGAATAAACAACACTGAGGATTCACTGATGCAACATCAAGAAACGAACCAACCCCTAGCAAATCAACCCCTCGAAGCAGTGGATGCAGCCCGTCCTATTCCGCAGGAAGCATTTGATTGGTATGACGAGTATGCGCATGGCTTGATTGACCGCAGAACGTTCTTGGCGCGTCTTTCGACGTTAACGGCTGTTGGCCTAACCATGGGAACATTAACCTCTGCATTAATGCCGAACTATGCAGAAGCTGAGCAAGTCTCCTTTAATGATGCTTCAATTAAAGCGACCTACGAGACCTTCCCATCGCCAAAAGGTCACGGTGAAGGTAAAGGCTATTTCGTAGTGCCTGCTGAGTTAAAGGGCAAAGCGCCTGTTGTTTTAGTGATTCATGAAAACCGCGGCCTTAACCCTTATGTTAAAGATGTTGCTCGTCGTTTAGCCAAAGCCGGTTATATTGCGTTTGCCCCAGATGCGTTACACCCGCTCGGTGGCTACCCAGGTAATGATGACGAAGGTCGTTCGATGCAGAGTTCGTTGGATCGCGCTAAAATCGAAGAAGATTTCGTAGCAGCAGCCAAATTCTTGAAAGGCCATGAATTGAGTACTGGCAAATTAGGTGCCGTTGGTTTTTGTTTTGGTGGCTATGTGGTCAATATGTTAGCTGCAACCTTGGGCGATGATTTGGATGCTGGCGTACCATTTTACGGTACACCTGCCGCGGCAGAATTGCAGAAAAACATTACCGCGCCGCTATTGCTGCAATATGCTGAGCTTGATGCTCGAGTTAATGCCAGTAAAGAAGATTATGAAAAATCACTTAGCGCGAATGACGTAGACTATACCTCGCACATTTATCCGGGCGCTAATCATGGTTTCCACAATGACTCAACCGGTCGCTACGATGAAGCACAAGCAGAATTAGCTTGGTCTCGTACCTTAGCGTTCTTTGAGCTTTACTTGTCATAACCCGATAGAATAAGCAGGTATTATTAAAGGGGCATCAGCCCCTTTTTTTGTTGTTGCTGATGCATCTGTTGTTGATGCTACTGAAAGCATAGCTGGGTTCATATTGAGTAATGCTAAGAGCGCTCTAGTGCTGAGGTTATAGATGAAAAAGATTTCTATTTTAGTGGATGTGCAAAATGTTTATTACACCACGCGCAGCGCTTACCAAAAAAATTTCGATTACAACAGGTTCTGGGCGCAAGTTACTGCAGGCGGTGAGCTCGTTTCTGCTTATGCCTACGCTGTTGATCGAGGCGATGAAAAGCAACGCCAGTTCCAAAATATACTCAGGGCGATTGGCTTTGAAGTAAAATTGAAACCTTACATTCAGCGAGCCGATGGCAGCGCGAAAGGCGATTGGGATGTTGGCATTACGATAGACGCGTTAGATGCTGCACAACAGGCTGACGTGGTGGTTTTGGTTTCTGGCGATGGTGATTTTGCCGTACTCGCTGATAAGGTGAGAACCGCCTACGGTAAAGAGTTTGTTGTCTATGGTGTGCCAGCGCTGACTGCAAAGGCGCTAGTTGATTCCGCCAGTGAGTTTATCGCTATTGATCAGTCGTTATTGCTGTAGCCAGTTGCTGGTTGCAGAGCAGGCTACAGCGGTATGTCGCTCGCAAGACTGTCGCGAACGAGCAAACAGCAGTTGAGGTTAGTCTTGCAGTCGTAAGCTTAAGTCTAAGGCCGTTACATGCTTGGTTAGATTGCCGACCGAAATGTAGTCGGGTTGGTTTTCGATGAGCGTTTGGATTTTTGCTAAATCCATATTGCCAGAGGCTTCTAATTTGATCTCGGTATGATTCAGTGCAATTGCTTCGGCGGTTTGTTGTGCGCTGAAGTTGTCTAGCATGATGACATCTATGGGTAAGGCTAGAGCTTCTTTTAGTTGCTCGATGCTTTCAACTTCGACTTCAATTTTTTTATCCGGTGCAATTTCTTTGGCTTTAGTGACTGCGTTTGCAATGCTGCCGCAACCTGCGATGTGGTTTTCTTTAATCAAGAACATATCGTATAAGCCGAGGCGGTGATTCTGACAGCCACCAACTCGGGCGGCGTATTTTTGCGCCAAGCGCAGCCCAGGAATTGTTTTTCGGGTGTCGAGAATGACAACGTCTTTATCGGCCAGCGCTATAGCGTATTGAGCGGCCAACGATGCGGTGCCGCTGAGCGTTTGTAAAAAGTTCAATGCAATACGCTCGGCGGTTAGAATAGAGCGCGTATTACCTTGAATGCTGACTAATTCGTCATTGGCGCAAATTTCATCGCCGTCTTGTTTTGCCCAGTGCAATTCGACGCTCGGATTGATTTGGCGAAATACTTCTTCAAACCATTCTCGGCCACACAAAACGCCAGGCTCACGTGATATAACGGTAGCGCGGCAAGTGGCCTGTTCGGCTATCAATTGCGCAGTAATGTCACCGCTGCCAAGGTCTTCTTCGATAGCGAATCGGACGGAACGTACAAGATGGTCGCGCAATGTTTTAGCGTAAGGCGTATCGGCAATGAACATAAATAGTGAGTCGCTCTTAAGTGATTTGCGGGCTATTTTATCGTGCTAGGGCGTTTACTGTCATTTGTTGTCGCTGCGATTTATAGTTAACCTGACATATTTTATCCTGTCTTAGTCAAAACAGCCCTAATTAGGAGGTGTTTGTGGATTTTCTAGTGGTTCTTATTGCCTATTTGGTTTCGATCAGTTTATCGAGTTATGACGAACCCTTTACCGAATGGACGCTCGGTTGGCGGCGGCTAACTGCGCGCATTAAATTGAACCGAGCGCTGGCGTTGGCCGTCTATCTATTGGCGCCAGTGGTTTTATTGGCTGCAGTTCTATGGTTTTTCTCTAATAGTCTAGTGAGTTTTGTCTGTTCATTGGCTTTGTTGCTGTTGGTGTTTCGTTCTGGTGATCAGCCAGAAAAATTGGCCGAGTATCAAGCGAAGGTTGATCAGGGTGATGAGCAGGCCGCGTGGCAGATTGCAGTCGACAGCTTAGGCTTAGAGTCGCAAATGTATCAGCCTGGAGATGACGGCATCGACGAAGGTGTTCAGGCAGGTTTGGGTTATCTATTCTTAGAGCGTTTCTTTGTCCCTGTGTTTTGGTTTATTGCCTTTGGTGCGCCAGGCGTATTACTGGTTTGGTTAACATCGGCCTTGATGCGCGATGAGCAAGTTGATGCCTTTTGCCATAAGGTGAAACATGCGCTCTATTGGATACCTGTACGAGCCATGGCGATTACCACGGCGCTAGTGGGTAGCTTTTCACACTGTTTCCCAGTTTGGACTCAGCAAAGCAAAGATTTCGACAGCGATGACCGCGTCCTGTTGGTTCGCTGCATGCAGTCTGCAATCTGCCAAGCGGATGAATGTGATATGCTCAGCGAAACACTGAAGCTGCTCAAACGCACGCAATTTGCCTGGTTGGTGATGTTAGGCTTCTGGCTATTGTTTAGCATTTAGCGATCTTAGCATTACGTCGATATTTAGCGTTTTGGCGACTTGAATAACTCAGTTTTGCCGCCATCGTTGGTTTGAAAAAATGAATTAGAGGTAGTTATGAATCAGGTACACCATTCACTGATCGTTTTAGGTTCTGGGCCTGCGGGTTATACCGCAGCGATTTATGCTGCCCGAGCAAATTTAAAGCCGGTGGTTATAACGGGCATGGAGATGGGTGGTCAACTTACCACCACAACCGAAGTCGAAAACTGGCCGGGTGGTCACGCAGAGCTGCAAGGCCCTGAGTTGATGGTCAATATGAAAGAGCACGCTGAAAGGTTCGATACTGAAATAGTGTTTGATCATATTCATACTACCGATTTGTCGGCTAAGCCTTATAAGTTGATCGGTGATCAGGCGACTTACACCTGCGATGCTCTGATTATCGCCACCGGCGCCAGTGCGCAGTACTTAGGTTTAGAAAGCGAAGAAGCATTTAAAGGTAAGGGTGTATCGGCTTGCGCAACCTGTGATGGCTTTTTCTATCGCAATAAAGAAGTTGCTGTTGTCGGTGGCGGAAACACGGCTGTTGAAGAAGCTCTGTACCTAGCCAATATTGCCAGTAAAGTACATGTTGTGCATCGTCGTGATAGCTTCCGATCAGAAAAAATTCTTACCGACCGGCTTTACCAAAAGGTCGAAGAAGGCAAGGTTGTGCTGCATTTAGATCACACCCTGAATGAAGTGTTGGGTGATGAAATGGGTGTGACTGGTATTCGCATTGAAAGTACCGCCGATGCCGCGCTAACAGATCTTGCTTTAGACGGCTGCTTTATAGCGATTGGCCATAAGCCAAATACAGCGATATTTGACGGTCAGCTGGATATGGAAGGTGGCTACATTAAAGTTCAGTCTGGCTTGCAGGGCAACGCGACAGCCACCAGTGTCGAAGGTGTGTTTGCAGCAGGTGATGTGATGGATCACCATTATCGCCAAGCCATTACATCGGCTGGCACTGGCTGTATGGCAGCATTGGATGCTGAGAAATATCTCGACGCATTGAATAAATAGAGCACAGCTCGTTCGTTATACTCGTGTGTTAGTAAATGCAAAAGGCCGCAAATATTGCGGCCTTTTTTGTGGTTCGTACTTTTAGCTAGAACTGTTTTAGTGAGCGTTTTTGGGCGAGCGCTATTTTTTAAGTTCTCGTCTCGATTGTTGTAAGTAGCGTATCGTCTCGATGCATGGCAAGCCGGCCGGTTATTTTGGCAGATTTACATTGACCTCAAGCACGGAATAGTTGCCATCGTCGTTGAGCTCAACCTGTAACTGGTCGTGATCGATTTCAACGTACTTACGGATGACACTTAAGATGTCGTTTTGCAGAGCCGGTAAATAGGATGGTGCATTCCTAACCCGACGCTCGTGAGCAACAATCACTTTAAGCCGCTCTTTGGCTACGCGTGCAGAGTTTTCTTCTTTGCCGCGGTTAAATAGATCACCGATGGCCATGCCTTAACCTCCAAATACGCGTTTGAGAATGCCTTTCTTGTTGGCTTCGATAAACCGATGCGGTCGCTCTTCGCCTAACAAACGAGCTACGGTATCTTGATAGGCTTGGCCTGCATCGCTTTTTTCATCCAAGATCACAGGAATACCATTATTGGAGGCGTTCAGCACAGATTGGCTTTCCGGAATAATGCCTAATAGCGGAATGGCAAGAATGTCTTCAATATCATCGATGCTGAGCATTTCGCCTTTTTCGACACGCTCAGGGTTAAAGCGGGCGATCAACAGCTGTTCTTTAACCGGCTCTAAGTTCTGCTCTGCTCGGTAGCTCTTGCTTTGTAGGATGCCTAGAATGCGGTCGCTGTCGCGAACCGAAGATACTTCTGGGTTGGTTACAACAATCGCCATGTCCGCAAAATACAATGCCATTTGAGCGCCGTGCTCGATACCTGCGGGCGAGTCGCAAATAATGTATTCAAAATCTTGCTTGAGTTGTTCGAGTACCGCTTGAACACCGTCTTTTGTCAGCGCTTCTTTGTCGCGTGTTTGAGACGCCGGTAAAATAAAGAGGTCATCGCAACGCTTGTCTTTAATTAACGCCTGATTAAGCGAGGCATCGCCTTGGATGACGTTGACAAAGTCATACACCACTCGACGTTCACAATTCATAATAATATCTAGATTGCGTAGGCCAATGTCGAAGTCGATGACGACGGTTTTATGGCCTGCTTTTGCTAGCCCCATGCTGATTGCCGCGCTGGTGGTTGTTTTGCCAACGCCGCCTTTTCCTGAGGTCACCACAATAATTGTTGCCAAGTGTATTTCCTTATTATTCAGTTAACGATGAATCTAGCTACTAGCCTAAAACAAGCCAGTGTTGCATTCAATTTGCTTTTCAATCGATCTTAGTGGCCAGCGCGCCGCAAGCAAGAAGTGTGATTCGTACCACTCTTTTATGCTGCGGCTGTTGGTTACTGCAATGCTAATGCTTTCCAGTTTTTTCTCGTCGTGATAGCGGCTTGAATTAAAAATAATCAACCTGAATTTGGTCGCCATTTAACCAGCAACGGGCAGGGCCGTTTGCGGTACCGATGTCTTCTTGCACGAGATAGGTTCCGGCAATCGATAATAATTCTGCGTCCATTTGGTTGCAGATAATTTCACAATGTTCTGCACCCTGAGCACCAGCAATGGCCTTGCCTCTTAAGGCTCCGAGTATTTGGATGTTGCCATCTGCAATGACTTCTGCTCCAGCACTGACTTGCCGTGTAATCAGCAGGTTGGCGTCTTTAGCGTAGACCTGTTGCCCTGAGCGGACAGGTGTATTGATCACCTCTGTTTTGGTCATTGCCAGAGCTGGCTTGGGTTCGTCTTTAGCCGCACTGCGTGCACGCGGCTCAATCCAGGCCAATTGATGTTGATAGGCATAATCCTGATGCGCACTGTTATTACTGGTGAGCGCAAACGGCACAAGTCTGTATTGACGGCAAATGCCGATTAATGCCTGTAATCTATCGCTATCAGGCAGTTCTTCTAAGGCGCTGCTGTCCAATACCGTCGGCGCATAGTGAAATAGGCTTGGCGCTTTTTCTATGGTGTTTTTTATCAGCGCTTCAAACGGGTCGAGTTCGATCGTAGTCAGTGCTATTTGGTGACTTGCCGTTAATCGGCTGCGGATTTTTAATGGAGCTTGCGTCATTGCTATTGGTTCCGCTCGATAAAGGCTGCCAGAGATCGTTCGCGTGAGCGTTGTTTTTTCTGGGCGTTATAGATCGATGGCGGTGCAACACGGCTTTCACAATCGTTTACTGGGCAGCGCTCACAGGTTTCGTTCACTTCTGAGTTAGGCACTTGCTTATCGTTCCAGAAGGCAGCCTTTTGTTTGAAGTTATCATCAATGATAAACCCTAAAGTCATGCCTGTATTGGTACGGTCATCTAAGGATTTGGCGCGCACGATAGCGATATTGAAAAAGGTTTGCCCTTGACTAACAAAGGTACTGAGCTGGGCTGATACCTGAACTTCGTTCATTGGGTCTGGGTGTTCAGCTAACTGTTTTAGCCCAGAGGTTGCAGCCCAACGCCGGCATTGGTGTTCGCCTGGACCAATGCTTCGCGGAATAAAAACATTGGTCAGATTCAGTTCTTTAGTGATATGAAATGAGTTGCTATTCAGCTTATGGTTCAGGCGCATGTAATGCATTTTATGCAGGCCGAAATGGGTCGGCATGACTTGTGACATCCGGTACAAAAACATTTCTGGTGTGGAGTCATATTTTTGCATTAACGTCGTTAACGCAGCGCCATCGAACTCAGAATTTTGTAGCCATATTTCTAAATCAGCGATGATGTTCTGTTCAGGAATCAATAGCGCGCCAGCAAAGTAGGAAACCTTGAAGTGGTTAAATACTTGATCAAAGGTTTCAACCTTGATCCAAGAAGAGGTTGTCGCACGCTCTTTTAGTTTTAAAAATCGATAGCCAATTTCTCGAGCCAAAACAAATTTTTGCTGTTGAGGGTAAAGTCGGCTGTTAATCCAAATCTTTTTCGGGGTCGGGCTGATAGAGCGCAATGGCTGTAAATCAGGGTGTTCGTTGAAGTCGCCATACTGAATGTCGCAGCCGAATTCATTACGCAATATATTTTCTAGCCACTCTTGAGAAATGACCGTTGTCTCTTCAATAGCATTGGCTGCGCGGAATGAGCTGGCGGCCTCTTCTAAATCGGCAAAATAATTCAGGTGCATTTTTTGATAAGAACGCAGCGAAGCGAGTAAAAAATGCTCAACGTTCATATCGTAGCCGCGGCTAATTTCTAGCAACGTTCTAATAAAAGCACCGGCCTTGCTGGGTGAGTCGTTCACCAGTTCGAAAATGTCGGGTAAGCCAATTCCAAACTGCTGCAACGGAAATTCTTTCAATACTGGTGACTCTAACAGCGCGGTTAGCGGGTTGAGTTCATCGTCGAGTTTTAAGGACACCAGATCATCGAAACTGCGATTTAACGCATGCGCCAGTGTGGCGATTTTTTCTGGTTTTGGGTACTTCTTGCCCTTTTCGATTTCACTCAGGTATGAAATTGAAAGACTGGTGAGTTGAGAGAGTTGTTTTAAAGAAAGGTTTTCACTCTGCCTGAACTGCTTGATTTTAAGGCCTAAAACAAATCTTAGACTTTCACTGTTTATTTCCATTGGGGTCTCAAATTTCGCAACTAGCGAAACAAATAGTAAAGCCAGTTTTGCTGGAACTCAATGGTCTAAACGTAATGAATAGCCAGAGCTGGTGATTGAAAAATGATTTAGCGCGAATTTACGCTGTTAGGGCCTAAGTCCAAGGCATGCGAAGGTCGAGAGCAAGATTTTTATATCCATCCTGTCATTTTGAATATTACCGTCTAGTATTAGTCATTATGACCAGCTGATCGCGGGTTTGTGTTATGACTAAGCATACTTAGGGCTGATGTAATGGAAAAGATAGACCGTTCTCGACGTATTCAATTTTTAATGGGATATATCCCGAAAGAGTTTGAGCCAAAGCTTGGCATCTATTTTGGTGAGCACGTGGTTCGAATTAACGGCCAGCTAAGCTTGGTTGTCAATGCTTCAGGGCAGGTTGGCATCCGAGCGCTGCAATCGAATTTGGCTGATGAACTGAAACAGCTGTGTGCGGATACGCATTGGGTGGCCCATGGCCGCATTTATGATCAATGGTATTTGCTGCCACAGGATTACTCGCTAAATGACCCGCAGGTTATCAACTGGATTCGCGAATCGGTGGCTGAAATCTATCGACTGTCGTTGATTGATGGCATCCCGAGCCGAAACAAAGTCAAGGTTGCGCACTGGTAGTCTTTGACGGCTGTTGGGTTGTCACGTGTTAGCGACTTAACGCGACAGTGAACAGAAGTGTGTTTAGCAATGCGAGCCAGAGTAAAAACGCACGACTGATGGCGGCTTTTGGCTGTCGGTTAAACAGTTTCCAGATACCTCTGGCGCAGGCAATGATTGCGGCGGTTAGGGCTATCGCAATTAGACTGGCAGAAGGCGATAGGTGCCCTAGCCAGAGATGACTCATTGTTATGGCAAGGCTTAAAATAAAAATAAACAGATAGACTTGCCATCTTTTTATTGCCGGCATGGTTGTGTTGGTAATGTTCGCTAGCAGTCCATAAGTAAAAATAAACGATGCCATGTTCCAGAGCTGCACAGGTTGGGTGTGCTCGACCCAGTGGCTGATTTGGCTGATACAAACATAAAGCAGAACAAAACCGATACTAGCAATGGAAGCAATGCTGTAACGGCCAATCATACACAGCCAGAGAATAAGCATGGCGAATTCGACGCTCACCAGCAGGTGGTTAGATAACAGGTTTAGCGCAGAGAGCAGATGGCTGAGCGTGGTAAAGGACTGCCAGTCTTGCCGCCAGATAATAAATAACTGGTCGACGTTAAGCGGATAGCATTGGCGAACAGTAATTAGTATTGCCACCGCGATAAGTAAAACCACGAAAGATGTGATTGGCCAACGTTCGGCCTGATGCTGGCTAATCCAGCCGCGAAGATGCATTTTTTCTGGGTGCATATGGTGGTAAATAGTGAGGCTGAATGCGCAGATGGCGAGCGCCGAAAGCACATAACTAATTAATGAACGAATGCTGAGCGGCTGTACAGTCCAGACGCTGGATAATTCACCAGTGAAGTAACCCGGCAGCAAATAGGCGGGCGCCCAAATAAGACAAGAAAAAAAACTTAGTATGACAAAGGCTCGGCTTTGCATTTTTAAGCCGCCAGCTAAAAAGGGCACGATAGGTCGTAAAGGGCCTAAAAAACGCCCTGCAGGAATGCTGATCCAACCCCATCGTTCGATAAACCAGTGGCCGTGCTCGGTCCATTGTTTATAGCGTGCTAAGCGGCGGCTGTTAAATGCCGAGCTTAGATAACGCTGACCCAGATAAAAGCTCACTAGATCGCCTAAAAAGCCAAAAATAACCGCCACTGCAAGCATCGGCAATGGGTGTAAACCATAAAGATTTGCCAATGCGGCTAGCGAAAATAGCACGACCACGCCAGGGATCAGCAAGCCGAATAAGGCTAAACATTCAAAGAAGCAGACGCCCGCAATGATCAATAAAATAAATAGCGGTGACTCTAGCATGGTGTGCGGGTGCTCATATTAGATTTCCAATTTATGCGCAAACATTGTCGAGCCATAGCAAACAGCGTAGAGCTCGTGCGTTAAGCAAGGTATACTGCCGAATCATTGCATTTCGGTAACACAGCCGAAAACAAATAGTACCTAACCACAGTAATGAAGATATGACGACTAACAATATAGCCGACTATATGGCCCAAGTTGGCCAGCGTGCGCGCAAGGCTTCGAGCCTAATGGCCGCCAGTGAAACAGCTAAAAAAAATCAAGCATTGTTGGCGACCGCCGATGCCATTATCGCCGCCAAAAGCACGTTGATGGCGGCCAACCAAAAAGACTTGCTCAACGGTAAAGAAAAGGGGTTAAGCGATGCCATGTTGGATCGCCTTGAGCTTACGCCAGCCCGTTTGGATACCATGATTGAGAGTTTATCGCAGGTTGCGGCATTGGCTGATCCGGTCGGCAATATAACCGATTTGGATTATCGACCGAGCGGCATTCAGGTCGGCAAGATGCGCGTGCCATTGGGTGTTATCGGAATTATTTATGAGTCTCGTCCCAACGTTACAATCGAGGCTGCAAGCCTGTGCTTAAAGTCTGGCAACGCGGTGATTTTACGTGGTGGTAGTGAAGCATTGCATTCAAACCAAGCGCTTGCCGCCTGTATTCAGGCCGGGCTAAAAGCCAGCGGTTTACCTGAAGATGCCGTGCAGGTAGTTGAAACCAAAGACCGAGAAGCGGTGCATCACCTTATTACCATGCCTCAGTATGTTGATGTCATTGTGCCTCGCGGCGGTAAAGGCTTAATTGAGCGCATTAGTAATAGCGCTAAAGTACCGGTGATTAAGCATCTTGATGGCAACTGCCATGTCTATATCGATTCTGAAGCGGATACCAATAAAGCGCTGAACATTGCCTTTAACGCTAAAACTCGCCGCTATGGTGTGTGTAACGCCATGGAAACGCTGCTGGTTGATCAGGCTTGCGCTCAAGCTCTATTGCCAGAGTTAGCGCAGCGGTATCAGGAAAAAGGTGTCGAGTTGCGTGGTTGTGAGCAAACTCAAGCCATTATTGATTGCACCCCTGCGACTGATGAAGATTGGTCGACCGAATACATTGCGCCAATTTTGGCTGTGAAGGTTGTGGCAGATTTAGATCAAGCCATTGCCCACATTAACCAATATGGCAGTCATCATACCGACAGCATTGTTACCGAAAATTACACCAAGGGACGTCGCTTTTTACGCGAGGTCGATTCGGCTTCGGTGATGATTAATGCATCGACTTCTTTTGCCGATGGCTTTGAATATGGTCTGGGTGCTGAAATTGGTATCTCAACAGATAAAATTCATGTCAGAGGTCCGGTTGGTTTGGTTGGCCTGACATCGCAAAAATATATCGTACTGGGTGATGGTCAAATCCGTGAGCCTTAAGTCTCCAATTATTGCCATTTATGGCGGCACCTTTGACCCTTTCCATCAGGCGCACGCAGCGGTGTGCCATCGGGTTTTGAGTTTTTCTCAGGTGTCGCAATTACGAGTGGTGCCCTGTTTTATCCCAGCGTTAAAGCAAGGTGCTACCGCCTCGGCTGAGCATCGCGTTGCAATGCTTGAGCAGTGGCGAATAGCTCAAAGTGAAGCGGCTCGCATACAGATAGATCAACAGGAAACTCAGCGCCAAGGCGCTAGCTATACCATTGACACTGTTGAGAATATTGCTCGTCAGCAACCAGACGCTAAGCTTATCTTTGTCTTAGGTGCCGACGCTTGGCATAGTTTGCCTCGTTGGCATCGAGCTGCAGAGTTAATGCAAAAGGTCTCCTTCTGGGTGTTTAATCGAGCAGGTGAAGCTGCGCCGGTGGCTCATCAGTCGACCAATCACTGCTTGAGCGTGGAGCAGCTATTCACTCAACAGGTTGGTCATTTTTGCTGTGATGACTCGATAGATTTACCACTGTCTTCGACCGATTACCGAGAGTCGTTAGATGAAACAGACAAACTGCCGCACGAAGTAGCGGATTACATTACTAAAAATCAACTGTACCGAAAGGTCCAGTAAGGAAAACGAAACCACTTTATGACCGATCAAGCCAGTCAACCAAAAAACGCTCACGGTGCCGAATTAACCGATGCTGTGATCACTGCATTAGAAGATATTAAAGCGACCGATATCGAAGTGATCGATGTGCGCGATAAAACCACACTAATGGATACCATGATTGTGGCTTCTGGTACTTCCAGTCGACATATTTCGGCGGTTGTCCGAAGTGTGGCAGAAGACCTCAAAGAAAAGGGCTTTGCTTCATCCCACCAAGAGGGTGAAACCGGTTCGGATTGGGTATTACTCGACTTTACCGATCTCGTTTTGCACGTGATGCTGCCGGATGCTCGAGCGATGTATGACTTACCAAGCCTGTGGTCAATGAAGCCGACAGATTCCGACAGTGGCGCATCAGATCAGTAACCTATTAGATTAGTAGCTTATGAAGATTCGCATCATCGCTATTGGGCCGAAAATGCCTGACTGGGTTCAGCTCGGTACCGAAGACTATCTGAAGCGAATGCCGCGAGATACCGCGATTGAATTTGTTCCGTTGCCTTTGGGTAAGCGCCAAAAAAACACGCCAAAGGAAAAGGCCATCCAGCAAGAAGGTGACAGCATGTTGGCTGCGATCAAGGAAAATGAGCACGTCGTCGCGCTCGACCTTTCCGGTAAAGCTTGGTCGACTGAACAGCTGGCTGAGCAATTACAGGGTTGGCGAATGGGCGGTAAAAATGTAGCCTTATTGATTGGTGGTCCAGATGGACTCGATGCACGCTGTTTAGCCAAAGCTCAACAGCGTTGGTGTCTGTCTAATTTAACGTTACCGCATCCATTAGTCAGAGTACTATTGGCTGAGCAGCTTTACCGTGCTTGGAGCGTAACGCAGAACCACCCCTATCATAAATGAGATTATGAGCAGTTATGGCAAGTAGTTCGTTTGAAAATAAGTCCTTTGACAATAAAGAACTAGAACAGCGGTTATTTAAAAGGCGAATGAGTGTTGCTGCTGGCGGCGTTATCTTACTGCTGCTTGTCTTGGTATCGCGGTTTTTCTTTTTACAGATTGTTGAATTTGAAAAGCATCAGTCTTTGTCTGATAAAAACCGTCTTGAAGTCGCGCCAATCCCGCCGACACGAGGCCTTATCTATGATCGCCATGGTGAATTACTGGCCGATAATCTCCCCAGTCATACTTTAAGCATTGTCGCGGAACGTACCGATGACGTTGATGCGTTGATCGAGCGTTTGGCAGATATCGTTGAACTCAGTGATGATCAGATTGATCGTTTCTACACTCGTTTGGGGCAGTACCGACGCCCGTTCGCACCTGTACCGTTAAAGATTAAATTGAGCGATGAAGAAATTGCCGCACTGGCTGCGCATCGCATCTTCTTAGATGGCGCTCAAGTTGAAGCCGAACTGATTCGCCAGTATCCCAAAGGTGAGGCGTTTGCTCATGTGCTGGGTTACGTTGGCCGTATTAATGAACAGGATTTAGAAACACTCGATAAAAGTGCTTACGCAGGTATTCGCTTTATCGGTAAGCAAGGCATAGAAAAGCAATACGAGCAGCAATTGCTGGGTGCGCCGGGTTATCAGCGTGTGGAAACCAACGCTCGTGGCCGAGTATTAGAAGTACTTGAGCGACACTCGCCAACACCGGGTGCCAATATTCACCTGCAATTGGATAGTGTGCTGCAGCAGAAGGCGTACGACCTGTTAGAAGGCAAGCGAGGTTCTGTTGTTGCTATAGACCCTAAAACGGGTGGTATTTTAGCAATGGTCAGCCGACCGAGTTACGACCCCAACCTATTTGTTAGCGGCTTCCCAACTGCGCTCTATAACGAACTTCGAGATTCACCAGACAAGCCGTTTTTGAACCGAGCAGTGGGTGGTCAATATCCAGCAGCCTCGACCATTAAACCCTTTATTGGTTTGGCCGGTGTCGACGGTGGTTTCACTACGTGGGATGAAACCATGGAAGCTAAGGGTTGGTTTAAGTTACCCAATGATGCGCGAATATATCGAGACTGGAAGCGTGGTGGCCACGGCATTGTTAACCTAACCGATGCCATTGAAGAATCAGTCGATACCTACTTTTATGACTTGGCTTATAAAATGACCTTAGAGCCTATTCACGACATGCTCGACAAGTTTGGTTTTGGCAAGATTACGACATTAGATGTTTATAACGCCGCGCGCGGCAATAACCCAACCCGTGACTGGAAAAAAGATCGTCATGGTTTTGCATGGTTTGCTGGTGATACGGTGAACTTAGGTATTGGTCAGGGCTATATGTTAACGACGCCGTTACAGTTGGCGATAGCCACAGGCGTCTTTGCTAATCATGGTGATTGGTTTATGCCTCGGCTATTGCTTTACAGTACAGACGAGACACTTTTAGATTTTCCTGAAAAGGCGCAAGCGGACATCGAATTACAGGATGAAAGCAACTGGCAAAAAATGGAGCACGCGATGACAGAAGTGCTCTATGGGAAGAAAGGAACCGCGAAAAGTGTCGGTTATCTTTCTGCGTATACCATTGCCGGTAAGTCTGGTACAGCGCAGGTGGCTGAAATTAAGCGTGATGAATTTGGTAATGCATTGGGTGATGTGCCGGACCACCTTAAAGATCATGCACTCTTTATAGGATATGCGCCGACGGACGATCCTAAAATAGCGGTCGTTGCTGTGGTAGATCACGGTGGCAGTGGTGGAGCAGTCGCAGGGCCTATCGTGCGGCAGTTGTTGGATGAATACATACTAAGAGAAGAAACCATAAATGCTCAATGATTTCGTTCGCTACGACCAGTCAGGTGCTTTTTCACAAGGGCGAACGTTGTTGCAACGTTTGCATATCGACATCTATCTATTCATGGCGCTACTGCTGGTGGCTATGGCCGGTCTGATCATTTTGTATAGCGCTACCGGCGGTGATCTGGGTGCCGTATCACGCCAGATGGTGCGCTTTGGTGTTGGCTTTTTAGCCATGTTTATTGTTGCGCAATTTGATCCTCGATTCTTTCAACAGTGGAGTGGCGTGCTTTATGGCGTAGGTTTGCTGTTGTTGTTGGCGGTGCTTTATGCCGGAGCGCACGCTAAAGGCGCTCAGCGTTGGTTGGATATTTTTGGTCTGTTCCGCTTTCAGCCGTCAGAGTTGGTGAAGGTAACTGTCCCCATTATGCTGGCTTGGTATTTAGCTCGCCGAGGCATGCCACCCAAGTTTCGCCATATCCTATTGGCTTTAATTATTCTGTTTGTGCCGACCGTTTTAATTGTTATGCAGCCAGATCTTGGCACCTCTGTGCTTATTGCGGCATCGGGCGTGTTTGTTATTTTTTTAGCGGGCTTATCGTGGAAACTGATTGCCAGTGCGGTGGTGTTGGCATTAGGTTCGCTGCCTGCAATGTGGTTGTTTGTTTTGCATGATTACCAAAAGCAGCGCGTACTGACTTTTTTAAACCCTGAGTCCGATCCGCTGGGCGCAGGCTGGAATATTATCCAGTCGAAAACCGCTATTGGTTCTGGTGGTCTCTATGGAAAAGGTTATCTGCACGGTACTCAATCACAGCTCGACTTTTTACCAGAAAGCCATACCGATTTTATTATTGCTGTCTTAAGTGAGGAACTTGGCTTAATTGGCGTTGTCGCACTGTTAGTCTGCTATTTTTTAATTATTTGGCGCGGTAGTTACATTGCTATTAACGCTCGTGATAGTTTTTGTCGCCTTTTGGCGGGCGCTTTAACACTGACCTTTTTTATTTACGTTTTTGTAAATATCGGCATGGTCAGTGGGTTATTGCCGGTGGTTGGCGTACCCTTGCCTCTGGTGAGTTATGGGGGAACTTCGATTGTGTCGCTGTTAGGCAGTTTTGGGATTCTCATGTCAATTAGTACCCATAAACGGACCTAGTTAAAACAGGTTTTGTTTGTTGGTGTGTTGTTTTTAAATAGGTATTGGTATGCGGTTGTTTTGTATTTTGGCTTCTCTAACGCTTAACTCAGCGCTGGCAGAAAATTTTTTAGCTTATGAGCGGGCACAAAAGGTCGTCGACGAATTAGTCGATGAACATCAGATCGACCGAGCACTCGCCGAGTCTTGGATGGCGGCAGGTACGGTGCAGGAATCTAATGCGCAAAAGCTCAGTGCTCCGGCAGAAAAAACCAGAACCTATGCACAATACCGACCTATGTTTGTCTCGACTGAGACGGTACGTAATGGTCGGCGTTTTTTAGAGCACAATGCGGTGTTGCTAAAAAAAGCAGAAGATAAATATGGTGTGCCGGCAGAAATCATTACGGCGATTATTGGTATCGAAAGCCGTTATGGTGCCTCTAAGGGTCGTCACAATACTTTTGACTCCTTAGGCTCGCTGGCGGTTATTGAAAGTCGTCGCTCTAATTATTTTCAGCGTGAATGGAAGCGTTTTATTGTCAACTCAGTTGAGCAGGGAATGGATCCGCGTGCCATGAAAGGCTCGTACGCTGGCGCCACCGGTTATCCGCAATTTATGCCGACCAGCTATCAAGCCTATGCAGTCGATCACGATGAAGACGGTGACATTAATATTTGGGATGACCCTTATGACGCAATAGGCTCGGTAGCCAATTATTTGCGTAAAAACGGCTGGCGACCTGGTGAGTACATTGTTTCTAATGTCGAGCTAAGTGGCGATTTCGAAAAGGTGAAGATGAATTCTTTTGATCGAGACCGAACACTGGCCTCGGTTCAAGCGCTAGGTTGGCAGCCTGAGCTACTGCAAGATCCGTCATCATTAGTGTTTCCAATACGTTTAGATGGCGAAGACGGCAAAGAATACTGGCTAGGCTATAAAAACTTCTGGGCCATTTCTCGATACAACCGGTCGATCCCATATTCGATGGCGGTATTTCATTTAGCAGAAGCGTTAGTGGAGCCATAGAGGGTCGAGGCAATGTTGACACTGCTATATAAATACAAAACGACGTTTTTGGCTGCCTTGGTGATTATTTACTTACCTGCCTGTTCTAGCAAATTTGTAGCCGGTGATCAGATGAGCGGCGATGCTCAGTCTAGCCGGTACAGCATTGCGCAAGATAGAGCGCCGACGCGTGTGCTATCTGCCGATCAAATCGAAGTGCCACAACCCCGTAAAGAGCCTTTATCGCGAGGCGGTAATAAAAGCCCTTACCGAGTGCTGGGTAAAACCTATCATATTATGCCAAGCGCTAAAGGTTACCGCGAAGAGGGTTTTGCCTCTTGGTATGGCGAGAAATTTCATGGTCATACTACCTCCAACGGTGAAGTGTTCGATATGTACCAAGTAAGCGCGGCTCATAAGTCGTTGCCATTACCAACTTGGGTTCGAGTCACTAACTTAGACAATAACCAATCGATCTACGTGCGCGTTAATGATCGAGGTCCATTTCATTCTGGTCGCATTATTGATTTATCCTACGCCGCTGCAGTGAAGCTTGGTTTTCATGATAAAGGAACCGCTCGTGTGCGCGTCGAAGCCTTACCAGATAACGAATTAGACACCGCTTCTTATTTCGTGCAGGTCGGTGCTTTTAGCCAACAGAATTCAGCTCAGTCGTTACAACGCCAATTGTCAGATCAAGTAAAAGATCCGGTGGAAATATACCAAGATACCTTCTATCGCGTTAGGATTGGCCCTGTTACCTACGACCGAGCAGTGCAGTTGCAGACAGAATTATCGAGTGACGCAATTGGTAAGCCTTTAATCGTGGCGGACAATTAGGCTTTTAAATTGGCTGCGATTAATTGTTCTTAGTGCGTTAATTTTTTCGCTATACAACGACTGCTCGTATTGGCTGTGAAGAGGTTAACGCTGCTAGACCTGCTAGTTAGCGCGCAGCCTGTTATAATAATTATTTTTCTGTGCCTTAATTTGATAGTTGTATTTTAAGCACCCTTTTCTATTGATCGACATTAACTAGGATTGACCGTGAACCTCATTAAGTATGTTAAACAGCTAGGCTTTGTTTCTTTTTTGTCTATTACCACATTGGTATCTGCACAGCCTATTATCCCCGCCGCACCACAACTTGCCGCGACAGCCTATTTACTGATGGACGCCGAAACCGGCCAGGTTTTGGTTGCACACAATGAGCACGAACGCATACCGCCAGCAAGCTTGACTAAACTGATGACCAGCTATGTTGCTGAGCGAGAAATCATTGAAGGTCGTCTTGAGTTATCCGATGAAACGTTGGTTAGTGAAAAAGCTTGGCGTATGGTCGGCTCACGAATGTTTATTCAAGAAGGTAAGTTGGTCAGCATTGAAGACTTACTGCGAGGCATCATCATCACCTCTGGTAACGATGCTTCCGTTGCTATGGCGGAGCATATTGGTGGCACAGAAGAGCTATTTGTTCAGATGATGAATAAATACGCCGAAAAACTGAATATGAGCAACACTCTGTTTGCTAACTCGCACGGTTTACCGCCAAAAGCTGGAAAAGAGCATTATTCCACCGCTTACGACTTATCCTTGTTAGCGCGTGCGATTATCTATGAAAACCCAGAATTCTACCCAATTTATGCTGAGCGTAGCTTTCAGTATGGTCCCGTTGCCGCCCAAGCTAACCGCAACCGACTGCTTGGCACTAACCCTTATGTCGATGGTTTAAAAACAGGCCACACGGACGCCGCTGGTTATTGTTTGGTGGCATCGGCTTTAAAGGATGACATGCGTTTAATCAGCGTTGTTATGGGCACAAGATCAGATGAAGCCCGAGCCTCAGAAACCCAGAAACTACTGACTTATGGCTTCCGCTTCTTTAGAACCGTGAATGTCCATAATCAGGGCGATGAACTTTATAATGCGCGTATTTGGGGTGGTAAAGATAAGCAGCTATCGCTCGGTTTGGACGAAGACGTGAAGATGACCATTGTACGGGGTGGTGAAGAAGGCTTATCGACTCGATTGAACATCGACTCTGTTATTAAAGCGCCAGTTGCCGTAGGTGATAAACTCGGTGAAATGGTGCTGACTCTCGATGGTGAAGAGGTGTCTCGTCACGATGTGATCGCATTGCAAGCGGTTGAGAAATCGAGCTTCTTTGCTCGACTCTGGGATATGGTTCGTCTGTTCTTTCATCAGTTATTAGCGAAGTAGTCGCCATGGATTTATCTAAGTTACCGCTGTCTAAATTGCCGTTATCCAAGTTACAGGAGAAAACTCCTGACGCACCGAAGATCGAGTTCCCGTGTGATGACTATATGATCAAGGTGATGGGCGACAACTGCATCGAATTTCGAGCTTTAGTGGTTGAGGTTTTACAGCAATTCGATGAGCGTATTAGTGAGACCAGCTTTCGAGAAAACCCAAGCAAAAATGGCCGCTTTACCAGTTTGACAGTGCGTATGCGCATTGAGCAGGAAGCCGATTTAGCAACTCTTGATCGCCAGTTAAAAGCTTCACCGATGGTTAAAATGGTTCTGTAATATTGCTTAGTTCGCCTGTTGTTATTCGATACTTAGGTCAGGTGCCTTATTTAGACACCTGGCATCGAATGCAGGATTTTACTGCCAACCGTAGTAGCGATACTCGCGACGAAATCTGGCTGCTAGAACATGAACCTGTGTTTACACAGGGGCAATCTGGCAAGCCAGAGCATCTACTCAATACTGGCGATATCCCGGTCGTGAATGTTGATCGGGGTGGTCAGGTCACATATCACGGTCCGGGGCAAATGATTGCCTACGTACTGCTGGACATGAAGCGCGTCGACTCAGATGTGCGAAAATTGGTCAACGCCTTAGAAAATAGTATTATTGCCACCCTTGGGTCTTTTGATATTCAATCGGGCGCGAAAAAAGATGCGCCTGGCGTGTACGTCAGCGGCAATAAAATTTGTTCGCTCGGCCTTAGAATTAAGCATGGCAAAAGCTTTCACGGCTTAGCATTGAATGTGAATATGGATTTAGAACCGTTTTTACGCATTAACCCCTGTGGTTATGCGGGACTGGAAATGGCACAGGTGAGTGATTTTGTCGCTGACCCTGATATGACGCTGGTAATGCAGCGCTGGGTAAGTGCCTTCTGTACTATTTTAGGTCTAGAACCTTTATGGGAATCATAAATGACAACAGCAAGCAGCTCGACAACGACCAAAGTTAAAAAAGAGCGTGGCGTTAAGCTGCGTGGCGCAGATAAAACTGATCGCATTCCGATTAAGATTATCCCTACCGAAGTCATGCCAAAAAAACCAGAGTGGATCCGCGTTAAGATCCCTGCTGGTGGTAGCGAAATTGCCAGCATTAAAAATAAGCTGCGTAAGCACAAACTGCATTCGGTTTGTGAAGAAGCAAGCTGCCCTAACTTAGGTGAATGCTTTAGTCACGGTACGGCCACCTTTATGATTATGGGCGATATCTGTACTCGCCGTTGCCCATTTTGCGATGTTGCCCATGGCAGACCTAATGCGCTGGATGAAAACGAGCCGACAGAATTAGCCGAAGCCATTGCCGACATGCAGTTAAAGTATGTCGTCATTACCTCGGTTGACCGCGATGATTTACGTGACGGTGGCGCACAGCACATTACCGATTGCGTGCGTGAAGTCCGAGCAAAAACGCCGAGTATTGTTGTTGAAACCTTGGTGCCGGATTTCCGTGGCCGCTTAGAAAAGGCGGTTGATATCATGATTGAAGATGCCCCAGATGTGTTTAACCACAATCTTGAAACAGTGCCGGCGCTTTATAAAAAGGTGCGCCCAGGTGCGGACTATCAACATTCGTTAGATCTATTAAAAGAGTTTAAGCGTCGTAAACCAGAAGTTCGTACCAAGTCTGGCCTTATGGTCGGTTGTGGCGAAACAATCGAGCAGGTTAAAGAAGTGATGCGCGACCTCAAGGCTCATGATGTCGATATGGTGACCATCGGTCAGTATTTGCAGCCATCTAAACACCATTTGGCGGTAGAGCGTTTTGTACACCCAGATGAATTTAAAGAGCTAGAAGTTTATGGCTATGAATTGGGCTTTTTGAATGTCGCTTCAGGCCCGATGGTACGTTCAAGCTACCATGCTGATTTGCAAGCTAAGGGCGAGCACGTTGGTTAAGTAAGCCCTGTTTAGGCTCACTTACTTTAAGCTCAATAATTCGAGCTAAATACATAGCACTGATCAAAGCTTGTAACGATGATGACTTGATCTTAGGTCGAATCGCACTACAATCAAAACCTGTATTTATATACAGGTTTTTTATGCAGCGAAAAATCATCCACATAGATTGCGATTGTTACTATGCCGCGTTAGAAGAGCGAGATTTTGCTGAACTCAGAGGCAAGCCGGTGGCTGTTGGTGGCACTGGGCCGCGCTCGGTATTGGCGACCTGCAATTACATTGCTCGACAGTATGGCGTGCGTTCTGCGATGCCAAGCTCAATGGCGCTGGCTCGTTGTCCCGGACTCATTATTCGGCCTGCGCGGTTTGAGGTGTATCGTTCGGTTTCGCAGCAAATTCGCGCCATTCTTAATCAATACACCGATAAAATAGAGCCTTTGTCACTGGATGAAGCCTATATCGATGTTTCTGATTCAAGCTGGTTTTCTGGTAGCGCAACCTTGCTGGCAGAACACATTCGCCAGCAAATCTATCAGCAACTTGGCATTCGTGTTTCAGCCGGTGTTGCTCCTAATAAATATCTAGCCAAAATCGCTTCGGACTGGAATAAGCCCAATGGTTTGTTCGTCGTTGAGCCTAGTAGTGTGCCTGGTTTCGTAATGGATTTGCCGGTGCAGCGAGTTTCAGGCATTGGCCAAAAGTTTGCTGAAAAGCTAGCAGCAATGGGTATTAAAACCTGTGGTGATTTACAAAAATGGTCGTTACCGCGTTTAGTTCAGCTTTATGGTAAGTCTGGTGTTTGGCTCTATCAGCGTGCTCGTGGCATCGATGAGCGTGACGTCGGTCGTCAAGGAGCAGCCAAGTCGATGACTGTAGAGCACACCTATGAAACCAATTTAGAAACCCTACAGCAGAGCGAACAAGAAGTGCAGGCGCTGTATCGTAAGCTCAGCGATCGCTTGAGCGATAAAACCACGCCGCCACTAAAATCGATTCTGCTAAAGGTGCGATACGCTGACTTTAAAACCCAAACCATTGAGCGCAACTGGGCGTTATCAATTGCTAACTTTCAGCGCTTATTGCGAGTCAAGGCACCACGGAGTGAGCAGTCTATACGCTTGCTGGGCCTAGGAGTCCGGTTTGCAAACGAGACTCCAGCTAGCCAGCTGTCGTTATGGCCAAATGATTAGGTTGATTGGGTAAAGATCTCTTCCATTAGCCAGCCGTTGAGAGCGTGTAGCTCACTTCCCAGCGTTTGTTTAATCGCTTGGTAGCCATCGGTTTTGGCGACAAAAGGAAAATAGTCTGCGCTGGTAATAAACAGTCGGAAATCATCAGGTCGCGAAAGCCAAAAATCCTTATAGGCCTGTTGCATGTTGCTTGAGTTCTTCATTTGCAGTGCAAGTGAAGGTGCTATCTCTTCCCAGAGTCCAGCGACAATTTCCTGTTTGTTTTTAAAGTAGTAATAAATAGAAGGCGCTGCACAGCCTGCTTGAGCAGCAATCTTTCTGAGTGAGAGTTTGTTAATTCCCTGTTCGGTTAAAACGGTGCGGGCAGATTCTAAGATGTTTTCTTTTTTTATCATTATTGGCAACTTATTTAGCAATTAGAACTGCTTAAAACCTAGCACCGGATGATAAAAATCGCGAATTTCCCACGTATATTTTTGTAACAGCGTTTTAGCTTGGAGCCTTTTTCAGCTCCGTCATATTAGAGCGGCTTAGCCGCTGTAGGCACTTCTAGCGGCTTCGAGTGTCGAGAACACCTGCTTTAAATGAGTCAGCGATTGTTTCTCTGAATAGGAGCCAGACTCTGAAAGCGCATCGTTGATCGCTTCTGTAATGGGGCCGCTTTCGTTGGTGTTAGCGATAACAGAATTCATAGTGTTGATGTCATTAAAGTCGAGCAGTTGATATTCGTACAGCATTTGACTGGCGCGGCTGACAGTTGCCGGTTCGGCGGATAAATGCGGCAGTTCTGATGCCACCCATTCGTAGATATCACGCTGATCACTGATCGAGACTTCATCATCAATAATCGACTCGTCTTCAGTTTTGTTGAGTGAAGCTGCCTCGCTAGCCCCAATGCTGGCGGGGTTGCCGGAAATATTCTGGTTGTGTTGATACGACTGAATGAGGTTGCTTGCAATATCCATGGCCAAACTCTGTGTTAATGATATTGGGTTAATAGCAAATAGCGGGCCCATTTTTAAAAAGAGCGAAGGCGGAAGGGTGGCAATTAAAAAGTCGTTGTCTTGGTTTAGCGAAGCTCAGTTAAAGAATAGCGAAGGCAGAGGTAAAAAGACCAACAGAGCAGAATAATAAAGAAAGTAGCTGGCGGGAAAGGAAGTGAGAAGCGGCCTCGCTTAAAAAGCGCAGGCCGCGTATTGCTTTAGGGCTTAAGCGTCGCGGTAATTGCGCTCTTTAAGCTCTTGGCGTTGTTTTTCTTCTGCACACAGGGTGGCAGTTGGACGCAATAGCAGTCGTTTTATACCAATCGGCTCACCGGTTACAGCACAAAAGCCGTAATCGTCTTCATCGATGCGCTTAATGGATTCCATAATTTTTGGTAGTAGCTTTGTTTGGCGATCTAAAAAGCGCAGCGCCATGCGTCGTTCTTCTTCAACACTGGCTTTATCAAGCTCATCTGGCTCGTTTTCAAAACTGGCTAATTGCTCTTTGGCATTGGCCAAAGAAACTTTTAATTCTTCTGCTTGAGTGAGTAGTAACTGGCGAAAGAACGCAAGCTGAGCTTCGTTCATGTATTCATCTTCTGGTGCGGCCAACAGTTGTTCTTCAGTCAGCATAGCGATATTCCCGTATTGTCTTGTTTCGCAAACCGAGCCATATAAAAGCAGCTGGCGGGTTGGCGACTTCTGTTAATTTATACCTGTACCTAATAAAGCATTGATACGGCTCGCTTTATATGTTAGGCAGTGTTCCATTCATCAAAAGACGGCGAATCATATATCATTGCCTTTAATGTGGGAACAACTATTTCGGCTCATTTGATTGAAAATCAAGGCCGAATTTTAATGGCTTTCGTTGGTTTTTTTGCCCCAATCATTGCAGTAATGGAAAGATTGGAATGGCCGAATCTGGTAGCTGATCAAGGCGATCCGGTTCTAGTAGCTCCTCTGAAGTTGGGTATTCCATTTTTAGCTTTTCGTAAAAGCGACGAATATTGGCGACATAGACCACAGGTTCAGCGCCGCGCGCGTAACCATACTTGGTCCAAGGGTAATAATCTTTCAGCGCTAGTTTGGGCAGATGCTTGCGAACGTCTACCCAGCGATTCGGGTCGTCCTTAAGTAGCTCGGTTATTTTACGCGCGTCCTCTAAGTGGCCTGCACCTACGTTATAGGATGCCAAAGCAAACCAGGTGCGGTCTGGGTCTTTAATCTCAGGAACAACGCGCTGTTTTAAGCTAGAAAAATACTTAGCACCTGCCAAAACACTTTGTTCTGGATCGAGCCGATTGGTAATGCCCATCTCTTCGGCGGTGGTGAGTGTGATCATCATCATGCCGCGCACGCCAGTCGGGGAGCGAGCGTTAGGACGCCAATGACTTTCTTGATAGGCAATGGCTGCCAGCAGACGCCAATCCATCTGATATATGTCGGCGTACTTTTGGAATAACTCGGTGTAGTTGGGTAGGCGCGAGCGCATATGTTTTTCGAATGTCAGGTTGTCAACATAATCGAACTCGAGTGCGCTGCCTAGGTAGCGGTCGGTAATTTGCGCAATCAGGCCGCTTTGTTGAAACAGCTGTAGCACTTCGTTGACTCGGTTAATTAAAGTACCGTCCTCGCTGGGTGAAAAGTAAATGTTCAGGCTACGTTCGGGTAAGTCTAAGTTTGAAAACTGCAAGGTAGGAAAGGCGCTTTGCTGTAAGGTGAAGTCTCGTTTGTCGATCAGTACGGTTTCAATATCGCCCATTTCTAAAAGCGTAAAAAGTTCGGCGCTGAGTCGGCCGTGTTCGTAAATGGCAGAATCAAAAGCCGTTTGTTTTAGTGCTTCAGGGATAACGTCGCTGTGTGAAATGCTGTCCAAAATGCCTAGCCGACGTTCTTGCTGTGCGGGTAGGTCGGTGCCAGTGCTTACTAGTCCAACCGTTGTTGTGGCGTATGGAATACTCACAGGCCAATCGCTGCTTAAAATACTGGTGCCCGGCAAAGCCATGTCGACAGCGCCGACTTCTAATGAGCGGTAAAGGTCATCAAGATCGCGAACAGCAAAAATTTGAATTGGTATGTCTAGGTGACGTTCAAGTTCGTTTAAAAGGTCGTGTTCTAGTCCAGTAAAAGATTGACCAGTCGGCCAATAAATTCCTTCGCTTTCTCGCACGGCAACCACCAAGGCGCCGCGACGCTCAATTTGTTGCCAGTGATCGTGCCATTTAAAGCCGTAACCGATCAAAAAAACAAAACCAATGCTGGCAATAATCGAAAAAAATATTTTCGCCAGTTTATTGCTGCGATAGGGTTGTATAAATCTCATAGTTTTTACATCGCTTTTTTTGTCTGCTTATCAACCGAAACACGACTGACATTTGTTGAGTAAATCCAGTATTATACCGCCCGATTTTCCGCCCAAACTTTGACGACACAGGTTCTTAAAGATGCTCACGCTTCGAGGTAACCCCGCTCTATCGCAGTTTCGCCGCCAACGGCTCACAAAAGAGCTGCAAACGCTTGTTCCATCCATCACCCAAGTATACGCAGAATTCGTTCACTTTGTTGACCTGACGGACAGCTTATCCGATAAGCAGCATCAGGTGTTAAGCCAATTGTTGCATTATGGCCCAAGCGTTGCTGTCGAAGAATATAGCACTGCCTCGTTATGGGTGACACCTCGGGTTGGTACCATTTCACCTTGGGCAACAAAAGCGACAGATATTGCTCATAACAGTGCATTAGATTCTGTGCGTCGTATTGAGCGTGGCATCCGTTATTGGATTCAAGCTGAACAGGCATTGAGTGAGACTGAACTCAAAATTGCCAGTGCTGCATTGTACGACCGTATGACTGAATCGGTTTACTTACAAGCGCCGCAAGCGGAGCAATTATTTGGTGAACATGACCCCGAAGCCTTGACCGAAGTCGATCTATTAGCTGGCGGTCGAGATGCGTTAAGTTCCGCCAATATCAAATTAGGTTTGGCGTTGGCTGATGACGAAATCGATTATCTATTAAAGGCTTATACCGAATTAAAACGTAACCCAACCGATGTTGAGTTAATGATGTTTGCGCAAGCCAACTCAGAGCATTGCCGTCACAAAATTTTTAATGCCGACTGGACAATCGATGGTGAGCAATCGCCTTGGTCGTTATTTAAAATGATCAAAAATACCTATAACGAAAACAGCGAAGGCGTGTTGTCTGCTTATAAAGATAATGCCGCCGTTTTTGCTGGTTATCAGGGTGAGCGTTTTTATCCGGGTGTTGATCATCAATACGCTTATCACAATGAAAATATTCATATTTTATTTAAAGTCGAAACCCATAATCACCCAACCGCGATTGCACCTTTTGCTGGTGCGGCAACCGGTTCGGGTGGTGAAATTCGTGATGAAGGCGCAACCGGTTCTGGTGGTAAACCGAAAGCTGGTCTAACAGGCTTTACCGTTTCGGACTTGCGCATTCCAGGTTTTGAACAGCCGTGGGAAAGTTGCTATGGCAAGCCAGCGCGTATTGTTAGCGCGTTGGATATTATGATCGACGGCCCTTTAGGTGGCGCAGCTTTCAATAATGAATTTGGCCGTCCAAATTTAACCGGTTACTTCCGTACATTTGAACAGTCTGTGCCGGGTGTTGATGGCTACGATGTTCGTGGTTATCACAAGCCAATTATGATTGCTGGCGGTTATGGCAACATTAAAGAAGAGCACATCGAAAAGGCGTGGGATGCAATTCCTGTTGGTGCCAACCTGATTGTATTGGGTGGCCCTGCTATGCAAATTGGCTTGGGCGGTGGCGCGGCTTCTTCGGTCGACAGCGCCGAAGGCAATGAAGATTTAGACTTCGCCTCGGTACAGCGCGGCAACCCAGAAATGGAGCGTCGCTGCCAAGAAGTGATCGACCGTTGTTGGTCACTTGGTAAAGAAAACCCGATCAGCTTTATTCACGATGTTGGTGCCGGTGGTTTATCGAATGCGTTTCCAGAATTGGTTGCCGACGGTGGTCGTGGCGGCCAATTTGAACTTCGCGATATTCCAAATGATGAGCCGGGCATGTCGCCGCTCGCGGTTTGGTGTAATGAATCGCAGGAGCGTTATGTGCTGGCCGTAACCGATGAAAAACTGGCTCAGTTTAAAGCCTTCTGTGAACGTGAACGTTGCCCTTATGCGATTATTGGTAAGGCGACACAAGAGCCAAACCTTACAGTGTCGGATCGTCATTTCGATAATAACGCAGTTGATATGCCGCTCGATATTTTACTTGGCAAGCCGCCTAAAATGTCGCGCTCTTTTGAACGTGTTGAGCGTCAACTAGACAGCTTTAGTACTAAAGGTATTGATATTAACGACGCTGTTGAGCGCGTAATGCATTTGCCTTCCGTTGCCAGTAAAAGCTTTTTGATCACCATTGGTGACCGTTCAATTACCGGCATGATTGCGCGCGACCAAATGGTTGGCCCGTGGCAAATTCCTGTTGCCGATGCCGCAGTCACTACGGCGGATTATCAAGGCTATCAGGGTGAGTCGATGGCGATGGGCGAGCGCACACCAGTGGCGCTGATTAACCCTGCCGCCTCTGGCCGATTAGCGGTTGCAGAAACGCTGACCAACTTAGCCTCAACCGAAATTGGCGATATTAAAAAAGTACGTTTATCGGCTAACTGGATGGCCGCAGCCGGTCACCCGGGTGAAGATGAAGCACTTTACGATACCGTGCAAGCGGTTGGTTTAGAACTTTGTCCAGCACTGGGTTTAACCATTCCAGTGGGTAAAGATTCGATGTCGATGAAAACCACTTGGCAAGAAGATGGTAAAACCAAAGCTGTAACAGCGCCGTTGAGCTTAATTATTTCGGGTGCCGCACCGGTGTTGGATGTACGCAAAACCGTTACGCCTCAATTGCAAACCACCCAAGCCGCAAGCGATTTAATTCTAATCGACCTAGGTCGAGGCCAAAACCGGCTCGGTGGTAGTGCGCTGGCTCAGGTGTATCGCAAGGTTGGTGATGTTGCACCGGATGTTGACGACGCCGAAGACTTAAAAGCATTTTGGGCAGTCATACAGGGCTTACTTACTGATGAAAAACTGTTGGCTTATCACGACCGCTCTGACGGCGGTTTGTTTACTACCCTTGTTGAAATGGCCTTTGCTGGACGTACGGGTATCGACCTGAATGCCGATCGCCTAAACGACGACAACCTACTGGCAGCACTATTCAGTGAAGAATTAGGTGCCGTGATTCAAGTGGCGCAAGCCGACACCGAACAGGTGTTGCAGCAGTTTTCTGCCGCTGGATTAGAAGATTGTGTCGCCGTGATTGGTCAGTTAAATGATGATGACTTTATTCGGGTGCTCGCCGATGACGAAGAAATTTATGTTAAGCCGCGCACTGATATTTTGCGTATGTGGAGCGAAACCAGTTATCGCATTCAGGCGCTGCGTGATAATGCCGAATGCGCAGAGCAAGAGTTCGACCGATTGCTTGACGCCAACGACCCCGGCTTGCATGCCGAGTTAAGCTTCGATGTAAACGAGAATATCGCTGCGCCCTTTATTAACAAGGGGGCTCGTCCAAGCATCGCAATTTTGCGTGAGCAGGGTGTTAATGGTCAGATGGAAATGGCCGCTGCTTTTGAACGTGCTGGCTTTAATGCGGTAGATGTTCATATGAGTGACCTCATTGCAGGTCGAACTCAGCTGCAACAGTTTAATGGCCTTGCCGCTTGCGGTGGCTTCTCTTACGGCGACGTTTTAGGCGCAGGGGAAGGCTGGGCAAAATCGATCCTGTTTAATGAATCAGTGAAAGATCAATTCCAAAGTTTCTTTGCCGACAGTAATACCTTTGCGTTAGGTGTTTGTAATGGCTGCCAGATGATTTCTAATCTGCGTTCTATTATTGATGGCAGCGAAGCATGGCCACACTTTGTGCGTAACCATTCCGAGCAGTTTGAAGCCCGTACCGCCATGGTAGAAATTACCGAGTCGCCTTCTATCCTGTTAGCAGGTATGGCTGGTTCACGTATGCCGGTTGCTGTTGCACACGGCGAAGGCCGAGCCGAATTTAAAGATTCAGCGCATCAACAGCTGGCTGAAAACAGCGGCCAATTGGCACTGCGTTACACCGATAACTACGGCAAAGTTACTGAGCATTACCCGCAGAATCCAAATGGTTCACCATTGGGTATGAATGGTTTCACCACGCCCGACGGCCGCATCACCATCATGATGCCGCATCCAGAGCGAGTGTTCCGTACCGTCACTAATTCAAGCAAACCGAAAGGCTGGCAAGAAGATGGCGCTTGGTTACGTATGTTCCGTAATGCGCGGGTTTGGTTGGGCTAGTTTGAATAGTATTGTTTTTGTGGATTGAGTCGGAATTTAATAGTTTGCCCTGGGTTATGCTAAGGCAAACTTTATATTAAAGAGTATTTAGATGGTGTATTTTCGAATAGGTCTGCAGTTATTAGTCCTCTTGTGTGTGTCTTGTACTAGCTCTTCTAATGGTGGGGATGGAAGCGATGAATATACTCAGAATGCTATTCTTCAAGAGCTCTACATTACCCCGCAAACAGATACCCAGTGTGAGAGTGTGTATAGTGATTCATTCGATTCTGGCTCTATGGTCTGTGCTGGCGATTCTGAAGTAGGTGTTTGCTCGGGCGACAGCGGTGGCCCATTGTTTTATGACGATGGTACCGACAACATTCTTTTAGGCGTTACCAGTTGGACAATTAATAATTGCGAATATACCTATTACAAATACGGTGGCTTTGCAGATGTCTACGAATTTGTCGGGTGGATAGAAGCAACGACTAACTATGATATTACTGCAACCTCAATGGAGCACTCCGACTCTATTGTTCAGCCAACCATTATTGGTGGCATTGATGCCGAAACAGATAATCATGAATACTTTGTTACCCTAATGACGAAGTATCCTGACTATACAGGTTATTACTATCCGTTTTGCGGCGGCTCTTATCTAGGCGATGGCTGGGTGCTAACCGCAGCCCATTGTGTTGATGATCTTTCATCTGAAGAGCAAATTTATCTTTTGGTTGGTAATTATTCTGACGAAATGGCATACGAAGTATGTACTTATGATGAATTTGGGGTTGATTGTACTTGGAGTGCTGATTCAGAGAGTGAAGATGCAACAGGATTTGTTTTATACATCGGCAGTTATTTAGAGATTCATACGGTTACTGGTTCAGACATCACGGTTCATGACGATTGGCGTGGTGATGTAGATGATTTGGAAAATGACATCGCACTGATTCAATTAGGTCCTTCGCCTTGGCCTTCGAATGAATCTTTATCACTACCCTCAACGGATTTGTTTGCTGAATTAGCGGAAGATGCCGAGCAAAATCCAGGCTCGGATATTAGTGTCATGGTCATCGGTCATGGCTTGAGCGATTGATTAATGCCAGTTGCTTTCAAAGGATAGAATTATGCACTATTTGTTAAAGCCTATTTTTTTATTATTGCTAATTATTCTTTCTAGCTGTGCGTTAAATTCCAGCGCTACTAATGAAGATGTAGTACTTTATAATCCGATACTCAGCGAAGATAAATTAACTGTATCTGTAAGTGATAAAGGCTGCACTAGTGAGCAGAATTTTAATCTTTTGGTAAAGGGTGATTCTATTTTTTTAGAAAAACATCAACCAGATAATTGTTTGGCTTATCCGCGGTTAAAAGAACTGGTGTTTGAATACAACTTCGGTAATAAAGAGTATCAATTTAAAAACGAAGTTCGTACGGATTATCGACTAAAGCCTATTATTAAAAATGCAGAATGATTTTTAATTGATTTAGTTAAAATTAATCGAAATAAAATTTAAACGCATCGCGTATTATAAAATACCGATGCGTTTTTTATAACCGCATATCTACTTCATCAAGAGAGTCACGAATCGATAAAAAGCTTTCAAGTTTGCGCGCTAAAATAGCGCCATCTTTAACGTTTTTTTTAATGCGCGAACCGGGTTCATGAGTGTGACTGTAATTATTTATTATGCATTGGTATCGTCAGCGCTAGTGGCAGAATAAAACAGAAGTGGAAAGCTTTATAATGGAGCAAAAAGACTATGAGTAACATCCAAAAAGTTGGCTCCAATTTATGGGTTGCCCCTGAGCACTTCGGTGTAACTCCGAAATTCCAGAGGACGGAACATGCTTTAAATTATTACCCTAATGGGGCCTCTCTATTGCATGAGACTTTGAATCCAGGCAATAAAAAATTCCGCTTCGATTATGAAGATGAGCCTGATCATCCTGATTATCCAGGTGATTTGTCCGCCAAATATTTAGGTGAAGTGTTTGACCATTCTTCCGCAGGTGGTCACGATGGCTATTTGGATATGCGCGTTAATTCAGTTACAAATCGAGATGTTTTCTTTTATAGCGGGTTAATTGTTGCTTTTATCTGGTGGACTTTTGATTACTTGGTGATTCGATCTTTTACTACATGGGTTGTGCCAGAAAGTATTATATATGGAATGTACTTCCTTTGTTTTGGTCTAAGTTCGATAACATTTCTTTGTCCTTTAGCTACTCCTGTACGTTTTCATAAGAAGAACCAAGAAGTCTACGTGTGGCACAAAAAAGTCTTATATCGTATTCCATGGCAGGAGTGTGAACTATCTGTTCAAGTGGCTAAAAGAAATGAAGGCTATCGTGGTTTACAAGACGGTTATCAGCTGACTCTTTGGCTAAACCCAAAGCATGCAGTTAACCAAGACCTAACAGGACAAAAGCATGTCGCACTGAATATGCTTCATAATATGAATCACCATATCCCGCTCTACACCTACTGGGAATACGTGCGCCGCTACATGAACAGTGAGCAACCCTTGTATATTGAAATAACTAAAAAGCCAAGGCGGCCGAGTTTTAACACTGAATTAGCACGGAAAACTGGTTATCTCAAAGCAGTTTTAGTTTTTATCATTACTGCGCCGTTTGTGTTTTTATTCAACCCCAATAAAATGGCTCTATTAACTCCTGTTAAGCATAAATGGCCGAAGGAAGTGCACGAATGGACAGGCGAATGTTGTAATTGGCACTGACTTCAAAGCAGGAATCAAAGGGTCAGAGTCTTTGATGACTTGAATATTATCAACTGCCGATGCGTTTTTTATAACCGCATATCTACTTCATCAAGTGAGTCACGAATTGATAAAAAGCTTTCAAGTCTGCGCGCTAAAATAACGCCATCTTCGACGGCTTTTTTTAATGCGCAACCGGGTTCATGAGTGTGGCTGCAATCGTTGAATTTGCAGTAGTGTGACTGCTCAGAAATTTCTGGAAAACCTTTGTGTAAATCATTAAGGCTGGTATGCCATAAACCAAATTCACGAATGCCGGGGCTGTCGATCAGTTGGCCACCGCTTGGAATGTGGTAGAGTTTTGCAGTTGTTGTGGTGTGCTTACCTTTGCCGGTAGCTTGTGAAATATCGCCGACTTTTAAGTCTTCTTCTGGCAGTAGTTGATTAATGATCGACGATTTACCAACGCCAGATTGACCAACAAATACCGAGTTTCCTTCTGCGACTAATTGCTGGATCTGCTGCAACCCGTCGACTTCAGTTGCTGAAGCAATATGAGTCTCATAACCCAATGCTTTATATTCATCTAGCTCTTGCTGCATTTCTGGCGCTTTGCTGAGTAGATCGCTTTTGTTTAATAAAATAATCGGGTGGATATCATCGTGTGCGGTTGCCACCAAGTAACGGTCAATTAAATTAACCGGTGTTCGTGGGCTAGGCGCAATTACGATAATGATACGGTCGACATTAGCTGCTACTGGGCGCAATTTACCGCGTACGTCTGGCCGAGTCAGAATGCTGCGTCGTTCGACCAAAGCATTAATCACACCGCCGCCATTGTTGTCTGGCTGCCAAACAACCTGATCGCCGGTGACCATCGCAGGTAAATTACTGCGAACGTTGCAGCGAATAATGTCTCCGCCTGCTGTGCTATCACGTTGTAAATCGAGTGTAGCGCCGTAGTGAGCAATAATTAACCCCTGTTCTGGCGCGCCGAGTTCGCCATTGATTTGTTCATCAATGATTGCATCTTTCTTTTGCGCGCGGGCAAGGCGCTCTTGTTGAACCTTGTCAATTCGATGCTGCTGCTGTCGGCTTAATCGTCGTTTGCTCATGCGCTTGCTTAGCTTAATACGTTATACTGAGCGCTAAGTTTACTTGTTCCCTGCTAAAAGGTTGAGCCTAATGGATAAAAAATCCAATTTAATCTGGATAGACTTGGAAATGTCCGGTCTAGACCCTGACGTTTGCCACATTCTTGAGATCGCCACTCTGATTACTGATAAAGACCTGAACATCTTGGCAGAAGGCCCTTCAATCGTGGTGCACCAGCCAGACTCGGTTTTAGATGAGATGGATGAATGGTGCACAACCCATCATGGCGAATCAGGCCTTACCGATAAGGTTAAAAGCAGCGACATCAGCCTTGCTGAAGCAGAAGCGCAAACATTGAGCTTTATGCAGCAGTGGGTTGAGCAAGGTGCTTCGCCGCTGTGTGGCAATAGCATTTGGCAAGATCGCCGCTTTTTAATTAAGTACATGCCAAGCATCGATAGTTATTGTCATTATCGTAATATCGACGTCAGTACGTTAAAAGAACTCGCCGCCCGTTGGCAGCCAGAATTATTGTCTGGTTACACAAAAAAAGGCAGCCATCGCGCTATGGACGACATTATCGAGTCGGTTGAAGAGCTACGTTTTTATAAAGATAATTTTTTGAAATAGTTATTAAGGGTCCATCTTTTCGTTTCAATAATCTAGAAGCCTCGCATACGCGAGGTTTTTTTGTACTCAAAATTAGGTGCCAGCCTTATGTTAAATGGCGCGCTCATTCTAATGTCATAGACTGTTACTGCTGTAAGTCAGCCTGCCATTGCTAGGCTGGAAGACTTACTGGTGGTGATGTGGCGTGCAGATTACTTGTATTTTACGTGTCGCTAAGCTTCACTTTCTCTGAGGCTCTAGGGTAGTGATTGCCATCTCGTTAAAAGTTCAATCAACAGTGTTGTTACAAAAAAACATTCTAGAGCTGGTTTGCATCTTATATGATATACAGATCTGTATATTTTTGAGTGTTGTCAGGACGACGCAACGGAACTAAATAGAGCTAAACAGAACTAAGCAGCAATGCACGGAACCAAACGGAATTAAAGATGACTATTAATACTCGCTTAATCATAGGCTTTGGGGCTATTTTAGCCATGATGATCATACTCTCTGGAATCGGTGTCCAGCGAGTTAACTTCATCGATGCCACCATTACTCAAATGACCGACGTGAATGCTATGAAACAGCGTTACGCGATCAATTTCCGCGGCAGTGTTCATGATAGAGCCATTGCTATCCGTGATGTCGTACTAGCAAGAAGCGCAGATGAAGCGAGCCAAAGCGTCGCTGAAATTAACTCGTTAGCCGCCTTCTATAAAGAGGCTGCAACAGCGATGGATACTGTTGTGTTGACCTCTCAAGAGCAGGCGATATACGACAAAATTCAAAATGTAGAGCGAAGAACGCTGCCGTTAGTCAGTCAAATTATTACGTTACAGCGAAGCGGAAATAATCAAGAAGCAGAGGCCTTGCTGCTGAATCAAGCAAAGCCGGCCTTTACTGATTGGTTGGCGGTGATTAATGAATTCATCAATTTTGAAGAGAACGCTAATTTTGTTGCAACAGAAGAAACCAGAAAAGTAACCAGCTCGTTTCAAGGTTGGATGATCCTGTTAACGGTGATCGCCATTATGATTGGGGTTAGCGTTACATTCGTTATCAGCCGTCGTATTCGTCATTCGGTAGGCGGTGAGCCGCAGCAAGCTGCTCAGGTTATCGCTAAGATTGCAAAAGGTGATTTAACTGCGCAAATTAAATCACTTAGTCAAAATAGCATGATGTCATCAGTACAGGTGATGCAAGAAAAGCTCGTCGATATTGTCAATGAAATTATTGGTTCATCGGAAGAATTATCAGATCGTTCGGCGACTGTTGCTTCTGGTACTGAACAGGCTTTGGTTGCAGCAGATAAGCAGGTTGAATTTACCGATCAGGCAGTGCAAAGCCTAAACGATATGAATTTAAGTATTAATGCGATTGCAGACACTGTGCGCCAAACAGAAAGTAACTCCAATGATACGGTAGAGCTATCTAGAAAAGGTCGCGATGCGGTGCAAAAGGTCGCAACAGAAATTGAGAAAATATCAGATACAGTAAATGCCACCGTGAACCAAGTGAATGTACTGAAAGAGCGAGCAGGAGAGATTGGAGACATTATTAATGTCATTCGAGGCATCTCTGAGCAAACTAACCTGTTAGCGTTGAACGCCGCAATTGAGGCGGCTCGTGCAGGAGAATCCGGTCGAGGTTTTGCGGTTGTTGCAGACGAAGTACGTCAATTGGCGCAGCGTACTAACGAGGCGACAGGTGATATCGAAGAAATGATCAATCAGGTTCAAGAAGACACCCAGGCATCGGTAGAAGCGATGGAAACCACTGTGCCGCAAGTCGAAAATGGCTTGAGTTTGACCCGTGAAGCGAACGCGTTACTGAGTGATATTCAGCAGCAATCGAATGATTCACTAGCTAAAGTATTGGAAGTGGTTGAAGCAACGGATATTCAAGTAGCGACGGTTCTGGAGATCAGTCAAGGTGTTGAAGAAGTGGCCAATATGTCGAAAGAGACCAGCCAGTTTTTACAGCGCAATACCGAAGAAACGAAAGCATTAGAACAGCTTGCTAAAAAACTAAAGCAGGACGTTAACTATTTTATTGTTAAATAATTAGGCCTGTTGGTGTTTTTATTCGGCTCGGCTTTGTGCGTAGTGGCGAAGGTGATAAGCAATCATGATTTAAAGGTTATTGTTTAAAATCTTTTGCCAGTACGGCCAAGCTGACTTCTCCAAAGCGAGTCAGTAGCTGTTGTTCGGCAGCGTTTAGTGCGCTGCTGATTTCTCGGTTCACCGCCTGTTCGATTTTACATTCGGTGTGTTCATCGCTTAGGCCGATACAAAAAACCGAGCTTTCACCTAAGGCGTTGTGAATGTCCAGCAAGGTTATATCTTCCAGTGCAACATTAAGCCGCCAGCCGCCGCCATGACCTTTAACCGAGGTGACATAACCTTTTTCGCGTAAGCCGCTCATGGTACGCCTGACAACCACTGGGTTGGTTCTGAGTATGTTGGCTAGAAATTCGGATGTCGCGACCTCTTCCATGTTATCCATATGGATTAAGATGTGCAGCATGCGTGATAGTCGGCTGTCTTTTCTCATCCTGCTCTGGCCTCTTGGTTATTTTTAACGCCTGTTTTTAACAGTGAGTTGCTTATTGGTCATTGTGCGTTGCTGTAATTGTTGCGCTGCTGCCATTTCAGCTTGGCTTTATTACCAGTAAAAAATTACAGTAAAAACCTGTTAAGCGTTTAAGATGTCGTTGACGGCATTGACCTTATCTTCGATCTTTTGGTCTTTGTCGGTGCGAGTGCCCACCTTGATGGTGGAATTAATGCGCACAATGCCGGTTTCATGCAGCTGTTCATGGCAGGCTTTAATGGCGGCAAATACGTCGTCCCATTCGCCGTATAAATTGGTGCCATAGCCGTGCAGCTGAATGTCGATATCAAACTGCTGCAGTATCTGCTGACACTGGGCAATTTCTTGGGCAACTGAAATTTTGCCATTAAATGGAATAACACAAAGGTCGGCCATGCATTTCATTGTCGAGCTCCTTTCATCTGTACGTTGGCGTCTGTTTAATCGCGGCTGTTGGCAGGTTCTTAGGCAAATTTTTAGATAGATTCTTTATCTATGTCTGTATCTGCATCTGCATCTTCTGCTGCGGCTAACGGCCAGCCGCCTAATTCTTTCCATCGGTTAATGATGTTACAGAACAGATCGGCAGTTTTTCGGGTGTCGTATTCGGCGTTGTGAGCTTCGCGATCAGAAAATTCTATCTGAGCAGTCTCGCAGGCTTTTTTTAATACCGTTTGACCAAAGGCAAGTGCTGAAAGCGCCGAGGTATCAAAAGTCGAAAAAGGATGGAAAGGATTGCGTTTGTTGGCAGCACGTTGTGCGGCAGCCATTAAAAAGCTGTGATCAAAAGTCGCGTTATGGCCAACTAAAATTGCACGTTTACAGCCACTGGCTTTCATACCGGCGCGTACCATTTTAAAAATAGACTTTAGCGCTTCGCCTTCGTCAACAGCATCTCGTAACGGGTTGTGAGGGTCGATGCCGGTAAATTCGAGCGCTGCTGGTTCTAGGTTAGCCCCTTCGAATGGCTCGACATTAAAGAATTGGCAATCATCGGGAACCAGCCAGCCTTGCTCGTCCATTTTTAGCGTGACGGCGGCTATTTCGAGTAGCGCATCGGTATTGGCATTAAAACCAGCTGTCTCGACATCGATGACTACCGGGTAATAGCCACGGAAACGTTCAGCAAGTGTATTGAGTGGGTCTATGTCCGACACGGGTTCTCCAACAATTCAAAAAGAGGCATGTTACTGATTTGTCAGTAAATAGCTATGGTTGTACGAGGTTGGTCTGAGGCTTGCTAATGTACTGATATGAAAGAAATTATATTAGAAAAGCGGAAGAATATGGCCAAAATTAGGCAGTTGTTTTCCTTAATGATTAAGTTTTCCTTAATACCTAGGTTTCCCTTCATGGGTGCGACAGCCATGGTTGCTTTGGCGTTTGCTCAACCATCTGCACAGGCGGTGACCTTTGGTACCGGCCTGACCGATACCGAATGGCGCATAGAAGCGAACCCTTACTATTGTCGTTTTTATCAGCCATTGCCTCAGTATGGCTCGGCGGTTTTTTTTCATGAGGCTGGCGAAACCCTAGAGTTTTATTTGCAATCAACGCGTAATTTGATGGCCGTTGGACAAGCGGCTATTACCATTCAGGCGCCGCCTTGGCGCTCCAGCGCGTTGACCACTGAGCTGGGTTATGTACGAGTGAAAGACTTGGCGATTCCCATTCGAATTGAAACCGCACGCGCCGGTCGCATGATGGATGAGCTAGGCCGTGGCATGTCGCCTTCATTAACGCGGCGTTCTAAATACGGCGACGACACCATTAGCCTTCATATTTCGCCAGTTAATTTTAAGCAGTATTACAGCGATTATCTGAATTGTCAGACTGGCCTGTTGCCGGTCAACTATCGGCAAATAGAACGTACCACGCTGAGTTTTGATGCCGGAGGCGATCAGCTCAGTACCCGAGTGCGTTCGCAACTGGACGACATCGTTACCTATTTGCGTGAAGACTCGTTGATAACGGCGATCTATATTGATGGTCACAGTGATTCGGCTGGTAACCGTTATAACAACCGTCGGTTATCGGAGCAGCGGGCTTATCGCGTGACCGATTATTTGGTCAATGCAGGCGTTGATGCCGGCATGATTCTGACTCGTTATCACGGTGACCGTTACCCAATTGCGACCAATGAAACGGCGGCAGGAAGGGCGAAAAACCGTCGTGTCACTGTTCAGTTTGACCGTATTGAAGATGATCCAAATGACCCATTGTTGGGTTTACCAGATTTTGAGGCTCCTTAATGATGTTTTTTAGGCGTACTGTAAAACAACCTGAAGTGATGTTGGCCTGTGTTGATATTAAAGACGGGCAGCTGATCCATCGGCGTAGTAATGGCGCACTCACCTGTGTCGATATCGACGATCTGCGGCGTGCAGAATTGCGAGTATTGGAGCAGCAGCTGTATTGGTATCTGGAAGATCAGCGCGGCGCCTTTGCACTCATTGCCGAGCGCACAGAGGGTATTGGTCGCGTGCGTCGATATTTATCGAGTTGGCGTGGATTCGATTACGATGGTTTGTTGCGTTTTGATAGCGAACAGCAAAGCCACTTGCAGTTGTGGCCAATGCTGTTGGAACGAGCTGCTTAAGGTTTCATATCTTATCGTGCGTTTGGTGTTTACCGATAACTTGGCCGAGTAAACAGTACCGGTGGTCGACCTTGGTACTCACCAAACAAAATGACAGTACTGTCTAGCGTGTAATCCAGTTCAATGCTGGCATCGCCCGACCAATCCCATGTTAGCCAGTGCGGCGCATCGAGCTGTAATTCAGCCAAGCCTGTGAGTGGATCACTGGAATAAACGCGGAATAAGGCTTCTCCTGCGCTCATGTAATCACCCGTTCCATCAGGGCCGTAATAGATGGCGCTTTGCGCGAGTAACAAGCAGGCCGCTTCCGAATCTGATTGTGATGCCAAAGTACAGCCATGCACACTGCTATCGAAGTCTAAGCCATAAAACGTATCGCTGGCGAGGTCGTTATCGGTGCTTAATGTACTCCAGCTAAAATCGCCGTTGCTGTCCAGCGACAAGGCTTCCAAGGTTATGTCGATGTCGGCTTCGTAGTAACCGCCGGCAACGGTGTCCGGTAGATTGGCGCGAACAAAATAGAGTGTGCGTGGTTCCAGCTGTACGCTGAGTGCTTCACAGTCAGTCTCGCTGGCTGAATTTTTAACACAGACGCCATCGGCATCGGTGAGCGCGCTACTGAGTAGATCGAGTTGCGAGATATCGGTAGCGATGTCGTTCACGCTCGCTCCGGCGATGTTGCGTGGCCATAAAAGATCGACATTGTTTGCCGTTAAGGTAATGGTGCCATCACCGTCGCCTTCGGCTAACGTGCCGTCGTTCGATACCTGCCAAGTGAGTTGACCTGTTTCAATATCGCCACCGACAAGCGCTTGGCTATCGGGTTTACTCAAGGCGTCGTCTAAGCCGGTATTAAAATCAACGTAATCGCCAACATAGTTGGTCAGCAAGGTACCGGTCGAAGAATAGGCCTGCACGGAGAAACTTAACTCACTCAGTTCAGCGCTTTGCCCTTGGTAAATGTTGTCGTCTTCGCTGCCCCATATGGCGCTGTCGATCTGCTCAGCATTGAGGTAGGCCGGTATTGATGGGCCAGTCAGTTTGTCGGCACTGGTGACGTCGAAGTCGGAGCCCAAATAGTTCTCGATGGTAGCCACTAGATTAACCATACCAACCTCTTGGTATTGGATGTCGGCGTTGATCGACTCGGTAATGCCGTCGCTGCCACTAATACCTGTGCCACTGGCAAGGTCAACAGAGCTCCAGTCGTCACTTGAATCACCGCCAATAATTGCACCGAGACTGCCACCAACCGGGTCGGCAACGCTCGAGCCTGTCCAGTCGACGCTGTATAGATCGTTAATTCGACCAAAGCTCTTGGTGGCGTTGCCGTTTACGTCGAGGCCGCTAATGGTGACGCCGAAGTCGTTACCAGCGGTCCAAAAATCGGCGTTATCGACATCGGTTTGTTGAATCACCAAGCTGGCAGGCCGCACGCGTAAGCTGACGCTACCTTCGATGTATTCACCGGTTGCATTACCATCGACATCGAGAATCTCGCTGCGAATAGTCAGTGGTTGAATACCAACATCGGGTGCGGTGAGCGTAAAGGCTGCGGTGTCGTTACTGCCAAAGCTGATATCAATGTCAGAATAATCACTGCCGCTCTGTTGGTCAGTTGGATTGGCAAGTGCGATATCTGAGCTTTGGTTCCAAATAACCTGTTCGCCAGCAACACAGGAATCGGTGCTGCTGCAACTGGTGCCGATCTCGGAAGCGACTTCGATGTTACTGGTCTGCACGTTAACGCACTGGCCTGTGCTTTCATCGGTTTGAGTTGCTCGCAAATAAAGAGTGTCGGAAGTGTCAGCGGCAATTAAATCGATAAACGAAACGCTGCTGCTGCCACTGGCCGCTTCAAAGAAGCGATAACCGGCATCAACAAATTCAACCTGGCAATTGGATTGTTCGATACCACCGACAAAGCAGCGCAAATAATCGCTGACCGATGAGTCTAACGCCGGTGACGAACTGCTAATGTCGAAACTATAGGTCGAGGCAGTGGTGCGCTGAAATTCGAAAGAAGAGCCGCTGCTGTATTCGGTTTTGGTATTGGAACCATTCCAGCCCGAAGTTGGCAAAAAGCTGGTGCTGATTAATTCACTGGTTTGTTGGCTACAGCTTTCGTCTAAGCAAGCGCGTACTGTGACGTTTAATGGCTCGCAAGTCAGCCCTTGGTAAAAGTCACGATCTAATTCGTAGTGATGAATCGTGCTGTCGCTAACCGTACAGTCACGCAACACCGATGCATACTCATCGACATTTTCGTCGCTTAAGACAGAATCGAAAATATAGATGTCGTCAAAATAGCCATGCGCAGAATTGTCGGTACCAATAATTGGCGAAATGAGTCTGTTATCGCCAAAGTAGAGGCTGTTGAAGTCGGCAATGCTACCGCTGCTGTTAAACGAAACTCGACTGGTGAGATTACCGTTGATGTACATTTCCATCTGGTCATTATCGAGATCCCAAGTCACACCGATGTGATTCCACTGCTGTAATTCGATGCCGGAAATTGAAGTCACGTTGTAATCATCATCGGCATCGTCTTCCAGTTTGAAGTCGACAATATCGTCGCTGCTGATTGCCATATAAAAATATTTATTGCCGAGTGAGGCATCAAACAAACGGTTGTCGCCAGAGTTTGCGACGCTGCGATACCAAAATAAAATAGTGCCTTTATTGCCAATGTCATCGTTGATATTAATGCCCGTATCGATGGCGTCTTGAGTGGTGTTTCTGTTGTTAGGGATATAACCCGCTAGGCAGGCGGAAGCTTCTTGGTAACTGTCGTTAGCGATCTGAGCGTCGCCAATTTGCATCGCGCTGGTAAAGTTACCTGTACTGTCGATGACTTCACCAGCTGTGCCGTTCCAATCGGCCGTTTCACTTAGTTCAAAGGCGGCAATTGGCGGGATTAAAATAACAGGCGTATCACTGCAACTGCGTGTAAGGGCGGCGAAGCCAGCAACTTCATCGCTCTCTAAGGCGGTATCAAAAATACGGATATCATCAAAATAGCCAGCGGCAGAATCATTGGTGCCGACAATGTTTGAGGTGGTTCGGTTGTCGCCAAAGTACAGCGTATTTAATTCGGCAATATCGCCGCTGCTGCTAAAACTATCACTGTCTTGTAAGACGCCATTAACATAGATGGCGATAGTTTCATCGTCAAAATCCCAAGTGACGGTAATGTGATTCCAATCGTAGGAGTTGATACTGTTTGTGTCGACAGCAAAGTCATCATCATCATCGTCCTCTAACTTAAATTCGAGGTTGTCGTTATCGTCCATAACTAGATAAAAATATTTACTGTTGGTACTGGCATCGAACAGTCGACGATTATTTTCATCGCTTGTGGTTTTGTACCAAAACATAATGCTGCCTTGGTTACCAACGTTATCGTCGATATCAATATAAGTATGGATGGCATCTTGGCTGTTATCGGTGTTGCTTGGAATGTAGCCAGCAAGGCAGGCGGAAGCATCCGCCTGCGTTTCAATTTGTGCGTCACCAACCTGTACGGCGTTGTTGTAATTACCAGTAGAGTCGATGATTTCGCCGGATGAGCCAGACCAAGCGGCAGTTTCGCTGAGTTCAAAGAAAGCCAACGGCTGAGTCAGGTCGTCGGCGTCATTATCGCCATCGTCACCGCCGCCGCTACCGCCACAGTTACGATTGGCGTCGGCGTAATCTTCTATCTCGTCTTCATCAAGCGCGCGGTCGATAATGCGAATGTCATCAAAGTAGCCAGTGGCGGAATTGTCAGTGCCGACAATATTGGAAGTCTGCCGGTTGTCACCGATGTACAGCGTGCTGAGGTTGCCTAATTCACCGTTACTGTCGATATCGTCATTATCTTCTTGATTACCGTTTATGTAGAGCACTAGCTCATCGTTATCGAGGTCCCAAGTGACGGCAATATGGTTCCATTGTTCAGAGTCGAAGTCATCGGAAGAGATGGTGAAATCTTCATCGTCAGAATCTTCCAGTTTAAATTCCAGCTCGTTGTCGTCATCTAAAAAAAGATAAAAATATTTGCTGTCTGTTGAAGCATCGAATAAGCGACGGTTTTCATCGTCATCCTCGCTTTTATACCAAAACATAATAGTGCCTTGGTCGCCAATATCATCGTCGATGTCAACGCCAGTATCGATGGCATCTTGGCTGGAGTTCGAGTTTTCAGGAATGAAACCGGCGAGGCAAGCTGAGGCATCGGAGTCGCTAATAATTTGCGCGTCGCCAATGCGTCTAGCCGAACTGTAGTTGGTCAGCGTATCGACAATTTCGCCAGAACTGCCATCCCAATTGGTGCTTTCATTGAGTTGGAAAAATGCCGAGTCTGCCGACGTAGTTGAGGCCAGCACAAACATCAGCAGTGAAAATAGGCGGGCTAGATAAGCCGATGACATAAGGGTTAGCTGTTTCATGAAAGACGTTAGCACTCACTTTGGCTGCACGTAACAAGGCGTACAAAACAGGGGTTAAAATTCAACGGAAAATTCCAGCTCTGACCAAACATAATCAGGGTTGTCGATGCTGCCGTATTCTGCGCTGGCATATAAATTATAGAGCCATATTGTTTGCGATGCGCCGTCGTATTGGTAGCCGGTGCATTCAATGTTGATGTTAAATTCACTGAATGCATCGATCGAAAGACTGTTGCCATCAATGCTGGCGCAGGCGGCGCCATCGGTTTTAATCAATTGTTGTACAGCATATTCTTGTGCCGCGGCAACGGCTTGCTGTGCGCGCATCTGTAATAGGCTTTGCGTGGTTTGTTCAGCATTACGTAAGCTGAGCGTGCTTAAAAGAATGACCGCAGAGCCAAGAACGATCATTAAAAAAATCGCCGCTACTAATGCAATGCCCTGTTGCTGGTTGGCCTTTGGTGGGCGGCCGTTGGCTGTTTTTATTCGGCAAAAATCTATCGCTGGAGTGGGCTCATTCATGACGCATTGCTCAGTAAAATCGTCTCGATTAATTGCACGCTCTCGTTGTCATCGCCAACTTCAATGCTGATTTGTAATACCGGCGGGCTGTAAACACCGCCTTCAACAATCGAGAAAGCACAACTCTTTAATCGGCTAATAATACGATCTTGGCGCGCGTTTAAGGTGCGGGTGGTAAAGCTGGATAAAGGGTCTATCGAGCTGTAGTCAGCATAACGGTACAGGTAGCCGTTTGTGGTATCGCATTGATAGCCAACTGGGCCATCAAAAAAATAGCCTCGGTAATAGGGTGAATGGCCACTAAAAGAATGCGAACTGGAAAGCGTGATCGTTGTAATAGGGCTGCCGTTTTCTGCAGTGCCAGTGCTGGCGCTGGCAATTTGAGCCACCGAAATGTCACTGCCTAACGAGTTAAGATTACCGGCTTGGTCTCGCAGGTCATCAGCGTTTTCGGTATTAATGCTGATGTAAGCTGGTACTTCACTGACATCGACAAAAGTATCGAAGCTGTTGTCGTTATAAAGACTCAGATGATCGTAAGGCGCATTGGCGCTATTGCGGTAGCGTATAGCGTAAGCACTGATGGTTGCCGGAGCGGTTAAAAACTCGACGTTGCTGTCATTACTGTCGGCGATAAAAACTGAGTTGGGCACACTGTTGGCTAGATCGCGGCGTATTTGAATAAAGGCTTGTTCTGCTTGTTGTACCCAGTAGGCACGTTGGGTTGATTGATAGGCAGCAGAAAACCGATTGCCGATCAGTGGCGCAATAACAACACTTAAAATGCCAGCAATGACAATAACAATAATTAATTCAATCAGGGTGAAGCCCTTGTTACGCATTGTGTGCATGCTAACAGCCTCCTGCCCAATAGGTGGATTCATCCCAATAGGCAGTACGGTAACCACTTAAGCGAGTGACTTGGTTACTTGGGTCGGTGACGCTGATGTCGATACGCGCAATCGTAGCAGGGCAAGTACTGCTGTTACTGAGCGTGTCGAGTGTCAGCCCAGCACTGACATCGATATCGATCGCAACCTGGTAAGCCGCCAGTTCGGTAATGAGATTACCGTTTATGTCTCGGATGTTATCGCTATAGTCATGATATTCGTAAAGGTTGTCCCAAGTACTGCGGTTGTTTGAACTGGCCGACTGGCTTTGATCCAAAAGTGCGGCACTGACTTCTGCCTGAGTTAAACCAGATTGCAAACGCGGGTCGTTACTGGGGTCAAAAAAAGCTTTGCTGCTGACTTCCTGTAAGTAGCTGCGAGCCAATAGCTGAGCTTGGCTTTGTAACATCGGGTCGACATTAAACAGTACCTGTCGGCCGAGTGTGGCAGAAATGGCAACTGCGGCAATGGAAATAATAACAATGGCGATGATCAGCTCGATGAGTGTCAGTCCTGTTTGTAATCGCTTGTTAGGGTGTGCTGGCAGCAAAGAGGAACTATTGGATTTCAACATAGGCAGTGGCTTCATCGTAAGAAAGCGTTCTGTTTGACTCTAGGTTGATGGTACCACGGCTGGCGGTCAAGCTGGTTGGTAAATCGGTACAGCTGTCACTGGCTAAACTGTTGCTCACGGCTAATTCACCGGTGGCTAAATAGATTAATCGCAATGGACTATTTGCACTGCTCACGGTTGGGTAAGTACCCGATAAGGCTGAGGCAAGGCTATTGTTGACCGGGCCGACCATTTTTAGTGAGCTGGTGCAGCCAACTTCGGTCAATTGAGTCGAGCAGTCGTTATCTCGATACACAGACCAGCCTTGGTCAGTCAGTCGCATTTCATAGCTGCAATGGGCGGTAACAGCGCGGTTTTTTGTCCAATCGAGCGCATTAATAAAGTCTGACTGGTCAAATGAATTTTGGAATGTCGAGGTCGAAAAAAACCGAGGTAACGCAAAAGCTGAAAGTATGCCGAGAATAATCATCACGACAACCAGTTCAACCAGCGTAAAGCCTCGGTTTTTATGCATAGTTTTAACTAACAATAGTAGTGTTAACTAATGAAAGGCGAAACAACAATGCTTCGCCTAGTCAGCGGTTATTAACCGCAAGTGTTGTTCGTATCAACGTCAAGAACGTCTGTACTAATCTCAGGCGAAGAGCTGCTGTCTGCTGCTTCAGCATAAGTAAATTTACAGTTACCTTGAGTAGTAGTGACGGTAACGGTTGTGCCAGCTGAATCGGTTGTACAGCTAAAGTCGTCACTGATGCCAGCGGCAACACAGATACTCGCAGGCGCAGCTGATGTTGCAGTGTCGTCGTTGGTTGTGTCAGCACCTGGGTAGCCGTTGATGATTTCGATTGCTTTACCTTCAAGGTCTACTGAATATAAAGTTTCAGTACCTGTGCTGTCTGTTGTTGCACCAGCCGCTAAGTACTGAGCATGAGTAATTACAGACGCAGATTTAACCGCAGCTAAGGCACCTTGAGCCGTTGCTTTTTCAGCTTCGCCACTCAGGTCAGCAATACGAGGTAAGGCAATGGCCGTTAAAATGCCAAGAACAACGATTACCATAATTAATTCAATAAGCGTGAAGCCAGCTTGTTTTTTCATTCTATCTATTCCCTGTTTATATCGGTTGAGCAAACGGTTAGGTCTGATCGTAGTTGTTTAACCAGTTATTTTGATTCGGCCGAGGCCAAAGTTAAGAAATTACTTTAAGCAGGTAGGTTAGATGCTTGATTTAACCTACGCAAGGCGATCATATATATTTTCTTTAAAATGAGTTCCAGTTAACGGATTTTATTAATAAAGCTGTTCAATACGAACAATAATGTTAGGAAATCGCCTGTTCTGGTACTGCGTTGGCCGTATGGCTAATGGAGTTGTCGGAGCTCATGTAAAGAGTGCAGGGTTTAAAGCCTTCTATTTCTTCACTGCTAAAGTTAGCGTAAGCACAGATGATTAGCCGGTCGCTGACCTTGGCTTTTAATGCTGCCGCGCCATTGACCGAAATAATGCCTTCGCCTTCCTTTTCACGCATGGCGTAGGTCGTAAAGCGTTCGCCGTTGCTGAGGTTGTATATCTGTATTTGCTCATATTCGTGGATGCCGGCTAGATCCAATAGGTCGCCACTGATGGCGCACGAGCCTTCGTAGTCGGGCATGGTATGCGTGACGCGAGCTTTATGCAGCTTGGCCTTTAACATGATGAGATCCATAGTAGTCTCCTTAACAGCACTCATGTGGATACAGCGCATTCAGTGTGGGGTGTATTCGTTTTTATCGTTATAAACGGCTATCCAATAAAAATAACAGCCGGATTAAATACAACGCCATGAATTGATCATAATTGAGCTGCGCTATTTTACGGATTTGTCATCGGATTGAAATCAAACTATTGAGTAATCGTCATAATAATTATTCTATGAGCGGGTAAGGCAGATATTATCGATCAATCGAGCCTTACCAAGAAAGGCGGCCGCCAAAATGACCAGTTTCGAATCCTCTTCACTGGCGGGCTCTAAATCAAGCTGTCGACTGATGTTGAAGTAATCTGGCGTCATTCCGGCTTGGTGCAAAGCCTCTTTGGCCTGACGAATAATCTGATCAAAGCTGTCACCCTGTTGAATTTGCGCTGCTGCCTTTTGTAAGGTGGCGTATAGCGTGGGTGCGGTTTCTCGCTCTGCTGCTGTTAGGTAGTTGTTGCGTGAGCTGTAGGCCAAACCATCTTCGGCTCGGCCGGTATCCACGCCGATAATCTCAATGGGCAAAAATAGATTTTCTGCCATCATTTCAATAACGCGGAATTGCTGGAAATCTTTTAGACCAAAAACAGCGACATCCGGTTGTACCTGATTAAAAAACTTAAGTACCACTGTCGCGACGCCGACAAAGTGCCCAGGACGGCTGGCACCACAATGCAAGGTGGTGATGTGGTTGACCTGAACTCGGGTCAGATCTGGTTGCGGGTACATGATTTGTTTATTCGGCAAATACAGCAGCTGGCAACCATCTTCTATCAGATGTTTTTTGTCTTCTTCTAAGGTCTTGGGATAGTTGTCGATATCTTCAGATTCACCAAACTGAGTTGGGTTAATAAAAATAGAGGCGACAACAAAGTCGGCATGCTGCTTAGCTTTTTTTATCAGGCTTAAATGCCCTTGATGTAAATTGCCCATGGTTGGCACAAAAGCAATGCGCTTGCCCTGTGCTCGAACTTGGCTGAGCTTGTCTCTAAGGTCATTAAGGTTGTCGACAACTTGCATGTAATAAGTACCTAACTGATTTGGCGCTAATAAAGGAAATAGGTCTGGCTCACTGCGCGAATAATTCGCGCCTAGTCAAACTCGTGCTCAGCCGCAGGAAACGTCTGAGCCTTAACTTCGTCAATATAGGCTTTGACGGCAGACTGGTAGTTATGATGTTCGAGCATGTAGTTTTTAACAAACTTAGGCATGCGATGCTGGGTTAAACCAAGCATGTCGTAACACACCAGTACTTGGGCGTCGGTGTCTTTGCCGGCACCAATGCCGATAACCGGTACCGGTACTGCCTCAGTAATCGCCTTGGCAAGTGAAGCCGGGACGCATTCTAACAGAATAAAATCAGCGCCAGCGTTGGCCACGGCCAATGCTTGGTCGATCATGCTTTGTGCAGCATCGTTATCTCGGCCTTGAACCTTGTAGCCGCCAAACTTGTTCACCGATTGCGGTGTCAGTCCCATGTGTACACAGCTTGGAATGCCCATGCGGCTCATTGCCGTAATCGATTCGCAGAGCCAGTCGCCGCCTTCAAGTTTGACCATATGAGCACCGGCCTGCATCAGTTTGCCAGCCGTTGCTAAGCATTGTTCGGTCGTGCCGTAAGAATTAAATGGCATGTCGGCGACTAACAGTGCGCCTTGATTGCCGCGTGCTACGGCTTGGGTGTGGTAAACCATTTCATCAACACTGACTGGTAAGGTTGAATGCTGACCCTGTATGACCATGCCTAGCGAGTCGCCAATTAAAAGTGTTTCAACACCCGCGCTTGATAATAGCTGAGCAAAGGTGGCGTCGTAGGCCGTTAACATGGTGAATTTTTCACCGTCGGCGGTCATTTTTTTCAGACTCGCGACTGTCATTGTTTTTGTCATGCTGTTCTTCACTGTGATGAGGACGGGGAATGTTTACGATTTGGCTTTCAGATGTCAATAGTGGTTAAGCTCAGTGAGCTAAGACCTTGATCTGATTACGCCAAGCTGATCTGTTCGATTCGCTGATCATGCAGTTGCTGTCGCCAATGGCTCAGAGAATGTCCCTGTAGTGGAAATTCAGCATTGAGATCGAGTAAGGGTTGTAGCACAAAGGCGCGCTGGTGGGCTCTAGGGTGTGGCAGCGTCAGTAGTGGATCCTGACAGGCGATGTCTTGATACCAAATGATGTCTAAATCGAGCGTGCGAGGACCCCAGTGTTCAAGTCGCAGTCGGCCATGCTGCTGCTCGATCGCTTGAAGTTCTTGAAGCAGTAAGCCAGGGTCAAGCGCGGTGCTTAAACAGCAGGCAGCATTGATGTAATCCGGTTGATTTGCAGGGCCGCCAATGGCTTCGGTTTTATACCAGTTTGAGCAGGCAACTAGGTTGCTTTCAGGCAGTTGAGCGAGATCTTCCAGCGCTTGCTCTATGTGCTTCGCTGGAACATCAAGGTTGCTGCCTAAAGCAATGTAAGCCGTTTTCATGATGCTTGAGATGGCTTACTTGCAGGTGGTCGGCGGCGACGGCGTTTATTGGGCTGGTCGGAGCGGCTATTGGCGGCAATTTTAGCCCGTTGCTCTGGGTGCGCATTTTGATAGTCGGTCCACCATTGACCTAAGCCGTTTAAGGCTTCTCCGGCCTGTTCACGCAATACTAAAAAGTCATAAGCGGCTCTGAAACGAGGGTGACCAAGTAGCTGTTCGGCGCGTTTTGGGCTGCGCTTGGTTAGTCTAAGTTGCAACTCCCAAATCTCTTTCATTGGTAATGAAAAGCGTTTTGGAATGGCAATCACTTTGACTTGTGCGCTCAGTACGCTGCCCATCGCTTTGTGCCAAGCAGGCATTTCTGGCGAGCCCATTTTAATGTTAGTTAAGGCTTGCTCTCGCACTGCAGGCCACAGTAGCGCCGCATACAAGAATGCCGGAGTGACCGGTTTGCCAGCATTAACTCGGGCATCGGTGTTGACCAATGCTTGAGCAATAAAGGCATCGTAATCGAGTGTTTTGCTTTGCTTTATGGCTTGGCAGCTGAGCGGAAATAAGGGTTGATCAAGCTTGTGCTGTTGCATCGCCTGCCAAGTTTTTAAGCCCTGACCATTCATCAGCAGCTTGATGACTTCATCAAACAGCCGCGCCGGCGCAATGTTGGCTAACAGGTTGGCCTGTTTAGCAATCGGCTGGCGAGTTTTCTCTTCAATGCTAAAACCTAATTTAGCCGCAAAGCGAATCGCACGAAGCATACGAACCGGATCTTCGCGATAACGAGTTTCGGCATCGCCAATGATGCGTATTTTACGCTCGGCTAAATCCCGCATACTTTGAGGGTAGGCTTTAATGGAGAAATCTTTGGCGGTGTAGTACATCGCATTAATAGTAAAGTCACGCCGTTGGGCGTCATCTTCTAAGCTGCCGTAGACGTTGTCGCGTACCAACATACCTTCGGAAGTCTGTTTTTGATCAGAGCCGCCTTTGTCTGCCTGACCACGAAAGGTGGTGACTTCGATAACTTCTCGACCAAAGTTAACGTGCACAATACGGAAACGGCGACCGATAATTCGGGAGTTGGTGAAGAGTTTGCGAACATCCTCGGGCGTTGCGTTAGTGGCAACGTCGAAATCTTTTGGTGATAAACCCAGTTGTATGTCTCGCACGCAGCCGCCGACTAAATAGGCTTCGTAGCCTGAGTTTTGTAGGCGATAAAGTACCTTGAGGGCATTGTGGCTGACATTACGGCGCGACACCTTGTGATCATCACGAGAGATGTCTACCAACAACGATTGTTTTTCAGGCTGGTTGATCCAGCGTTTTATCCAGTTAACGACCATGAAATAGTGAGTCTAAAAGGCTTGCTGTAAGAAGTGGCGCAGTTTATAGCACTTATTCGAGCTAGGCTACTATCGACCAAAACAAATACATTTCTATCGACCAAAACCAATATGCCGTTATCGGCCAGAACAGATAGATTCCACGACCGTCAAGGTGAGGGCGTTTTTAGGTTCGCAGTTGTCTATTTGGTCGCAATGGCTTCTAGAATCAGTTGCAATGAAAATGCTAAGAGCGTTTGTTAATGGTTTTGGTCAGGCTGTTTATTGCTGGCTTCTACAATATGTTTGATAGGCAAGAGCTTTTGATTGGTAAGTGTTTTTGATTGGTAAGTGTTTTTGATTGGTAAGTGTTTTTGATTGGTAAGCGTTTGTAATTGATAAGAGCTTTTAATTGTTAAGAGTTTGTAATTGTTAAGAGTAGCCAGCCGGCAGTGTTGCCGGCTGTAATGTTGCTTTCATCGAGATCGTCTGAGCTTATTATTCTTATAGATTATTATTTTTATTTTATGTTGCTCAATGTAAAGAGCCTCTTATTTTTATTTTTAGATGAGGCTTTGTATAGAAGGCATCCTATTTTTGTTTTTATAGTGGATTTGCCTTTGTTACACCTAGGTATATAGCATTTGGTGTGCCATATTTTAAAACCTCTTTAAAATCAATAGCTTATATGTGATAGGTTAAAAATTGAACAGTGGTGTTACCGCTGTTCTGTTACTGCAAAAGCGCCGAGATCACTCGGTGTTTTTTAGCTGTAAGCCTTTAAATTCAAGGGCTGGCAGTTGAACGCTGTTGTTTTATGTGTGCGTAAAAGCAAAAAGTGTTACCGAGTGATTTTTCTGCTCTTTTTGGGGTTATCTGTGCCCGACCTAATAGCCTCAGCTTAATCGCACTTTAATAATAGTGGCGTTAAAGCGTCGTTTATTTACCGGTGCTGCCGTGTAAAGAGTCGCCGTTTTGGCAGTGTGACGAGTGGTTCAATAGCGTGCCGTTTATCTAATCCGCGGCACGCTATGAGAAGGAAGGTTTGACTAAAGGGATTTGGCTTCGGGTTTAGCGAGCAGCTACTTTTTTTGCCCGAGGAATGCCGAGCCGTTGTCGGCGCTCCCATAAGCATTTTCGACTAATGCCTAGTTTTTGCGCCAGCTCGGTTTCGGACATTGATTCTTGGTGTTCAAGCACAAAGTGTTGGAAGTAGCTTTCTAGCGAAAGGTCATCGCTGTCTTGCTCTGTTTGCTCAGTATCGGATGTATCACTAACTGCAGCGATAGGAACCGCCTGTTGGTTGGTGAAGGTTGCTGGAATTTCCCAGTCGTCTTGAGAGATGCCGAGGTCGGCGCTATGCAGCCGGCCGTCATCCGATAAAATAATGGCTCGCTGTATCGCATTCTCTAGTTCCCGAACGTTACCGGGCCAGTCGTATTTGCGCATTAGCTTGCGTGAATTACTGGTCAGACGCAGTATTTTGCTGAGTTTTAAGCGTTTACAGTGTTTATTGACTAAATGTTCGGCAATATCGATAACATCACCCATTCGTTCGCGTAATGGTGGCAGTGCGATTTCGATGACTTGCAGACGGTAATAAAGGTCTTCACGGAACAGGCCTTCTTTTACCAGCTTTTTCAGGTCGCGGTGCGTCGCTGCAATAAGCCGGATGTTGATCTTAGTCGCTTGTACTGAACCGACTCGTCGAATCTCGTTTTCTTGCAAAACACGCAGCAAGCGAGCTTGAGCTTCGATTGGCAATTCGCCAATTTCATCTAAAAATAGTGTGCCACCTTCCGCCGCTTCAATAAGGCCTTGGCGGGCTGCGCTGGCTCCGGTAAAGGCGCCTTTCTCGTGCCCGAATAATTCAGATTCAATCAGGCTTTCAGGGATGGCGGCGCAGTTAACCGAAATCATTGGGTTGTCTTTGCGTTCGCTGTAATCGTGAATGGCTTTGGCGGCCAGCTCTTTACCGGTACCAGACTCGCCTTGAATAAGTACGGTGATGTCCGCAGGTGCGACTTTTAGAATACGTTTGTAAAGCTGCTGCATTGGCTCGCAGCTGCCAACCAGCCCACCGAGTGCGGCGCGTTTGTCGTCCCGTTCAAGAAATACCTCAGGCTCAGCGGTGCTTTCGCCATCGGCTTGGTCTTCTGGTATTGGCGCATTTTGTTTATTACGCGCCTCTTCAATAATTCGTCTTACCGTGCGAATCATATCTTCGTGATCGAACGGCTTGGCAATATAGTCGACGGCCCCCAGTTTCATGGCGTTAACGGCCGATTTCATACTGGCGTAACTGGTCATGATCAAAACTTGGGTTTTTTCGGCTGCAGAGATCAGGTCGGTACCGGGCGCGCCAGGTAGTCGTAGATCAGAAATAATGAGGTCAAAAGTGTTGAGGTCGTTCTGTAAGGCTTCGGCGACCGATTCAGCTTCGGTGACTTGGTATTTGTTGCGTTCCAATAGTCGTTTTAGTGCCGACCGAATAATGCTCTCGTCTTCTACGATGAGAATATTGCCCATACAGACCTCCAAAGCTCTGGCGAACAGTGATGTTATTGTTGTTATATTGCTTTATGTAGCGATTTAATTGTTACCTAGGGTAACAGTATTGCTGTGCAAGGGTAGCCTAATCGTGAATTGAGTTCCAACACCTTCAAGTAAATAAGCCGGAGATTTCACACTAATGTGGCCGTAATGCTCTTCAACAATGGTGTAGGAGAGGAAAAGCCCAAGTCCGGTACCCTTGCCGACCTCTTTGGTGGTGAAGAATGGGTCGAAAATGTGATCGATGACATCTTCGGCGATGCCGGTGCCACGGTCGGTTACGGTAATACTCAAGGTTTCACGTTTTGGCTCAATGCTGGCATCGACAACCACCGCTTCATTAGCAGGGCTCGCGTCGCGCGCATTACCGAGCAGGTTAATAAAGACTTGCGCCAAACGTTGTGGTTCGCAAATCACTTCGTAACTGGGGTCAACTTTATTAACGAAATGAACCTGGTTTTCGTCACGTGATAGCGCCAGTAGATCCATCGCATCCTGCACGATTTGGCGCAAGGAATGCGGATGGTTGCCAGACTTGCCGTTTTCCGAGCCAGAGTGAGAGAAGTTGACCAGTGAGCGTACAATTTTGGTGACGCGCTCGGTTTGCAGCCGTATCTGTTCGCCAATATCAATAATGTCGTCTTGGCTGGTGGCGTACTTTAAATCCTGCGCTAAGCAATCGATCCCAGTGATTGGATTACCAATCTCATGCGCAATGCCTGCGGCCAGCTGACCAATGGAGGCGAGCCGCTCTGAATGCACCAGCTCTGACTCTAAACGCTTGTATTCGGTTTCGTCTTCGAGCAGCAAAATGATGCCTTCGTTGAGGTCGGTGCTGGCTTTACCAAAGCTGGTTTTATGCAGACTAAACCAACGATTATTGCGCGGATCGCTGGGGTTTTCTTGTTCGATGGTGATTTTTTCGTCGTGACCGTTGATAAAGTTATCGAACAATTTATACCAAGGATCGGGTAAGGAGTCCGCCTTTGCGCCGATGGCTTGTTCTTCTTCGATGTTGGTGAGTTTGGTCATCACCTGATTCCACAGCAAGATTTCACCATCAGAGGTCAGTGAGCAGACACCAATCGGCAGCCGGTAGAGTGTTTCTCGGTGATGTCGGCGCAGCCGATCGAGTTCGGCGGCCATGCCACTGAGTTGAAAGTGGTAGTTGTCTAAATTCTGTTCTAAAAAGTGAATGTCTTCACTGCGTACCGCTTCGACCTGTTCGTAAGGCAAATAGTGCGAAACAGTGGCTTGAGCTACAGAAGGCCCCATCAAGCCAGATAAGTTGGCTTCAATGGTGTCGCGTAATCGACGCAGGGCATAAGGCCGATATTCACTTAAGTCGAGTCGCAGCTTGGTGAGCGCTCGTTGCACTTCACGTTCAGCCATGACTTGGCCAAGTGGGCGCGCTAATGCTTCGATAAATTCACGGGCATTTTTAGCTTTCAGCGGCAAGCGCTGGCGTCGGTCGACTCGGCTGATAACGCAGATTTCAGCAGCAGCCTGTTCTGCTTCGGTAGGTTTAGTGATCAGCGCAGTGATGATAAAGGCGACTGTATTGAGGCTTAATGAATAGAACACCACCTCAGTCCAGTTATCACGATCAATAGCAAACTGTAATGGTAAGCGGCTGACTAACGATAAACTGTCGCTCAACACTGGCGCCAGCTGCCAGATAACCCAGAAAAATAAACCAAGGGTGACGCCGACAATAAAGGCTTTATGGTTAGCTCGACTCCAAAAAAGCAGCCCGACCAAACCCGGGGCCATCTGTACGAGGCCGGAATAGGAGGTAATCAGTAGCGTCGACTGATTATGTACCTGATTCAAAAAGACATAAAAGCCAAAAATCGAGGCAAACACAAAGGTGATGAGAATGCGTCTGGACCAGATCAGCCATTGATAGACATCACTGTCGTTTTTAGGCTTGTTAAATGGCAGTACTAGATGGTTAAGCAGCATGCTGGAAATAGACAGCGCCGCAATTACAGTAACACCAGAAGCCGCAGAGAGACCGCCAATAAAGGTCAGCCAAATGAGGCCAGGGCTTTCTAGGGCAAGGCCAACGCTGAGAGTGAAATACTCAGGGCTGAGGCTGGAGCCGGTTTTAACGCCAGCCCACATAATTGGCAAAATAGGTAACGCCATCAAAAAGACGTACAGCGGCGCAGCCCAAGTAATAAATTGCATTCGCCCAGGTTTGGCGCTTTCACGGAACAAAATTTGAAACAGGTGAGGCAGCACCAACGGTGCAATAACAAACAGCAGTAATAGCGAAAACCACTGCATTGGGTTCATAAAGGCTCTAGGCAATAGTTCTGCGTCGACCGAGTTGGCCCAGGTTTGCATAGAGCCAAGGCCACCGCCTATTTCACTGCTGGCAACCACGCCGATAATTAACAGCACCACCAGTTTAAAGGCCGATTCGATCGCCAGTGCAAAAATAAGCCCTGGGTGACGTTCACTGGGTTTAATGCTGCGCGTACCAAATAGCATGGTGACGTAGAGCAAAATGACACTGACGGTTGCAGCAATGGAGCGAGTGTGGGCGTTTGGGTCGAGCGTTACAATAACATCGGTAATCGCTTGAATTTGCAGGGCTAATAACGGCATCACCGCTAAAAACACCCCCAGAGCGGTGAGTAAACCAACCCAGCGTGAGCGATAACGAAAAGCGAATAAATCCGCCAGAGAGGAAAGCTGATAGTTTTTTGCCAGCGTAAAGAGCGGCCGAATAATAATGGCCGAGAATAACAATAGGATGGAGACGCCTAAGTAAAAGGCGAGATAACCGTGTTGGATTTCGTAGGCCATGCCAACCGAACCGTAAAAGGTCCAGGAGCTACAGCAGACACCGAAGGCCAGAATAAAGACCAGCGGGTGTTTTAAAATTTTATCAGGAATTTTGCCCTGCTCGGCGAGGTAGGCAATATAAAACAACACCGCAATGTAGATGATGGTGGCTAATACCAGTTGGCCCCAATCAAAAACCATCAGTATTCGCCTCGCGAACGCTCAACTAAGGCGTTAACAATAATGCCGCCAAGCCAAAGAATAAAAGGCAGGTACCAGAATGCTTGAGAATCAAACCAGCTGAATGAAAATGGCAATATGATGTAAATCGGTAAAATAACCAGCTTAATAAACATAGGTATCAGTATTGTTATTAGTGTGAATGGATGTTGGCTTTCGCTGCTTCTAAGCCTGTTGCTGTTTGTTTTATTAGATTGAGCATCAGTTTACCTTGACGGCTTTGAAATTAGAAAGCAGTTTGTGTGCTTTTTGCAGTCATCATGGATGGCCGTTTTATGCTGCTAGTTATGGCAACAGAGCCTCAGGCGCCAGTGTAATGATCTGTCGGTTGGCAAGTGACGCCCGCTGCCATTGTGTGATCGCCTGTTGCAGCATGCGTTCAGGGGTGTCGAGATCAACATCGATGGCGAGCAGCCTTAACGCTTGCTGTAAATTAACACTGGCCTGTTGTACATCGACAGCTGGAGCCAGATTTTGCTTACTCAGCTTTTGTTCGCTATTGGCGTTGTGAATGACTGCAAAGTGACCGTAGTGCGGCAGCCCTTTACCAAAGGCTCGGTACAGCGCGCGTTGCCAATAAACCGAATCTAGCAGATCGATACCGCGAATGACGTGGCTAATCTTGCTGGCAATATCATCGCAAACAACCGCTAACTGATAGGCAAATAAGCCGTCGCGGCGACGCAATATGACGTCGCCAAACTGCTGTTGAATGTTAGCCTGCTGCGCACCTTGAAAAATATCAACAAAACAATCGACACCTTCTTGTGCTAAAAACCGGATGGCGCTATTGGGCCGAGAGTTTTGGTGCTGCCGGCAGGTGCCCGGATAAGGATGAACACCCGCTAAATCTTTACGGCTGCATTGGCACCAAAATAGTAGTTTTTGTTGTTCGAGTTCGTCTAAGTGAGCTAAATAGCGTTCACTGTTATCGGACTGGTAGGTTTCTTGTTCATCCCAATAAAGTCCGTGCGCTTCGAGTGTTGCAAGGATGGCATCGGCCGCACCGGGCTGTTCTCTAGGCGGGTCGATATCTTCTATGCGCAGTAACCATTGCCCCTGTTGAGATTTTGCATCCAAGTAACTGACTAAAGCACCAAACAAAGAGCCAAAGTGCAGCGGGCCGCTAGGCGTCGGTGCAAAGCGGCCACGATAGCCAGAACGGCTTTGCACGGCGGCGGTTGACGAAGGGTGTACAATACTCATGGTCGTGTTTTCGTGCCTAATCTTAGATAGAATGCGCGTCTTTGTATTACAGGCTTAGCCAGTATTGGATATGTTCCGTATTGGATTGCTCTGTACAGGAAAGCTTCGTATTAGAAAATTCAGTATTAGAAAGCTCCGTATGAGTGAATCAGTATACGGCTTTGTTGTTTATTTTACCGCATTAAGGAAACCCGATGACACTCGCAACACGTACCCAGCTCATTTCCCCTTTTTATGTCGTCGAAATCCTAGGCCAAGTTGAAAAACTAGAACAGCAGGGTGTTGATGTTATTCGCCTGTTTGTTGGCGAACCGGACTTTGCAACGCCGCCAGCCATCATAGAGGCGGCAAAAGAGGCACTCACTCATCAATCGCAAGGCTATGTTAACAGCACCGGTATTTTAGAATTAAAACAAGCGATCGCCGAGCGTTATCAGCGTTGGCATGGTGTGAGCCTAGATCCAAACCGAGTAATCATAACGCCGGGCGGCTCAATGGCGTTGCAGTTAGCATTTTTGGCGACGCTAAACCCGGGCGATGAGGTGTTATTGCCGGAGCCCGGTTACCCTTGCAATAAAAACCTACTGCATACGGTCAATGCGGTTGGTGTGCCAGTCTATTTAGAAGCCGATCAAGGTATGCAATTAACATTAGACGCCCTTGAAAAAGCGCTGACGGATAAAACCAAAGCAGTGCTCATAGCCTCGCCTTCTAATCCTTTGGGTTCGGTGATGAGTAAAGAACAATGGCAGCAGGTTATGCAGTTTTGTCAGCAGCATTCGTTGCAACTCATTGCCGATGAAATTTATCACGGCATCAGCTTTGATGGCCTAGCGCCGAGCTTATTGGAAGTCACTCAGGATGGCTGGGTGTTGCAATCTTTTTCTAAATTTTATGGCATGACTGGCTGGCGTTTGGGTTGGTTGGTTGCACCAGAAAATGCCGTTGAAGCCTGCGAGCGCATTGCGCAAAATTTATTTTTATCGTCGCCAGTATTAGCACAGCAAGCTGCGCTCGTTGGCTTTCAGCCAGAAGTAGAACAGCTTTGTTTTGATCGGGTTGCCGAAATAAAACGCCGCCGTGATTTTTTAATGCAAACACTACCTGCTTTAGGATTAAATATTTTAGCCAACCCTGATGGCGCGTTTTATTTGTACATTGATATTTCTGCCTATTCAAAAGATGCCAAAGCCTTTTGTGCTGACTTGTTAGAAAAAGCTGGCGTAGCTGTAACTCCGGGGCTCGATTTTGGCGGGCCTAATCCTGATAGCTGTATTCGTTTGGCTTACACCGTGGGTATTGATCGCTTGCAGCAAGCGGTTGATCGCATCGAGCATTATTTAAAAACACTGACAGCCTAACGAAACTATTGCTCGATTATATTGGCGATGAAAGTGATGTTTTTTAAACCGTTTTGTATAAGAATTTATAGATAAGAAGGTATAACAATGTTTAAAGAGTGGGAAAAGCTCAGTCAGGGTTCGGCCATTGCACTGGACGAATATTTATCTGTTTTAAAATATAACGAACAGGGCCTGATTCCTGCCATTGCTCAGCAGCATGATACAGGTGAAGTGTTGATGATGGCGTGGATGAACGAGCAGTCGATTCGTGAAACGCTAAAAGAAGGTCAGGTTTGTTACTGGTCTCGTTCGCGCCAAACCTATTGGCGTAAAGGTGAAAGTTCGGGTCATCGGCAACGATTGGTTTCAATGCGTGCCGATTGCGATGGCGATACGCTGCTTTTGTTGGTAGATCAACAGGGTGCTGCCTGCCATACCAACCGCCGCGATTGTTTTTATTTTGAAGTTCAGCAAGAACAGGTTGTTGTGTTGAACGACGTTGATTCTGGCCTTGCTTAAAAAGCGATAAAAAGATGGCAAGAATAAAGCATGGCTTAGCGAGTTACTTAAGCCATGCTTTTTAAAAATGTTTTTTTAATCGAGCCCTTTTATTCAGCTTAGGCTATTAAACATTGGCGGCTGCAATCTTAACGGCCCATTCTTTTGGCCCGGTTTGATGCACCGATTCACCGTTGCTATCGACTGCGACAGTCACCGGCATTTCGTCCAGTTCAAATTCATAAATGGCTTCCATGCCGAGATCAGCAAAGGCGACAACCTTGGATGAGCGAATCGCTTTTGAAACCAAATAGGCCGCTCCGCCAACAGCCATCAAATAAGTGGATTGATGCTTTTTAATCGCCTCAATACCGGCAGGTCCACGCTCTGCTTTACCAACCATGGCATACAGCCCAGTGTGCTCAAGTACCTTGTCGGTAAACTTATCCATGCGTGTCGCCGTTGTTGGACCAGCAGGGCCAACCACTTCTTCGCGCACCGGGTCGACTGGGCCGACGTAATAGATCACCTTGCCTTTTAAGTCGACCGGCAGTGGCTCACCAGCATCGATCATATCGACCATGCGTTTATGGGCGGCATCGCGGCCCGTGTACATTTTACCGGAAAGCAAAAGTGTATCGCCCGGCTTCCAGCTTAGGGTCTCTTCTTTGGTCAGCGTATCAAGGTTTACTTTTTTGGTGTTGGCGCCAGCTTCCCAAGTGATTTCTGGCCAGTCTGATAGTTTCGGCGTTGGTAGTTCTGCAATGCCGCTGCCATCGAGTTCAAAGTGTACATGACGCGTTGCGGCACAGTTCGGAATGATAGCAACTGGCTTATTGGCTGCATGCGTTGGCGCGTCCATGACTTTGATGTCCAAAACGGTGGTTAAACCGCCGAGGCCTTGCGCACCAATGCCTAATTGATTGACCTTGTCGTACAACTCCAAACGTAATTCTTCTGAGCGGGTTTGTGCGCCGCGAGCTTGTAGTTCCTGAATGTTGATCGGCTCCATCAGGCTTTCTTTGGCCATCAGCATGGCTTTTTCGGCAGTACCGCCAATGCCGATGCCGAGCATGCCCGGCGGGCACCAGCCAGCGCCCATTTGTGGAACCATTTTTAGTACCCAATCGACCACGGAATCGGAAGGGTTGAGCATGGCAAATTTAGATTTTGCTTCACTGCCGCCGCCTTTTGCTGCGACTTGCACATGAACCTTGTTACCGGGTACCAGTTTGGTGTGCACGACCGCTGGAGTGTTGTCTTTGGTATTGGCACGCGCGCCGTCAGGGTCGGCCAGTACCGATGCACGCAATACATTGTCTGGGTGCAAATAGGCGCGTCGTACGCCCGCATTGACCATATCTTCTAGGCTGGTTGAGGTATCTTCGAATCTCACATCCATACCGACTTCAACAATGGCGGTGACAATGCCGGTGTCTTGGCAAATAGGTCGATGGCCTTCGGCACACATGCGGCTGTTAATCAGAATTTGCGCCATGGCGTCTTTTGCCGCCGGAGATTGTTCTCTCTGGTACGCCTCATGGACTGCGTCGATAAAGTCCTTAGGGTGATAGTAGGAGATGTACTGCAGTGCATCGGCAACACTCTGAACAAAGTCTTCAGTTTTTATAAGGGTCATTCGTCTCTTCCTTCCGCCCAATCTAGGTATGTTGGTGCTTATTTGTGTTGTTTTATTCGCGACAGCGACGGTTATCGCTGTTGTATTTTAATTCTATAGACCTGTTACAAGCTGTTTCGGTTCGATCAATTTACGCCGCAGCCATTTTAAAACCTTAGCCGAAAATTTGTACATCTGTCCTTTAGTGCTAAGCAGGCAGTGCTTTGCTGCCAAAGGCGCTGAGATGATCGGTCATTGATCGCTTGAGCGTTAAAACAGATCCAGCTGACCTTGCTCGTCACTTTCGGGTTTTGTCTCAGTGTCTGTTTTCGTTTTAATCTCTGTCTCTGTCTCTGTCTCTGTCTCTGTCTCTGTCTCTGTCTCTGTCTCTGTCTCTGTCTCTGTTGTTTGTTGATTGGGCGTTGTATTTTCAGCACCCTCTATTTCGTCTATTTCGTCGACGAGCGGCTCGGCAGTAGGTTTAGTATCAAACCAGCGTTGCTCGAATGCTTCTAAATATTGCAAGGTATCGGCTATGGCTTGGTTGTTAGGGTCGGCTTCGTTTATCAGGCGAGCTTTCGCTAGCAGCTGTTCTAACCGAGTTTCGGTTTGGCCTGCGTCGAGTTCTTCTAAGTAGCTGATACGCTGCTCGCGCCAAGCCTCGGTTTGCTGAGGGCTAAGTGCTTCAGGGAAGTGCCGCGCTAAAACATTGGTGACCAATTCGGGCAGTCGTTTATCGTGCAGCGCATCGGCTTCACTAAGCCAGCGTTCTTCGGGTTCTTTAGCTTCGGTGAAACGATTCAAAATAGCGCGGTCGTGATCGTCGATAAAACCACTGTACAGGGCATATTCTGGGTTACTTGCTTGTTCGCGCTCATGTTTATCGGTAAACACATCGAGTGCCAGCTTTAATACATCAGGGTGTTGTGCCACCCAAGCTCGGTGCTGGTCTATTTTGGCAAGGTTAATTCCCAGTCGGTTTGCCGTTTCCGCGTCGAGCAGAGATATCGGCGCGACCATCGGGCTGCGATTAATATGAATGGTTTTAAACGGCGGCCGCTGTATTCCTTCTGGCAACTCGCTTGTCGCCGTGTACAACCACTGTTGTAATTGCTCGGCGTTGTAATCCAGCACCCAGCTAGGGTCTTCGCGAATATCGATGACGATGACTTCGTTGCTGCGATCAGGGTGAATCATCAGCGGTATTTCTATGCCTAAACAGTGCTCTTGCGCAGGGATCTTGCCGCTAAAGTGCAGGTGAGGCGTGTGATACATAACATCAAGATGCTTTAGTACTTCACGCTTGTAACGCAGGGAAAACGCATAGTTGTAAAGCTTAGGTTGTCGCTCTTTAATCAGTTTGGCCATGGCGATTGTGGCTTTAACATCGCTGACCGCATCGTGTGCGTTTTCGTGGCTAATGCCGTTAGCTTGGGTGAGGTGTTCTAGCTTGAATGAAGCAAAGCCATCTTCGCGAACTGGCCATTCGATGCCTTCAGGGCGTAACGCCTTAGTCATTCGTACCATATCCATAATGTCCCATCGGCTGTTACCGTTCTTCCATTCGCGAGCGTACGGGTCTAATAGGTTACGATAAAAAAGATAACGCGTGCATTCATCGTCAAAGCGAATACTGTTATAGCCGACGGTGCAGGTTCCTGCTTGGATCATCTGTTGGTGTATTTGCTGAGCGAACTGCCATTCACTCATGCCTTGCTGTTGCAATTGGATGGGAGAAAGGCCAGTGACGTTGACGGCATCAGGTTCGATTAGGGTGTCGATATTTGGGCGGCAAAAAATATCAATCGGCTCATCGATAATCTCTAAGTCGAGGTTGGTACGCACGGCTGCAAACTGGGCAATGCTGTCCTTCATTGGGCTTGCGCCCCATGTTTCATAGTCGTACCAAAGTAGCGTAGTGTTAGCCGCCATAGAAAACCTCGTTCAGTTGAGTTGCCGATTGTTCAATCCGAGTGCCGAGCAGACCGAGTCAGTGGGCGGTCGCTATTTCGGACAGATCTGGATCCAGTTATGCTAACGTGTTGTTAGGCATTGTAGATAGACCTGTGAGTAAAATTCCGTTCATTTGCTGACTCCCAGCGATTGGGCGTGGCTAATCAAGGAGCTAATCATGTTTTTTAAGCGATTTTCAAATAAAAAGGCGCAACAGCCAAATAACAAAGAAAAAATCTCTGCACAAAAACACACGGCGTTGTTGAAAAATCCAGAGTCTCAACATTCAAAGCATCAATATCCAAAGTTTCAAAACCCTGAACAGGCGGCGCAACAATTCGATCAGCTGGATAGCGCAGCGCAGGCAAAGTTATTAAAAACTGTGCTGGAATATATCGATCAGGGCGACTGGCAAGCCGCTGATGTTTGCACGGCGTTTTCTGGTCAAGCAAAAAATTCCGTGGCCATAGAATTTGATTTAGCGGTTGATGATGACAGCGAAGAAAGCTGGCAGCAGCTAGTGCTGTTTGGCATTACTTCTAAGATAAAAAAATACGCCGCGCAACAAATACAGAGCTTAGCAGTATTAACCGAATTGATGCAGCAAACCAAAGGCAAAGATAAAGCAGTTTATCGCATATTGCAGGCAACGTTGTCGCAACAAAAGGAGCAGCAGCAAGCTGAGCAAACGCATCAGCAACAAAAGCAGCAGTTGTTAACACGTTTGCAAAAACTGTTGAGCGCGCCTTATGAACCAATGAGCCGAGCAAAATTAACGCTGCTAAGCGAGCAGTGGCAAACTCAGGCTGATATTAGCGATACCGAACAGCAGTCGTTTGATGCCTTAGTCGCGCAACTGGTGGATAAGTTTGACCAGTATGACGAGCAGCACAACGAGACAACAGATCAATCAGCCATTGTTGAGCTTGCGGATGTAGAGCAAGTACACACGCAGGCAGAAGCTCAAGCTAAAAACCAAAACCAAACAGAGCCGTTAGAGTCTGAATCTTCAGTTGAGTCGGCTGAGTTTTCAAGCGCCAACAGCTCACAAAATGAAGCCAAAAGCCACTCAACTAACGCTATGCCAGCGGATGTCGCAGAGGCAGTGAAGGCATTGCGTGGACAACTAAGACGCTGTACTGCCGCCATTCGAGATGGCCATTTACGTCGCGCCTCAGGTTTGTTTCAAGGGGCCGAAGAGCAGCGACAGGCTTTGGCTTCGCAGTGGCAACCTGTTGTGCAAAAACAATATGACGAAACGTTCGATGAGTTAGAAAAACTGCGAGATTGGCAAGCCTTTGCTGTGTTACCGAAAAAGCAGGTGTTGATTGAGCGTATGCAGCAGCTGGTGAACCAACATCTGGATCCTGAAGATCGTGCGAAAACAATCAAAGATATGCAGGACGAATGGAAGCTTCTTAGTCGCGGTTTAAAAGACCGACAGAAGGAGTTGTGGCAGCAGTTTCACGATTTATCTAATCAAGCTTTTGAGCCGTGCCGCGAATACTTTGCCGAGCAGCGAAAATTACGCCAGGTAAATTTAGCCAAGCGACAAGAGGTTGTGGCACAACTGAATCTTTACGCTGAACGTATCGATTTGGATCGAGTCGACGCCAAAGAGCTAGATCAAGTATTGCAGGTTGCCAGAAACGACTGGCGTAAGTATGCGCCGGTGGATCGCAATGATAATAAAAAAGTTCAGGCTGAATTTGACGCCATCCATAAAAAATTATTCGCGCTGATGAGCGCGCAACAAGTACAGCATCTGGCGGCGAAAGAAGACATTATCGAACGCAGTAAAGCGTTACTCGAAATAGAAGACGCGCACCAAGCGACAGAAGCAGCGAAAGCCTTACAGCAAGAATGGAAGCAGGCCGGCATGGTTGCACGCAAAGATGAGCAGCGTCTGTGGCAAGCCTTTAGGCAGGTGTGTGATCAATTATTTGAGCGACGCGACGCACAAATGCAGCAGTCGAAAGCGCAACAGCAAGCCAGCATTGAGCAGGCCGAAGTCATCGTCACTCAGCTAGAAAGTTTTCTCAATGCAGAGCTTGAATCCTGTCGCGATAAAAAAGCTGAGTTCGAGGCGTTACACACTGAGTTCAAAGCGCTGTCCGATATTCCCAGTGCCGCCTATAAAAAATTGGCTGAACGTGTGCGTGCCGCAGCGGCTCAATTTTCCCAGCGTTGCGATGCCGAGCAGCGAGCAGAATTGGATGTGCAATGGGTCTCAACAATCGATTGGGTAAAGCAGGCGCGTTTTGGTCAGCACTCACAAACCGAACTGGTAGAACAGTGGCAAGCAGAAAAACGACCAGCGCAAAGCAAAGGCTTGATTAATTTGTTATCGCATTGGGCCGAGCCTGCGCAAGCAGAATATTTGCAATCCTTGCATGAAAAAACAGTCGAGCTTGAAGTATTGGCTGGTTTAAACAGCCCGCCAGAAGATGCCGCATTGCGAATGAGTACTCAGGTGAAATTATTATCTAACGGCGTTGGATCAGGCGTTGATGAGCTGGCTGACTTTCATCAGCGGGTCGCTCAATGGCTGGCTGTCGGGCCGGTTGAGCCTCTCGATTACGAGCCGTTGGAAGCCAGAATGAAACAAGCAAGAACTGTTCGCTTATCGTAAAAATCTAACTAAATCAGAAAGTTAGTTGACAAAAACGGCTCAATCATTAATATACCGCTCCGTTGACAGGCATTGAGCACCAAGCCAAAGCCAGTCTAAACGAGTTGATGCGGGGTGGAGCAGCCTGGTAGCTCGTCGGGCTCATAACCCGAAGGTCGTCGGTTCAAATCCGGCCCCCGCTACCAAATTAAAGAACCAGCTTTTTAGCTGGTTTTTTTTCGTCTGTCGAAAAGTGCCCTTCGGTTTGTTCACAGAGTTTTTGTATCAGTGTATTTAACTCGGTGCTGAGTTCTTCGATCTGTTGTTGGCTGGTGCCGATGATGGTTGCGCCGAATCGATTAAAGGCGTTAATCATGCTGAGCATATGCAGATGTACGCCGGTTTGTTTTTGGCGGCAGTAACTGAGTCCCTGTTCGTGGCAGGCTCGAATAATTTTTTGTGTATCGATTGTGTTTAATAGCGGATGCTGGAAGTGTTCGTAAGCGTTATAAAAAAATTGTTCACCATTTTTTTCTAGATGCCCACTGTCGTTATTATACTGCGCGCCGGTTAAGTACTTGGTCCAAAAATAAGGATGAGTTGTTGCGCTGGCGCGTAAGTTCAGCTCTAAAAAATACAGTTGCCAAGTGCCGGTGGTTGGGTTGTGCTTGGCTAAAAAATCAATCGAAAATAGACCGCGAATACCAACCTTACAGCACTGTTTCGCTAATTTTAAACCTTGCTGAATCAGCTCATTACGGTAAGCGGCGTTGGCTGGAAAGTGTACGCCGAGGTAGACTTCGGCATCTTCTAATTGGTCGTGTGTTGCTAATACTTGGGCTTCTCCGCTGTCGGAAATAAACAGCTTAATGCTTGGCACCGCGATCACGTCGGCAACAATCATTTGCTCAAGAACAGCGCCTTGCACGGCGAGTTGTTGTTCAAATTGGGCTTTCGGAATGTTTTTGCTGATGGTCAGCTGTTCGATGTTATTGAGACTTTGATCGAGCTTGAGGTAGCCGATACCGCTGCCGCCGTCTTCTTTATTGAGCTTTAGAATAAATTCTCTGCCAGCCGCTGCCTGCTTTGCTAGCAGGCTCATCTGTTTCTGTGCGCAGGTAAGAGAGTAAATATCTTCGACACCCACTGCTGTTGCCACGCCAGCGGCCTGCGCCAGTTTCCGCCCTGCTGATTTATTATCGTATTTAGCACAGGCGGCGTTGCCGGAAAGTAATCGGCAATCTAATTCTTGTGCTACGGAAATTTCATAGTGGCCGACCTGCCAAGCCGAAATAACAGCCTGGCGGTGATTTAATAGCGTTGCTAACTGTTCAAGATGTTGTGGCGATTGATAAAGGCTGGCGCTGAGTCCTTCTTGAGAGGAAGGCACGGTAAGGATTTGAATACGGCTGCGCAACGATGATTGTTTCGTATTAAGATGTTGAGCCACGGTATAGAGTGAATGATCGATTAGGTGTTTATCGAAGCCTTCTGTAAAAATAAAAATCAGTTCGATATTGGATTTGGCTAGCCAAAATAGATGGAACAAAAAGGTTTCTTCAAAGTTATCTAGGTCGGGCCGAAAGCGGCGCGTTAAATAACCGAGGGATATGCTGGGCAAAACGACGACGGTGGTCGGTTGCCGACCAATAGTTTCTGCAATTAAGCCTAAATCAGTCAGATGGTTCATAACGTTTACCCTCTTATCAGTGCGTTGTGTTTAGCAAAGTTTGAGTGTCTAACGCTGGTTATAGTCCTTGTTATATTTTAGATTGTCAAATTGATTAGTATTATTTGGGCGTAAAAATATGCCATGACGTTGCTGAGTTCAGCAAGTGGGTTTGGTCAGTCGTCGAGTCGTTTAACGTCGACAGAAACGCTCATATATTGACTATCACCGCCGTCAAAAATAACGCCTTGTAACGGCGTCACATCGGCATAATCACGCCCCCAGGCGGTGGTCAGATGTTGTTCATCGGGCAGAATGTTGTTGGTAGGGTCAAATTCTAACCAGCCGAGCTCGGGGATAAAGGCGGCAAACCAAGCGTGAGAGGCATCGGCACCGACGAGTTTTTCTTCACCCGGTGGTGGAAGGGTTTCTAAATAGCCACTGATGTAGCGTGCTGGAATACCGACCGAGCGCAAGCAGCCAATCGCTAGATGAGCAAAGTCTTGGCACACGCCACTGCGTTGTTGCAAAACCTGCTCGATAGGCGTTGCGACGTTGGTAGCGCTGGCATCAAAGGTGAATTCATGGAATATTTTTTCGGTGAGCTGCTGTAAGGCCGCTATGACAGGGCGATCATCGGCGAAAATATCTTCGCAATACTGTTGCAATAATGGCGAGCGGTGAATGTGGGTTGAATCAAACAGGTACTCCTGTGCCAGTCGTAATTCAGGGCTGTCAGCTTGGCTCAGCGTTTGTCGTAATTGGCCGCAGGTCAATTCTTGAAAGGGCAGCCACTGGCTAGTATCGATAGGTCGTCTTTCGATATCGCTGATCACTTCAATGGCCAGTGTCGAGTGTGGCTCTTCAATTGAAAAATACAACGTGAAGTTTTCAAAATAGTCTTTGCCACCACGTTGGTATGCAGGTTCTGGTGTTATTTTGATTTGGTGGTCTAAGCAATGTTGTGTTTGCGTGTCTCTGGGAATCAGGTGCGCGCGGTTGTAGCACAGACTCACAGGTGCGCTGTAGTCGTATTGGGTTAGGTGACGAACTTGGTATTTCATAAAGCGGGCCCTCGGCTCGAATGTACAAGCTTATGAGGTTCGGTGGTGTGATCGAAATACTTGTCACTGATGACCGTGGTTAATTGCTCGAGCCGCTCGATTAAAGATGACATAAATTGATTAAGCTGTTCACGATAATTGCCATCGCTGTCGATGCTTGCCAGCTTATCGAGATCGGCATGTTTGATGTCGATTAAGCAGCTTTGAATAAGTTTGTACTCCGTGCTGACTCCCTGATTGGGCGCACTGCGTGGCAATTGCACGACGCATTGATTGAGCTGTTCAAACTGGTACATCAATGAACGAGGATTGCTTTTGTCGGTAATTAAAAGTTCCAAGGCATCGGCGAGGTTGGCGTAGTTTTTATAGCGCCGGTGGAATGAGATGAGTGCTTCAGAGCTGAGTAGGATCGACTCTAAAACCTCTTGTTGATGTGCTTCTGCTAACGGATAGCTGAGCGACGCTCTTAACAGTGTTGCGGTTTTTAAGGCTCGTTCGGTGCAACGTCCTATTTGCTGGAACGACCAAGATTGACCGCGTAACGTGCTTTCATGATACAGCCCTGCTAATGCCAGTAAGGCTGTTACCAAATGGTTTAACGGCTCTTCTGGGGCCAGTGGTAAGCCAAATTGATAGGCTTGGTCGAGCTGATGTATTTGATCGTACAAACCATTGACGATGATTCGTGAATCAGAAGACAACCGCTCTTTGGCCTGTTCGCTGCAGTTGAGTAAGGCATAGAGGTCGGACTTCACCGAGCCGGGTTGTTGACCGTTGGTGATGATTGCCGCCAGAGCCATATCTGGCTGATTGAGTAAGTCATCATCGGCACTGAGTAATTGCAGTGAACATTGCGTTTGTATCGAGATAGATTGCAATAACAGCCGCCGACTTTCTAATGACAGAGGGTACAGCCCCTGCAATTTATTAAATAGCGTACGCAACATGCGCGCATTCATTTCGATACGTTCGGCGTAGCGACCCATCCAAAATAAATTTTCGACAACGCGGCTGGGAATATTGCCCTGCATCGCAGCTTGCGGTGCGGGCTTGTTCTGCAACAACGACATCGGCTGCTCAGGTTTTTCGGCCAGCACCCAGGTGTCTTTAGTGTTAGACATAGAAAGGTTCGAAGCGATCATTCCTGAGGCCGCATCGCCGGTGCGTAATAAGCCTCCGGGCATCAGTTTATAGCCTTGCTCACTGGCGCAGGTAAAGGTTCGTAATAAACTGGGCTTGGCAGTTAATCTACTTTCTTGCCAAACTGGCGTCATGGAGCCGGTTAAATAGTCTTGAGCGACATACAGCTGCGGTTGTTGCTGAATACGTAATTTAACCTCGGCCAGTGCCTGTTTATCTAGAGTATGACCATAGATGCTGCGTTCGTGATATTTGCGCGATACCGGTTTAATGATCAGCTGATCCAAGTGGGCCAGCACATAGTTGAGATCGTCTGCATCGCCGCACCAATAGGTCGTGACTGATGGCGTGATGAGTGGTTCACCTAATAAAAATTGGCAAATATCGGGCAGGTATTTATGTAATGTTGGCGCTTCTAACAGGCCGCTGCCTAAAGGATTGGCCAGCACAACATTGCCAGCACGGGCGACTTCGAGCAAACCGGCGACGCCGAGTAGTGAGTCGGTACGTAATTCGGCCTGATCGCAATAGTCGTCATCGACATGGCGCACGATGACGTCGACGCGTACTAAACCATTTAACGATTTCATCCATACCGAGCCATTGCGGACGGTGAGATCGCGTCCCTGCACTAATGGATAGCCGAGGTAGTTGGTCAAAAAAGCCTGTTCAAAATAATTACTGCTGTATACGCCGGGCGTTAAAATGACGATGTTGGGTGTATCTGTCCAGTGGCCGGCCAGAGACGACAACATGGTCTTCATTGACTGAAAAAATGGCGCTAGTCGACGCACCTGACTGTCGCGATAGATGTTAGGCATCACCCGTGACATAACCGTTCGGTTTTCCAATGCATAGCCTGCACCGCTCGGAATTTGGGCTCGGTCGGTGAGTACTCGATAGTGACCGTCACTGCCTTTTACCATATCCACAGCATGCAAGAGCAGCTGGTGCTGGCCGGGCGTTTTTATGCCGTGGCATTGCCTTAAAAAGCTCGGATTATTAAAGATTGCAGCGGCAGGTAGAGTCCCGCTTTTGATCAGTTCTTGTGCGCCGTATAAATCTTTAAATATAGCGTCGAACAGGGTTGAACGCTGCACTAGGCCTCGCTCGGTTTCGGCCCATTGGGCATGGCTGATCAGGTGCGGCAAGATATCCAAAGACCAGACACGAGGCCCAGCGGTTTGGTGGTCGCTGGTCAGGTCGTAGATGGCGCCGTCTTCACGAAGAATATGCTGCGCTCGTTGTTGGCGCATTAGAATACCTTCATCGCCTAATTCTTGCAGGCGATGCAATAGGTAACGCCAATGCTCGCGAGCTTTGCGTTGGTCGGTAAAGGCTTCATCATACGCGTGCGCTGGCTGATCATACAGCAGCGCCGTTAGCGGATTGTTAAACGAGCCAGACTCGATATCCATAGTCATCGGAAGTCCAAAATAAGGGTTCGCAAAGGTACCACATCTTCTGATATGAATAGATGAAAATAAGGTACCGTTATACAGTTTTTAGTACTGTTTGCTCATCACCAATAGGTAAGGCATCAGCTTAGTCCGCTAGATGAAAGTTAAACCAATTCTCGGTAATTTGTTGGTTGATTTTAATAATGTCTAGCTGAATGTCATTGAGATATTCACTGAAGTGCTCATTTAAGTCATGAGAGCTTTCAATGCGATAATGACCATTACTGAGCCGATCAATATCTCCCTTAATGTTATTTTCGCCTTGAGGTAGCTGCTCCGCAGATTCACGAATTTGGCTAAAGCAATAGGCCAGTGTTCTCGGGAAATAAGCATCTTTAATTAAAAAGGTTGCCGCTTTTGCACCGTTAATAGAGGTTCGCATGGTGCGTCGATAATCTAAGTAAGCACTCTGTGAACGCAGTACTTTGGACCAAACAATTTGGCCAAGCCGCACGCTCTTATCCTTTTTAGATTGCAAAATAAGTTTGGTTGCCGCATCGAGAATTCGAGTGTTCATGTCGGCTCGCTCTAGGTAGCGCCCCATAATTAAAAAATGCCAACCGGCATCTCGACTCATGGTTGCCGCCAGCAAGCCAATCACTTTTTGGCAGCCTTCGATAATGGTATTTAGGTAGCTATGACGATCAGAACGGTTAATGCCCTGCTTGATATTGCTGGTGACATAAAGGTCGAGTTCGTTTATTAATTCCCACATTTCTTCAGGCACAACATCGCGCGTTGTTCTGATATTTTCACGCACCATTTTTAATGATGACAGTACCGAACTTGAGTTGGAATCATCAGCTAACAAAAACTTCACAACGTTACGTTCGTCTTTAACCTTATAGCGATTTTCAAATTCTTCTTCGCCACTGATAATTTCGATTAAATTGTACCAAGAAATTTCTATATCCCGAGGTAAGTCAAATAATAGTTCATCATAAACACTGATGAGTCGCGCGGTATTTTCAACTCGTTCTAAATAGCGTGCGCTCCAATAGAGGCGTTCTGCAACTCTTGATAACATAATTATTTAGCCTCCGTATCGACAATCCAGGTATCTTTGCTGCCGCCGCCCTGAGATGAGTTAACCACTAGCGAACCTTTTTTCATGGCGACGCGTGTTAATCCACCGGTAGTCACATGAATATCCTTACCCTGTAAAATAAAAGGTCGAAGATCTAAGTGTCTTGGTTCGAGTGTGCCTTTGGCGACAAGCGTTGGTGAGGTAGACAGTTTTAACGTCGGTTGCGCAATGTAGTTGCGAGGTTTCTTTTTGATTAATTCTGCGAATGTTGCCTGTTCTTTTTTGGTTGAGTGAGGCCCTACAAGCATGCCATAGCCGCCGGACTCGTTAGCGGGTTTAACCACTAATTTATCCAAATTTTCTAATACATAGGCTCGCTGTTCTTCATCCTCGCATAAAAAGGTTTCAACATTTTTTAATATCGGTTCTTCGTTTAAATAGTAACGAATAATGTCTGGAACATAGGCGTAAACTACTTTGTCGTCTGCAACGCCAGCGCCGGGTGCATTCGCCAATGCAACATTGCCTTTGCGCCAAGCGCGCATTAAGCCTGCAACACCCAGCACGGAATCAGAATCGAAAGCTTCTGGGTCTAAAAAGAGATCGTCGATACGGCGATAAATAACATCGACTCTTTCTGGGCCATTAATTGTTTTCATGTAAACACAATCATCGCTAGCCACAAAAAGATCACTGCCTTCAACCAATTCTGTTCCCATCTGTTGGGCTAAAAAAGCATGCTCAAAATAAGCAGAGTTATAGATGCCAGGCGTTAAGACAACGATTTCTGGGTTTTCTATAGCACGAGGAGATAACGAAACTAACGTGTCAAACAGTTGAGAAGTATAGGAATCGATCGGTAGAATATGGTCGTTTTCAAATAGCTCTGGCAATACACGTTTTGTAATGGCGCGATTTTCTAACATGTAAGAGACGCCCGAAGGTACTCTTAAGTTGTCTTCCAAAACATAAAATTCGCCGTCATCGGCGCGTACTAAATCGGTACCGCAAATATGTGCCCAAACGCCGTGAGCTGGAGAAACGCCGACACATTCTGGCCGGAAATTTTTGGAATCTTTAATGATGTGTTCAGGAATGATGCCGTCTTTGATGACGTTTTGATCGTGATATAAATCGTCAATAAAAAGGTTAAGAGCTTTTAAACGTTGTTTTAAACCGGCATCGGCTAAGCGCCAGTCTTTGGCATCGATGGTGCGTGGAACGATATCAAACGGCCAAGCTCTGTCGATATTGCCTTCTTCTGTGTATACCGTAAAGCTGATGCCCATTTCTTGAACGGTTGCTTCAGCCATCAATTTTCTTTTTTCTAATTCGTCTTCCGTTAAGTTATTTAGGTAATGGAATAGCTGCTTGGCAGGTTGCCGAGGTTTTCCTTGTGAATCGATCAGTTCATCAAAAAAATCTTTCGAGTTATAGTGGCTCGTTAAACCTTTCATTAATACCTCGCTTTCTTAGAAAACGCGGGAAGTTCGCCTCATTATTGAACACTGCACTGTTCTAGAGTTGATTGGACGCCCGTTTATGGGAAGTCACCGCATTCCCAGTGTAGAGTTGGATCACTTATCATGCACCGTCTGCATGGGGATAAAGCGTTCGTAAAATATACAGCAAGTATCAAGCCATTTGATGTTTTAAGTCAGCAAATCGATTAGGGTTGAACTGACTATATGATACTTCTTGAACTCTATTCGGTTGCTAATTTGTTTTTAGACAGGAGTCACCAGGGTTAGGATGAATAATAACTTTCGATAAGTGGCTGGAGGTAAGGTTCATAATGTTTCCAGCGTTTTACTGAGTCCTTATAGATAGGCTTATTAACTTGATTTTGACTGGCAGTTTTAACAACCCGCTTATTATTATAAAACTCGACGCAATGGTCTTCCCAATCTAGTCCGCAAAAATTAATAAGCTCGCGTGCGTATGTTTCTACGTCTTCAACAAGTGATTCGTATTGCAGGCTGTATATAAAATCATTCGGTAGAATACTCTTCCAGTGCTGCATAATATCATCACATTGTCGGCAGTAAGTACCTAGTTCTGTTAAGTTGTAAGCGTAAGCGATAGGTTCACTGAATTTCAGAGTATAAATGGATACGCAGGTGTCAATAGGGTCGCGCATAGCATGTATGACTTTGGCGTGAGGAAATAGTTGATATATAAGCCCGACATAGAGTGCGTTCCCTGGTAATTTATTGACGATTTTTTTTGCTTTTGGGTAGCGATTTTTTAAGCGCTCAAGGTAGCGCTGTTGAATTGTCGTGAGTTGGGCGTCCGTTGCGTTCATTAACCAATTTAAATCCGGCGACTCTCCAGTTTTTTGTAGTTCTAAAATAGTATCTTGAAGATCAGTAAGTTCGCCAGCTCCCGATATTTGAGAGTGAGAATCTAAAATTTGTTCTGTCAGTGTTGTACCAGATCGAGGCATGCCGACGATAAAGATAGGAGTATCATCGTGAGTGATATCGAGATTTCGGTGTGAAATTGATTCGCTATATTGACCTTTTAGTAATTCAAAAAACTCTAAAAAGTCACCGCTATCGGTTTTAAAGGTTTTGCGATGCAGCTGGTTTGCAATATCAAAAGCTTCGAATGCGAGCTTATAGTTTTTTAAATCTTGATAGACTTTGCCTAATGTAAACCAGTAATCAACTTGGTCCTCAATTGAGTAGCGATGAATGTTAGGGTTTATTTTTTCAAGTATCTCTATATGAGGGTCGCCGTCGGTATATTTTTTTAACCGAGAAAGGTTTCGATGCGCACTTAAATTATCTGGATTTAATGTAATAATACTTTCAAACTGCTTAGTCGCTTCTTCTATATTACCCTCCGTAAGTTCTAAGGTCGCAAGATTTAGATGGGCTTTGAATCGATTAGGGTCAAGCCTAATAGCGTTTAGGTAGTTTTCTCTAGCTAGGTCATGGCGGTCTAAGTTTCCATAGGCGCTGCCTAAATTGATGTAGGCTTGAACCATGTTTGGGTCAAGTTCAATAGATTTTTTGAAGAGCTCGGCTGCCTGTTCAAATTCTTTCTCACCTAAAAATGCAGTACCGTAGTAAAAATGAGTAACGGCTTTTTCCGGGTCATACCTAACAGCGTACTCACCATGTAGCAAAGCTTTTTTTGTATCGCCTAGCTCACTAGCGATTTTAGAAAGCGTGCAATGGTATTGCGCATTTTTTTATCAAAGTGTGCTGCTTTACTAATAAATCGAATAGCGATGTCAGGTCGTTTAAAGTGATAGGCAATCATTCCTAGATGAAACCAGCCTTCAGCCACTTCAGGATGCTTTATCAAAAGCTCTTTATAAACAGTTTCAGCTAAATCGAACTTACCTGCCTGTTGTAACTCAGCGCCTTTGGCAAGTTCTTTCTCGATGTAGCTCGATATATTTCTCTGGTTAAGAGTCATAAGTTGTAATCAATTTCAGTATTGTAGGCGTCGATCATCGGCTGAATGTAGGGTTCATACTTTTTCCAGGATTTAATCGATGTTGTGTAAATTGGTTTAGTGACCTGGTGTTGGCTGGCGGTTTTTACTTTTCTCTTATGATTATAGAACTTCACGCAATTTTGCTCCCATTCTAACTCGCAAAAATCGATAAGTTTTTTTGCTTCATTTTCAAGGTTGTTAACTAGGCTTTCGTATTCAATGCGATAGTAAAAATTATCAGGTAAATTATTGCTCCAATATAGACCAAGGTTATCTAATATTCTGCAGTATACCCCTAGCTCTTCCATGTCGTACGCAAATGGTTGCGGTTCGTTAAAAAGAAGCTTGTAATTAGACATGCAAGTGTCCATAGGGTCGCGTAATGAATGTATTATTTTTGCATTTGGAAATATCTTATATATCAGCGCTACGTTAAAAATATTATTCGGTAGCTTATTTACAAGTCTCTCACTAACTGAATTTTTATACTTAATAGAGTTAATGTATTGCTCTCCTATAAGATTTAGGTCTTCATTGGTTGCTGATTTTAAAAATTCTAAATAATTAATACCTTTTTTACTCAGAACGGTATTTATAGATTTTTGAAAATCTGGTATTTCACCTAATCCAGATACACGAGAATGAGAGTCTAGAATCTGTTCTATTAGAGTTGATCCTGACCTTGGCATGCCAACAATAAAGATCGGAGAATGATTTGAGGCTGAGTTCTGATTGTCTGGCTTTATTAGAGGGATTTTTTGTAATTCGCTTGTTAATGTTTTTGTATTTTTCGTATCATAGGTGAAGGTCTTTCTATAGGTTTTATTTGCAGTTTGAAATGCCTCGAATGCGCTTTCTATATCGGCAGTATCTTCGTAAGCTTTTCCAATGGAGAGCCAGTAATGAGCTTGCTCTTTTGGTGAGTACCGTGAAATTTCTCGTGAAAGGCTTTTTAATATCTCAAAGTGCTTATCGCTATTTCCTGAATATTTTTTCAATCTAGATAGGTTGAAGTGTGATTCCATATGGTCGGGCTGAATATTTAAGATATCGTTAAATCGCTGTATCGCGGCATCGGTATTCCCATTTTCTAAATAGGTTCCAGCCAAGTTGTATACAACAGTTGTTGAGTTTGGGTTGATACTTAATGATTTCAGATAATTTTTTTCTGCATTCTTGAAGTCATTAATAGATCCGTAACACACTCCTAGATTGTAGAACCCTTGAGCTAACTGAGGGTTCAGTTTTATTGCCTTGGTAAATGCGGTAATTGCACTCTTTGTATCATTATTTGATTGTAAGGCCGCACCGTAATAATAAAAGCTGCTAGAGTCTTTTGGATTTGTTGCGGTTGCTTGCTCACCAGATATGATTGCTTTCTCGATATCGCCGATTACTAAATATATTCTGTTTAGCTCTCTGTGATAGAGAAAGTTATCAGGCTTAGCCAAAGACGCATTTGAAATTAGCTTAGCTGCTTCTTTCAGTTGGTTATTATTTTCAGCAATAACGCCTAATCGATACCAGGCTTGATGAACATGAGGAAGTGTCTTGACTAGATGCTCATAAAGCGTTTTAGCTAGGCCAACTTCACCTGACTTTTCTAGGTTTTCTGCTTTTTGTAAGGCTAGGTTTATAGTCTGTTGTGCGGCGGCTTCGGTCATCTTTAAATCAGCTCAATACTTAAAATGATGTTACAGCCAGTATAGGAAGCTTTCTTTTTTATTGGAAGGCATAAAAAACGCCAGCGTTTGCTGGCGTTTCTAGGGTGTGTGTAATTGCCTGCGCTATTAAAGCAGTGCGGGAATGCCCGGTAACATGCCCACTGCTGCCATGGCGACGCCAGAAATAATAAAGGCGCTTAACGGGATGATGATTCGGTCGGCAAACGATAATTTTTTAGCTCGTTCTGCATCGCCGATCAGTCCGTTGTTATCAAGCAGCATGGTAAGTGCCCAGCCGAATACTGGGTTGACGACTGCAGAGGCAAAGATAGTGATGCCTGCAGATTGAGAGTCTTTGGTATTTTTGACCATCTGCATACCGGCTTCTAGCAGTGGCAAGAAAACGCCAACCAATAGTGCGATGCTCATCACTGGGCGCCATACCGTGATATCCATTGGGTAACCGGCAATCGCAATCACAATACATAGAATACCGAGTAAAATACCGCCAGCAGGAATAGGGCGCTTGGCAATTGCCGCAGGGATCATATAAGTCCCCCAAGACGAGGTAACGTTACCGCCGCCAAATGCAGTGCCGACAATTTGTCGAACGGCACAACCTGTCATGGTGTCATCAACATCCATTAGCGTGTTTTTGGCTTTAGTTGGGTAGTTCAACTCTTGGAAGATGCGGTGACCTAAGAAGTCAGGAGACCACATGGCAACCGCCAGCAATGCAAACGGTAGTGAAGCGATGAAATGCTGCATGTTTGGTAAGCCAAGTTTCCAACCGGTTTCGGTTGATAACCACCAGTAAGCTGGGTTTAGGTTTGGAAGGCCGGGTGAGGTTTTAAACTCAAACGGCGCACCTAAGGCCAAAGCGACGACAACGGCTACGACTGAACAGGCTGGTATAGCCAGCCAGCGCTTGCCAATGCGAGCGAGGTAAGCGTAGAGAATGATGTTCACAAACAGTACGATAAAACCTACGTGTGCAACGCCAACGGCACTAGACCAGTCAATCAGCGAGTTGATCTGAGAGAGCGAGCCGGATAAACCTAAAAACACCAATAGCCCGCCTGCTACGCCGTCTCCGGTGAGTGTCACCAGTCGTGAACCGCCTTTGGTAATACTGAGTATGAGTCCAAAAATACCCAATAAAATCGCTAAGGCTAGTGGGTGAGCACCTGATGCTGCAATCATGCCGATTAATGGGATCATTGGGCCGTGGTTGCCAGCTAGGTTTGCGCGAGGGTTTAAAAAGCCAGAAGTGATGATGCAGAAGAAGAACGCTGAAACCAGCATTTCGACTCGAACATTCTCGATAATAAAGTTGGCGTCTAAGCCAAAGCCGTTTGCCCAAGAAGTCATCACTGCGGAGTACATCACAGTAATGCCGATGGTACCGGCGATGGCAGGAACCAGATCTTCGATTTCAAAGCGGAAATCTCGACCAGGCAGGTTGAGCCGCCAGCGGCGAGGCTTCATAATGATCAGTTCATTATCTAGATAATCACTTCGGGAGTTAAATTCGGAAGCGGGACGATGAAGTTCAGCGTAGCTTTTTTCTTCAGCGATCACTTCGGCTCCAGTATTTTCTTGCATCATGCGGTTTCCATTTGGGAATTTAATTTCGTAAATTTTGGCTTTGTTACAAAAAATCGTAAATTTCGCCAGAAAAATCGCTGCTAAATGTAGTTTTATTTCATGACAACTATATTGATTCGGGTCAAGACTCAGAACAAAGTTGCTCAAACCTCGCCTTATCAATCGACAGATAGGCAGATTCTTATCAACATTCGGGCTCGGAGAATAATAGTTGAAACCGAAAAATAGCCTACATGTACGTAACTTGCACCAAGGACGTTATGACATGGACATGCTGGTCGCCACGCACAAAGAGTTGGCGCCGTTCTTAACCGTTAATCCTAAAGGCGAGAAAACCATCGACTTTTCTAATCCTGTGGCGGTATTGGAGTTGAATCGAGCCTTGCTAAAGCACTATTACCGTATCGACTATTGGCAGATTCCGCCGGGTTACCTCTGCCCTCCTATTCCTGGCCGATCAGACTATGTCCATTATGCTGCCGATCTAATATTGCAAAGTGCTAATAAAAAGAACTTTAAAGGGCTTAATGTACGAGTGTTAGACATAGGTACTGGTGCCAACCTCATTTACCCCATTGTTGCTAGCCAACTATATGGTTGGCATGTCGTTGCCAGTGAGGTGGATCCGCAGTCAATTGAGTGCGCTGCAACGATAGTGGCCAATAATGATGATTTGGCAAGCCGAGTTCAGCTACGAAGTCAGTCAGATCCGGCTTCTATCTTTGCGGGTGTTATTCAAGGCGATGATTATTTCCAGTTAACGCTTTGCAATCCGCCCTTTTTTAAATCGAAAGACGAAGCGGCAAAGGCTCGGCAGCGTAAAAATAATAATTTAGCTCGTAACGCTCAAGGGCGCGGCCAAAGAGATCAGTTAGATAAAGCCTCGGGTAATTTTGGTGGCAGCGCCAGTGAACTCTATTGTCAGGGTGGTGAGCTTAAGTTTGTATCAAATATGATTAGTGAAAGTGTCAACTTTGCTCAGCAGGTGGGCTGGTTTAGCTCATTAATTTCCAATGGCAAGCATGTTTCTACGTTGATTAAACAGTTGCAAAAGGCCGGAGCTGTTGAGCATCAGGTGATTGAAATGTCACAAGGCCAAAAAAACAGCCGCCTATTAGCGTGGACATTCAAAACACCAAAGTCGCTTAAGCAGCTGATGACTTTATGATTTTTATCGATGACTTTTTATGCACTTTATATAAGTTTAAAGCCTATTGTTTTGGCGATGATATTGGCGTGATTCTTGAGGTGCTTAATTCGATCGGTTATCTGAAACTAACTCGGCTGTCGATTGGATAACTTGTAGCATCTTTACAATTTGCTGACATTCAAATATTGCCGGAAAACGACGGTTTTTAGGTTGAATGGCAACATCGATGTGCACCAAAATTGCCCCATAAGAGGGCGTGCACCATATTGGCGCGCTTTGTCTCTATTGCGATGATTTGACGGCTTTTGAGCAGCTTCGATTTTAAAATTAACCGTGCTAATCTGAGTTCTGCTTAATTTTGACAGGTAAGTAATTAACCTGTTCGTAGCAAACAAAATCATATTCTAGGAGACTCAAATGATTAAAAAAGTCGCACGTTTACCTTTAGGTGTTGCTTTAACATCTTTAGCAGTACTTGTCGGTTGTGGCAGCGAAGAAGCTGCTCAGTCTGAAAGTGCTCCAGCAGTTGCAGAAACGTCTACTCTAGACGCTATTAAAGAAAAAGGTTTTATCCAGTGTGGTGTTTCTCAGGGTTTACCTGGTTTCTCTAACACCGATGAAAGTGGTAACTGGTCTGGCCTAGATGTTGACTTCTGCCGAGCGACTGCTGCTGCCCTATTTGGCGATGCAGATGCTGTTAAATACACTCCGCTTTCTGCGAAAGAGCGTTTCACTGCACTTCAGTCTGGTGAAATTGACATGCTTTCTCGTAACACGACTTGGACTCAGTCTCGTGATACTGCAATGGGTATCAACTTTGCTGCGACCACTTACTATGACGGCCAAGGCTTCATGGTTCGTAAGAGCCTAGGTGTTACTAGCGCTTTAGAACTTGATGGTGCTTCTGTTTGTACTAACCAAGGTACAACAACTGAGCTAAACATGGCGGATTACTTCGCATACAACAACATGACATTTAACCCAGTTGTATTCGAAAAGTCTGACGAAGTTGTAGCAGCATACGACGCAGGTCGTTGTGACGTTTATACAACAGATGCTTCAGGTCTTGCTGCACAGCGTACTAAGTTAGAAGATCCAGATGCACACGTTGTTCTTCCAGAAATTATTTCTAAAGAACCACTAGGCCCTGCAGTTGCACACGGCGATGACAAACTATTTGATATCGTTAAGTGGGCTATCTTCGCAACTATCGAAGCAGAAGAAATGGGCTTCACTTCAGAAAACGTAGCAGCAGCTAAAGCAGATGTTAATGCTAGCCCTGCACAGAAGCGTTTCTTAGGTGTTGAAGGTTCACTTGGTGAAAACCTAGGTCTAGAAGCAGACTGGGCTTATAACATCATCAGCCAAGTAGGTAACTACGGTGAAATTTGGGAAACCAACGTTGCACCTCTAGAATTACCACGTGGTCTAAACAATCTATGGAGCCAAGGCGGCATCATGTACGCGCCGCCATTGCGTTAATCGCAGGCTTGTCTTAAAGGAGGGCGTTCGCCCTCCTGTCTTTTGCTCAATCGTTATTAAAAATAAATCGCTCTTATTGAGCTAAATAAAATGTAGGGAGATAGATTGGTGAATGATTCCTCTGTAACCAAATCGTCTACTCCAGCAAAACCACCTTTCTGGCGCGACCCTGACAAGCGGGCGCTGGCGTTTCAGGGTGTATTCTTGCTGCTGGTTCTTTTTGTAATATTCACTCTTATCCGAAATACCATGGTGAACCTAGAGGCACGTGGGATTTCTTCGGGCTTTGGCTTTTTAGGGACTGCAGCTGGTTTTAGAATCGCAGAGACAATGATCCCTTTCGATACTAGCTCTACCTATTTTGATGTCTTTTTGGTCGGTCTGCTCAATACCCTTAAGGTCTCCATTATTGGTGTCTTCTTTGCCACCATCATTGGCTTTGTTGTTGGTGTGGCTCGTCTTTCAAATAACTGGATTGTTTCACGATTAGCGGCTATCTATGTCGACACATTGCGTAACATTCCTTTGTTACTACAGCTATTTTTCTGGTACTTCGCGGTACTTAGACCACTTAAAAAACCGGAAGAGGCAGATAGCCTATTCGGTATGATTTTTTTAAGTAACCGTGGTTTGTTCTTCCCTGCGCCTGTGTACGAGCAAGGTTTTGGTTTGATTGTGTTGGCGGTAGTGCTTGCTATTGTCGGTTCAATTGTATTGAAAATTTGGGCTAAAAAGCGCATGGAAGCTACCGGTCAGCGTTTCCCTGTATTCTTTACTTCCCTTGGGCTTATAGTATTGCTGCCGCTATTGGCTGCTGTTGCTACTGGCTTCCCGATTAGCTGGGATATCCCTGAGCTTGCAGGTACTCGAATCAAGAACTTTGTCGGTGGTCAGGTACTTACGCCTGAGTTTTCGGCGTTAGTTTTCGCCTTGGCGATATACACCTCATCATTTATCGCAGAAATTGTTCGCTCTGGCATTATGTCTGTGAGTAAAGGGCAGTCTGAAGCAGCCTTTTCACTAGGACTAAAACCTTCTTGGACCACGCGCTTAGTGATTATTCCTCAGGCTTTACGAGTGATTATTCCGCCGCTAACTTCTCAGTATTTAAACCTAACGAAAAACTCATCATTAGCTGCGGCTATTGGTTATCCTGAATTGGTTTCTGTATTTGCGGGTACTGCGTTAAATAATACCGGTCAGGCAGTCGAAATTATGGGTATTACGTTGATGGTCTACTTATTCTTGAGTTTGACTATATCGTCGTTAATGAACTGGTATAACGCTTCTAAAGCGTTAGTTGAGAGATAGGGAGAGAATATGACAACGCAAAAGCATCCCGTCGGTCAGCATCCAAGCTTACCACCACCAAGCAACTCCGTTGGTGTGTTGTACTGGTTAAAAGAAAATCTATTTAATGGCGTGTTCAACAGTCTGTTAACGATTTGTTCGATCTTGCTGCTTATTAATTACGTACCACCATTATTCAATTGGGCTATCGCTAAAGCCGATTGGATTGGCAGTACTAAAGACGCGTGTTCGAAAGAAGGTGCCTGTTGGGTCTTTATTCGAGTTTGGTTCGATCAATTCTTATATGGACGTTTTCCGTCAGAATCTGTCTGGAGAATTAACCTATCCTATATCTTGGCAATTGCAGCAGCAGCACCGCTGTTCTTTAGCTTTGTTGCTCGCAAGGTTAAGTTAGCGTTAATTGCTTTTTTATTGGTCATATACCCAATCATTTGTTTTTATCTCTATGCAGGCGGCGGTTTTGGCTTGCAAGAAGTTGAAACATCTCGCTGGGGTGGTCTGTTCCTAACATTGGTGATTGCTGTTTCGGGCATTGTACTTTCGCTACCGCTAGGTATTTTGTTGGCCTTGGGTCGCCGTTCTAGCATGCCGGTAATTAAGTCATTCTGTGTCATCTTCATTGAGTTTTGGCGTGGTATTCCACTGATTACGGTGCTGTTCATGGCGTCGGTAATGTTTCCGTTATTTGTACCGGAAAACATCAGCCCAGATAAATTATTGCGCGTATTGGTCGGCGTTATTCTATTCTCTTCCGCCTATATGGCAGAGGTTGTGCGCGGTGGCTTACAGGCTATCCCGAAAGGTCAGTATGAAGCAGCGGCTGCTCTTGGACTTAACTATTGGAAGAGTATGTTGCTGATTATCTTGCCGCAGGCTTTGAAGATGGTGATTCCAGGTATCGTAAATACCTTTATCGGTCTGTTTAAAGACACTACCTTGGTATTGATTATCGGCCTGTTCGACCTGCTAGGTATGGTGCAATTGGCATCAACTAACCAAAAATGGCTGGGCTTCACTATCGAAGGCTATGTATTTGCCGCTATCGGCTTCTTTATCTTCTGTTTTGCAATGAGCCGTTATTCTCAACATTTAGAGCGTGTGCTTAACACCGGCCATAGAAATTAAGGGACATCTCATGACTGAATCTACTCAACGTGAATTGTCGGATGAAATTGTCATTCGAATTAATCAAATGCATAAATGGTACGGTGAATTTCACGTACTAAAAGACATTAACCTTGAAGTTAAGAAGGGTGAGCGCATTGTTATTTGTGGTCCTTCTGGTTCAGGTAAATCAACGATGATTCGTTGCATTAACCGCCTAGAAGAGCATCAACAAGGTCAAATTATTGTTAACGGTACTGAGCTTACTAACGATGTTAAAAACATCGAAGAAGTACGCCGTGAAGTGGGTATGTGTTTCCAGCACTTTAACCTGTTCCCGCACCTAACAATTTTGGAAAACCTGACGCTTGCGCCAATGTGGGTTCGTAAGATCCCGAAAGCCGAAGCTGAAGCAACCGCCATGCATTATCTAGAGCGCGTTAAAATTCCAGATCAGGCGAATAAATACCCAGGTCAGTTATCGGGCGGTCAGCAACAGCGTGTAGCGATTGCGCGTTCATTGTGTATGAAGCCTGAAATTATGTTGTTCGACGAGCCGACTTCAGCGCTTGACCCTGAAATGATCGCCGAAGTGTTAGATGTAATGACGACATTGGCCGATGAAGGCATGACCATGTTGTGTGTAACGCATGAGATGGGCTTTGCCAAAAAAGTTGCCGACCGCGTAATCTTTATGGATGCCGGTCAGGTGATTGAAGAAAACAACCCAGTTGATTTCTTCGAGAACCCTCAGAACGAGCGTACTCAACTGTTCTTAAGCCAAATTTTAGGTCACTAATCGCCTTTAATTGCTGGTATTAACGAAAAGCCCATGACTTGAAACTCATGGGCTTTTTTTTATGCGCCAGCTTGCGCGAGCCTCTCAACCTCGCATTGTTTGGCTTACTCCAATATAGAAAACCTATAATCGAGCGCTTTTACGAAACAAAGGCATCGAATTCCAGTTTTATTGAATACGCCTCTGCTGTATTCTTAGCGTCCTTATTTTTCGGATTAATTCCGGTCAATTTACCTTTTATAAATGAGTTGCGAATACATGGAAGCCAGTTATTCCCCAGCCGCTATCGAGCGTAAAGTCCAACAAATTTGGCAAGAAAAGCAGGCGTTTAAAGCCGTTGTCGACACCAATAAAGAGAAATTTTATTGCTTATCGATGCTGCCTTACCCAAGTGGCGCACTGCATATGGGGCATGTTCGCAACTACACCTTAGGCGATGTTATTAGTCGCTATCAGCGCATGTTGGGCAAAAATGTCATTCAGCCGATGGGTTGGGATGCGTTTGGCTTACCTGCTGAAAATGCCGCCATTAAAAATGGCGTTGCACCGGCTAAGTGGACGTTCGAAAACATCGATTACATGCGTGATCAGTTGAAGAGCTTAGGTTTTGCTTACGATTGGGATCGTGAAGTGATGACCTGCAAACCGGATTATTACAAATGGGAGCAGTGGTTCTTTACCCGTTTGGTTGAGAAAGGTTTGGCTTACAAGAAGTCTTCTTATGTTAACTGGTGCCCGCACGATCTAACGGTTTTAGCCAATGAGCAGGTGCACGACGGTTGCTGCTGGCGTTGTGACACGCCGGTTGAGCGTAAAGAAATGGAGCAGTGGTTTATCCGCACCACGGCTTATGCAGAAGAATTATTAAACGAACTTGATAACCTGCCTGGCTGGCCTGAAGAAGTAAAAGCCATGCAGCGCAACTGGATTGGTAAATCTAAAGGCGTGACGCTTAAATTTGCCATCGAAGGCTCTGACCAGTCGGTAGAAGTCTACACCACTCGTCCAGACACACTTTATGGTGTTACCTATTTAGCGGTTGCAGCAGAGCATCCATTGGCGGTGAAAGCCGCTGAACAAAACAGTCAGTTGCAAGAATTTATCAGTGAATGTAGCCAATCGACGACATCGGAAGCCGATATGGCAACCATGGAAAAGAAAGGTTGTGCAACAGGCGTTTACGCCGTGCATCCATTAACCGGCGAGCAGGTACCTGTTTGGGCGGCGAACTTTGTGTTGATGGATTATGGCACTGGCGCGGTTATGTCTGTTCCTGGTCATGATCAGCGCGACTGGGAATTTGCCCATAAATACGGTTTAGCAGTAAAACAGGTGGTTGCGCCTGCTGCAGGTAGTGACTTAGCGTGTGATCTTTCAGCCGCGGCCTTTACTGAAAAGGGTGTCTTGGTGAACTCCGCCGAGTTTGACGGTATGAGCTTCGAGCAAGCCTTTGATGCCATTGCTCAGCGCTTGGGCGAGTTAAACTGTGGTGAAGTTACCGTCAATTACCGATTACGCGATTGGGGTGTTAGCCGCCAGCGTTATTGGGGTACGCCAGTACCGATCGTCTATGTTGATGGCGAAGCTAAGCCAGCAGAATCCTTCCCTGTAGAATTGCCTTACGATGTCACCTTCGATGGTGTTTCATCGCCATTGCAAAATAACCCAGAGTTCCAAGAGACCACTTGGCAAGGTAAGCCTGCAATTCGCGAAACAGATACCTTTGATACCTTTATGCAGTCGAGCTGGTATTACGCTCGCTACTGTTCGCCTGAATATGATCAAGGCATGTTAGAGCCTGAAGAAGTGAACTATTGGTTGCCGGTAGACCAATACATTGGTGGTATTGAACACGCCACAATGCATCTTATGTACGCTCGCTTGTTCCAAAAGCTGCTACGTGATGAAGGCTTAGTCAAAGCGGATGAGCCGTTTACTAACCTATTATGCCAAGGCATGGTGTTGGCCGAGACTTGGTACAAGATGAACGGCACCGAACGTATTTGGGTATCGCCAGAAGACGTTGAACCGAAAAAAGATGAGCAGGGTCGAATTGTTGGTGGCATTCAAGCCTCGACCAATGACGCTGTTGAATACGCCGGCATGGCGAAGATGTCCAAGTCGAAAATGAATGGCCGCGACCCGCAAAGCGCTATTGAAGAATATGGTGCCGATACTTTACGTCTGTTCTCAATGTTTGCAGCGCCACCAGAGCAAACCTTGGAATGGACCGAGTCTGGCGTGCAGGGCGCGAAAAAATTCTTAGAGCGTTTATGGCGTGCCGCGCATCAATTAAAAGATTGCGGTGACTTTGACGCGTTAGATGTTAATCAGCTTACCGATGTCGAAAAGGCTTTACGCCGTAAAACGCATGAGACAATCGAAGGAGTTTCTAATGATTTTGGCGAGCGCAAAACCTTTAACACTGCTATCGCAAAAATTATGGAATTGCTTAATGCTGTGACTAAGTTTGAATCGAACGATAAACAATCTTGTGCTGTTGTCAGTGAAGCGATTGAAGCGGCGATTTTGATGTTGTCGCCAATTGCACCGCATATGACACAAGCATTATGGCAAGAGCTTGGCCACCAAGATCTGATTATTGATCAGCCGTGGCCTCAGGTCGATAAAGCCGCGTTGGTCAAAGATAGTCTGCTTTATGTTGTTCAGGTTAACGGCAAAGTTCGAGCTAAATTAGAAGTGGCTGCTCAGGCTAGCAAAGACGAAGTCGAAGCGATGGCGTTGGCCGATGAGCGAGTGCAAAAATTTATCGAAGGCAACACTGTGCGCAAAGTGATCGTAGTGCCAGGAAAGCTAGTTAACATTGTTGCTAATTAACTCAGTTACTAATTAACATAGTTTGTAATTAATGCCTCGCCGTGCATTTTGTTACTTTAAATACTGGCCAGTTGATGGCGGTTTAGCGCTTGCTAAACCGCTCTTTGCCAATTGCTTGGCAGATGCCTTATGGCTCGTGGTTTATATTCCATACAACAGCTTTTTGAAGCCTAATGGATTTTTGAAACGCAGCGTTTTTGGATAAATAGCTAATGAAACTCAGTGCAACACAGCTTCACACACAGTTGAACTCTCAACCGTTGCCGCCGTTGGTGTGGATCAGCGGTGATGAGCCGCTGCAAGTACTCGAAGCCTGTGATGCGGTGCGCCAGGCAGCTAAGGCAAACCAAATTACCGATCGCACGGTTATCGATGTCGATGCTAAATTTGATGGTGCTGAATTGATTGCAGCGAACCAGTCGATGTCTCTGTTTGGTGATCGCCAGTTAATCGAGTTGCGTGTGCAGGCTAAGTTTTCTGATAAAGGCCGAAAGGCGCTGATTGAATATTGCAACACGGCCAACCCTGATAATTTATTGTTGATTATTTCTGCAAAAATTGAAGCCGCGCAAACTAAAGCCAAATGGTTTTCTCAATGTACAACCCTTGGTTGGTGGGTGCCTATTTGGCCAATAGAGCGATATCAATTTCCTAACTGGCTACAGTCGAGGTTATCCGCAGCGGGCTTACAGGCCGATAACGACGCCGTGGCCTTATTAGCCGAGCGAGTTGATGGCAATTTATTAGCTGCGAAACAAGAAATTGAAAAACTCGCCTTAACTCAGTCAGGGCCGTTAACTGCTGAGTCAATATTGCAAAGTGTTTCCGATAGTTCTCGTTATACAGTTTTCGACCTGTCTGCATCGTTTTTAACTGGCGATTTAGCGCTCTCGCTAAAAATACTCAATGTACTGTCCGGCGAAGGCGTAGAGGCGGCGGTAATTCTTTGGTTGATCTCTCGTGAGTTACGCTTGCTGGTTGAGCTAGCCGAAGCGCAACAAGCAGGCCAGCCTCTAATGGCAGCATTTAAGCGATTACGGATTTTTGATAAACGACAAAAAGACTACAGTACCGCTATTCAACGTTGTTCTGCTGAACATTACCGTCAGTGTCTAATAAACTGTGCAGATATCGATGCGCTTGTTAAAGGCCAGGTGAAAGGCGATGTTTGGAACGCAATTAGTGAAATGATGGTTGCGATTTGTCGACCGTCATTAACCGTTTATCAGTTTTAATTACCTGTTTTGCTCAGCACAGACTGGCATTGTTTTATTTTCTGTGAGTTCCTATTTACCTCCTAATAAAAAGGTCAGCACTTGAAAAACGAATTATTTGAACAGCCAATTCCAAAGCTTGTTGTTAAAAAAATCTTACAGATGTCGCTTGGTATTTTAGCCATCCAGATGTTTGCCTTGGTCGATACCTGGTTTATTGCGTTTTTAGGAACCGAACCTCTGGCCGCCGTGTCGTTTACCTTTCCAGTTGTGTTTACAGTATCGAGTTTGAGTATTGGTTTGGCTATTGGCGTGGGTGCTAGCGTTGGTCGCCTATTGGGGCAAGGCGAGATCTTAAAGGCTCAGCGATTCACAACAGACAGTTTAATTTTGGCGACTTTTTTAGTGGCTGTTCTATCTGCTTTTGGCATTTTATTTATGAATCCGCTCTTTACCGCAATGGGTTCTGGGCCAGAGATGTTGGTGTTGATTCGTGAGTACATGCTGGTTTGGTTTATAGGTATTCCATTCTTAGTATTACCTATGCAGGGTAACGCAGCGATTCGGGCCAGTGGCGATATTAAGACGCCGAGTAAGGTAATGTTTTTAGCCGGTTTGCTGAATGCTGGCTTAGATCCTATTTTCATATTTTGGTTAGATATGGGTATTCGTGGTGCCGCAATCGCGACGCTCGTTGCTTGGATGATTTCTTTTTGTGTCGCCTTTTACATGCTGCGCTATCGCTTAAAACTAATCACGTTTGAACAATTTAATTTTGAAACCTTGCTGAAAAACTGGCAGCAGCTGATGAAGATTGGTTTACCTGCTGCGCTTACTCAAATGCTTAGCCCGATTACCGCAGGTATTATTATTTCTATGCTTTCAGCCTATGGTGTTGCAAGTGTTGCAGCATTCGGTGTAGGTGTGCGTATTGAAGCTATCTTATTAATTTTTGTGATGGCGACAGGCGGTATTTTACCAACAATTCTCGGCCAAAATTATGGTGCAAAAAATTACCAACGCTCGGCAGAAGCTATCCGCTTTATTTTAACTCGTGTCACGCTGCTGTATTTATTATTGTATTTTGTCGTGTTTATCTTTGCCCGCCCGATAAGCCGTATATTCACCAGCGACCCAGATGTTATTGAATTAGCAGTGCTCTATTTACGAATTATTCCATTAAGTTATTGCGGCATGGCTGCGACGATGATTTTGGCGCAAATCTATAACACCTTGCATCGTTCAATGACGTCGCTAGTAATCACGCTATTGCGAATTTCTGTATTTGTTATACCGATGACTTGGTTCGGTGCTCGTGTAGCGCAAACGCTTGGCGTGTATGTTGGCTTAGCATCAGCGCAATTAATATCGGGTGTGATCTTTTTTGTCGTCACGTTGAGACTTGCCAATAAAATTTCTCAACAAACAGTCAGTCCACTAGAGCAACAAGCGATGGAAACTGCTAAATAAGTTTTTCTAAATAAGTGTTTGCTAACTAGCCTTTTGTTACTGGCTTTCAGGTATCGATAAGGTTTGCAGAAACAGCAGCAGGTCGTTGGCTTGCTGCTCGGTTAGGTTGAGTGGCCTGAGTATGTTAACACCATCCGAATGTAGTCGCTCTTCATCAATATTTGAGTAATGCTGCACCACCTCTTGTAAACTTTTCAAACTACCATTGTGCATATAAGGCGCGGTATAAAGAGCACCTCGTAGCGATGGAATTTTAAATTCGCCCCAGTTTTTATGCTGAAGTTGCACATGACCAATGCTTAAGGTGTTGCTCTCTATGTCTGCTTTTTCGGCCGCGTCGTTGTATTGGCTCAATAGGTTATAGGGTGAGTCCATCACCGTTTTAATTCCCTGATAGCGGCCAGAGTCGACACCATTTCTAGTAAAATAAGGCACGGCCGCATCGGCGAATTCCTTGCTGCTAAAATTAGCCCCTAAATGACACAGCTGGCAGTTGCCTTCATTAATAAACAGTTTTAAACCTCGCTTAGCTGGCTCTGGGTAACGCGCCATTGCCGTTTGGTTATTTACCACCACGGCGTCTCTAAATTGGTCAAATTGGGTGCGAGGCGAGATTAAGGTTTCTTGGTAGGCTGCCAAGGCTTTACTAACATTGATCATCACCGTATCGGAGTCGTCATCGTTTGGCGCGGTTTTAAAGATGTCACTATAGAGTTGTCGGTAGTCCGTATTATTTAGAATGCGTTCCTTAACGATATCAGCAGAGCTGGCCATCTCTTGCTCCGATGTTAGTGGCCGTATCGAATGCGACCACAGAGAATCCGATTCGCCGCCCCAGCCAAACCATCGGTTGCCAGCAATGTTCATTAACGACTGCGTATTACGTTCTAACTCTACAGCACCTTGGGCTAATGCAAGGCCGTCGGTAAAGTACTTATCTGCTTGGTGGCAGCTGGCGCAGGCGAGATCGTTATTTTTAGAAAGTAGCGTATCAAAAAAAAGAGTTCGACCAAATTCGCGCGCGAGTGAGTTACCAGAAACGCGATTGCTGCTATCACTTTCAAATTTAGGCGGCCAAGGGCCAAAGGATGAAATGACAGAAAGCTCCTGCTCGGAAAATACAATGGCTTCGGCAGCGCTAATCGATGCAGAATAAAACATCAGTGTGCTGGCTAATGCAGTCATTGCGATGCTTGTTGCAGGCCGGTGTTTTTGCTTCGATGAGCAACGCAGAGTGCAGGCAGTCGCAGCAATAATATTCATCGTTTACAGCTGTTGGTCCGCTAGGAATTGTTCTTTGCGTTGCTCGATAAATACATCGAATACCATTTGCCAGTGCCCAGCCATATGGAATAGCAAACCATCGACTTGGTACTCACCCTGACCCAGAGAAGTCACTGCCGGGCGGTAATTCATCCCATGTCGATGGGCTGGCATGGTCGCATCAACGCGTAACGTGGCGTCGCTGACCGGCGTGTCGTTTTCGCAGATCAGCACCTGCAAACTAAAGTGTTGATCAACAGCCAAGGCCGACTCGCTAACCTGATAGCCGAGAGTAAGCTTATTGGTTCCACTAGGGCTTGCTAGATTGTACTGACTAAAATCGCAAGCTAGAGCGTGTCCAGTCGCAAAGGCTGTCATCAAAAAGGTGGCGCTCAAAATGGATAATTTCATAGTGGGTACCTGCTCAGTCGAACGATTTATCAACAGCTTTTAGTAGATCTTCTGCATTACGATAGGCGATGTTCTCTGCCAATTCTGATGGCAAACTAGCCAGCCACTGACGCGACCAATCGGCGTGTTCTTTAACGTAATACCAACGTTCTGGAGCAAAGGTATCGGTGCCAAGCATAAAGCGTTCTGGGTAATCACTGAACAGCGCTAGCCACTCAGCATCAACCTTGTCACCATAGGCGTGCTCACTGCGATAGGCCAAGTCGGACCACAAATTAGGGTAGGCTTCGAGCATGGCGCGGATCTCATCAGGCTGGTCAAAGCCAGAATGCGCCCACAGTACAATCGCCTCTGGGTAGTGTTTAAAGATGCGCTGTACCGCATCGGCGTCGGAATGCGCATGTAAGAACATCTGGTGCTTTTCTGCCAGTGTCAGTACCGACTGAAATACTGGCAGTTCAACCTGATCACCAAAGACATGAAACTCACCGATACCGGCGTAAATATTTTTTTCGAGTAACTCTGAAAGCATGCCAGGAACTGACTCGTCAAATAACCAAGAATAGGTTTCACCGCGTTTACGGTAGGGTCTGAGTACCGGCACGATTAGATCCGGCGCTTCTTGGTAGAGCATCTGGGTACCCTGGTCGCTAGAGCTGGAAACAAAGGCTTTCTTTAAACCTGAATCTCTTAAAATTTCAACAGCCTTAGGCGGCGGAAATTTTTGCCATGCGTCGTGGCTGTAATGAATGTGAGAGTCGATGACGATGAGTTCGTCTGCTTGGCTGTTAACACTATAGCCAAATGCTATTGCTGCGAGTGTGAAGGTAAACAGTGTTCGCATCTTATCTCCTAGCCACCTGTGATGGTGAGTGCTTATAGGTTCTTTATTTAGAGGTTCTTTATTGAGCCCCTTCATATAGTCGAGGCTCTTTAAATAAAGGCTCTTTCAATAGAAAGTGTTGAGTTTTATTAGAGTGGGTAAAACAGGCCAATATATCTATCGTACTTATGGTCAAGCAACGGCTTTGGATCACCCTGTGTTCCATCAAAGACCTAATTTTAACTAGAAGGTTCTTGCCCTTAGTGCTGTCGCTGCCGTTATAGCGTTTGGATGAGTTGGTGTTTGGATTAGCTGTTACTTGGTTTTTGGATTAATAGTTCTTTGGTCGTTGCGATAACCGATTGCGTTAATGCTTTCATCACCGAGCCCGCCGATTGCCAGCAGTGCCAGTAAAGCGCGATATCAATGGTGTGCTCTGGCGATACATCGACTAATTGGTGCTCTAAACCCCATTGCTGAACTTGCATTTCGGGCATCAGGCCAAAACCACAACCTTCTTTAATGAGCTGGATAAAGCCTTCGGTTGATGGGCAGCGGTGAGTATTTGTCGGATCTGGTTGGTTCAGTAATTTGAGGTAGCGGTGTTGCAGTTGATCATCCTCATTAAAAATCAGTGCCGGAGTTTGGTATAGGTTTTCAGGGGATTCGTCGAGTCGAAAGCGTTTTACAAAATCGGCGCTGGCGTAAGCACGGTAGCGCATAATGCCGAGCTTAAAATGTTGAGCACCGTGAATCGGGGTGTCATCGGCACACAGGCTTGCCAATACTTGACCGCGGCGCATCAGCTCAATCCCCATATCCTGATCGACAGTAATCAGCTCAGCATTAATTCGCTCGGAAACAGGCGCCAGTGCTTGACCAAACCAGGTGCCAAGGCAGTCTGCCGCTAGAGCGATACGTGCATTGATTTGTTCGTGTTGTGCAGAAGAGAGCTGCAGGTCAGCTTCTAAATGCTGCACCGTTTGCAGATGATTAATCAGCTGTAAGCCTAAGTCAGTCGCCATAGGCGGGGTTTGCCGCAGCAAAACAGGTTGGCCTAATTTGCTTTCTAGCTGCTTTATGCGCTGGCTGACCGCAGATTGGGTGATATGCAGTTGCTGGGCTGCCTTTTCAAAGCCTTTTTCAGCAACGACAGCGGCCAGTGCCTGTAGCTCACGGTAATCAATCATAAGTTTTACTAATCAATAGCAAGAATTATTAATTAGATTACATTGCGGCGCAGCGCTAAGCTAGTGTCATTGTTGATCACAAGAGATTGAGGCGAGGTTGTCGGGTGCAGGTTTTTTGGGTTGGTTTTTCAGTTTCGTTTGGCTTGATTGTGGCTATTGGTGCGCAAAACGCTTGGGTTTTGGGGATGAGTATTCGTAGGCATTATCCTTGGCTGTTGGCTACGGTTTGTGCGCTGATCGATTCGTTTTTGATGGCGACAGGTACGTTGTTTTTTCATCACCTGCAACAATGGCTGCCTAATGTCGTGCCTTGGTTTACTGGCTTAGGTATTGTTTTGTTGTTGTGGTTAGCGTTTTCGGCGGCACTTCGAGTGTGGCGTGGTAACTCAGGTTTAGAAGCATCGCAGACAGAATCTATTAGTTGGCAAAAAGCCTTAGCGACGGTGTTGCTGATCTCATTATTGAATCCACATGTTTATCTGGATACGGTAATTCTAGTTGGAAGTCTTGCCTCGGCGTCGAGTTCGCCTTGGCTGTTTTGGAGTGGTGCGGCCAGTGCATCGACGGTTTGGTTTTTTAGTTTGGCAGCAGCAGGAAAGCCATTGAAAAATTTTTTGAAGTCGCCAATTCGCTGGCGATTATTCGATGGTTTAATTTGCGTCGTTATGTGTTGGGCAGCGTTAGGTTTATGGCTGGGTCTGTAACTGAGTTGGGGAATTTATTTGCAGAGTAAAGCACCGCTAAGCGGTGCTTTATCGTGGCTGTTTTTATTCAGCTGATTGCTCGATTGCTTTTGTCGAGTTGATGGCGATTTTTTTCGGCTTCATCGCTTCTGGTACTTCTTTCACTAAGTCGATTTGCAGTATGCCGTGTTCCAAACGTGCGCCTAAAACTTCAACGTAATCGGCCAGTTGGAATTTACGTTCAAAGGAACGATAGGCAATACCTTGGTATAAAAAGTTTTGCTTTTCTGGTTGCTTATCTTTTTTACCGCGAACTTGTAATACGCCGTTTTCAGACTGAATATCTATTTCACTTTCTAAAAACCCAGCCACTGCAATGGTGATGCTGTATTGGTTCTCGCCAGTCACTTCGATGTCGTACGGCGGGTAGTTAGTGTTGCTGCTTTGTGTTTGATGAGCTGCATCTAAGATTTGTGCAATTCGATCAAAGCCAACAGTGGTACGGTAAAGGGGTGAAAAATCAAATGCATTTCGCATAGCCTAATCTCCTATTGAGCAAAAGGTAATGGTTTCACTATTAACCTAAGTTACAGAGTGATCCCGTTAAGTTTATGTAGCCTGCTTAGCAGCGCTACAACCTATTTATAGGGGTGGCTGATACTCTTTTAAAGGGGATGTTCAATATTTTTTTTAATTTTTTTATAGCCAGTAATTATTTTTTTAGTACTTTCATTAATTACCTTGGCTGCCTGGTAATAGGTTAAAATTTTATTTAAGTGTGCAATATGCTCAGCATTGTTTTTTTGCCAACACTGGCCAAATAAATAATCGTCAGTCTGTTGCATTTTTTTTGAGTTTTGAACAGCATTTAATTGAACAGTAATGATTTCGTAAGTGCGATTTTTTTCTGTGACAGTCTGTTCGTTTAACAGATAAACCCCTTGCTGACATAAAAACTGTCTAACATAAAAATTTTTTGTCGCCGGAGAAATAATAAAATGGCAGCTCTGTGCCAATGGCTGCTGGAACAGTTCGGTTAATATTTCAATGCATTGCTCCGCTCCAACGCCCGCCAAAACTACAGTGCTTTCGGCCTGTTGGATTTTTAGGTTTTGTGCCGGCTCTATACTCAATTGATAGTTGCTAGCGTTAAGCGACAGTAACTTTTGTGACAGCTGATCAATAATATTGGCACGTACATCATTAAAAATAACCGAGCAATGAGGTCGGGTTTCTAAAATGGCGCGGCCCAATGCGCCATGGTCGCAGCACAGATCAATCACTTCGCGGCTATGCTCTGGTATTTGCTGGAATAGCGCCATTAGGCGTTTGCCCATTTTGGTTTTTAGGACATCGTCTTTCATATATTTATCGTCAACTGGCTATGCTGGTTGGTCTGGTTTCAGGTAAAGTGTCGTTTTATTTCGTGTTCTGGTGAAAAAATGCAAGGTACAGAATCAGAAAAGCAAGCTGCAGCGGCGCAAAAGCCAAAGCAGGCGGGCTTTTTCAGCAATTTGCTGTTTAATATCCTCATTCCGGTATTCATTCTATCAAAGTTCAGTGGTGAAAACGCCTTAGGTCCAGCATGGGGCGTGGCAGTCGCATTAGCCTTCCCAATTGGCTACGGCCTGTGGGAAATGCGTTTAACCGGCAAAGTGAACGGCTTTTCCGTGTTGGGTGTGGTTAGCGTAGTGCTAACCGGTGGCATTAGCTTGCTACAGCTTGACCCGCAATATATCGCGATAAAAGAGGCCGCTATTCCCGGCATTATTGGTCTTGCCGTTATCATTAGCCAAAAAACAAAACGCTCATTAGTTAAACTAATGGTGTTTAACGACAAGATTATCCAGATCGATAAGGTTGACCAAGCGCTGCAACAGCAGGGCACGGTAAAAGCCTTCGAACAAAGTATGACAACGGTAACTTACCTCGTCGCCTCGTCGTTCTTTTTATCGTCATTGCTTAATTATCTGTTGGCTAAAATCGTTCTACAAAGTCCGCCGGGCACAACAGAGTTTGCCGAAGAGTTGGGTAAGATGACGGCATTGAGCTACCCAGTAATCGTCATTCCGAGTATGGTCGTGCTCATGGGTGCACTGTGGTTTTTATTCAAACGCTTGGCCAAACTGACGCAATTGCCGTTAGAAGAGCTACTGGTTGATAACGCTAAAAAATAGCCTCAAAGCGCTCTTATCGCGCTAATTCGAGCCAATATAATGCAAAGCCAGCAAGGGAGGCCCTGTTGGCTTTTTTTATGGTTTCAAAAAAATTCAAGTTTCTAGTTTTATGAATATTTAAATCATTGTTCAAAAAAAGATTAAGAACCTAGTCATTCTGGCGATAACACTATTGGTAGTTTAAAAATCGAACACCTATCCAATTAGGTTAAAGATAGCTCACTGATAATCAAAAGGGATGATGTAATGAAAACGATGAACGAGTACTTACGCTCATTTAGGAGTGTGATCGGTATTATTTTATTAAGTTTTTTAGTGTCGGCATGTAATGTTGACGTGAATGTTGGTGACAATGAGACCACTATTATTTATGAGAGTGAAGAATCGGAGTCTGGCGATGAAGTAGACGACGGTTCAGAAGACGGTTCAGAAGACGGTTCAGAAGACGGTTCAGAAGACGGTTCAGAAGACGGTTCAGAAGACGGTTCAGAAGACGGTTCAGAAGACGGTTCAGAAGACGGTTCAGAAGACGGTTCCGATGCAATCGATCCTCCAACTTCTGCAGCAGAACCAACGCTGACTATCCAAGAGATTAAGACCTTTAGCTTTACTTGGACGGACGTTGTAGATGCAACCTACTATCAGCTATTAGAAAACGCAGATGGAAACTCAGGCTACACACAAGTGGGCGAAGATATTCCAGCCGGTACAGGGGAGTACGATCACTATGTACCGTTGTATGAGCGTACCAATGCTAGTTATGTTTTATCTGCTTGTAATGACCATGGCTGTGTTGATAGCTCAGTTGTTACTGTTACGGATAATATTAATGACGCTATTGGTTATTTTAAAGCGAGCAATTCGGAGGAGACTATTCAATTTGGTAGGGCAGTGAGCTTAAGTAATGATGGCATTACCTTGGCGGTTGGGGCTCCTTTTGAGTCTGCTGATGATGTTTCAAAGTCAGGTGCTGTATACATATTCCGTCTTTCAAGTAGCAATATATGGACTCAAGAGGCGTACCTTAAGGCAAGTGATGGAGAAACATTAGATTATTTTGGGATGACAGTCAGTTTAAGTAACGATGGTGGTAGGCTAGCTGTTGGTGCTAGTGGTTATGATGGTGAAGCTAACGAGTTGAGTAATTCAGGAGCTGCCTACCTATTTACTCGTTACTATGGAACTTGGACTGAAGAAGATATCGTCACGGCCAGTAATGCAAGTTCGCAAGATAATTTTGGTGATGCACTTAGCTTAAGTGGCGATGGGGATACGTTAGCAGTTGGGGTGAAAGCTGAAGATAGTATTACAACAGGTATTAATGGTGATGGATCTGACGACACTCTTGCGAACGCAGGTGCAGCTTATGTTTATATTCGCTCTGGTACTAGTTGGGCTGAACAAGCATATATAAAGCCGAGCGATATGGGTAATTATACCACTAACTTCGGTTGTTCAATTAGCATAAGTGACGATGGTGATACTCTGGCTATTGGCGCTTATACTTATGATGGTTATGAGTATGAAGGTGATGCTAAGTTAAATCTTGGTGCAGTGTATACATTCACTCGGTCTGCCTCAAATTGGAACCAGAAATATAGATTAATGGCCCCAGAGCCAGAGCTTGATGATTTCTTTGGTTATAAAGTCAGCCTAAGTGGTAATGGTTTGATGCTCGCTGTTTCTGCAAACGGCGATGATAGTAATGCTTCTGGTCTCAATGGCGATAGCTCTAATAATGATCTGAGCTCTTCCGGCGCTGTTTATGTATATCTGTATCTTGGCTCTGATTGGCTGAAGCAGGCCTATATTAAGTCAAGTAATCCAGATGAAAATGATAATTTTGGCTATTCTATTGATCTGAGTAATGATGGCTCTCGCTTAGCAGTAACTTCACTTTATGAAGATAGTAATGCGATTGGAATAGATGGCGATCAAACAGATAACAGTGCGTTAACCTCAGGAGCTGTTTCTGTTTATGTTTGGGATGATGATACAGGGACGTGGGGTGAAACGAGTTACTACTTAAAGGCTAGTAATACGGAAGCATTTGATTATTTTGGATATACTGGATTAAGTATTTCTGATGAAGGGTCATTAGCGGCTGGGGCGATTTCAGAGGATAGTGCCGCATCCGGTATTGGCGGAGATCAAACAAATAATGATGCCAGTTATTCGGGTGCAGTTTACCTTTATTAATTTGATAACTAATTACCTAACTAAATTATTAAAATTTAAAGCCAACAGTTTCGTCTGTTGGCTTTTTTGTTTTTGGTCTGTGCGCTAAGTGCGTTAAATAAAAAACAGCAGACACAAAAAAGGGCCTTTCGGCCCTTTTATTTGTTCATTGCTTTTTTAAAACTTTTAGCAATCACTACTCGTCGATAAAGCTACGTAAGTGATCAGAGCGTGAAGGGTGGCGAAGTTTGCGTAGTGCTTTGGCTTCGATCTGACGAATACGCTCACGCGTTACGTCAAACTGTTTGCCGACTTCTTCTAACGTGTGGTCGGTATTCATGTTGATACCAAAACGCATACGCAGTACTTTTGCTTCACGGGCGGTTAGGCCAGCAAGTACTTCTTTGGTGGCGTCACGCAAACCAGTGGAGGTTGCTGAATGAATCGGCAGTTCCATGGTGTTGTCTTCGATAAAGTCGCCCAGTGAGCTGTCTTCGTCGTCGCCAATCGGTGTTTCTAGTGAGATTGGTTCTTTCGAAATTTTCAGTACTTTGCGGATTTTATCTTCCGGCATGTCCATACGTTCGGCCAATTCTTCTGGCGTTGGTTCACGACCCATTTCTTGAAGCATCTGTCGCGAAATACGGTTCAGCTTGTTAATGGTTTCGATCATGTGCACCGGAATACGAATAGTACGTGCTTGGTCGGCAATAGAGCGAGTAATCGCCTGACGAATCCACCAGGTGGCGTAAGTCGAGAACTTATAGCCACGGCGGTATTCGAATTTATCTACGGCTTTCATCAAGCCGATGTTGCCTTCTTGGATAAGATCTAAGAATTGCAAACCACGGTTGGTGTATTTTTTCGCAATAGAGATTACCAAACGTAAGTTGGCCTCAACCATTTCTTTTTTAGCTCGGCGAGCACGCGCTTCACCAATAGAAATACGACGGTGAATGTCTTTTACTTCGGCGAGCGTTAGGCCAGATGCTTTTTGGATGTTACGCAACTTACGCTGTGCTCGACGCAATTCCACTTCGTGGCGGAAGGCTTCGTCAGCATAGGCTGGGTCTTCTAAAATAGTATTCAGCCATTCGTCTTCTGTTTCATGGCCAACGAACAGGTCGATAAAGGCTTTGCGTGGCATTTTTAGGGTGCGCACGCAAATAGCGATTACTTTACGCTCTTGTTCGCGAATTTCAGCAACGGTTTCTTTAATTGGGTTGATCGAATCATCAAAGGCTTTAGGTGTTAGCTTAAAGCAAGAGAAGGTTTCACCCATGTCAGAAAGAGCAATGTTCGATTCTTTGCTGTAACGACCCTGTTGCTCAATTGTTTTCAACGCTATTTGCAGCTGTTCTTTAAGAAGCGTGAAGCGCTCACGAGCCAATTCTGGATCTGGACCGTTGTCGACTTCTTCCTCTTCAGCGTCGTCGTCTTCTTCAACTTCGGCATCGTCAGTTTCGGTTGGGATCGCATCTGGCGAGTCTGCCGCCGGTAATGGATCTTCTTCGTCTGGGTCTTGGAAGCTGGTTAGAATATCTGAAAGACGGCCGCCTTCTTCTTCAAGCGTACCTTCATAGGCTTTGATGATGTCTTCAATAACGCCAGGGTAGAACGCCATGGCTTGCATGACTTCACGCGTACCTTCTTCGATACGTTTGGCAATGACAATTTCGCCTTCACGAGTCAATAGCTCAACCGTGCCCATTTCACGCATATACATGCGCACAGGGTCAGTAGTGCGGCCAGTGTCAGATTCGACAGCAGCAAGCGCGGCGGCGGCTTCTTCGGTGGCGTCGTCATCGGTATTTTGGTCACTATCGGCAAGCAATAGCTGATCAGCATCGGGCGCTTGTTCGAACACTTCGATGCCGATGTCGTTAATCATTGCGATGATGTCTTCGACCTGATCCGGTGAATTGATCTCTTCTGGAAGGTGGTCGTTTACTTCTGCAAAGGTCAAGTAGCCTTGCTCTTTACCTTTGGCAATCAGTTCTTTGAGCCTGGACTGACGCTGGGATTTTTCAGCCATAGATAACCTGTAAATTCTAAAAGGGTTAATGGTGCACGCAAATGGCCGGGCATTGTACAGGAAATCGACATATTAGCCAATTTAGACGGCTGCTCATGCGGTTTTCCGGCGCTTTAATCCTGCTTATTTCGGTGCGTGTTCGTATTGCGCTTTATTGTCTTTGGCGCAAAATTACTGTTTTTAAACGTTATTTTCGTTTACAACGCTACAGTTTGGCGTCATTTCCGTTTTTTTTGTGCGAGCAGCTCACGGTATCGCTGCTTTTCAGTATCCGTTAACGACGGATCTAAGGTTCTAACCCGCTCTGCGAGTTTTTCATATTCTTGATCAGGTGCCTTATGAATAAGGCCAGATATCAGTTTTTCAAGTTCTAACTTGGCAAACTCCTTCTCATCTCTTTGCTGTTCGTTGTGCGCTTCGAGCCAGAGATAGTCAGACTCGGCAATTGGTGACAAGGCTGCCCGTAGGTTGTGCTGGCATAGGTAGTCGAATGCCGAATAAAGGTCTTTTTTCGGTGCGCTGAGCAGTAATTCAACAACTCGTACTAATAATTGGTTATCGGCGTTTTCGGGCAATAACTTGAGTGATTCGACATCAATATTCAAGACTAGTTCAGGGTAGCGTATTAACCAAGCCAGTGTTCTGTGCACCATGCCAATACGCACACCTAACCGGTTGTTGGTGTGACGCTGAGCAGGTTGTTGCTGTTCGGGGCTGTAATGTTGCGTGCTGGTTTCGCCGTGATACGGATAGGCTGGCGCGACATTCGATGGGTTGCTTTCTGGCTCTGGTGGTGGTGCGATATCGGGTTTTTCTACACGATAATTTTCGATTATCTGTTCGCTGCTTAGCCCGATTAGATCGGATAGCTGTTTGTAGAGCAGCTGTTTAAAAATACCTTCGGGCGCTTTTTCGATCCAGCCGCGTGCGAGACTGGCTAATTTAGCGCGGCCATCCAAGCGTGAAATATCGGCTTGAGTTTGTAGGTGCTGGAATAAAAAGTCAGAGCAGCTCTGTGCCTGCTTAACGCGGTGCATAAAACCATCGAAACCTTCTTGCTGCACGATGGTGTCTGGGTCTTCACCTTCGGGTAAAAACAAAAAACGCACCTGATAGCCGTCTTTAATTTCTGAAAGGCAGTTCGCCAGCGCGCGTTCGGCAGCTCGCCGACCAGCATTATCGCCATCGAAGCAGAACACTAATTCTTGGGTGTGTTTAAACAGCTTTTGAATGTGGGTGGTCGAAGTCGCCGTGCCCAGTGTCGCTACCGCGTTACGAACCTTATGCTGCGCTAATGCAACGACATCCATATAGCCTTCAACGATAATGATGTTGTCGAAGTCTTTTAGCGCCTTGCGGGCTTCATAAAGGCCGTAAAGCTCAGAGCCTTTGTGGAAAATAGGTGTTTCTGGGCTGTTTAGGTATTTGGGTTTTTCATCTGCGGACATCACCCGTCCACCAAACGCGATGACGCGGCCTTTGATGTCTCGAATGGGGAACATCAAGCGGTTACGAAAGCGATCGTAAGTGCGGCCTTGTTCGTTTTGTGTCAGCATGCCGGTGGTGAGCAGTTCTTGGTTGGTCTTGTCGCTGCGGTAATGTTGGATTAGGTTGTCCCAACCAGCGGGCGCAAAGCCAATGCCAAAGGTGCGTACTGTTTCTTCGGTCAGCCCACGAGACAAAATATACTGCTGCACCTGTTGTGCGTTCGGGTGCTGATAAAGTTGGTGAGTAAAGTAGTCGGCACAGCTACCCATTAGATCGTGTAACGTTCTGCGTTGCTGTTGTCGCTGCTGAGATTCTCGGCTGACTTCTTCGCGAGGCACATCTTGGCCTGCCATGCGAGCCAGTTCTTCAATGGCTTCGACAAAAGAGAGGTTCTCGTATTCCTGTAAAAACTTAACCGCTGTACCGCTGGCGCCGCAGCCAAAGCAATAATAAAACTGTTTGTTAGCATTGACGGAGAACGAGGGGGAGTTTTCTTGGTGGAATGGGCAGCAGGCCCAGTGATCTTTGCCTTTCTTTTTAAGGTCGATACGATTCCCGATGACTTCAATAATGTCAGTGCGATCGAGCAGTTGCTCAATAAAGTCATTGGGAATTAAACCGGCCATACAGTCTCTCTAAATAGATACGTGCCAGAAAAGGGCTTGTTTGATATAAAAAATGTTACTGGGTGAAAGCGATACTTGCTGTAAAAGGGTACTGATAACTTAAAGCAGTACTTATATATTAAAACAATGCTCAATGTCGCAAAGCAGTGCTCATTATCGTAAAAAAATGATTCAGTATCGTAAAAGTACTTAGTTCAGTTGAGCTTTAATCAGCTTGCTGATATCTGCCATATCGGCTCGCCCTTGAGCCTTGGGCTTGATGATGCCCATTACTTTGCCCATGTCAGCCATCGATTTGGCCTCTGCTTGAGCAATTGCTTCTGCAACTAAAGCTTCTATTTCTGCTTCAGTCAACGCCGCCGGAAGAAAAGTGGATATCACCTCCAGTTCATATCGTTCGATCGCGGCAAGATCTTCGCGTCCAGCTTCCTCATATTGAGCAAGGGAATCGCGTCGTTGTTTAGTCATTTTGTCCAAAACGGCCAAAACACGGGTGTCGTCTAACTCGATACGTTCATCAACTTCAATGCGTTTGAGCTCTGCCAAAATCATGCGAATCGTGCCGAGACGCTGTTTTTCTTTGGCGCGCATCGCCTCTTTCATATTTTGAGTAAGGAGTTGCTTGAGCTCAGACATATCGTTAACCCACGTATTCTAGTGATTATCTTTAATGGATAATCTTAGTAAAGACGATTCATGCGCTTGTTTTCACGAGACAGCTTTTTAGCATGACGCTTAACTGCTGCTGCTTGCGCACGTTTACGAACCCAAGTTGGCTTTTCATAGTGCTCACGACGACGTACTTCAGAAAGTACACCTGCTTTTTCGCAAGAACGCTTGAAACGACGCAGTGCTACGTCAAATGGCTCGTTATCTTTTACTTTAACGTGTGGCATTTACTATTCCTAAAATTAAGTGAGTGTATCGAAATCAAAAGCAGGGCTCAGATTTCGAGGCGCGTAATTGTACTGATGCCGATGGCGACTGGCAAGTCTTGGTTGCAGCTTTTTATAAAAACTACAATGGCGATGCGATCTAGCGGCATGGCGCTTTAAACGCTAAACTACGCGCCTTTTTTGAATAGCTAATTAGATTCTGACATGCGTGTATTGGGTATAGAAAGTTCTTGCGATGAAACCGGCGTCGCCATTTATGACAGCGAGCAAGGGTTAATGGCTCATCAGCTGTACAGTCAGGTAAAGATGCATGCCGAATTTGGCGGCGTTGTGCCTGAGCTGGCATCGCGTGACCACATCCGCAAATTAACCCCCATGATTCGGTCGGTATTTACTGAAGCAGGCTTGAGTATGGGTGAAGTCGATGCGGTGGCTTATACCGCAGGCCCAGGCTTGGTCGGTGCGTTAATGGTCGGTGCGGCACTAGGTCGCTCATTAGCCGTGGGTTGGAATATCCCAGCGATTGGTGTGCATCATATGGAAGGCCATTTGTTAGCGCCGATGCTCGAAGACGAACCACCCGAATATCCTTTTGTGGCGCTGTTAGTCAGTGGTGGTCATACCATGTTGGTTGATGTTAGTGCGCCGGGCTGTTACCAAATTTTAGGTGAAACACTTGATGACGCCGCCGGTGAAGCGTTCGATAAAACCGCAAAAATGATGGGTTTGCCTTATCCCGGTGGGCCTTTATTAAGCCAGCTCGCTGAGCAAGGCCGTGCTGGGGTATTTGAGTTCCCAAGGCCGATGGTTGATCGCCCCGGTATGGATTTTAGTTTTTCTGGCCTTAAAACGGCAGTGCGAGTAGAAATTGCTCGACAAGCTGTTGATGAACAGGTGCCGGAGCAAACTCAGGCTGATATTGCCCATGCATTCCAGCAAGCGGTGATCGATACCTTGGCGATTAAGTGCCGTCGTGCGCTGCGTGAAACGGGCCATAAAACCTTAGTGGTTGCCGGTGGCGTCAGTGCGAATAAGTCGCTGCGAGAGCAACTGCAACAGATGGTAAAAAAAGAGCGAGCGCAGGTATTTTATGCGCGGCCAGAGTTTTGTACCGATAACGGTGCCATGATCGCTTACGCCGGTTGGGTGCGCTTGCAAGCAGGCCATCAGTCGCCGCTAGCCATTAACATTAAGGCCCGTTGGCCGCTGGATGAATTGGAGCCAATGAATGTCTGATGTGGTTTATATTAAAGCATTGGAAGTGGAATCACTGATCGGTGTTTACGATTTTGAGCGTCATGCTAAGCAGCCGTTGTTGCTCGATTTAGAAATCGATTTCGATTGCGCTCCGGCCGGTAAAACCGATGACCTTACGCTTGCACTGGATTACGACCAGCTCTCTCAACGCGTTCGTGCTTGGTGTTCGGAACAGCGTTTTGAACTGATCGAAACCTTAGCCGAAGGTTTGTGTACGTTACTGCATCAAGAGTTTGCCATTTCTCGGTTGGTGTTAACGATTAATAAACCGATGGCAATAAAAGGCTGTGCAGCCGTCGGTATTAAAATTGAGCGCAGTTTTGTTTGATGAATCAAATCGAAATCCTCGCCTTTGAATCTAAACGCGTTGCCTTGAGTTTGGGCAGTAATATGCGTCGCTATTTTCACCTCAATGCTGGGCTCAATGCTTTGCGGGCTGAATTTGGCGCGCTGCATTGTTCGCCTGTCTATGAGTCTGCTGCGGTTGGTTTCGATGGCAGCCCGTTCTTAAATATGGCCGTGGTGATTGAAACCGATTTGTCTCTGCCTGAGTTAATTCACATCCTTAAAGCTATTGAAGATGCTAATGGCCGTGATCGAAGTGGGCCCAAGTTTAGCCCGCGCACATTGGATATCGATGTGGTGACTTACGGTGATGAATGCGGTGTGATTGACGGCATTGAATTACCAAGGCCAGAGCTGTTTTTTAATGCTTTTGTAACCAAGCCGCTGGCGGATTTGATCCCTCAGCAGCAGGTGCCGGGGCGGCAACAAAGCTTTGCTGAACTATGGCACAACGAAGGCAACCGAAGCCAAGCACTGCATCGAGTTGAGTTTCAGTTTACCGACTTAGAGCAGCCAGCCTGATTTAAAAAGCTTATAAGCTGCCTAATTTCAATCGCTACGAATGTAAGCCGGTTTCAACTAAGACTTGCGCCTGCTTATCCAGCAATGACGACTGCCCCTTGATGTCGTCCAGCTCCCAAACTTCGAGCCGGTCACCATTATGTAGGGTGATGTCACGCGCTAAGTTCGCCTCAACTCTATTGTTGACCTCTTTGAATTGTAACAACGGCTCGGATATTAGAATCTGGTTGCGCGGTTGTAGTGCCCGAATCTGTGCTAGTTGCGCTTCGGCGTCGCCAGCAACAACCGGCAAGGGTAAGCCATGTTTTAATGTTTGGCTGACAAAAGCAGGGCCGGTACTGACAGCGATGCCAAATTCTGGCGCTTTCGCTTTTAATGATTGAGCGATTTTTTGATGCGCCAGTTCAATCACTTTCGCCGCGTAAAGAGCATTAACGGCGTACTGTTCATCAGAATCGGCTAAGCCAAAAGCGAGTGTTAAGCCATTGGCTAGAATGACACCGTCGTACAGTTCGCCAACCTGAATCAACATGCTTTCGTAACGCTGCCAGATGTGCTGAAGCTGGTTAGCGTCGTAGCTGCGAATCAGCTGTTCCCAGTTTTGGCATTCAACCGATACCAAGGCAACATTTAAATAGCGGCTGTCATCGCCTAATGAAATCTGTTCAATCAACCGGTCGGTGGTCACAAAGGGGTTATTTTGCAAGTAGCGAATTACTTCGCCTTGCTGATTTAAAGGGTCGTTTAATTGTTGAAACAGCTGCTTGAGTTGTTGCTCTGGAGAGCCTGTTAATTGTTTTGCCAGCTTCGGCAGTAACGCGTGAAGGTTGCCAGAAAGTTGTTGCCACTGGCCCTGTTGTCGCTGGTGGTTAGAATAAATAAACAAACCAAAGCCTAGAATAATCAGGCTATTAAATAGTGCAGCGCTGTAAGCGGCACGTTGCTTCCAGCGCATTAGAAAATCGTGGCTGAGTAAAATTTCGGCATAGCCTAGCCGTTCATGGCTGAACTCAATTGGTTTTTGGAAGCCGATACCGGTCTGATCGGTTGGTTTTTCTTTCGAGCTTAACGTATCTGCTGTTGCTTGATCGGCCTTTGGTTCGAAGGTCACCGATGCCAAAATAACGTTTTCTCGTTCACTAACGCGGTTTAGTAAAGCGCTTAAAGCGACACGGTTATTGTTATGCAGAATCGGCGTTGCCTGAAACGCGAGGTCGTTGACCAGTGCTTCACCCTGTTGATTAAAGGTGCTCGCTAGATTTTCGGTGACTGGCTTATACCAAACCGAATAGAGCATTAGGTTGACGAGCAGCAGCATGCTCAGAGCCAATAGCACGAGCGGTTGAGTGATCCAGTTTATATGTTTCATGAGGGTAGAATAAATCAGCCTAGGCGATACAATGACTTTAATAAGTAGCCAGCATTAATTGTTAATTAATCGCTAGCGCTCTATAAATAGTTAATTCGACAAACAAAGATAAGCAACATAGTTTAAACAATTAACCATAAGAATAACGAGCTTAAAGATTATCTTAAAGCATAGCAGAGCGTTAGAACACTTAAACATTAGAACACTTGAACGTTAGAACATTTAAATGAGCAATAAGCCGATAGATCACTTATGGGTAATGGTTTTAGCGGCACAAACTAATTTTTAGCCATGTTACTGGAGTGTGTGTGAGTAATATTTTAGACGATCAACAACAGGGTTTTGTGCTGACAATACTCGCTCGAAAACTGCAACCGAGTGCGTTAGCCGAAGTATTTAAACTGATCTCTCAGTTCGGGCTGAGCGTGGTAAACATTCAGCAGCTGACTAAGCCTGTTGTTGATGACAATCCATTAGCCCGCGCCGCGCTTGAATGCCATTTGCAAGGTTTATTAGATGACTTACCAAAAGCTCGCGCTCAGTTACTCGAGTTGAGTGTTTCGCTCGGTATTGATATCGCATTGCAGCCAACCGCAGCTTATAACACACAGCGCCGACTCGCCTGTTTTGATATGGACTCGACGTTGATTCAAGCGGAAGTGATTGATCGCTTAGCCGAAGCTGCCGGTATTGGTGAGCAGGTGGCTGAAATTACCGAACAGGCCATGCAAGGTAAGTTGGATTTTACCGAAAGTTTTAAACGCCGTATGGCCTTACTTAAAGGTTTGGATGAATCTGTTTTATCAGAAATTGCTGACGCACTGCCGATTACCGAAGGTGCAGAACGGCTGTTAAAAAATCTAAAAAAATTGGGCTATAAAACCGCTATCTTTTCTGGTGGTTTTACCTACTTTGGCGAATACCTGCAAAGCAAATTAGGCATCGATTATGTTTATGCCAACCAACTTGATGTGGTCGACGGTAAAGTCACCGGCGAAGTTAAAGGTGAAGTTGTCGATGCCAAAAAGAAAGCCGAATTGCTTAAGCAATTAGCAGAGCAAGAGGGTTTAACGCTCGCGCAAACGGTTGCCGTTGGCGATGGCGCTAATGATCTATTAATGTTGGCAGAAGCAGGCTTAGGCGTTGCTTTTCATGCCAAGCCGATCGTTAAAGAAAGCGCACGCTATTCTATTGCCACTTTAGGGTTGGATGGCGTTCTTTATTATTTGGGTTATAGCGACGATGAGCTTGCGGATGACTAAACCGATTAGGTTGAATAGCTGATTTAGCTAAAAGCCGAACAGTATGTTCGGCTTTTTTTTGGATTGGAATTTCAGTTTATGACGCAGCTTACGTGATTGGTAAAAACGAATTTTAAATGGCTGCCACCGTCGATATTTTTGTTGGGTCTTGATACACCGAAAGTTCTACAGCAATACTTTTTGACGTCGGTGTATGGCTGAATTCGCCGTAACTGTTTAATGGCACCAGAGGATTTGTCTCTGGGTAATAGGCTGCGATATTGCCAGCAGGAATATCGTAAGCAACCACTTTAAAACCATTAACTTTGCGCTCGACGCCGTCGTTCCATAAAGCGCGTAACGAGACTGTTTGGCCATTAGTGAAACCTAGTCGCTCGATGTCTTTTGGATTCATAAAAACCACATCACGCTCGTTTTTAATGCCACGATAGCGATCGTTCATGCCGTAAATAGTGGTGTTGTATTGGTCGTGTGAACGTAGCGTTTGCAATACCAGAGTGCGTTCCGAAAGCTGGCCGCGTGCCTGCATCGGTAAAATGGATTCCGGTAGTTTGTGTGTATGCAAGTTGAGTTTTCCGCTTGGCGTATTCCATTTGCGTTCACCTGCGCTGTTACCAAGGTAAAAGCCGTCGTCTGTTAATATGCGTTGATTAAAATCTTTAAAGCCTGGAATTACAGCTTCGATATGATCGCGAATGGTGTTGTAGTTACTGATCGCTGCTTGCCAATCAATGGGGCTATTTTCGCCCAAGGTGGCCGCTGCCATGCCCGCAATAATTGCCGGTTCCGATTTCATCTGGTCGCTTAAAGGTTCAAGCACTCCGCCAGAGGCGTGAACCATACTGAACGAATCTTCGACGGTAACCTTTTGAATACCGTCGGCTTGGTGGTCGATATCGGTACGGCCTAAGCAAGGCAGTATTAATGCGTCTTGGCCGATATCCAGATGCGAGCGATTTAATTTGGTGCTGATCTGAACCGTCAGTTCGCATTGCTTCAGCGCCGCAACGGTTGCCTTGGTATCTGGTGTTGCCGCTGCAAAGTTACCGCCTAGCGCGATAAAGACTTTGATTTTACCCTGTTGCATTGCCTCAATGGTTTCAACCACCGCAAGACCGGGCTTGGTTGGTGGTGTAAATTGGTGATGTTTTTCTAGGGCAGATAAAAAAGCAGCCGAAGGGTTTTCGTTAATGCCCATGGTGCGGTCGCCCTGAACATTACTGTGTCCTCGCACTGGGCAAGCACCCGCGCCGGGTTTGCCGATGTTTCCGCGCAGTGCAAGCAGGTTCACAATCTCATGAATGGTCGCTACCGAATGATGATGTTGCGTAATGCCCATTGCCCAAGTAGCAATGACTCTGTCGGAATTGGCATACACTTCAGCGCAGTGGTGAATTTGTTGCTGGCTTAAACCTGATTGTTGCGTTATCTGTTGCCAGCTGGTTTGTTTTACCTGCTCTAGGTAAGCCTCTAAGCCTTCGGTATGTTGGTTAATAAAATCGTGATCGAAAATTGCGTTGCCCTGTTTTTGAGCCGCCTCTTCCATGCTAATAAGTACTTTGACAATACCGCGAACAACCGCCATGTCTCCGCCAATCTTCGGACAAAAATAATCCGTATGGGTTGGTTTGGAACCATTAACGATCATTTCTAATTTATCTTGCGGGTTTTGGAAGCGCTCTAAACCACGCTCTTTCAGATTATTAAAGGTGATTATCTTAGCGCCCCGCTCGACAACACTTTTTAGAGTTTCCAGCATACGAGGGTGATTGGTGCCTGGGTTTTGACCGAAAACAAAAACCGCGTCAGCGCTGTCAAAGTCATCAATAGTAACGGTACCTTTACCAATGCCAATGCTGCTAATTAAACCGTAGCCGCTTGCCTCGTGACACATGTTCGAACAGTCTGGGAAATTGTTAGTGCCGTAAGCGCGAGCAAACAGTTGATACAGATAAGCGGCCTCGTTACTGGCTCGCCCAGACGTATAAAAAGCAGCGCTGTTTGGATCGGCTTGAGCCTTGAGTCGTTGCGCGATGAGCTTAAAGGCGTCGTCCCAGCTAATGGCTTCGTAATGATCAGTTTTTGCGTTGTAACGCATCGGCTCGGTTAGTCGACCTTGGTGTTCAAGAAAATAATCGTTTTGTGTTTTTAGCCAGCTGACGCTGTATTTTGAAAAGAAAGACGCATCGACGGTTCGTGAGGTGGCTTCCCAATTGACCGCCTTGGCGCCGTTTTCGCAAAAACGAAATTTAGTCGGGTGGTGCTTTTCGCCCCAGGCGCAGCCAGGGCAGTCGAACCCTTTTGGCTGATTAGTTTTTAAAAGTGTATTGATGTTGCGAGTGGCGTTCTTACTCTTTATCAGGTGTTCTGCTGTTGCTTTGAGTGCGCCCCAGCCGCCAGCTGGACCATTGTAAGGTGTGTAATAATCGTCTTGGTTACTCATGCTGTTGGTCACTCCTAAGCAGAACCCTTGTTGATCGGGAATCAGTCGTTGAAATTAGAAAATAGGCGAGGCGCCTCTCGTTTGGGTAAATGGATGAGCCTAAGGCCATAATGGTTAGCCAGTGTCACAGCAAGAGTGCTGGGCGAGGCTAGGTGCGTGAGGTTCGATAATCCAGCGCGTACCGCTTTTTGCACCAGTTCGCTACTGCAACGACTCGACATTAAAACGTTGTGATTAAACAGCGACAGCTTGTTTTGCAGAGCAAAGCCAATGATTTTATCCAGTGCATTATGGCGACCTATATCTTCCATGCAGCAGATCGGTTTGTCATCCTGCGATAGTAGTAGCGCAGCATGCAGAGCACCGGTTTTATTGCCGAGCGTTTGTAGCGGTTTTAATTGCTCTTTTAAAGCACGTAAGGCATCAGCATTTTTTGCATTACTAGGCTTTAATTTGGTTAACGAAGGAAAAGCTTGGCTGATTGAATCTACACCGCATAAGCCACAACCACTGGCTCCTAAATGAGCTTTTTGTCGGTGCTTAAAGCGATTGAATAATCGTGGACTGATTTGAATGTTTGCCACCACACTGGATTCCATGACGGCTTCTTGAACGAATGGTAGGTTGTTTTGTGTCAGCTCAATGTCGCGAATGTCGGACAGCTCTTTAATAATGCCTTCACTGACTAAAAAGCCCAGAGCGAGCTGCTCAAGGTTGACAGGCGTCGCCATGAGAACGGCATAAGAGATGTCGTTAATGCTGATCGCAAAGGGGATTTCTTCAACTAATGGGGTTTCTTTTTTATTTTCGCCGCGAGCAGTCACACATTGATACTGTGTGTGTTTAAAACCAAAGAACTGCAAGCTGGGGTCGGTCATATAACTACGCATCGATTGTTGCTGAGGCGGCAAAATAATACGGCGATCTAGCTTGGGCGTCTAACGATTTTCCACATAACCGGTTAATCAGATAAAAATAGATGCTCAGTGTAAGTTTGAAATATGTTCTCAGGATTATGCATTTAACGTTAAATAAAGTGGCATCTACGCGCTATAAAATACAGCTGTATATTGTCATTTTGCAGTGTGCTGATTTACACAATCTTTAGTGGTTTTTACTACTTCGTCGATACTTTCAACACATTGTTGAGTTTTGGCCGCATATTAGAAAAATCTGTATTGACACTGGTAACGCATTTTACTCTAATTTGCGCCCGAAATAGACAGGTCTGTATTTAGGCGTCGAAGTGGAAGCTAATCGATCAAATCTACGCTGTTAGAAAGCGTCATATATTTTCTGACTACCTGTCCTTTATAAACACCGCTAATCAACTGACTTAACATGCAGATCTACACTTTGAGGTGTTTTTGATGTTTTACTTATTGTTATTAGGACGCCTCAAAAAATGAGTAGTTTATTATTTAAAAGAAGTTATTTAAGCCTAGCTGTGTGTGCAACCTTCGCCAGTGTGAACAGCTATGCAACTGATTTTACTATTGCCGATGGTGAAACAGAAACCACTGTGCAGACCTTGAATGCTAATGAGACAGGAGCGATTGAAGAAGGCGGCACGTTAGCAGTTTCTTCTACCGGATCTACATCTGGCGCAGTTACGATCTCGGGAAATAACGCCTCGATTGTTAACGATGGCACAATCGATATTACTGGGAACGGTGATACTAATAAAAGAGCCATTATCGTCGACTCAGGTGTTGAGGGCGTCAGCATTATAAACAATGGTTCGATATTAGCTGGTAGCGCTTCATCCAATTATGCTATTTCATTTTCTGGTAGCGGTACTCTGACAAATAATGGTGAAATTTTAACTACCGGTTTAGGTGGCGACGCTATCTATGCTTCAGCTGATAATTCCAGTATCACTAATGGCGTGGATGGCACTATTACAACAACGGGCGATGATGCTTATGGCGTTGTTGTAAGGGGTGAAGATACAACCCTTATTAACGATGGAACGATAACGACGAGCGGGATAGGTTCAGATGGTGTTTATGTGGCCATTAATGGCAACCACGTTATCAATAACGGTACGATAACAACAGAATCAACCACGACAAACGCTTCTTCACCCTCGTATGGGGTTTACCTCAGTGCGGCAGGCTCCAGCCTAACCAATACAGGTACCATCACAACGTATGGTAATTATTCAGATGGTATTTATGCGAATCAACCCGATGCCATTATTACCAATAGCGGTACGATTTCGACGCTAGGTGATAATGCTCACGGTATTGACACAGATGAAAATGCGACGATTGTTAACAGTGGCACTATTTCTACAACAGGAGATTACGCCTATGCCATTAATTCGATTGTTTCTTCCTCGGGCAATACACCGGGTCTGACGCTTACCAATAGCGGCACTATTTCTACAGCAGGCACTTCTGCTCATGCCATTAATTCGACAGCAGCCGATGCGACCATTACAAACAGCGGAAGTATTGAAACAACTTGGCTTGGGTCTCATGGTATTAACTCTACCGGCAGTGCTGTAAATGTTACCAACGATGGGGTAATCACTACGACATCCGAAGGGTCTAAAGGCATTGTTCTGCAAGGGGATAACGCTACGCTAACAAATAGTGGTGATGTATCAACGGCAGGCAATTATGCAGATGCTATTAACTTGACGGGTGCCGACGCTTCTTTCATTAATACAGGTAACCTTTCAGCGACAGGTAACTATGCTAACAGCGTAAAATCAACAGCAAACGATGCGACCATTACCAATAGTGGCAGCATTTCTAATAGTGCGGGTAATGACACTAATACTACCGATATCGCAGCTGTTTATTTGTCTGGTGATAACGCTCAGGTATCGAACAGTGGAATCATTTCTTCGGTAAACGATTATGTCGACGGTATCTTTTCAACGGGTGCAAATACCAGCATCAGCAACAGCGGCACGGTTTCTACTGCTGGCGAAGATTCCTCAGCAATCTCAGGAACGGATGTCACCTTAACCGAGAACAGCGGCACAATTTCTACAACAGGTGATAACAGCTCTGCGGTTTTTACCGCAGCTTCAGATTTTACGTTAGATAACAGCGGTACTATTTCAACTACAGGAGCCACGGCGAACGCGCTTAACCTAACAGGCACGGGCGTTAGCATCAGCAACAGCGGCACGGTTTCTACAGTTGGCGAAGATTCCTCAGCAATCTCAGGAACGGATGTCACCTTAACCGAGAACAGCGGCACAATTTCTACAACAGGTGATAACAGCTCTGCGGTTTCTACTGCAGCCTCAGATTTTACGCTAAACAACAGTGGAACAATTTCTACAACAGGTGCAACCTCTGATGCCCTGTACCTGACAGGCACAGGAATTGAAATCATTAATAGCGGAACCATTTCTACTGTAAGTGATGGCTCGTTAGCGATTAATAACACCAGCTTTGTTTTAACAAGCAACAGCGGCACAATTTCCACAGCAGGCGATAACAGTGCTGCTGTTTCCACCGCTGCATCTTCTTTTGAATTAGAGAACAACGGTACTATTTCAAGCACAGGCGAGAACAGTCACGCCATAACGGTCACTGGTGACAATGTCACCATTATTAACAGTGGCACTGTCTCTGCGACAGGCGAAAATGCTTATGCCATTTTGGGTGTAGATGGTACAGACACGACTCTTAATATTTTGGCTGGCTCAACGATTATTGGTGATATTGATTTAGGCGGCGATGGAACCGATAACGATACTATTAATGTTTATGCCAAAGGTAACCTAACGTACGATTTCAGTTCTGCTAATGCCGAAAACATTACGCTGGCTGGTACGGGGGTTGTTGCTGGTGGTGTTGTCGTTTCAGTCGATTCTGCATCAGAATCTTCTCGCTCGGCTGCGCTTTCTTCATCTACTGCATCCATTAGTGGCCTTGCTCGCCAGCGTATGATGGCCGATAGCCCAACTCCGGAGCCCGTTCAAGTTGCAGCCCTAACACTTTCGCCGAGCATGTTGTTCCAAGAGCGTAAGCCAGTTGCTTGGTCGCAATTCTTTTTTGGCAGTGCCGAGTATGAAGCTAGCGATGATGCCGCCGCTTACGAAGCAGACCATAGCGGTTTAGCCTTAGGTTATGAAAAAGATATCGCTCGCAGCCGCATCGGTGTAATGGCTGGTTTTGTTAATGCAACAACGGAAAGTTCTGATACGTTCGTAAGCGACAGTAGTAGCTTTTATAGCGGTGCTTATTACGGCGTGAAATTGGGTTGGGGGCAAGTATCGTCTTCCGTTGTTTTTGGTTACGCCAATAACGATAACCAACGATCTGTGATCGATGCTGTTAACGGAGCAGAAATCGCAAGTTCAGATTTTACCAGCCTGTATATGAGTCCATCAGTGGCGTTAAGCTCCTCTTTTGAAGTGATGGATAAAGTAGAACTGCAACCATCGGTAAGTATTGATTTAATGCTGGCACAAATCAGCGATTATACTGAAACAGGTACCACTTCCTCTAATTTAACCGTTGAAAGTCGAAGCTTACAAACCACCAGTGCAACGTTGCAACTGGCAACGGTGTATCAGTTTATAGAGCAAGGCAGTGCGACATTGACGCTCGGCGCAACCAGCCGTAACAGTAATGACGAAGATGTAACTGCCAGCATTAATAACAACAGCTTTAGTTACAGCAGCTCAAGTAACGGTACCGCGACAACACCTTTTGCAGGTATCGATGTAAGTATGGTTGTGTTTAAAAATATTAATATCGCCTTAGGCGTAGCGATGGGCAGCAGCAGTGACGAAAGCTACACCAACGGCCACTTCGATGTTGCGTATCAATTTTGATCAATAAAAGATTGGCGTAGTATTCAATTTTATTTCAGCAATAAAAAAGAGAGGCTAAGCCTCTCTTTTTTTAAACCGCTTTTTATTTTTTTAACAACTTAGCCCTTACGCGGCGTTCTGTTGTAAAAGGCTTTCCACGTAAGTCCAAGCAGAGACGGTTTGTTTATTGTTGCTTTGATGAAACATATTAGCTGAGACCGTAAGGCCATCCAAAATAACCATAATATGGCTTGCTAATAGGCTTTCATTTTTACTGCCAATATCGATCAGTAACGACTCGATAAGTTCGGTGAGCCAGCGCTTGTGCGCTTGAGAAACTGCGACAATATTAGGTGAGGTATCGGGGAATTCTTCAGCGGCTTTAATAAACATACAGCCGTGAAAATCGTTGCTGCCAAACCAGTGCGCGTACCAATCGAAAATAGATTTGAGCTTTTCAGTTGGATTTTGATGAGATTCAACAGCCGCTAATATGCTGGTTCTTAGATCGGTATCGCGCTTTTTAAGTGTCTCTTCTATTAGGTTTTCTTTAGAAGGGAAGTGCTTATAGAGCGTCATTTTCGCGATGCTTGCTTCAGCGATAATGCGATCAATGCCGACGGAATGGTATCCATACTTAGAGAATAAGTCTGTCGCGGCGGTAAGTATTGCGTCTTTTTTAGAAACCATGATAACTGCCTACTCTAAAGATATGTTCTTTTGCGTGATTCATATCAAATTATAGCGGCATATGTTCGGTTCTGGTAAATTAATTTTGCATGACAGTTAAGATTAGATGGAACTAATCGACTCCTAAAATGTCGATTTTTAGATGCCGATACGTAGATCGCCCCTCACCTTGATTGCAAACTAACCTAGTTATTAACAAGTCATGGCAGTTATGGGTTTTCAATTATCCAAGTTTTGCTCTGTTTTTGAGGAATTTCTTTCACTAATCTTGGCAATAAAAAACCGGAAAGCTGAGCCTGCATTTGTTGCCAAATTTTAATAGCCGCTTCACGCTCAACATAAAAGTGTTGTGTACCTTCAACGTCATCGGGTGTGTGTAAATAGTAGGGCAGCACACCCGCATCGAACAATTTTTCGCTCAATTCACAAAGCGTTTGCGCATTGTCATTAATGTTTTTTAATAGTACCGATTGGTTGAGCAGCGTCACGCCTGAATTTTTAAGCAGCGATAGCTTTTCTGTCAGTTCAACAGCCAGCTCGTTTGGGTGATTAATGTGCGTCACCAGTGTCGTGTTAAAGCGGCAATCGGCTAATAGCTGCATAAATTCATCGGTAATACGGTTCGGTAATGCAACCGGCGTTCGGGTGTGAATACGCAAGTTTTTTAGATGCCTAACCTCACTGAGTTGTTCAATCAGTTGCTGCAATTTTTTATCGGAAAGGCTTAAGGGGTCGCCGCCGCTAAAAATAATTTCGTTAATTTCAGGGTGTTGCTGTAAGTAATCAATAATGTCGGCCCGTTGCTGGCCGTTTAGGCCGTTATCTTGGTAGTTAAAGTGGCGACGAAAACAATAACGGCAATGGATCGCGCACGCTTGGTGAACAATTAACAGCGCTCGGTTTTTGTATTTATGTACCAGCCCGGGCAGAACGTTATAGCTTTGCTCCATTAGAGGGTCGAGGCTAAAGCCTTCTCGTTGCTGGTTTTCGTGCTGAGTCGGCAATAGTTGCAATAAAATCGGGTCGTACGGGTCTTGAGCGTCGATTAAATCGGCAAGGTGGCGCGTCACTCGGGTATTGAATGGCTGGTTATGATCAACAACATAAGGCAGCGATTGTTCATCAATAACTAAATAGTTGAGCAATTCAGACGCGGTTTTCAGGCTATTTGCCATCTGTTGTTGCCAATGGTCAGCTTTTAGCGGTGATTTAGAGTCCAAACTTATGGCAGAAACAGGTATCATGGTGGCTCTTTTCATTCAGTTAACTAGAAGATAGGGATTATGGCGACATATTCTACCAATGAATTTAAGTCTGGTTTAAAAGTTTTATTAGACGGCGAGCCTTGTGCCATTGTCGAAAATGAGCTGGTGAAACCAGGTAAAGGCCAAGCCTTTAACCGCGTAAAGCTAAAAAACCTAAAAACGGGCCGTTCTTGGGAACGTACCTTTAAATCGGGTGAATCTATTGAAGCAGCCGATGTTATGGATATCGAAATGGAATATCTGTACAACGATGGCGAATTTTGGCACTTCATGAAAACCGATGGCTCATTTGAGCAGATCGGTGCTGATAAAGCCGCCGTTGGTGAAACAATCGATTGGCTAAAAGAGCAAGAAACATTCGAAGTTACGCTGTTCAACGGCGCGCCGATTGTTGTCACAGCTCCTAATCACATCGAGCTAGAAGTAGTTGAAACCGACCCAGGCGTTAAAGGCGATACCGCAACTGGCGGCTCTAAGCCTGCTAAGTTGTCATCTGGTGCCGTGGTAAAAGTACCTCTGTTTATTAACGAAGGCGAAGTTATCCGTGTTGATACTCGCTCACGTGATTACCTAAGCCGCGCGAAAAGCTAATAAGCTGTTTTTGATTAAAGAAGCCGCATTGTGCGGCTTTTTTTATGGGCTGAAGAGCATTTTAGTATGTGATTATTTTGCTGCTGGTTGAGGTGGTTTCTTGTTATGAAGCAGGTTGTGGCAGATCACCCAAAAATTAACCTTTTTTACTTTGCCTAATGGCGCTTGTAGTGGATAGGCGCTTTCAATATGAAATCTCATTTTTCCTCGTGTTTTCCAAGTCCGGTAAACAACTTGATACTCTATCGATGTGCCGTTTTCTTGAGTCAGTTTGCAGCTACAATAGCGGCTATAACCACCATGATAGAAAAATTGATCGGGCAGATTTTGAATGATATTGGGTAAGTGTTTGGATAATTTAAACCGAGCTAGGTCAAAAGCTCTTTGATCTGAAGGATAAGGGTAAATCTGGTCTGTTTTGACGTTCTCGACAGCCTTGATAGACCTAGTAAATACGTGGTGAGAAAAAGTAAAGAATAGCGTGTAGCTTTCGTTTCGCTCAGGATGATCAAAGTGATGCTTACAGGCATTGAGATGCTGCAGGTTATATTTGTGATTACCGATATTGAAGTTTTTCCATTGCTGTACTTCATTATCAGGCAGGTTGAAGAGCTGCTTTTTAGTCATTTAATGGCGCTTTCCTTGCTCCAAAAATAACAAAGGCTCCATCTAGGGAGCCTTCGCCAAGATAAAATCTTGGATTCAGATCGTCATTACCGGACACAGCCTCGACCTCTAAGAGGTTACGCGATGTCATGCTAAGCATGTCTGCTACATCGATGCATTCAGTATAATGAATGCCGCCTATTCGTCAATAAGGGGTTGTTTTAGGCTGTTTTTTCTTATCTGGCAGCATATATAGAGGAATAGTTCTGCTTTATTTTAGCTAGTCAGCACTGGTGTGGTTTTGGCCGCCTTTGTTTAGAATGGTCTGTTCAGAGCTTTCCCGTTATCCTCTCATCGATTTTAAAACTGGAGTCTTTTTAAGATGTCTTGGAAGCCAAATGCCAGCATAGCAACGCTGACCGCGCGTGCTCATTATTTAGCGGCGATCCGGCAGTTTTTTGCTGAGCGTCGAGTGCTGGAAGTAGAAACGCCAGTGCTGTCGCAAGCCAGCGGTACCGATGTGCATTTGCAACAGTGGCAAACCAGCAATGGTTACTATCTGCATACTTCGCCTGAGTTTGCCATGAAGCGTTTATTGGCCGCGGGCAGTGGCGATATTTTTCAGTTGGCGCGGGTGTTTCGTTTGGACGAACAGGGCAGTCGCCATAATCCAGAATTTACTATGTTGGAGTGGTATCGGTTGGGCTTTGATGAGTTCCAGCTGATGCAAGAGGTCACTGAGCTAATTAAACAGCTTTCGGGGCAAAGTGATTTAGCGGTTCAGAATCTATCTTACAGTGAGGTGTTTTTAGCCGCGGGCTTACCAAACCCTCATGCGGCGAATGTGAGTGAATTACGTCAATGCTGTGAGCAGCACTTGAGTTGTGCGGCGAAAGATTGGTCGCTGGATGATTGTTTAGATGCGTTAATGTCGATGGTGGTTGAGCCCAGCTTAGCGCCGAACCAGTTAACCTATATTTATAATTACCCGGCACAGCAGGCGGCGTTGGCGCGCCATCATGAGGTCGACGGCGTTTTGCTTGCTCGCCGTTTTGAACTCTATTGGCAGGGCATGGAATTAGCTAATGGCTATTTTGAATTGACCGATGCGCAGGAGCAGCAACGCCGATTTTTGGCTGAAGAACAGGCGCGTCGCGAGCAAAACTTAGCTCCAGTGGTGATTGATCAGCATTTTATTGCCGCGCTACAGCATGGCATGCCCAGTTGCGCTGGAGTGGCTTTAGGCGTCGATCGTCTATTGATGATTTTGCTTGGTAAGAAGCGTATTGAAGAGGTGTTGGCGTTTTCACAGCAGCGTAGCTGACACCTACAAAAGAGATAAATCGCTGAGGCGTTTATTGATGCAAGGCTAGAAGCAGCTAAGCTAGAAGCAGCTAAGCCAGAAACAAAAAAAGCCAGAGTCATCTGGCTTTTTTGTTGGCGTTACTGAATTAGTGCGATACTAATTTGAACGTTTATTCACCAATGCTTCCAGCTTAGACTGCATGCGTTCTTCCGCATTCTGTTTTGATTCTGGAGTTTGTTTCTTTTCAGCCTGAGGTTTGCTGGCTTTATTAGCCGGCTTATTCGCTGCAGGTCGAGTCGAATTTGGTTTGTTACGATTAGGACGACGCTTCGGCTTATCGGTTTGAGGCTTACGCTGGGCACGTTTTTTATCGATTTCAGCAAGCTTTTCGGCCGCGTGTTTAGCTTCTTCTTCGGTAACCGTACCAACACTTTTGCCACCAAGCGTAATTCGCTCAGCGCCTTCTGTTAAGCAGGCAATATAACGACGCATGCGTACATAGAGGTTTAATGCTCTACGGATGCGTGTCTTAGAAAGCTTTCCATCTTCTGCGATGGCCGTATGTACACCGATTTGCAACGGCTTTGGAGCGGCCATGTCAAAAACTTCAGGGTACAGCGTGCAGAGCTCGTCAAGTGCTTTTCGATTGGCTTCGTATTCTTTTTTTCGCTTAGCTTCAAGCTTAGCCTTAGGGTTTTCTTGATTCTGTTCGGTAGTTGGCTGTTCTGACATCTTTTTGCTTTCTAGGACATATTTTGTGAACGGGCGAGGATACCCCGTTATCAGACATTTGCAAAGGCGAATTGCGTCTAACGGGGCGGAAAGCTGATATTAATCAGCGCATTGGAAGGTGCTTATCAGCTATCGAATCAGAAGGGAATCATCGATTATGCGAAATTCGATAGCTTTATGTCTTGTTCGGCTGCTTGGATGAATCGGTTGGGAATATTAACACCCGCATTCTTAAACGCGGTGAGATGTTCAGCCGGTAGGTTTTCTAGAAAGCGGTTGTAATGGTTTTGAATGCGCTCATCGGAAGATTGAGAAGCAACCATTAATAGTTGGCTAATAGAGGCATTACTGCTGAGTCGATATCGATCGCCGGTTTCTCGTCGCACCAATGCGACCAGCTTGGAAAGGATGTAGCTGTTTGTTTCGGAGAAACTCATTAACGGGTCCATAAAGGCCTCCTAAAAACCAATGAACATCCTAACGGCTTGTGTTGGGATGGCTTAGTAAATATATAGTTTATATTCATATAGTGCGTTTATCTGTATCGCTACACTATAGCTATAAATATGTGATGCTGCGCAAAATATCAACCATCACTTCAATCGCAAAACAACATACCTCAGCCTTATGAGAAAGTATGGTAACTGGCCAGCAAATTTTAACGCTGTTTCTATTCGGCTGAGTAATTTACAAAAAACAGGGTGAGCTACTTCTCACCTATGGCTTGCCCCATGTGTATTTCGCTGCCTGCGCAAAGGCTGGCAGCGAAGTTAATGGCATTGGGTTCAAAGGCAACAATCACCGTACTGCCTAAGCGGAAACGGCCAATCTCGTCACCTTTACTAAAGCTGATCGGCTGAGCATTGCTAAAGTCGGCATAGCTTAGCTGCTTTTTAATCGGCGTAATCACACCAGCCCAGCGGGTTTCTATGCTGGCAACAATCATTGCGCCAACTAACACCATAACAAAACGACCCTCGGCAGATTCAAACTCGCAGACCAGACGCTCGTTTTTAGCGAACAGTCCGTTAACGGTTTCACTGGTCAGTTGGTTAACACTGTAGAGCTTGCCCGGCACATGAATGGTTTTGACTAGCGTGGCGTCGGCAGGAATATGAATGCGGTGATAGTCTTTAGGCGATAAATAAACCGTCATAAATTGGCCGTTATGGTAGCGCTTAGCCATCTCGCTATCGTTACCCAATAATGTCAGTAGTGAATAGTTATGCTGTTTGGCTTGCAGTATTTTACCGTCATCGATTTCCCCCAACTGGCTAATCACACCATCTGCTGGCGACACCCATTGGTTCGCTCGTGCATCAATAGGGCGAGCTTCCGGTTTTAGTGCGCGGGTAAAAAAGTCATTAAAGTTGGCGAACTGTTCTAGGTTGCTAATCTCAGCTTCTGCCAGCGACACCTTAAAGCGTTTGCTAAACAACCGGATTAAACCGAGCCGAACAGGCTTCCATGAACAATTAGCAAGAGCGCCTGCTAATCGCGAAATCGCATGGTGCGGCAATACAAATTGGGCCATTAGGAAGAGCGCATTTTTGATGCTTTTCATAGAGTCTCGCTGAGGTCTTTATTAAATGGCTTGAGAGTATAACGAACTCAGTATCATGAACAACGGCGCTGCAAAATAAGCGTTTATGCTAATTGGTGGTAAACTGGCGGCTTGTTAAAAGTTATTAGTAGCCGATCTTGATAAACCACATGCCCGCCGACCATAGCCCATTTTTTATTGTCAGCCACCACTGGCATGACAGCGCCGAAGGCATCGAGCTGCGTTTTTGGCTAAAGGGCGAACAAAGCAGTCAGCAAAGCGCGCAACTGTGGCGAGTGCCAAAGCAGGAGTCGGTTTGTTTTGTTGCCGTGGCTCAGTTGTCAGCATGGCAGCAACTTTGGCAATCTCGGCGTTTTCAGGTGCGTATTGGTCAGGGCGAGTTTAATACACTGCTCGGAGATGTCGCGCTGCCAGTTTACAGCACGGCTGTAAGTCAACAGCGACGTTGGGTTAAAGAGGGTCGCAAACAGGGTTTACAAGTTTGGGAGGACGACATCATGCCTGCGGAGCGCTATTTAATGGAGCGCTTCTTGTTTGGCAGTCTCGTGTTCGAGGCAGGCAAGCCACGACCTATCCGTAGTAAGCCAGCACTCACCCGCTTGTCGATCGATATTGAAACCCAGTGGTATCAACCCGGTATCCTGCCGGATTTGTACAGTGTGGCGTTAGCGACCGATCACGAACAGCTGGTGCTGGTCATCGATGCGCAGCAAGCTCGCCTAACTGAAGATCAGCAAGCTGGCATGGTGCAGCTTGTCGCGTCGGTCAAAGAGTGCCTTGAACAGACGGTGGCCTTTATTCAGCGAACCGATCCTGATTGCATTATTGGCTGGAATGTTATCGATTTCGATTTGCAGATTTTGCAGCAACATTGCGACCGCCACAAAGTTGAGTTTGCCATTGGCCGTCAGCACAGCTTGCCGAATTGGCGCAAGCGTGCCGACCAAACTGAACGCTACGCCATTGAATTAGAAGGCAGGCAAGTAATCGATGGCCCGGGTGCGTTTCGTTCCGCGGCGTGGTTTTTTGATGATTTCTCGCTCGAAAACGTTGCTCAGTCGGTCTTGAAGCGCGGTAAAAAAATTGAACATGCCGATGATCGCGTCGCCGAAATTGAGCGGCTTTACCGAGAAGATTTAGCCGCCTTTGCGCACTACAACTTGGAAGATGCGCAGCTGGTGTTGGACCTATTCGAGCAGGCAGGCTTGTGGCAGTTTTTAGTTGAACGCAGTCATCTAACCGGTTTGCCGATGGCGCGTGCTGGTGGCTCTTCTGCTGCTTTTAATACCGTCTATTTACCGCGCCTGCATCGGCAAGGATTTATTGCCAACCATGTTGGTGAGCAAACACTGCAAACCGCCAGCCCCGGAGGCTTTGTCATGGAAAGCCAGCCGGGCATTTACAACAACCTATTGGTGCTCGACTTTAAAAGCCTGTATCCATCGATTATCCGCACTTTTTTGGTTGATCCGTTGGGGTTAAATTTAGGCTTAAAAGCGCCAGAGGCTGATTCTGTTGAAGGTTTCTTGGGCGCACGTTTTCATCGCCAGCAACATATTTTACCGGCGCTGATCGACGGCCTCTGGCAAGCGCGTGATGAAGCAAAAGCACAACAGAATGCGCCGCTGTCGCAAGCCATTAAAATTATTATGAATTCTTTTTATGGCGTATTAGGCAGTCATCTGTGTCGGTTTTTTGATCCACGCTTGGCCAGCTCCATTACCATGCGCGGCCACCAAATATTGCAGCAGACGCGAGAGTTTATTGAGCAAGAAGGCTATGCGGTTATTTATGGCGATACCGACTCGGTGTTTGTGCACGCCGCCGAGCATCCAGACCCGATGCAGCTAGGCAAAGAACTGGCGGTTAAATTAAACCACTGGTGGCAGCAGCGCCTGTTAAATGAGCATGGTCTCACCAGCTATTTGGAAATCGAGTTCGAAACCCATTATCAACAGTTTGTCATGCCCACCATTCGCGGCTCTGAAAAGGGCTCAAAAAAGCGTTACGCCGGTTGGCTTAAAAAAGACGACGACTTTACCGTGGTCTTTAAAGGTCTAGAAGCGGTTCGATCCGACTGGACACCACTGGCTAAGCAATTCCAACAGCAGCTGTATCGACTGTACTTTCAAGGGCAGGATTTGCGGCCGCTCATTGCGCAAACAGTGGCGCAATTAAAGGCAGGTGAATTGGATGATCAAATTATCTATAAAAAGACCCTGCGCCGAAGGCCAGAGCAGTACGAAAAAAATCGCCCGCCGCATGTGCAAGCCGCCTTGCTGCGTCAGCGTATGCAGCCGGGTTGGCAAGGTCGTAAAATTGAGTACATCGCCACGGTTGAAGGTTGGCAGCCGATCCCCTTTGTCAGCGCCAAGCCAGATTATCATCACTACATTGAAAAGCAGCTGGGGCCGATTGCCCAAGCCTTATTGCAATTTTTAGGGCAGGATTTCGACGCCCTCATCGATGAGCAGCTGTCGTTGTTTTAGTCACTGAAGCCGCGTAGAGTGCTGGCATTGTTTAGCTCTTGCTGGCGTTGTCTGGCTGGTTTTCGGTGAGATGTTGCGGATTGTCGTATTAGGGTAAACTGCGCGCTGCTGCCCAGTAATTGCTATGGCGTATCTTTATAATCGTTCGATTGTCTTTATAATTTGATCTTATGACTAAGAAAAACACCACGACTCAATCGTCACGCTCAGCGTCTGCCCGCAGCAGTAAAAAGCCGCAGCCGAAGCGTTCTACTCGTAAAGCTAAAAAAGCATCGACAGGTCGCTTTGCTCGGGTAGCAAAGCTGTTCATGCAATTATCGCTGATCGGTTTTTGTTTATTAATCTTCTGGATGATCTACCTGAACGCTTTGGTGCGCGAAGGTTTTGAAGGTCGACGCTTTCAAGTTCCTGCTCGGGTATACAGCGAAGCGCAAGAACTTTACGCCGGAGCTCCGGTTCGTCAGCAAACCTTAGTTGACCTGCTCGACCAACTTGGCTATTTGCAATCATCTTCGGTTAGCCAGCCGGGCCGTTACCATCAGCAAGGCTCAACCATTTTGCTGTACAGTCGCGGTTTCGATTTTTGGGATGGCCCTGAGCCGTCGCAAAAATTATTGATCCGCTTTAATAGCCAAGGCGTGCAATCGGTTTCTAACATGGCTGGTAAGGCGGTGTTACTGACGCGTTTAGACCCACTCTATTTAGGCCAAATTTATCCCGGCGTGGTTGAAGACCGCTTGCTGTATAAGCTCGAAGATCTACCCGAACGTCTGGTGCTAGGTTTGGTGCTCGTTGAAGACAATCGATTCTTTGAACACTGGGGCATTTCTTTTCGTGGCATTGCACGTGCACTTTTTGCCAACCTAACCTCAGGTTCTACCCAGCAGGGCGGCAGTACGCTAACAAACCAGTTAGTTAAAAATATGTATCTAACGCCAGAAAAAACCATCATTCGAAAAGTTAACGAAGCGCTGATGTCGATCATCTTAGAATTTCATTATGGCAAAAATGAAATTTTAGAAACCTATATGAACGAAGTTTATATTGGTCAGCAAGGTGCTCGTTCCATTAACGGTTTTGGTTTAGCTGCGCAGTTTTTTTATGGCACTACTATTGAAGGTTTGTCTATTCAGCAGCAAGCCATGTTGGTTGGCTTAATTAAAGGCCCTTCTTATTACAATCCGCGCCGAAATCCAGAACGTGCCAAGGTGCGCCGTAATGTGGTGCTTAAGGTTTGGCACGAACAGCAACTGATTAGCGACTATGAATATCGCATTGCAGTTAACGCGCCGTTAGGTGTTACCGATAAACCGGGCCAAGCGAATTTCCCTGCTTTTATGGAAGCACTGCGAGTGCAGCTTCAGCGTGATTACCGCAAAGATGATTTACTCGCCGAAGGCTTGCGCATTTACACCACGCTCGACCCTGTGGCGCAAGAAACCCTAGAGTTAAATGTGCATGCATCCGTTAGTGAAGCTGAGCGCAATTACCGTATCGAATCTGGCAGCTTACAGGCCGCCGCCGTTATGACGCGACCTTCTACCGCCGATGTACTGGCGATGACAGGCAATCGCTACGCTAAAGAAACCGGCTTTAACCGAGCGTTGCATGCCTACCGGCCGGTGGGTTCTTTGATGAAGCCCGCTGTTTATATTGCCGCGTTAGAAAACGGCTACAGTCTGGCAAGCAACATTGATGATTCCGACGTTTCTGTTGCAACACGCGAAGGCGATATTTGGCAACCGCTGAATTACGATAAGCAAAGCCACGGCTCGCCGATGTTGATTAATGCCTTGGCAAAATCTTACAACCAAGCGACAGCGCGCTTAGGCATGCAAGTCGGCTTAGTGAACGTGTTTGATGTTATCGAAAGGCTTGGCGTTGAAGGCGATGTGCCGCTGGTGCCTTCAGTCATGCTCGGCGCGCACGAGATGTCACCGATGCAGGTAGCGCAGATGTATCAAACCATTTCCGGTAACGGTTTTTATTCGCCACTCAACTTTATTCGTGCGGTTTCGCACCCCGATAGAGGTGTGATTCAGCGCTTCGATTTAAAAGTCGATCAGCGATTTTCTGCCGATGTTAGCTACCTGATTCAAACTGCTTTGCATGAAGGAACGCTCACAGGAACCAGCGCACGTATTGGTCGTGAATTGCCTTCCTATTGGTGGGCAGCAGGTAAAACCGGCACTACCGACGGTAATCGCGATGCTTGGTACGCAGGCTTTACTGGCGATCGCCAATTGGTGGTTTGGGTTGGCCGCGACGATAACGAAGAAACGCCGCTGGTGGGTTCAACCGGCGCCTTACCGATTTGGATGCGAGTGATGAAAGAGCTGCAACCGATTCAGGAGCGTCGTTCAGTACCAAGCAGTATTAAATATTTAACGGTTAACGAATCGGGTATTAACGTACCAGAGCGATGCGATAACACCATATCGTTACCCTTTATTAACGGTACCGAACCAGAAAAAAGCAATCGTTGTCGGTCCGAAAACGAAACACAACAAGAGGCGAGTGAAAAATCTTGGTGGCAAAAAGTATTCGATTAATAACATGGTTCAGCTGCTTAGTTATTTTGGCCAGCTGTAGCAGTTTTGAAAGCACCGATACGGTTCGCGATGAGCAAGGCAGTGTCGTCACTAAACCGCAACAGCTCGCTGATCCAGGCTTTGAGTCGAGTGAGCAGGTGTTAACCAAAAACGATGTGATGGTTCAGTTTAAGCAGCAGGCACAGATGGCGCAAAACCAAGGTCAGTTTGACCAAGCCGAAGTGATACTGACTCGCGCCTTACGCATTAGCGGTGATGACGCCGAACTCTATGCTCAGCTGGCCGGTTTGCGGGTTCAGCAAGGCCGTTATGATGAAGCCGAACAGTTGGCGCTAAAGGGTTTAACACATGCCGACAAAGACAGCGAAGCTTACACCCAGCTGAATAAGTTGGTTGAGCAATTGCGAGCCTACTGATGAGCGCGCAGCAACAACCATCCTCGTTATTAGTCAGTGCTTGCCTGCTTGGGCAAGCGGTGCGTTACGATGGCGGCCACTTGCTGACACAACATCCCTTTATTGAACTTCTGCGTAAGCAAAACCGATTGGTTTCTATTTGCCCAGAAGTGATTGGTGGCTTACCAACGCCAAGGCCGCCAGCCGAACTTATTGCATCCGGGAAAATAGTCACGATTGACGGCGACGATGTTTCCGCTCAATTTCAAAAAGGTGCAGAGCTTGCGCTAAAAAAAGCTCAAGAAACTGGCTGTAGCTTTGCGTTATTAGCTGCCGGTAGTCCTTCTTGTGGTAACGAACGCATTTACGATGGCAGCTTTTCTGGAAAGCTCATAGCAGGCGCCGGAGCGACAGCGCAGCTGTTAATGGATCATGGTATTCGCGTATTTAACCAGCACCAGCTTGAACAACTCGAAGTTGCAATGGGAAGCTAAAGCGAAAGAATCTGACGTAGCAATTACAGTTATTACAGAGCAGTACATGTCAGTCTATAAAACTTAGTTAAAAAAGTTGCTGATCAAAATTGCACTATAGCCGAGGTTTACGCCGTTTTTATAGGCTTGCAACAGTGAGCACCTTACCTTCATGAACTGTAACTTTATTATTCTAAAAATGAGTGATAGTTAGAAGTTGATACTTAACGTCAATTTTTGACGTATTATTTCTTATGCACAGCTACATACCAAAATACTGAACTGGAAATAAAGCCAAGAGAACAACATAGTACATAGCCATGGATTTGATCTGAAATGTTTTTATTGTGAGTGATAAGGTAGGAAATAAAACAGCTTGCTATTAAAGATGAGCATAGATACCAGATGATAGAGTTTTTTTCTAAGTAGGTTAGTAAGAAATGAGTAGGTATCCCCCAAATAATTAAAACCAAAGAAGACGAAAATGAAAATAAAATTGAAATTAGGGTTAATGCCTTAAAGTTAGCTGGCTCTGAAGGGTGAAGAAACCACCATGAAGATTGAAAGATAAATATAGCAATATAGGTAGCTACAGCTGATGCAATAGTTGCAGTTATAACGTTAGTAAAAACATCAATTTTTATCATGCATTTCTCTTAGAGAATTTAAAGTGTCAGATTTTAATCTATGTGATTACACTACATTTTAAATAAATCAAAAAAACTTAATAAAACAATGATTCTTGGAATTATTAAAAGTAAATATGTTGAACAAAGGTAAGTTTTTCTAGTATGTAGCCGTGTTTTTTTAGTGGCTCGGTACCCATGGTTTTTTTCAGAGTGCAGAGTCAGTTGTCGATTAGGCATTAATCTTTTTTATATTTAGGCTTTCTTTAAAGGTCACACAATGAAACGATTTAAAATATCGTTTTGTTTTACAGCACGCTCGCTTTGTAGGTTCATAGAATTACGGTTACTTTGTGCATTTTTAGTGACCTCTTCAGAAATATCCTTGATTCTTTGAGTGTTTACATTAATCTCTTCAGAGACCAAGCTTTGCTCTTCTGCTGCTGATGCAATGCTCGTGTTCATGTCTGTTATTTTCTGTATGGCATTGTTAATTTTATTCAACGATTCATCTGTTTCTTGAGCTTTTAAAACAGTATCTTTTGCTATTTCTTTACTGGCAGACATTGCTTGGGCTACTGATTGTGCATTCGATTGTAGTTGCTCAATCATATTTCTGATCTCGGTTGTAGAAACTTGCGTTCGCTGCGCTAGCATTCTAACTTCGTCAGCTACTACAGCAAAACCTCTGCCATGTTCACCAGCTCTAGCAGCCTCAATAGCAGCATTCAGTGCTAATAAATTTGTTTGATCAGCAATGTCATTAATTACTTGTAGGACAGACTCAATACTTTCTGTGGAGTGCTCTAAAGACTGAACTTGTACAACGGCATCATCAATACTAATGGATAAATTGTTAATGAAGTCTTTAGTATGATCCACCACTTGAGAGCCTCTTTGCGAGGCTTCGTCAGCCTCTTTAGCTTTTTCTGCAGCATTTTGAGCACTCTTTGCCATATCAACGGATGTCATTGACATTTCATTCATTGCCGTCGCTAATTGCTCAAGTTCTTCTACTTGGTTAGATAAAGCTTGAGTTGATTTTTCTGTACTTTCGGCGGTTTCTGTTGCACTGCTGAGAATGTGGTCACCAATCTCTCTAAGTGATTTAACCTCACCCTGTAGGTTTTCTGTAAAAGTGTTAAATCCTTTGGCAAGTTGAGAAAATTCAACATCGGTTTTAGTGTTTAATCTTTTTGTTAAATCCCCTTTTCCTGAAGCAATATCTTGAATGGCTATGTTGAGTAAACCAATCGGCTTCATTAATTTATTAATTAAAAAGAAGAAAATTGCGATGCTTGAAATTAATGCAATGAGTGAATAAGTTATGGCATTTCTTTCTGTTTCTGTTATGGCGCCAAACGCAATGGTGTGATCCAGTACGGAGCTAACATACCAGTCTTGGTTTGGTATTTTGAAAAAATTAAAACCAAATTCTACGCCATCAATATATTCAATTTGTAATTTTTCTTCGACTTTGATATCAGGGTGGTAAGTGTTGAAGTTTTTACCATTTTTATCTTCATCAGGGTGGGCGATGATAGTGCCGTTGCTTGAAACAAGTTGAATATAGCCAGCGCCAAACATGTGAACTTTATTTGTAACGATTGCCAGTTTCTCAAGGTCAACATTAAAAAATAGCGCGCCTATAAATTGACCGTCTTTTATTAATGGTGTTGTAATTGAAATAATAGTTTTATTAGAAGTGGAGTCAAAATAGGGTGTAGTAACAAAGACACCATCATTTTTCTTTTGTTTTGCCTCTTTATACCAGAGCAGTGTTCTAGCATCTAAATTAGAATTAGAGCTGCCATTACTCATCAATTTCCCATCTGACTCAAAAGCAGCACCGGCAAGAACAAAGGCCTCTTTAACTACAGGGGAGTTTATTGAGCTGATAATATTATCTGTCGACATGTCGATGCCTACACGCTCAGCAACATAACTAGCCAGTTGTATGTTCCCACGCATTTCTCCAGAAATACTACTGGTGACATTACCGATAATATCGTTGAGGCTTTGATCGATAGTGGAGAATATATTCGATTTTACCGTTAAAAATTGTTTTATAGACAATGAACTAACAGTCAGTAGAATCAGTGCAGCAACAACAGATACTAGCTTATGTGTGAATTTCATGTTCTATCTTTCCCCAAAGCATTAGTATGATCCAAACATCTTATAGTTATAGTGCATATCGACCATAAAGGCACAGGCTTTAATTGTTTTTTTACTGGGTGATTTAGCTGATATAGCATGTATGGCAGGCAGTTTTGGTGCTGCCATTGCCTTCTGTTTAAGGGGGGTATTGGTGTTAGTTTGGCTTAGCTTCTAAGTTGTTGTGATTTATATAAGTTATCGGATTTAGCTATTGGGTAGTCGTTTGCTAAAATATTTTAAGCCATATTTTATATTGCGAGTAACAAATTGCTCAGTAACATTAATTAAAAAATTAATAGCATGTCATTCCACTGTGACCCGCCATGGCTTGAACTCGAGACTCCTTGATGACTGAACCCAAAACTCTCATAAAACTCGATTAGGTGGTTTTTACACGTAAGTACTATGCCTTTCCGGTTAGCGTTTTTACTAAACTCAATAAAATGTTTGGTAAGGGCTGATGCATAGCCGTTATGTTGGTATTTAGGGGCAACAGCTAATCCAAAAACTGTTTGGTAATCGCCTTGTGGACAGTGAAGATTGGCATTTTCATAAAGGGAATCGGGAAGCTCAGGTGCATTAAATACACAGCCGTTGATATGGCCAACGATAATGTCATTACACTCTAAAACAAAAAAGCACTCAGAAAAAACCGAAAACCTTTTTTTAAATGATTCTAATGAAGCTGCTTCAGATTCAGGAAAACAGGCTTTTTCGATTTCTGCTATTCGACTAATATCTTCTTTTTTAGCCTGACGAATATGGTGCATCTAGATTCCTTTATATATGAATTTTAAAGGTGTTTTTAATTCTAATGTCTCTTTTAAGCTATAATTGCTTAATAAGCATGAAAAAAGCTACTGACGGAAAGACAGTAAAGAATATAAAAATTAACAAAGTTATTTTTAATTTAGATGGATTCCAATTGTGCAATATTTTGCATATTAAATACGTTAAAATAGTAGAAAGAATAAACGAATAAAGAAAGCTAATATCAGATTTTTCAAAGTTGTACCACATCGTCACTAGGGAAAGTATGGCTAATGTATACGAGTATATAATTAAAATTTTCATATATATCTTCTAAAGTAATTGTTTTAGCTTGGAATCAAAAATAAAAAAATTAATTGCACAGCTATTGAATTATTTTCAGTTAAAAAATATTCTTTACCAAGCGAGCGTGCCGGTTTCCATGCACAGGTAATCTTTATTTTTAATCTTATTGTTGATAATCAGTTGGCTAATTAATTGTGCGGATTTCTGCGCAGTCATGTGAGCATCTTTTGAGGCCATATCGGTGAGTAACCTTCCTGGATGAATCGCAGCAACTCGAATGCCATCGTCCTCTAGATCATCTGCTAAACAAAGCGTTAACATATTTTGTGCTGCCTTACTGATCCGGTAAGAATAAGAGCAGCCAGAATTTTTTGCCGCGCCGTTTGCTTGCATCGTTAAAGAACCACGTCGCGAACTAATATTTACAACCATGCCGCTTGGCGATTTAAGCAACGCCTTATGTGCGCCCTTAACAGTAGCGAATACGCCGATGCAGTTGGTTTCAAATGCCGAGGTTATTTGTTCTGCGCTCGCCTCACCGAGTGTCGCGCCTTTACTACCCGCTCCAGCATTATTGATCACCACATCTAATGTAGCATCGCCTAGCCAAGCGCTTAGCTTTAATTCGTGATCAGGTTTTGCAACATCCGATAGTAAAATATTGGCAGTCGTAAACTCTTCGGCTAATTCGGTTTGGGATGCCTCATTTCTCACCACCAAAAACAATTGCCAGCCTTGATCGAAAAAAGCTCTCGCCAATTCTCTGCCGAGGCCTTTGCCTGCTCCGGTAATTAAAACATTGCGCAATGCGAGCTCCTTAATTGGGTAGTACTGTATTTAAACATTAATATTTATGCCGCTCTAACGGTTGTATTTGGCTTTGTTCAAAACTTCTTTGAGGTCATGGGTTTGTTCTAAATTTATATCGTAGATATTCGCGAGAGCGCATACGTAATAAAGTACGTCATATAATTCTTCTGCAACCGAACCTTTAAGTTCCTCTAACGAAGGCTGACCAACCTTGCCGTTGCGAATAGCCTCAGCCAGCTCGCCAACCTCTTCAATGAGTTTTAAAAAATAATGCTCAGGTAAGTCAGGTGCATGATCAAAACTTTTTATATGATTTTGCAATTCGGATAACTTCATAATTTCCTACTTAGATTGATCGATAGTTATGACTAGATGTGCTCGGCTGTATTTATTATCAATATAAATTTCTTGGCTATCTCGAACCCAATGGATTTTGGCAAAGTGCTTCGACATTCTAACCCCTTGAGAATGTAATTTGATGAATAGGGATGTTGTGTTCGTTTACAGCGGGTGTCCCAGTAGTTTACACAACTCCTGTTCACATTGGGCGGCGTTTTCAAACTGGATGCCAGCAATGCCAATAGCCTTTGCGCCTGCAACATTGTGTGGCATGTCGTCTATAAACACAGTTTGCGAGGCTTCTAATTTATATTGAGTCAGTAACTCCTGATAGATTTCAGCTTGAGGCTTGAGTAGCCCTAATTCCGCAGAGACGATTGCGCCGTCGAACAAGGGCCAAAAACTATAGCTCGACTTGAGGTGAGCGACAATTTCATGAACGTTATCTGTTAATGCATACACACCGTAACCGGCGGCTTTGACTCGTTTAAGTAAATCAACTGAACCAAAAATAAGAATCTGCGTTTGCTTAACGTAGTAGAAGAGACGATCGCATTCTAAGTTGGATAAACCCAAAGACTGTTGATATTGCAGCTTAGCGTCGGTTTCAGAAATAAAACCCTTATTCAGCGCAAGCCAAGTATCAGATTGAAAGATAGACGTTGCCAATTGCTCTGAAGCTTTAGCTTCACCCAATGCTAAGCGGATTATTTCTAATGGCGCCCAACGGACAATAACGTTACCAATATCAAAGACGACATTTTGGATGCTCGCGGCAGTCATGGTTTATTCCTTCTATGGCATTTAAACATCTGTTGTTAAATTGAGCGCCAGAAAAAAGTAACTAGCGTTTATGCCAATAGATTACCCTAGAATTATGACAGATTATCAGAGTCATCAGCCTGACTCCTTGGTCGAAATATCTGCCCGCATATCGCGCCAGCAAATAGACAGCAAACAAAAAAGGTTGTAGCAATAAAAGCTTCACTTGAATTTATATAGATAACTAAATAAATGATTCCACCAGGAACAGAACCGCTCATAGAGCCTTTCATAAAACTTGGTAACTGTTGTATGGATGATCGTTTACTCTTGCAAATAAAATAGTAAGTAATAGCTGCAATGATAGATGGAACAATGCCGATTATGTAACCTAAATAAATAATACTCATAACAGAATCAATATGATTAAAAAATATCAAAACTATTACGGATGTTGGAATTAGAGGCCCTAAAAGAGCAAAACCAATAAACCTCATAAATAAATCCTTTTTTATAGCGTGGGTCTAAATCCGAAGTTCAGTACTCTAGCATGATTAGGTAAAAGGCGTAACGGGGGCTAAGCTTTCGCTTTTTTTGGTAAGGGTGTTCTTAAAAAAACACGTTAGCAGTTAAGTTGGCGACTAGTTTAAAGATTAATTTTAATCAAAGGCTCTGAGTCTGTTGATTTCACCAATGATAATAAGCCAAAAGCTGGTACTGATAGCTTGTAAAATAACCACATCGTCCATGATTATATTAACCCTCGGCATTTATCGGTCAAGTGCCTAACGCACGCAAGAGTTAAATTTGTAGCGCTAGCAGAGAATTTGTCCATACCAGCTTGCGATTGTTACGTAGCTTCCAATTCGGTCTGATTTAATAAAATTTGTTTTACTGTATTCCGCGACTTACAAATATCCCAAACAGTATCAAAATGATTTACAGTCGTATTAAGTAATGAATTCTTTCCACTTACAAGTTGAAAAGATACGCTCTCAACAGCCCTTTTAGGAGGCTGATTAATTGTCAACCAACCCTGTTTTTCATCGCATATCAATGCTGAGTTTCTGAATTCTGTGTCGAAAAATGCAATATAAATTTTTCCAATTAAATCATCCTGTGTTTTTCTTTTATCTGCCTCGATTAAATACTCTTCAAGCAATGCACTTACTTTATGAATTTCTGGAGAAATGTGTCCAGCCCTAACTTTAGACTCAACATTCTCAAGATCGCTTATGAATTCTGATGCAGGAGTAGCCAACAACACTTTTATAATAACTTTCTTATCGACTAAGGCCGTGATAATAGGTTCTCTATAGGCTTTTATAAAACCTTCTCCTGATACGGCCATAAACCTTATCCTTTTAGAAGTACTAAGAACTTTAGACTTCCATTTTATGCTTCCTCCGCCACTCTCATCTATTTTCCTTATCCCTAAATTTTTTAAAGCAACCAAATTTGAAAAAACATACCTTAAATCAAAATAATATACGCATAATAAAGTAATGGATAAAATAAATAGAGCTAGAGCTAAAAACAAGAATGGGGTACGCGGAGTTCCTTCAGGTAGTACCCCTGGGACACTAAGAACTGATGCACCGATAGTAATTAAACTACTAGTTAACGCAGGTATCTTACTATGAATTTTCATTAATAACTCCTGTGTATAGAAATGTTACATAACGCCTGAATAACCAGAACACTTTAGTATGTTCGACGTCGAAGGCGTGAAGTTAATTGATTTGTTATATGCGCTCGCCATTATTTGGGTTGTATATGCTTAAATTTGAACTTGGTAACTATTACCAAAAATAGACCAACTATAAACAATATTGCCCCAGGAGCAGCGTTAGCGATAACTGATTCATTGCCAAATACTTTTAAGCTCCAGTTCATTTCCCCTGCTACACCTTGAATAAAGAGATAAATTCCACCTAGTACACAAATAAGACCAAGCACAAGGCCGATAGTTGAGTAAATTAACTGGTATCTTGCAAGAGCTAATTGAGTGGAGTTGTCGGTAAATGGTGAAACCTGACAATTTAAAGTAAACTTCTCTCGATTTTCCCGACTCATACTTTCCTCTAGTTATATTCTTAATGATCACATAACGCCCGTATATTCGGCTGGTTTGGAGCAAAGCGGAAAACCAGTTGATCTTGTCCCGACAATATGCGCTTGTTAACTCTTCACCTCTAACAACTCGTAGAATATCGATGATTCATTGGTAAGCGGATTTTCAGTTTCAGTTACTTGGCAGTATAAAGTTACTTCCTGTTCTAAATGCAGCTCACTGACGTTAGCTAATTTGCTTTTAGGATATAGAATTTTTACCAACTTACCTTCATCGACTCTTAGCTCGATTCTTTCTCTTTTGCTCAATAACTCTATCTTTCCGTGTAGTAGTATTTTTTCTTGCTCTATGATCTCAGTAACTTCTAATGCTGAGGTTACTAAATTAATAGCTTCTTTGCTTCCGTACCACTTTTTAATTTCATCACCTGAATATTTCCATGTAAATTCAGCAGTTGCAGAATAAGACTTAATAACTTTTAGAAATTCTCTCAAACTTCGAGCACTTGAAGGCCCAAGTAAATTTACAGAAGAAAGAAAATCTTCACCGTGACCCATCGAGGACAAAACCGAAAACATTCGTTCGATAGCACCCTTGCTTAAGCCGTCGTCTAGCAAGTCTCTATTTGATGCTGCGGATATAACGAAGCGAGATGATCCAGGTAATAGACCTTGCAATCTAAGATCAAGCTCTTCATATAGATCTTTTGGAATTCGTTTTCTATCAATTCCGCCTTGCATCAACCTTAGTGCCGCATACCCCAATGTTTTACGTATTTCTTCCGATAATTTTGAAACTAAATCTAAGGGGGCACTACCTGTTTTTAAATTCGGAGCAACAATACGAAAATCCAGCATTTCAAAGGCAGGACTTGTTTGAGAGGTTAATTCTATTTGGGCCAGCTCATCTAAATGGCTCTCAAATGATCGAGCAGCTAATTGGTACGCGAAGTCACCAGCTTCACTTTTTTCTTTTGCTATCTGGTGTAGTTTTTTAGCTTGCGATGCCTTTTTCTTTATATCGTCACTCATGCCGCCACCATTACCCTAGCAATGCCCTTCGGCTGCTCATTTCTATCGAAGCCATACCACCCACGCCAGTAACTCCTCATATCTTGATTTTCTGTAGGGCAGAATAATACATCACATCCGAAATTAGCTTTGATACTTGCTCGGTCTGTGAGTGCTTGAAATAGCTGTTTTTTGTCATCTGGAAGAACATTAAGAGCTGATGCAGGAGAGAATATTACCAAATCAATATCATTCGGATTTTCTTTATTAGTGGTAAATGAACCATCAATCCAAAGTTCAACAGGTGTGCCAATACTTGCTAGATGACCAACATAGGAGTTTAAGCCATCAATGAGCAATTTTCGCGTCTTAGAAGCAGGAAAATTCTTTAGAAAGTGATTTCCTATCTCCTTCAATTCGAAGTCGTGCAATCCTGGCTCTAATAAAGGTTTTTGTTCCATGCTCGATACTTATTTTGAGTAACGCCCGTATTTGCGGCTTGTTATATTTTATCCCTTAGTTGACTTTGGGTCGTTTTTTCTTTGGTAAGTTCTCTCTTCTTGAAGTTTTCCATCTTCTTTATGAATTTTTACAGAGCAAACTTTATTATCCATAAATTCTCTAGTTTGTTGAATGATTTGTTCTTTTGTATCAGCTGTAATTGATGCTCGCTCTCCACCTTCTTTTGTGAGCTTCCATTTGTCCCCATCTTTAGTAATGTGATAGTTATCCATGCTGTTCTCCTAATATTTTAAAATATAACAGTTTCGTTCTCCGCCTAAGTGGAACTATACGAAGTGGCTTTTCAGGCTTGTTAAAGCTACCGACTCTCTGAATAGCCCTAATATGCTATCTCTTAAGATGATCGTCAAATTGAATATCTATAAAAGCCGCTTGTCAGGGTTTTGCTGTGTTTCTGCTCGCTGTTAGGCAGCTGTTACGGTTACTGCTGGGTAGTGCGGATAATCAAAACTCACAAAAAAAGCCAAACCGTTGCCGGTTTGGCTTTTGATCTACTAATTTAATGCGATTGTTAGATTTTGGTTATGCAATGGCCTCAAGGCCTTTTTTTTCAGCGAGAGATAGCATTTTTAATGCTGCACCTCTCGGCTTACTCTCACCCTGTTCCCACTTTTTAACTAATTTATCACTGACATTAAAGTAGCGAGCAAATACAGGTTGGGAAAGGTTGTTTTTTTCGCGTAGGGCGCGTACTTGCTCTGGTGTAAATTCATGAACAGTGGTTAAACACAGAGCATCAAACTTTCGCATTGTGGTTTTTTTAATGACCCCTGATTTGTGCAAACCTTTTGCTGATTGGTGTACTGCTTTTAAAATGTCACTCATAATTTACCTACCTTAATGAGCTCGCCATCTTCAATTAGTTGGTTCAGCTCATCCTGACTAAATGCTAAAAACTCTTTTGCCAACTCTTTTAGGGCTAGCTTCTCTTTTGCGTTGATGTTGGCTCTATCACTCTTGGCAAACGCATATAAGAAGAAATACTTATCCCCAATAACCGCACCGATAATAGTACGGAATCCGCCACTCTTTCCTTTAGTGCCCGATGCGATACGCTTTTTGTAAACATTGCCACCTAAGTCGGCATCAAAAAGCCCGTTGCTCATTTCCTTACAGGCATTAATAAGGTCGCTGTCTGGTAACGCTTCTTTTTTCGTTAAAGAAGCAAAAACCTTGGTCTTGTAGATCAAAGTATACTCCATAAGGGTATATTTTCAATATTGGGTCAGACTGGCATAAATGCTAATAAAAGGAAAGCTAGTGCCGCCAGAGGCAGTTTTGTCGTATTCCTGCTAGCCGTTAGGCAGCGGTTACTGCTACTTGGCGCGGATAATCAAACCCCACAAAAAAAGCCAAACCGTTGCCGGTTTGGCTTTTGTTTCATAGCTGATTACAAGTTGCTAAAAAGCGAACTTATAAGGCGTTTAGATCGAGTAGTACATGTCGAACTCAACTGGGTGAGTGGTCATGTTTAAACGAGTCACTTCTTCCATTTTTAAGTTGATGTAGGCGTCGATGGTGTCGTCGTCGAATACGCCGCCAGCTTTTAGGAATTCGCGGTCATCGTTTAGGGCGATAAGTGCGTTTTCTAGGCTGGTTGCTACCGTTGGGTAAGCGGCTGCTTCTTCTGGCGGTAGGTCGTATAGGTCTTTGTCGGCTGCTTCACCTGGGTGAATTTTGTTAAGTACGCCGTCTAGGCCTGCCATTAGGTAAGCAGAGAACATTAGGTACGGGTTGGCAGTCGGGTCGCCAAAACGCACTTCGATACGCTTACCTTTAGGTGAGGTGACGTATGGAATACGGATAGAGGCTGAACGGTTACGAGCCGAGTAGGCCAGCATAACAGGCGCTTCGAAGCCAGGAACCAAACGCTTATAAGAGTTGGTTGAGGCGTTAGCAAAGGCGTTCAATGCTTGGGCGTGCTTGATGATGCCGCCAACATAGAACAGGGCTGTTTCTGAAAGTCCGGCATAGGCGTCGCCAGCAAATTGGTTAACACCGTCTTTAACGAAAGACATGTGAACGTGCATACCAGAACCGTTGTCGCCAACTAGAGGTTTTGGCATGAAGGTGGCTGTTTTGCCGTAAGCGTGCGCTACATTGTGTACGCAGTATTTAAGAATCTGAACTTCGTCAGCTTTCTTAACTAGGGTGTTTGCGCCAACGCCAATTTCACACTGACCTGCGGTACCTACTTCGTGGTGGTGAACTTCGATAGCTAGACCCATGGCTTCCATGGCGTCACACATTTGTGCGCGGATTTCATGCAGGCTGTCGACTGGAGGTACTGGGAAGTAACCGCCTTTAATACCTGGGCGGTGGCCCATGTTGCCATCTTCGAACGAACGCTCAGAAGACCAAGCTGCTTCATCAGATGAAATTTTGTAGAACGAACCAGAGATGTCGGCACCCCATTTGATGTCGTCGAATACGAAGAACTCAGGTTCTGGACCGAAGTAGGCAGCGTCGCCTAGGCCGGTTGTTTTTAGGTATTCTTCGGCGCGTACTGCAATAGAACGAGGGTCGCGGTTGTAGCCTTCGCCGGTTGAAGGTTCAACAATGTTACAACGTACAATAACAGTTGCGTCTTCTGTGAATGGGTCCAGTAGAGAGGCTGAGTCGTCTGGCATAAGAACCATGTCAGACTCGTTAATGCCTTTCCAGCCTTCGATAGAAGAGCCGTCGAACATTTTACCGTCTTGGAAGAAATCTTCGTCTACTTCAGAAGAAGGAATAGTTACATGTTGCTCTTTACCTTTGGTGTCGGTAAAGCGTAGGTCAACCCAGCGAGCTTCAGATTCTTTGATCAGCGAAAGCGTATGCGACATTTGGCGTCTCCATTATAAGAAGCCGCTCAATTATTGAGCGGTCATTTGGTGGTTTGAAAAAACCAGATGACTGGCTTTTTCTAGGGCACTTAAGGCAAGGCTGCTAACAGCAGTACTGCGCCACAAGTGTTATTGAACGTGTTCGTCGCGGATTATGCCTGCTTTTTTATACTAAGACACCTGTGAATTGCTCAGCGGAGTCTTGCAATCGTTGCAACTGTTTATAGATTTAGTCGGCACAAATGACAGCTTTAGCAGGCATAAAAAAAGCCGAGCATTGCTCGGCTTTTGGATTGCTGAATCATTATTTATAAGTAAATAATGATTACTTAGCCATGGCTTCTTTCGTTGTTTTAACGATAGCCGCTGCAACCTTGTATGGATCCGCGTTAGACGCTGGACGACGGTCTTCAAGACGACCTTTCCAACCATCTTCGATCGTACCAACAGGGATACGGATAGACGCACCACGGTCAGATACACCGTAGCTGAATTCGTCGATAGCTTGAGTTTCGTGCTTACCAGTTAGACGCTGATCGTTGTCGGCACCGTAAACGCTGATGTGACGCTCAATGTTTTTACCAAACTCTTCACAGATTTTAGTGAATACAGACTCGTCACCCAAGTCACGCATTGCGCCGTTAGAGAAGTTAGCGTGCATACCAGAACCGTTCCAGTCAGTGTCGCCAAGAGGCTTGGGATGCCATTCAATCGCGTAGCCATATTTTTCAGCAGTACGCTCAAGTAGGTAACGGCCTAACCAGATTTCGTCGCCAGAACGCTTAGCGCCTTTTGCGAAGATTTGGAATTCCCATTGACCAGCTGCAACTTCTGCGTTGATACCTTCAACGTTTAGGCCAGCTTCTAGACATAGGTCTAGGTGCTCTTCGATAACTTCACGAGCGAAAGCGTTTTTCGCGCCAACTGAGCAGTAGTATTGACCTTGTGGATCAGGGAAACCGCCAGCAGGGAAACCTGGTGGGCGATTGGTTGTCATGTCCCATAGGAAGTATTCTTGCTCGAAACCGAACCAGAAATCGTCGTCGTCATCGCCTTCGTCGATAGTCGCACGACCATTTGTTTCGTGTGGGGTGCCGTCTGCATTTAATACTTCAGTCATAACTAGGTAAGCGTTGTTACGATCTGGATCAGGGATGATAGCGACTGGCTTAAGTAGGCAATCAGAGTCGTTACCTTCAGCTTGCTCAGTAGAACTACCGTCGAATGACCAAACTGGGCACTCTTCTAAGGTTCCGCCAAAGTTGTTACGAACCATTGTTTTACTACGTAGACTCTGAGTAGGCTTGTAACCGTCAAGCCAAATGTACTCTAATTTACTCTTCATGGTGAAATGCTCTCCACTTGTGTTTCATTGCGTTAGTGTTCACGGCATATTCGCAAACACTGGGTAGATTGTTGTTAACAAATAACCTGGTAGCTACTGCAGGTTTTATTCCAAGTTTGTCGATAAATAATAATGCGCTGTTTTTTGGCGGGGTTACGCCCAAAAAAAGCGCATGAACGCTCGATTTGCGGGCGGTCAAGTGTTTTTTCTTCTTGAAAAGTCCTGACAGTAGGATGTGTCACTCGGGCTAATTTGCGCCCCAAAATGGCCTTTAATTTTATCGGGTGCGTTATTTTGGTGCCTGTATGGTTTTTAACAGTGCTTTAAGCCTGCTTGATGGCGTCTACCACGATGGCGGTTGTGTTGTCTTTACCACCCTGCTTGAGTGAATAGGCCAACAGCTCTGCGACCGCCTGTTGCGGCGTGCCCTGCGCTAAGTAGTGCAAAATTTCTTTGTGTTCGAGTTCGTTATAAAGGCCGTCGCTGCACAGTAAGTAGCGATCTCCGGCTTGAATTTTTGCGTAATGAATGTCGATTGTTAGGTGGAAGTTAATGCCGATGGCTCGTGTTAATACATGAGCAGAAGGGTGAAGTGCGGCCATTAATGGGCTGAGTTCACCGCGGTCGCACTTTTCTTGCGCGACGGTGTGGTCGGATGTCATCTGTTCTAGTTGGCCGTCGCGTAGCCGGTAAATTCGGCTATCGCCAAGCCAAATAAAAAAGCCATAGTCTGCCTGAGCGTAAAGCGCGGCAACAGTAGAGCCGACTCGTTCAGAAGGGAAGGTGGTTCGGCAGACGTCATGAGCTTTTTTTAGGCAGCTATCTAGCTCGATAATACTTTTGCGTAATGAGCGGCGTGGCGAAAAATAAAGCAACGATTCCACGACGGTCTTGCTGGCGTAGTCGCCTCGACTATGGCCGCCCATGCCGTCGGCGACCGCCCATAGTTGTTGTTCGTGCGAAGACAGGTAGGCGTCTTCATTGACTTTACGTACGCGGCCAACATCGCTCAGCCCTGCGCTGTTCCAAGCAAAGGTGATCTCTGCATCGCTTAGCGAGTCGCTAAGTGTTTCTAATTGTTCTAAGTCTATTTGAGGCATTTAGGTTGCCCTTTATTCAGTTTACCGCAGGCCATGCTTTACAGCTGCCAGCCGTCTTTTAATAGGTAGATTACATCGTTTGCCGAGGCTGGCCGTTTTTCAGGGTCCTTTTCTAGGCATTGCATGCAAAGCTGTGCCAGTGCGGCAGGCACGCGTGTTTTGGATGCTTGGCGTGGATCGATCGGGCGTTGAGTTTTTACCTGCTGCAACAGCTCGCGAACAACCTCGCCCTGAAAAGGCGTCACGCCGGTGAGCGTTTCGTATAGCACGGCACCTAGGCTGTAGATGTCCGATTTAAAGTTAATCGCAGGGTCGCGTTCGATCTGCTCTGGCGACATATACATGACCGTGCCTTGCAGCTTGTCTTCGCCGGTCATGCCGGGGCCAGCGTCGACCTCTTCAATCAGTGATTCATCATCGGTTTGTGCTTTGTCCTTGTGCCACACTTTAGCAAGGCCCCAATCCAGCAAGAGCGTTTCGCCATAAGGGCCAATCAGGATGTTGTCGGGCTTTATGTCTCGATGAATGACACCGCGCGAGTGTGCATAAGCCAGTGCGTTGGCCACTTGGGTGATTACTTCCATCAGCTGAACAAGGTCGTAGCGCTCACGGTAATTGAGCACTTCGCGCAGGGTGTAGCCATGCACCAGCTTCATGGTGAAATAGTAATTGCCACGCGCGTCGCGGCCGACTTCGTAAGTCGGTACGGTGTTTGGGTGTTGCAGCATGGCTGAAATACGTGCTTCGCGCAGCAGCCGAGTCGACTCGATAGGGTTGTCGATAAATTCGGGTCTGAGTGTTTTGTAGCAGACGGTGCGGCCCAAATGCAGATCGCGGCAGGATTTGATCAGCGATTTACCGCCCTTGGCGATGGTGCTAAAAAAGGCGTAACGGGTTTGAGGGTTTAGCTTTTCCGGTAAGGGCGCGTCGGTGTCTTCGATGTGCAGTCGCGTTTCGGCGTCTGCCTGTTGTTGGAACTCGAGCATGGTTCGCATCCTTTATACGGTTCGCTTTCAATTGCTGTGCGATCTTAAACCGCCAAGACTGGCTGCGTAAAGAGCCTTTATTTGGGTGAAAATTCGGCTTAGTACTCAGGATTTACAGTGCTATACTGCGCGCTTTTTGCAAGATGTCGAAGCTAAAATGAAATTTGTTGTAAAGCTATTCCCAGAAATCACCATTAAGACTCGTCCGGTTAGAAAGCTACTCACTAAGCAGTTGGCCGCGAACATTCGTAATGTGCTGCATCGCGTCGGCTCCGGTATCCAAGTTAAAAATGGCTGGGATGCGGTTGAAGTCTACACGCCTGAACACGCAACCGATGCGCTGAATGACGACGTTTATGAAGCCTTGACCTGCATTCCGGGTATCGCTGCGGTGAACCGAGTGCGCGAATTTGAACTGGGCAGCTTTGACGATATCGTGCAGAACACGCTCAGTGTTTGGCGTGATGCACTGGTCGATAAAACCTTTGTTGTGCGTGTTAAGCGCACCGGTAAACACGATTTTCAATCCACCGATGTTGAGCGTTATGTCGGTGGCGGTATTCGCCAACACAGTGATGCCAAAGGCGTCGATTTGCATAACCCTGATGTTTTGATCCGCCTCGAAGTGCGTGAGCAAAAACTGATGGTGATCGATCAGCGTCGAGCTGGCTTGGGCGGCTTCCCGATTGGCGGTGCTGACTCTACTGTGTCGTTGGTCAGTGGCGGTTTTGACTCCACCGTCGCTTCTTACCAAATGATGCGTCGCGGTATTCGCACGCACTTTTTGTTTTTTAATTTGGGTGGTGCGGCGCACGAAAACGGCGTTAAAGAAGTCATCTATTATTTGTGGAAAAAATACGGCAGCTCACACAAGGTTAAGTTTATATCGGTGCCTTTTGAAGGCGTGGTTGAAGAAATTTTAGAGCAGGTCGAAGACCGCTACATGGGCGTGGTGTTAAAGCGCATGATGGTGCGTGCTGCTAATGCCGTGGCACAAAAATTAAAGGTCGACTCATTTGTTACTGGTGAGGCGCTGTCGCAAGTTTCCAGCCAAACGATGATGAACTTACGGTTGATCGATGAAGTTTCTGATCGACTGGTGATTCGTCCACTCGCAGTTTCAGACAAGCAAACCATTGTTGATGCGGCGCGTGAAATTGGTGCGGCGAGTTTTGTTGAGCGTATTCCTGAATACTGCGGCGTGATTTCTAAAAAACCAAATGCCGCCTGTAAGCGTGATGATGTTGTTCGCGCCGAGCAACCGTTTGCCATGTGCGTGCTTGATCAGGCTTTGCAATCGGCAAAAGTTGAGTTGATCGATGAGATGGTTTGGCAGCCGACGTTAGAGATGGAACAGGCGTTAAACGATAAGATCGATCGACAGCAAGCGGTGATTATCGATGTTCGTCACCCGAACGAGATTGAGCAAGCGCCATTAGAAGTGGCCGGCCAAGATATTATCCAGATGCCGTTCTACAGTTTGAACCGACAGTTTAAAACACTCGATCAACAGCGCGAGTATTTGCTCTATTGCGATAAGGGTGTGATGAGTAAAATGCACGCCTTGCACCTAGCCGACAACGGCTTTAAAAACGTTGGCGTTTTCCGACTTGCAGAATAGTTGGCTCTGTTGCTGAGGTGACATTAATTTAAGTGCTAAAAATTGTAGTGATATAAATTGAAGTGACAAAAAAAATAGCGACATAAGGTCGCTATTTTTTTAGGCTGCAACGAGTAAGTTATCGTTCTTAGTTCTTACTTACTAGTTCTTAGTCGCGTTCTCTGCGGCAGCTTTGTTTTGCGCGTACAGCGCTTCAAAGTTAACCGGTGCTAACATCAATGCAGGGAAGCTGCCTTTAACCACTGCTGTGTCAATCGCTTCACGCGCGTATGGGAATAAGATGTTCGGGCAGTAAGCGCCAATCATTTGAGCGCGTGTTTCTTCAGGGAAGCCAGCAATAGAAAAAATACCCGCTTGCTGTACTTCGCATAAAAACGCCGTGTCATCTTCTAGCTTGGCAGATACGGTCAATGTCAAAACCACTTCGTAGATATCTTCATCTAGCTTTTGGCTTTGGGTGTTTAAATCCAGTTTGATTTGCGGTTTCCACTCTTTGCGAAAAATCGCTGGAGAGTTAGGGCACTCAAAAGATAAATCTTTAATGTATACGCGTTGAATACCGAATTGCGGCTGTTGTTGTTCAGTCATAATGGCTCCAGTTAAAACAAAATAAAGTTAAGGCAAGCAATCAAGCAATAAGGATTCGCTTGCGTGTTTAATAACGAGTGCTTAGTTCGTTAAAAGCGCATCGAGTTTCTTGCCTTGCTCTAAGGCGTACAGATCATCACAACCGCCTACATGAGTTTCGCCAATCCATATTTGCGGTACGCTGGTGCGGCCACAAAGTTCGGTCATTTCTTTACGCAGCGCTGGCTTACTGTCGACAACCAGCTCTTCATATTGCACGCCTTTGCTGTCGAGTAATTGTTTAGCGCGAATACAAAACGGGCACCAAGCAGAACTGTATATTTTAATATGCGGCTGGGTTGACATGATGTCTCCTTATTTGCCTTTTACGACAGGCAGATTGTTGGCTTTCCAGTCCATCATGCCGCCTTTTAGCTTGTGTAGCTTATTAAAGCCTTCTTTGGCAAGTACAGTACCAGACGCGCTGGCTGTGGTGCCGGTTTTACAAACCAAAATGAGGTGTTCGTCTTTGTAGGCGCTTAGCTCTGACATACGAGTTTGCATGTCTTTAGCAGGAATGTTGATTGCGTTAGGTAAGTGCCCAGATTGAAAATCATCGCGATTACGTAAGTCGATAATTTTCGCATCCTGTTTGTTAATCAATTGGGTTGCTTCTTGGTTAGAAATACTTGAGCCGCCGCGGCCGCTTTCTGTTTTTAGCAATAACAGTAAAAGAATGGCCCAGATAGAACTAAGTACCCAATGGTTTGCGATGAATTCTAGAATTTGTTCAAGCATGGGTGGTGTTTCTCTGTTGGTTCGATGAAAAATGAGGCCGAAGTATACACCACTGACGGCGATAGGGTAGCCATCGTCAAGCCTAATAAAGCAGATCCTGATATTGGTTAAATCCGGCTTGCTAGAGGCACATTCAGATCAAGTTTGTGCTTAATTGATAAAAGCGGCGGCCAATTATGGCTAAATTCAACTCGAAGTTTACCTGTGAATCAGTAAACTAGGCGCATCGATAAATCAACACTTACATAACGTAGAGGCATTTTTATGGCAAAGGGCAAGTCGGCGATCCTTATCATCTTGGACGGCTTTGGTTATACCGAGACGTCAGCGTCAAACGCGATTGAGCAAGCGGATAATCCAGTATGGAACCGTTTATGGGAAACCTACCCACGCACATTGATCAAAACATCGGGCATGGATGTTGGCCTTCCAGACGGCCAAATGGGTAACTCCGAAGTCGGTCACATGAATATCGGTGCGGGTCGAGTGGTTTATCAATCGCTAACTCGTGTTACTAAAGCCATTGCTGATGGTGACTTCTTTGAAAACGAAGCCTTAATTAAGTCGGTTGATGCCGCTGTTGCTAAAGGCAAGGCAGTGCACCTTTTAGGTCTGTTAAGCCCAGGTGGCGTACATGCGCACGTTGATCATATGCACGCAATGGTTGATTTAGCCGTTAAGCGTGGCGCGAAAAAAGTTTATGTTCACGCCTTCTTAGATGGTCGTGATACTCCACCTCGTAGCGCAAAAGCTTCGATTGAAGGTCTAGAAGCTAAAATGCAGGCGTTGGGTGTTGGCGGTATTGTCTCGTTGGTGGGTCGTTTTTATGCGATGGACCGCGATAACCGTTGGGAGCGAGTGCAGGTTGCTTACGATCTATTAACTCAAGGCAAAGCTGGCATTGTTGCTAAGACTCCGCTAGAAGCTCTAGAAGCAGCTTATGCTCAAGATAAAGACGACGAATTCTGCCCAGCTTCATCGATCCGTGCCGACGGTGGTGAGCCGGTTGTTATGGAAGATGGCGACTCGGTTGTGTTTATGAACTTCCGCCCTGACCGTGCGCGTGAAATTGTTCGTGGTTTAATCCAAAAAGATTTGGAATCTGACCTAGACCGCACCGTTATGCCTGAGTTCAGCGGCTTTGTTACCCTGACTGAGTACGCTTCAGATATCGATTGCGATGTTGCTTATCCGCCAGCAAGCTTAGCCAACACCATTGGTGAAGTTGTACAAAGCGCTGGTGGCAAACAATTACGTATTGCAGAAACAGAAAAGTATGCGCACGTGACGTTCTTTATGAATGGCGGGCGTGAAGAAGAGTTCACTGGCGAAACTCGTATTTTGGTGCCGTCACCTAAGGTTGCCACTTACGACTTACAGCCAGAAATGAACGCGCCAATCGTGACAGAAAAATTGGTTGAAGCGATTCAGTCTGAAGAATTCGATCTGATCATCTGTAACTACGCAAACTGCGATATGGTGGGTCACACCGGTAGCCTAGAAGCTGCAATTAAAGCAGTAGAAGCGATGGATGTTGCACTAGATGCTGTCACCAATGCAGCACTAGAAACCGGTGCAGAAATGTTAATCACGGCAGACCATGGTAACTGTGAAGTGATGGTTGACCCTGAAACGGGCGGTGCCATGACAGCGCATACAACCTTCCCAGTACCATTGGTTTATGTGTCTAAAAACATTGAAGGTGTCACCCTTCATGAAGGCGCGCTGTGCGATTTAGCTCCAACGTTGTTGGACATGATCGGCATTGATGCCCCTGCAGAAATGACTGGCAAAAGCCTGTTTAAATAAGCCGCTGCAAACGATAGCGCTGCATTAGCAGCGCAATAAAAAAAGCCCGCTTCAATTAACAGCGGGCTTTTTTGTGTCTGTCGAAAATAAATAGCTGCTTACGGTTGTGCCACTAACGGCGGGAAGCATTCTAAAATTTCAACGCCATCAGTCGAATCGATAAGCAGTGACTCAACACCCGCAGGGCAGAAGAAGCGATCAAAAGTTTTTAATAGGGTGGTTTCTTCGCCGATGGTGATGGCGCATTGGCCTTTGGTGACAATGCCGATGTAAAAATCGTCTTCCGACTTTTCGACTTGGCCAACAAGGGTTGAGCGTTTAACGCGAAATTTATCGGTCGCGCGCTGATCAATCAGTGAGTCCTGAAAACTTGCAGCGTTAAATTCGCGCAAGCGTTTTGCTGGCTGCTGAAACTTCTCAATCGCTTGCGCAACGGTCAGTTGGCTAAAATCAAATACCTGCATGCAAAAGTCTAAATCGCGATTCATAAAGCGCGCACTCTCGGGCATGGTGTAGCCAGATTTGGTGAATTCAAACCGCACTGCCCAATCCGAAGGTTCCATGATTTCGAGCATCAAAATCCCTTCACCAATGGCGTGTGGCGCACCGCCGGGAATAAACAAACAGTCGCCCGGCTTTACCGGCACTTTCTCGAAGCAGCGCTCAATGGCTTCGATGTCTTGCTGTTCAATCATGGCTTTGAAATCTTTTTTGGCCGGTGGATGTTGAAAGCCAACATAGACATAAGGATTCTCGATGCCTTCACGAACCTGCAAAATATAATAACCTTCGGCTTTACCGTGATTGCTGTTGAGGTGTTTGCGAGCAAACTCTGCTGTTGGGTGAGCTTGAAAATGTAAGCGCACGGAAGAGTCTAAAAATTTAACCAGCAGCATTGGGTTAGCGCCGAATTGTTCGACGTGTTGCTCACCCAAAAAGTAAGCTGGGTCGGTGCGTAATAGTTCGTCGAAGGCGACAATGTCGGCACCGATGACGGCGCTGGAAATACCCTCAGAAATATGTTCTCGGTCTGGGTTAATGGCACGTGTGGTCGAGCCAATCCAGTCTTCTGGAAAGTGACTATCCTGAGGGTCGGTTTTGTTTTCTAAGCAATCCAGCACCTTGCCGCCGGTGTATGTGCGCCAGACACGATTCGGTAAAAAGCGAATGAGTTTGCTTTTATGGATCATGGCTACTGGCCTCCTGTTGTTGTTTTAGTTGCCTGTAACGTTTCTTGGATCGTCTGTTCTGCACCAAGCTTATGTAGGCGATCCAGTTGTTCGCTAAGTTGTGTCACAAAGCCTAAGTTCTGTCTTAGATCTTGGCCAAAAATCGGTTCAATGGCTAACAGGCTTTCTGCTAATTGCCGAGCATTGCTGGCGCCTTTGCGATGTTGGCGAATGGTTGCCAGCATCGGGTCACGCACCTCTATCCTGTTGCCCTGTTCATCTTGCTCGCAGACATACATCATCCAGCCTGCGATCGTCAGTGTCAGCCATGGTGCTCGGTTGCCCAATGCAAGGTGGTAGCGCAACGACTCGCACACTCGTTGTGGCAATTTTTGGCTACCGTCTGTTGCGATCTGATAGGTTTCGTGGGCAATGGCGGTATTGGCAAAGCGCTCAATCAGAGATTCTGCGTAGGCGTTGAGGTCGACGCTGTCTGGTAGCGAAAGGCTCGGTGCCTGTTCATCGGTCATTAAAGCTGTCACGGCGTTACGGTAAGTGGCATTTTGAATAGCCTGATATATCAGTGAATAGCCTCCTAAATAGCCTAGGTAAGCTAAAAAGGAATGGCTGCCATTTAGCATACGTAATTTCATTTCTTCGAACGGCGTCACATCATCGACAAAGTGCGCACCGGCGAGATCCCAATCTGGACGGCCGTTGACAAAGTTATCTTCGATCACCCATTGGCGGAAAGGCTCGCAGACGACACCGCAAGGGTCATCGACACCTAATGCTTGGCTTAGCTCTTCATTCGATTGCGCAGTCATCGCCGGCACGATGCGGTCAACCATCGTGCAGGGGAAGCTGACTTCACGTTCAATCCATTCGGCTAGCGAGCTATCTATAAGGGTGGCGTAATCAATAATGGCCTGTTTGGCGATACTGCTGTTGTTCGGCATGTTGTCACAAGACATAACAGTGAAGGCCGTTAAGCCGTTGGCTCGACGGTTTTTTAGTGCCGCGACAATGTAACCAATGGCCGACTGCGGTGCCTCAGGCTGTTTTAAGTCGGCGCTAATCAGTGGGTTTTCTGAGTCTAAATGGCCGTTGCTGAGATCGACGCAGTAGCCCTTTTCTGTGATGGTTAACGACACGATTTTGATATCAGGGTCGGCCAGCTTATTGATCACAGCTGCAATGCCATCAAGCTTTGGGTGTAACGATTCTGTTATGGCGCCACAGACTTTAACTTGCTGCTGTGATGGCCCTTTTTCCAATACGCTAAACAGATGATTTTGTTGTCGCAACTGCTCAATGAGCTGGCTGCTGAATAGGTTGATTTCACAAATGCCCCAGTCGCTTTGAGTTTTATCGAGCATTTCGCTGGTATAGAGCGCTTGGTGCGCACGATGAAAGGCACCAAAGCCAAGGTGGGCTATTCGGCTTTTGAGTCGACTGCGATCATAGTTTGGCTGTTGTACCGCTGCTGCCAGTGACTGATTGGCAAGGCTGGCTGAGGTATCAGGCAGAGAAGAGCTCACAGAATATTCCTTTTAGGTCTGGGCGATTTGAGCAGTTAGGCCGTGCGGCCATGGGTTGTTTTTTATTCTAGTTTTTGCTGCTCGGGTTGTTCTTTTTGTTGCTGAGCATAGTGCGACCTTTTCTAGGTCTTGTCAAATTGGTCAACCAAAGGAAGGGCTTTATTTATTCGCTGAAAAGCTGATTGATGTCATTATTGCTCGATAATAAGCGATTTTTACTGATGTTCGAGGAAAATGCAGCCGGTCGGCACAACTTATTTTGGTTGACCAAAATTAAAATAAGTATACACTCTACGCCATCTTATCCAGCCCATTCCGTATAAAAGGTGGTTTCCGTGCCCGAGTTTGAAGCTAAACGTCCTTACCAAAAGGTCGGTTTAGAATTACGCAACCGATTGATGAAACAGGAATATCGCGTCGGCGAAAAACTGCCTGCAGAGCGTGATATTGCTCAGATGTTGGATGTCAGCCGAACTTTGGTGCGTGAAGCTTTAATCATGCTGGAACTGGAAGGGCTAATTGAGGTGCGTAAGGGTTCTGGTGTTTATGTTATTAACGCGCCGCAAAGCGCTTTGATGGAAGATCAGTTCACTGGCGGCGACGATATTGGCCCGTTTGAAATGCTGCAAGCTCGGCAGCTATTGGAAAGCAACATCGCTGAATTTGCGGCGATGCAAGCGACACCTAATGACATCATCCAGATGCGACAAGCGGTTGACCGGCAAATTGCCGAGTTGGCTCAGGGTGAAGGCAGCCAAGACGGCGATAAAGAGTTTCACCTAAGTGTTGCCCGAGCGACTCAAAATTCGGTGTTGGTTGAAATGCTGCTTGAGTCTTGGCAGCGGCGCGACCAAAGCCCGATGTGGAAGCAGCTGCACGCGCGCGTTCACAACACCAACTATCAGCACAAATGGTTAAAAGACCATTCCGAAATTCTCATGGCATTGCAACGTAAAGACCCTGCTGCAAGTAAGCGGGCTATGTGGCAACACCTTGAGAACGTAAAGCAAAAACTGTTCGAACTTTCTGATGTCGACGATCCTCATTTCGATGGTTACCTGTTTAATTCAAGCCCAGTGGTGATTGAACAAAAACAGTAAGTTGGATGACGGCGCTCGATCATAAAAATAAAAATACGAGGCTAAAAAATGGAACAGACTTGGCGCTGGTACGGTCCAGCAGACAACGTCACGCTTAACGATATTCGCCAAGCCGGAGCAACCGGCGTGGTGACAGCATTGCATCATATTGCCAATGGCGAAATCTGGAGCAAAGAAGAAATCAATCAGCGCAAAGCGGCTATTGAAGCGAAAGGTTTAGTTTGGTCGGTTGTCGAAAGTGTGCCGGTGCACGAGGAAATAAAAACCCGAACGGGTAATTTCCAGCAGTGGATCGATAACTACAAGCAGTCGCTGATTAACCTTGCCGAATGCGGTATCGATACTGTCTGTTATAACTTTATGCCGGTATTGGATTGGACTCGTACCGACTTGGCCTACGAACTGGCCGACGGTTCAAAAGCTTTGCGCTTTGACCAAATTGCCTTTGCAGCCTTTGATCTGTTTATTTTAAAGCGAACCGCTGCCAAGCAAGACTACAGCGATGAAGAACAAGAGCAGGCAGCGCGTTATTTTCAGCAGGCCAGTCAGGCCGATCTTGATCAGCTTACTTCGAATATTATTGCCGGCTTACCGGGTGCCGAAGAAGGCTACAGCCTAGTTGAATTTCAACAGCAGTTAGATCGCTACCAAGCGATCGATGCTGATGCATTGAGACAAAATTTGGCGCTGTTTTTACAAGAGATAGTTCCGGTCTGTGAGCGATATGGCGTGCGTTTGGCGATTCATCCTGATGATCCGCCGCGGCCGATTTTGGGCTTGCCTCGTGTGGTCTCAACCATCGATGACATCGCTTGGTTGATGCAAGCCGTGCCCAGTAACGTCAATGGTTTAACGTTTTGTACTGGCTCTTATGGTGTGCGCGCCGATAATGACCTGCCTGAAATGATTCGCCAATATGGCGAGCGAATATACTTTATTCATTTGCGTTCCACCCAGCGAGAGGCCAATCCAAAAAGTTTCCACGAGGCGAGTCATTTGGCTGGCGATGTCGATATGTATTCGGTGGTCTATGCCTTGTTAGAAGAAGAGCAACGTCGCAGGCTGGCTGGTGATAAGCGCGCCATACCGATGCGCCCAGATCATGGCCATCAAATCTTAGATGACCTCAATAAGAAGACGAACCCCGGTTATTCTGCGATTGGTCGGTTAAAGGGCTTGGCAGAGCTGCGCGGTTTAGAGCTGGCGCTGCTACGCGCCAAGTTCAGCGCTTAGTGCTCGTACGGCGTTCGCTGATTGCTTCGTCACTTTGCAAAGGCCTTACGGATAGAGCTTCGCTGGCTAGCGACAACCTTTAGAGCAGCTGGTAGTATGCCTTGCAACTGAGACTTACGATGCTGCCCTGTGCCTGATTTAGTTTTTCGATTCTTAACGGTTGTTTTATCGCTGCTGCTACTGTGCCCATTGGTGCTGGCAGATGAGCTCGATGACAACAAAAAGCGCCTGCAACAGATCACGCAAGAGCTGGAGTCGCTGCAACAGCGACTCGCAAACCAAAATCAGGGCGTTTCTAAGCAGCGGCAGGCGTTAACGCGTGTCGAAAAAAACATGGCGCAATTAGAAAACGGTTTACGCCAGTTGCGTGCTGAAATCAGCCAAGCCAATCAGCAGTTGAATGAATTGCAGCAACAGCAAAGTGAACTAGAACAGCAGCAAGCCAGTAAAAAGTCTGAGATCGACGCCATCCTGCGTTTAGCCTACAAGCAAAACAACTTGCCATTAATTAAGTTGATTTTGTCTGGCGAGCGGCCAGAAGAGCTGGCGCGACAACTGTATTATTTTTCGGCACTGACAAAAAATCAGCGTGACCAATTACAGCAATGGTTAGATCGCCAAACTCAGTTGGCAGCAACCATTGAGCAGCAGTTGCAGCTCAATAATCAATTAAAAGACAACCTCAGTAGCCAGCTAGAACAGACCAAAGTCCTCGCAGAACAACGTAAAGAGCGTGAACAACTGCTACAGCAATTGGTCGAACAGTCGAAAGATACTCAAGCAGAGATCGCCCATAAAGAAGCTGAGCAGCAACGGATGGCCGATCTGGTGAATCAGTTGCAGTCTAAATTAAATGAATTGAACCTCGATTTCCCAGAATTAGAAGCAATTGGTAAAGTTAAAGGGAAATTGGTTTGGCCAGTGGCGGGGCGTCTAGTAAATCAGTATGGTCGCGCTATTGATGGCACTACTTTAAAGTGGCAAGGCTGGCTCATTGAGGCTGATTTTGGCGACGGTGTACGAGCGGTACATGGTGGTCGAGTCATTTTTGCTGACTTTTTTAAATCCAGTGGCCTGCTGATTATTATTGATCACGGCGATGGTGTATGGTCGTTATACGGTCGTAACAACAGCTTACTCAAAGATGTCGGCAGTTGGGTCGAAACTGGGGAGTTGATCGCAGAAGTTGGCCAATCCGGCGGCTACAATCGTAGCGGACTATACTTTGAACTTCGTATAAACGGAGAACCGGTAAATCCATCAGCCTGGTTGGGTAAAAGGTAGGCCACAGTGAAAGAAATAAATGACACAGATGATTTTAAAGGAATTGTTATGAGATTAATTCGTAACCCCTTACTGGCGGCGACGACAGCGTTGGTCATTGGTATTGCCGTGGGTCTAACCACAGCGGTGGAAGCCAATAACGAAACGCGCTTACCCATTGATGAAGTTCGCCTGATGTCGCAAGTTCTTGAGCGCATCAAGCAAAGCTATGTCGAGGAAGTGACCGATGAAGAACTGATCGAAGCGGCTATTGAAGGCATGCTTACCGGTTTAGATCCTCACTCTGACTATCTGACACCAGAAGATTTTGCCGATTTACGTGAAAGTACCTCGGGTGAGTTTGGTGGCTTAGGTATCGAAATCACCTTGGACGAAACTGGCTTTATCCGCATTGTTTCTCCGATTGACGATACCCCAGCCTACAAAGCAGGTATTCAGCCTGGCGATCTCATTACTCAAATCGACGACACGCCGGTAAAAGGTATGACCATTAGCGATGCCGTTGCACTGATGCGCGGAAAGCCGGGTACCGATATTGAGCTGACGATTGTACGCCAAGGTGAAAATGCACCGCTGAAAGTCGAGATTACTCGCGACATCATTAAGATCACCAGCATTCGTCATCGTATGTTAGAGCCAGATTTCGGTTACATCCGTATTTCTTCTTTCCAAGAACGTACTGGTAACGATTTTGAAAAAGCCATTAAAGCGCTCAACGATGAGACTGAGAATGGCCTCAAAGGCTTGGTGTTAGATTTACGTAACAACCCAGGCGGCGTGTTGCAGGCTTCGGTCGCTGTAGTTGATGCGCTTATCAGCGAAGGTTTGATCGTTTATACCGAAGGTCGAATTCCAAATTCTGACAGCCGCTTTGTGGCTCGCAGTAGCGACCCAAGCAATGGTGTGAACCTTGTGGTGTTAATTAATGGTGGTTCTGCCTCGGCGTCAGAAATTGTTGCCGGTGCTATCCAAGATCACAAACGTGGCCTTATTTTAGGAACACGCTCCTTTGGTAAAGGCTCAGTGCAAACTATCTTACCGTTGAGCCAAGACCACGCATTAAAATTGACTACCGCGCGTTACTTTACGCCAAGCGGCCGCTCAATTCAGGCGCAAGGTATTGTGCCAGATATCGTGGTTCGTCAAGGTAGCCTGACGCAAAATGAAGTGGATCCTTTTTACAAAGAATCTGACTTAAGCGGCGCTTTGGATAACCCGAATGGCGACGACAAAGCCGATACCAGCGCAGAAGATAACGCAAAAACCGAGGCTGAATTAGCCGAAGATGATTACCAGCTTTATCAAGCATTGACGGTGCTAAAAGGAATTTCCATTTTAGATGCAAGCCGTTAAATACCGCTGTTATGGCTTACTGCTAGCGCTGCTGTGTTGCAGCGCTAGCTTTGTTTACGCCAGCGGTAGCATTGTGCTGGTGGTTGACGATATCGGCAATCAGCGCGCTGTTGGCCGCGCCGCTATAGATATTCCTTGGGTTTCTACCGTGGCGATTATGCCCGGTCGACCCTACACACAGGAACTCGCCGAGTACGCCTTCGAAAAAAATAAAGAAGTCATCATCCATGCGCCGATGTCCAATATGGGCGATTTTCCGCTGGGTGCGTTGGGTTTAGATCGCCGCGATGGCAAAGCTCAGCTATTGGCTAATTTAAAACAATCTATCGAAACCGTACCGCATGCTGTGGGTTTATCGAATCATATGGGCAGTCGCCTAACTCAAGATCGAGAAGCCATGCAGTGGGTGATGGCGGAATTAAAAAAATCCGGCTTTTATTATTTTGATAGCCTAACTATTTCCGGTTCGGTCGCTTGGCAAGTAGCGAAAGAGTCGGATATTCCGTGGTACCGACGACAAATCTTTTTAGACCATTATCAAACCGAAGAATTTATTGCCGCCCAATGGCAAAAGGCAGTTTTGCGCGCACAGCGTGGCGAAGTAGTTACCGTTATTTGTCATCCTTATAAAGAAACCTTAGCGTTTTTCCAAACCCTATCACCAACCGCTGAAGAGCTGACTATGTCGCAGCCATTGTCAGCGGTACTTAATTATCCCGCAGAAAAAGCAACTCCGTTGCCACCAGTAAATCAACGAAACTTTCCTGAAGAGGCGTAAATGCAGCAGGATGTTAAACCGCACTCATTGATTGACAGCCACTGTCATTTGGATGCTGTTGAAGCCCTGACTACGAATTTAGACCAAGCCCACAGTCTTGGCATTTGCCAACATATTGTGCCCGCAATAACACCGGCGCAATGGCCTAAAGTGATGGCGTTGCAATCGCCCAGTATTCACATCGCGCTCGGTACGCACCCTTGGTATGTTGAAAACCCTGAGCAAGAGCAAGCTGAGTTGTTGCGTTTCTTAAAAGAAAGTTCCAGCATGTTAACAGAAAGTTCAAGCACGGCTCAGCGGCCGGTTGCTATCGGTGAAATTGGTTTGGATTTTTACCCTGCCAAGCAGCCGAGGCCGTCAAAGGAAATACAGTTAGAAAGTTTTAGTCAGCAGTTGGCGATAGCGGAGTCTCATCAATTGCCGGTGATTGTGCATGCGGTTAAAGCACATAATGAAGTCATCGAAACGCTAAAAAAATTCCCCGAAATACGAGGAGTGATTCATGCCTTTAATGGCAGTATTGAAATTGCTCAGCAGTATTTAGCCTTGGGTTTTTGTTTCGGCGCCGGGCCGTTGTTATTGAAATCGCAAAAACTAACCCGAGTGTTTGCGCAGTTGCCGTTGGCGAATATTTTATTAGAAACCGACGCGCCCTATATGAAGGCTGCCACTTATTCGAGCGAGGCGCTGAGTAACCCGCTGTTGATATTGACTGATGTTGCCGAGCATTTGGCGCGAGCGAAAGATATTTCCACTGAACAATTAGCTGAGCAGTGTCGGCAAAATACCCAGCAACTGTTTCGGTGTTAAGGCTTTGCCTTGGCAGCAAAGCAGAAAAACTGCACGACTACAGTTTTGTATCTTCAGCAAGCGCAGTGCCGCAATGACGGCAATAGCTAGCATCCACTTCATGGCCTGTTTTGCCACAACCTAAGCAACCACGTGCGTCGCGTTTATGGCGCATTGCTTGAGTGAGTTCTGCAGTATAAATACCAGTAGGCACGGCGATAATGGCGTAACCGGTAATCATGGTTGCCGAGGCGATCATTTGGCCAAAAGCCGTGGCGGGCGTAATGTCGCCATAGCCTACGGTGGTCAACGTAACAATGGCCCAGTAAATTCCGGTGGGCACCGAAGTAAAGCCGTTTTCTGGCCCTTCGATCATGTACATAATCGAACCAAACACCACCACAATGGTGAACACCACGTACAAAAATACTAAGATTTTTCGTCGGCTGGAGCGCATTGCCCACGCTAATTGCTCGGCTTCGCGCATGTAGCTGAATAGTTTTAAAATACGAAAAACACGCAGTATTCGTAAAATACGAATGACTAAGAAGGTGTTCGCGCCAGGCAAAACGATCGACAAGTAAGAAGGCAAAATAGACAACAGATCAACAATGCCATAAAAACTGAAGGCGTATTTCAACGGATGCTTAACGCATAACAAACGCAGCACGTATTCGATGGTAAAGGCGAGCGTGAAACTCCACTCAATAAAAAATAACCAGCGCTTATAGTTGGGCGAAATATTGCTGACGCTTTCTAGCATCACCGCCAAAACACTGATTAGGATGGCGATAATTAAAAATACATCGAAGGCTTTACCGGCTTTAGACTCAGCGCCAAAAATAATATCGTTCAGCCTAAGCTTCCACTGAGGAAAGCTTTCTTCCGGTGCATCGGTGGTTAATATATGAAACTTATTGGTACGGACTGGCTTCATGCTATGACTTATCTTTATTCGGTTTTAAACAGCAGTTTACATCAATAACACAGCAGCACACTAATGCCGCTGTTGATGCCTTCAATGAGTTAGGTTGGTGCTATTAAAGCTAACAGATAAAGCTAACAAATACGTCGTAGGTCGTTTTGGTGGCGAAAGTTTTCGATATTCTGCGCCAGCTGCTCGATGATGGTTTGCCGAGCTTGGCTGCTGCTCCATGCCATGTGAGGTGTGACGATAAGGTTTGCGCCACGGTATTCTAATAAGGGGTTGCCATTAACCGGCGGCTCTTCTGTTAATACGTCGCTCGCAGCGCCTGCGATCAAACCCTGTTGCAGTGCCTGCACCAGATCGGTTTCGTTAACAATACCGCCGCGCGCGGTATTGATCAGCAAGGCGTGTGCTTGCATCTGTTTGAATTCATTTAAGCTGAACAGGTCTTTAGTTTCTGCTGTTAATGGGCAGTGCAGGCTAATGATGTCGGCCTGTTTTAATAGCTGTTCAAAGCTAACCCGACCATCACTGGTGGCTTGGCCTTTACGTGCCGAGATAATTACCTTCATGCCTAAGGCTTCGGCGACTTGAGCCGCTTTTTTGCCGAGGCTGCCATAGCCAACAAGGCCAAAGGTTTTACCTGCCAATTGCATGGGCAGATGATCCAGCAAGCAGAACTGGCTGGCGTTAGGCCATTTTTGAATCGCGGCCTGATGGTTGGCCGTTAGTTGGTTGGCCAGTGCGAATAGTAGCGCGAAACTGTGCTGAACGACCGACTCATTGCCGTAGCTTTGGCAGTTGTAAACGGCGATGCCCTGCTCACGGCAAGCATCAAGATCAATATTGTTAACGCCCGTGGCGGCAACGATGATTAGCTTAAGCCGTTGGGCGTTGACTATCTGTTGTTTGTTCAGAATGACCTTGTTACAGGCGACGATGTCAGCCTGTTCAATTCTGCTGGCAACCTGATCGGCCGAGGTCTGACTAAACCATTGCCAATTGGCAACGGCTTCTAATGGGCCGAAGTCTAAGTCCGTTGGGTTAAGACTGGATTGGTCGAGAAATACTGCCTGTAATGGTTGAGTCATACTGTCATCGCCGTACTGTGTTTTAGGCTAGCTTAACCTGCTTTGACGCCAAGCGCATGCCTTGCATGCGCTTGTTACAGCTAATGATGACAATTATGGCGTTGCCTTAAGAGGGACGTTTTAATGTCGTGATCTCGCCTAGCGCGGCATAGTCTTCACCGCCAATTTTCGATAGCGGCTGCAGCTTGGTGAAGTCGATCAACGGTTTGTCTTTGTGCATGACGTCATCGGCAACATAGGCTGCTTCAACTTGGCAATAAATCATCCCCTGAGGCGCGTCGCCAATTTCATGAATCTCATAGAGGCTGCACTCAAACGCCACCGGAGCACTGGTAACTCTAGGTAGTACGAAGCCAGCTTGCTCTGTTATCGGTAGATTAATGTGTTCGATTTCAGACTGGCCGCTTTCTAGTGATGCCGCAGAAGCATTCAATGGTTCGGCTAAGTCAGTATTGGCAATGTGAATGACACAGCGCTTGCTGCGTTCGATGTTTTGCCAAGTATCTTTTTTACTGCCATCACGCTTTTTACCTGCAGAAAACACCAATACTGGCGGCTCTGACGTTACTGCGGTAAAGAAAGAATAGGGCGCAATGTTGTAACTTCTGTCTTCATTGTCGCTTTCGTTTTCAGTGAGTACCCAAGCGATAGGGCGCGGAATGATGGCGTGGGTAAACAGGCGGTAGATTTCAGGTTTTTGTAGTTGAGAGAAATCAAAGTTCATCGTGTTCTCCTAAGGATGAGTGGCGAACCAGTCTAGGCTGCACAGTATAAGCTCAGTCTGGTGGCTGTTGCTATGGCCAAATATTAGATATTGCTAATATTAATGTTTTCTAATATTATGCGCAACTAATGTACGCTCGGCTAATCTGTTGATGCTGAGCTGTGTGAAACCCTCTTTTATAGGTTGCAGTCTATGGCAAGCCAAGACGATGCTAAATTAGAACAATCCCTGAAGCGCGATTTTGTTGGTCGGGTGATGAACAGCTATTTCCCGCCCATCCTGATGCTGCTGGCGCTCGTTATCGGCGCAGTGGCTTTGTGGCTGACACCCCGAGAAGAAGACCCTCAAATTGTTGTTCCTATGGCGGACTTAATCATTTCTGCGCCCGGGCTTTCTGCTCGGCAGATCGAAAAGCAGATTACCGAACCGCTGGAACAACTGCTTAAGCAGGTAGATGGCGTGGAGTATGTTTATTCCACCTCATCGACCGGCCAAGCCATTGTGATCGCTCGGTTTGAAGTTGGCCAAGAGCGTGAAAACTCGCTGGTTAAACTTTATAACAAGGTTTATTCGCACCAAGACTTAATGCCACCTTCGGTCACTAATTGGCTAATTAAACCAGTCGAGATCGACGATGTGCCGATCTTTGTTGCTGCACTTTATTCTACCGATGCTGATCAGGTTGATGAGTTCGAATTACGACGCCTTGCAGAAGAAGCCAGTCAGCGTCTGCAGTCGGTTGATAAAAGTAATAACGTGCAGGTGATTGGTGGCAGTCCTCGGCAAATTAATATCGAACTGGATGCCGCAGCGCTGGCCAGCCGAAAAACCACTATTGATGATGTTGCCTTTGCCTTAGGTGTTAATAATCAGCGCCAACAGGCTGGTTCAACGCATGTGCAAGGCCGTAGTTTTGAAGTGCAATCGGGCAGTTACTTTCGTGATGCCGATGATGTTGGTGCCAGCATTGTTAATGTTATTGATGGTCGCCCCGTGTATTTACGTGACATCGCTAAAATACAGGATGGCGCAGACGAGCCTGCCAGCTATAGCTGGTTTTCAAAGGGGCCTGCATTTGCTCTCGGTCAGCCGGATGGCGTCAGCCAAGGTTCGGTGTTGCCAGCTTCTGCTGAGCCTTATCCTGCGGTATTTATCGCGGCTGCGAAACAAAAAGGCAGCAATGCGGTTTGGGTTGCCAACGATCTGTTACAGGAGTTGGAGCAGATTCAACAACAGCAGTTTCCTGAGGCGGTGCAGTTTTCGGTGATCCGAGATTACGGCCAAACCGCTAACGATAAGGTGTCCAATCTTATTTCCAGCTTGGCCGTTTCAGTGCTGACGGTGGTTGTCTTTGTTGGCCTGTTTTTAAACTGGCGCTCGGCATTAGTGGTCGGCATTGCTATTCCTATCAGCTATGGCGCAGCTTTAGCGATGGACTTAGCGTTTGGCTATTCGATAAACCGAGTTACGCTGTTTGCGTTGATCTTAGCGCTCGGTTTAATTGTCGATGATCCCATTGCCAGTATCGATAACATTGAGCGTTATTTAAATCGCAAAGGTATGGCAAAGGCTTCGGCGATTGTTGCGGCGATGGCAGAAATTCGTGGTGCCTTGTTGATGTCCACTGTGGCGATTGTGATTGTTTTTACGCCGATGTTATTCATCACCGGAATGATGGGGCCTTACATGGCACCGATGGCGTTTAACGTCCCGATCAGTGTGGTGTTTTCTACCGTGGTGGCGTTTTTTATTACCCCTTGGCTGGCCAAAAAAATCATCGTCGCCGATAACAATCCTGCGGCGCAAGTCGCGGTGACCGAAACCGGACTGTACCGATTTTATCAACGCATCTTGACGCCCTTTTTAACCTCAAGACGCGCCAGTTGGATTCTACTTTCGGTGGTTGCTTTGTTGTTTGTAGTTGCCGCTATGTTGCCAACCATGCGTTGGGTGCCACTGAAGTTGTTACCGTACGACAACAAAAACGAATTCCAATTGGTAGTCGATCTACCTGAGTCAGCCAGCTTAGAAAGCACCGCGAATCTGTTGCAAGATATGGATCGCTATTTGAGAACCGTGCCTGAGGTTGCCTCTGTTTCGGCATTTGCCGGTATCGCTTCGCCAATGGATTTTAACGGCTTGGTGCGTCATTACTTTTTACGCAGTAATGAGTCCGAAGGTGAGTTGCGAGTGGTGTTGGCAGATAAAAAATACCGTGACGATCAGTCACATGCTTTAACCATGAAATTGCGCGACGATTTGCAAGCCATTGCGGATAACTATCAGGCTCATATGCAATTGGTCGAAACGCCGCCCGGCCCACCAGTTATTGCGACCGTGGTTGCCGAAGTTTACGGTGAAGATAATACCGCCTATGAAGATGTGATTGCCGCTGCTGATATTGTTGCTGAGCGATTAAAACGTGAGCCGTCGGCACGTGAAGTCGATACCAGCGCTCAGCTTGATTACCAGCGCTGGCGCTTTGAGGTCGACCGAGAAAAGGCCGCGCTTTCAGGTGTCTCGATTGCCGATATTAATGCGGTTATCAGCGCCGCTAACGACGGCCGTACGTTGAGTTATTTGCAAGATGAAAACGAAGTCTTCCCGACACCCATCCATGTTCGTTTGGCTTCGGATAGTCGAGATCAGTTGGAGCAGATTAAGCATCTGTATGTTCGTGCACAGGCGGGTGTGGCTAAAACATTGGTTGCCGGTTCGTTAGTCGATGCGCCTCAAGCGCTGGTGCAAATTGGAGAACTCGGCGAGTTTGTTTTGGAAGATGTTGACCAACCGATTTTCCATAAAAACCTTAAGCCCGTGGTTTATGTTTACGCTGAGGCCGTTGGCCGAGTGCCAGCAGAAATCGTCGTCGACACTTCGGTTGATAAGGTCGAGGCTGCTAGTGAAATAAATAACTCTGAGCAACCTAGAGCGCTTGGCTGGCGAAATTACTTTGCTAACGGCGGTGATGATTACTGGTCAGTGCCAGAAGATATTTCGGTTGTTTGGAATGGCGAAGGTGAATGGAAAATTACGCTAAATGTTTTTCGTGATATGGGCATTGCCTATGGCGTCGCTCTAATCGGTGTATACATTGTGCTGATGTTGCAAACCGGTTTACCAACGGTGGCAGGCATTATTATGTTGGCCATTCCGTTGACGGTCGTCGGTATTATGCCGGGCTTTTTATTGCTCAATAATATTGGCACAACTGAAATTGCTAATTATCCAAACCCTGTCTTGTTCACCGCCACAGCCATGATCGGCATGATTGCGCTTGCCGGTATTGTGGTACGTAACTCGCTGGTACTGATTGAATTTATTCATCAGTCTTTAGCCGAAGGTATGGCGCTAAAACAGGCGTTGATCGAAGCCGGTGCAGTACGCATGCGGCCCATTTTATTAACGGCTGGAACCACCATGCTGGGAAATATTGTCATCACCTTGGACCCCATTTTTAATGGCTTGGCGTGGGCGATTATGTTCGGCATCACCGCTTCAACGCTATTTACATTGGTGGTGATTCCGGTGGTTTATAACTTGGCTTACGGCAACTTAACTAACTCGCAGCAGAACGATGTGATGACCGAGGGAGAGAAACATGTTTAATAAAAAATGGTTAATAGCGGTGCTTAGCAGTGGTGCTCTGTTGCTAATCTTTATCGCCATGGCAGGTGGCTTTACCAGTAAAATTAAGCCAGCAGAAAACTCGCATGCACAGGCTGCGAATCAACAGCCGGTGACAGCGGTCATCGAACGAGAAATCGCCATAGTGAGTGAATACCCGGGGCATTTAATTGCTAAGCAAACCAGTGTGCTGTCATCCAGAATCAGTGCGCAGGTGGTGGATGTCTTGGCCGATGTCGGCGCTCGTGTAAAGCAGGGCGATATTATTATGCGCTTGGCCAATCAAGATTTAGATGCCAGACGAATCTCTCAACAGGAAAGTCTAGCGGCAGCACAAGCGCAATTGAATAAAGCCCGATTAGAGCACGATCGAGTAATCGCCTTGGTTAATGAAAAGCTGTTACCCGAAGCGGAACGCGATCGCGTTGTTGCGCAGCTGGATATAGCGCAAGCCAATTTAAAGCAGGCGAACGCAGCCTTAAGCGAAGCGCAAGCAAGTCTTGGCTATTCACTGATTGCAGCGCCTTACGATGGCATTATTTCTAAACGCTGGTTGAACTTAGGCGACCAAGCCAACGTCGGTGCTGCGTTAGTGAGCCTTTACAACCCTAATGACATGCAATTGAGTGTCAATATTCCCGAATCGGTGATCAAGGCTATCAAGTTGGGGCAGCGTTGGCCGCTACAGGTAGCAAGTCAAGAGCAACAGCTGTTTGCAACGGTTGTCGAAATTGCGCCAGCGGCAGACTTAGCCTCGCATAGTTTTTTAGTGAAGCTGGATATCGAGCCAAGTCTTCAGCCGTTATTGCCGGGTATGTTTGCCCGTCTGCAATTGACCACCGGATACCAGCCAGCGTTGCTGGTTGATAGTCGTGCGGTCTACCGAGTCGGCCAAATCGAATACGTCAAAGCGCTGAATGAGCAGGGTGTAGCGTTACCGGCCATTGTCCGTACGGGCAAACAACTTGATGAGTATTCATTAGTAAGGTCAGGACTGAGTGCTGGTGCTGAGGTGTTAATTAACCCTTAGTCGTCTAGAGCGGTTTGTGTGAGTCAGTTGAAAGCGCTGACTGACACAGGCCAGCTAACTGGGTAAATCATGGACCTAGGTCAGTCTTGCTTCGTCGACACAGTACTTGCGTCAATCAAACGCTGTTTAGCGCTACACTGTTCGAGAAAAATGGCCTAGTATTAGGCTGAAAATAAAAATAATAGAAGCTTTGATAAACTCTAATTCAAACGCCCATGCTTTACGTTTAATGATCCAACGAATGGTCAACAATCGAATAGTCTAACCGTGACGTTATAGCGGTTTATCAATCTTTAAGCTTCGTCAGCAAAGGTATTGCTTCATGATGCTAAAAAGATCAGTCAGCCTAGTCGGTCAAGTCATATTTGTGGGTGCGATCTTAGTCGCCACCATTGTTATTTTGGCCTTAGTGTCGGTGGGCGGTTTTCGCTCTACTCAATATGAATTGGATAAAATAATTCATCGGGTCAGTCCGTTAAAAACATTGGTCTCGGATATTCAGGTTAACCTGTTAAATGCCGACCTTATCGTTAATCGTTTTGCTCAAACCAATGATGAAAAAGAACAACAAGCCTACATTACAGAACTGGCCAGCAAGAAAACGCTATTGCTTGAGGCTGTTAAACAGTTACCTGAGTACAGCGAAGACCAAGCGTTAAATACAGAAACGCAAACACTTATTAACGAAAACTTTAAAGTCGCCGAAGAGTTTATCGCCATAGCCAAACGTGAGTTGCAACTGGCCAGTGATTTAAAACAGCAGAACTTTTTACGCGAAGAAATTATTAGTGGCTTTGAAGTTGAATCGGACGATATTGAAGATTATATTCTCAATGAATCATCATCCTTTGGCGCTCGTTTTGCGATTAGCCGTTTTAACGAACGCGCCAATACTTTATTCGAGCAAACCAGTTTTGCCTTGCAAGAAACACAACCAGAAAAGATGCTTGATTACCAACAAGACCTTGCAGATATTTACCAGGAATGGCTGCAAACCTGGCCGGTTATTAAAGACGAAGTCAGCGTTTTAGGCATCGCCATGGACGAGCTGATTACCAACAGTGAAGCTCTATTCATTGGCGAAAAATCGATAATCGTTACCCAAGCCAGTTACTTAGAAACAGTACAACAGCGCATGAGCAAACTTGACCAGATGCATGCCATTGAATTGCAAGCGGAGCAATTGGTGATGCGCTTAGGCGACTCGGTAATTGCTGCGCAACAAGCCTCGGAGTTGAATACTGCCAAAGCCTTGAGTAACGCGCGTAACCTTATTTTATTGGTCGGTATTTTGGCGACGTTAGTTTCGTTGGTTATGGTTCGTTCCTTGGTTGCGGGCATTAAAAAACCGATTGCAAAAATTCAACAGGGCTTACACCGCATAGCCGAAGGCGACATGTCAATTAGGCTGGAACAAACAGGCGCGCAAGAGATTGCCAGTATTGCGCGTGGTGTAAATGGTTTGGCGCAAGCGCTTTCGGAAATATTAAGCAAGGTATCGTCGGGCGCTTCGATGATAAGCCGCACCTCTCACCAAGCCTTGACTATTAATTCGGAGATTGCTGCACGAGTGACTGAACAACTTGACGAAACCCAAGCGGTTGCCAGTGCCGTGACCGAAATGGAATCGGCCATTGAAGAGGTTGCCAAAAATGCAGAAAGCGCCAGCCAACAGGTTGATGATGCCAACAAAGAAGCGTTAGCCAATAAAACACTTATGGATCAAAATAAACGCGCAATTCAAACCTTAGATCGGCAGTTAAAAATGGCCAGTGACGGTGCGCAAGAATTAAAAGCCAGCAGTGAATCGATTGAACAAATCATGTCGACCATTGAAAGCATTGCCGAGCAAACTAATTTGCTGGCGTTGAATGCCGCTATCGAAGCAGCTCGGGCCGGTGAACAGGGTCGAGGCTTTGCCGTGGTTGCAGACGAGGTGCGAAGTTTAGCGCAGCGCACTCAAGACGCGACACAAGAAATTTCTGGCAAAATAGAAACGCTATTAAAGAACTCTGAAGACACTGTTTTAGGTATGCAAAAAAGTCAGTCGGATGCATTAGAAAGCGTCGCTAAAGCGCAAGAAGCCGGAGACGCACTGGATCGCATGCTGGAAAACCTAGCCTCCATTAATCAGATGAGTCAGAGCATTGCCGCTGCTGCAGAACAACAAACCGTGGTGGCAAAAGAGGTGGCGCAAAATGTCGTGCGAATCGCCGATTTGGGTGCCGATTCTGCAACCGGCGCAAAACAGGCCGACGAGCAATCGAAAGCATTGGTTGAGTTGGCCAAAGAGCAGTCGGACATGGTTGAGCGATTTACCTTTTAATTCTATTCATAACCATACTCAGCGGTTGAACAAAGCTTTTACTGGCTCGGCTCATTGAGCCAGTAGAGGCGTTATTTCTGTTACTCGGTAATATTGGTTACCATGGTCTTTATCGTTGAGCAGTAGAGAAGAGTTATGGCAGTTACCTTAGCAGAGCCGAAGTTTGCCGAGTTTGAAATTAAAAAAAGCCGATTTTTAGGCTGGGTTGAACCGGTCTCATCGGTACAGGCTGCCAAGCAACGCATTGCCGATATTCGCCAGCAGTACCCCGATGCACGTCATGTTTGCACGGCCTTTTATGTTAAAGGTCAGACCGGATTGAGTGACGATGGCGAACCTTCGGGCACCGCCGCTAAACCGATGTTTAATGTTTTAAATCACAAAGGCTTGGTCGATGTTGTCGCCATTGTGGTGCGTTATTTTGGCGGTATTAAACTCGGTGCTGGCGGTTTAAGCCGCGCTTATGGTAATGCCATTAGTCTGGCCTTAGAAAACGCAGAACTGCTGACGGTCGAGTCGCAGTGGCAAATAGCGTTAAGTTTCCCCTTTGGTTTAGAAAACCAAGTACGGCACGTACTCGGTAAGGCCGGTTTACAGCTACAGCAAGTGGCTTATCACGATCAAGTTAGCGCAGAGCTGACGGTGAAACAGTCGCAAAAAAATGAAGTGTGTGAGCTGTTACAAACGGTAGCTCCAGCTGGAGATCAACTTTCGATCAGTGTCTCGGCACTCGACTGACCCGCCAGCGCTTGCGCCGGATCAACTTTTAGCTAACTCGTTTGCTATCACTCGTTGCCGCAGCGATCTTTACCCTACAATGGCTAGAATATTAGAATTTATTAATATAAGATAATTCTAATTTAATCTTAGCTTGTAGAGGCTCTGGCCATGACAAAAAAAATCCTCATTGTGGGTGGTGTTGCTGGGGGTGCGTCGGCAGCGGCGCGCTTACGTCGTATTGATGAGACAGCGCAGATCATTATGTTTGAGCGCGATCAATTCATCTCCTTTGCTAACTGCGGTCTGCCGTACCATATCGGTGGCGAAATTGAAGATCGCAATGCCCTATTGGTGCAAACTCCCGAATCTATGCATGCGCGGTTTAATATTGATATTCGCATCCAGTCTGAAGTGGTTGATATTGATGCTCAGGCGAAACAGGTGTCGGTACACAGGCTAGATACGGGCGAGCGTTATCAAGAATCTTACGATGAGCTTATCCTGTCGCCAGGTGCAAAACCGATAATGCCGCCGATTCCTGGCATCGATTTAGCCTCAGTGTTTAGCTTACGCAACATCCCCGATATGGATCGAATTATTCATAAACTGGATATCGATGCGCCTCGCTCAGCGGTGGTAATTGGTGGCGGTTTTATTGGCATTGAAATGGCAGAAGCGTTAGTGCACCGCAAAGTCGAGACCACGCTAATTGAGTTGTCGAATCAGGTTATGCCGCCAATCGATGCCGAAATGGCGGTACCTTTGCACCAAGAAATGCGTCGCAACGGTACTCAATTGATATTAGGCGATGCCTTAGAAGCGATAACAGAATCTAGCGATAACGAGCTAACGCTGACATTGCGTTCAGGCCGAGAGCTAAAAACCGATATGCTGATTATGGCGATTGGCGTGACACCTGAAAATCAGCTGGCTAAAACAGCGGGCTTGGCGTTAGGCCAACGCGGTGGCATTCAAGTCGATAAGCAGATGCGTACCAGCGTCGAACATATTTGGGCGGTTGGCGATGCGATTGAAGTTGCGCATTTTGTTACAGGCAGCCACGCGCAGATTCCATTGGCTGGGCCTGCCAACCGGCAAGGTCGAATCGTCGCTGATAATATTTTTGGTATGGCTTCGGAATATAAAGATACGCTAGGCACTGGTATCTGTAAGGTCTTCAACTTGGCGGCGGCCTCAACGGGTGCCAATGAAAAGCAATTATTGGCAGAGCAAAAGCCTTTCCAAAAGGTGTATTTGCACGCAGCCGATCATGCAGGCTATTACCCTGATGCTCGCCAAATTCACCTTAAGTTATTATTTCAGCCAACAGATGGCCGTATTTTAGGTGCGCAGGCGGTCGGTGAAAAAGGCGTCGATAAACGTATTGATGTGCTCGCTACTGCAATTCGAGCAGGCTTAACGGTTTTTGATTTGGAAGAGTTTGAGCTTTGTTATGCACCACCCTTTGGCTCGGCAAAAGACATTATTAATCAGGCCGGTTTTGTCGCCAGCAATGCTTTGCGCGGCTCGCATGATATTTGCCAAGCAGACGCCTTGCCGCAGGGTGATGATGTGCAGGTGTTGGATGTCCGTTCAGCGTCAGAAATATCAGCGCACGGCAGCATTGAAGGCGCTATTAATATTCCGCTGGATCAGTTGCGTCAAAACTTACAGCGGCTACCAAAAGATAAAACATGGGTGACGCTTTGTGCGGTTGGTTTAAGAGGCTATGTCGCGCAACGCATGTTGGTTCAACATGGTTATTCGGTATTAAATATGACCGGCGGCTATACCAGCTATTTAATGGCACAACAGGTTGGGCGCTAATTCAGCCTTATTTATGAGTTGATGGTTAAAATTTATGAGTTGATGGTTAAGCGTTGTTCTAGCTGCTCAATGGCCCAGCGAAGGTGTTCATCGAGCAGCTCTGAATAACAGCCGAGTTTATTACTCAATAATTGGATGACCTGATGACTCGGCTCGCCATTACCCAATGCAATAGCGATGTTGCGTAACCACTGTTGATAACCAATACGCCGGATCGGACTGCCTTCGGTTCGGCTTAAAAAGGTTGTCTCGTCCCAACTGAATAAGTCGGTAAGTGAAGCCTGATCGAGTTGATGTCGCGGCGTAAAGTCGGACTCGGCCGAGGTATCGGCTTTGTTATTGTGTGGGCACACCAGTTGGCAATCGTCGCAGCCGTAAATTCGGTTGCCCATTTTACTTCTCAGATCGACAGGAATGCTGCCGCTGTATTCGATGGTCAAATAGCTAATGCATTTTCTTGCATCCAATACCCCAGCTTGAGTAAAGGCATCGGTCGGGCATTTCACCAAGCATTCTTGGCAGCTGCCACAGTGATTTTTTTCAAACGGTTCATCGAACGGCAGTTCTAAGTCGGTAAATAACTCACCTAAAAAGAACCAACTGCCCGCGCCCGGCGCTAATAATAGGGTGTTTTTACCAATCCAACCCATGCCGCTCTTTTCGGCCAATTGGCGTTCCATGACAGGTGCGCTGTCGACAAACGGGCGATAGCCATGCTCGCCAGCCAGTTGTGCAATCTGTTTAGCAAAGAGTGTCAGCCGTTTGCGCAGCACCTTATGGTAGTCGCGGCCTACCGCATAGCGGGCAACATAAGCTTTGTTCGGGTCGGAAAGAATGTTGAATGGCGGCGCACCGTCGGGCAGGTAATCCATACGTACCGAAATCACAGTCTTGGTGCCGGGGTGCAGTTGGCCACCGTGAAAGCGTTTATCTTTATTGCGTTGTAGCCAATCCATTTCGCCATGATGACCGGCATCGAGCCATTGTTGGAAGCGTAATTCGTGTTCATCGGTTGAAGGCGAGCTAAAGTGTACGGCCTGCAAACCTAAGTTTAAGCCCAGCTGACGGATCTGTTCAGCTAGAGTTAATTCACCTGATGTTGCTATGATGGAGTTGGTAGGCTGCATGGATTGATAATCGTGTGCTAGGTTATGATGAATTGGCGTTATTGAGTGTAGCGTCGCTGCGGTCGATTATCTAAACCTTCGGCGGCAGCCAAGTAACGTAGGTGAGTGCAAAGCCGAATAAATATCATAATAGCCTGAGCTGTAAGTCGTAGGCATAAAAAAGCCCGAGAGACGTTTTTAAGACGGTTCGGGCTTTTTTAAATAGGCAGTAAATCCTGAGATGTTTTTAAGACACTTGAGTGACTTAGCTGCCTAACTTCTATACCGTTCAATCTAGAGTGATTAATTGGCTTGGTCAAGCGCTTTTTTGCTTTTTTTGGCTGGCGAATACTCGTTGGTACAAAGCTGATACACTTTGGTTGAATAACAGCGAATGAATCGCGTTTTATCGTGAATCTGATAAGCGTAAATGATGTCGGTTTTTTGGAAGTAGGGTTGTGGAAAGAAGTTTAACAGAAGATCAAATGCCAGCCTTTGGTGCTCAGCTAGCAAAAGCTTGCCGTTCGGGCAGTGTTATCTATCTGCAAGGCACTTTAGGAATGGGTAAAACAACGCTGTCTCGTTGCGTCGTTGAAGCCACTGGTTGGCAGGGGCGAGTAAAAAGCCCAACCTATACTTTGGTTGAACAATACAGCGGTAATTTGGTCGAAGCGTTACATTTTGATCTTTATCGATTAGCAGACCCAGAAGAGCTGGAGTTTTTAGGCGTACGTGATTTTGATCAGCATCAGGCCATTTGGCTAATCGAATGGCCTGAACGCGGCGCGGGCTTATTACCGCCAGCAGATATTGAGGTTTATTTTGAAGATGCGCAAAATAGCCGAAAACTAAGGTTAGTCGCCTGTTCAGATAAGGGCGCACAGCAACTTCAACAGATGGAAGCGATGGCGTGAGGCTGAAAATAAGCATGAAGCCAAAGAACAGATTATCCGTACGGCAGCTTACAGCGCTGTGCTTATCGTTATTGCTGGCAACTATGGTTCAGGCGGTCAGCATTGAAAGTGCTCGTATTTGGCCGGCACCCGATAGTACGCGACTGGTGCTCGATGTTAGCGAATCTGTCGAGCACAGTTTGCTGGTACTGAAAAACCCGGATCGTATTGTACTCGATGTTAAAGACAGCAGCTTAGCAACCGAGTTAGCAGCGCTCGATCTCGATAATACTGGCATTGAGCGAATCCGCAGTGGCGTGCGTAATGGCAGCGATGTTCGTATTGTGCTCGATATGCAAGCCGAGATGACACCGCGGAGCTTTTCTTTATTGCCGAACGAGCAGTACGGTCATCGCTTGGTGATCGACCTAGAAAGAGATCTGGCCATTAAGGCTAACGAAACTGTCCCCAGTGCTGCCAAAACCATTGAGCAAGTCACGAGCCAAAAACGCGACATTATAGTCGTTATTGATGCCGGTCACGGTGGTGAAGACCCAGGTGCCATTGGGCCAAGAAAACTGCATGAAAAAAATGTCGTGCTGGCAATCGCTAAAGAATTGTATCGTCAACTGGATGCCCTGCCAGGCTATAAACCGGTTATGACGCGCACCGGCGATTACATCGTTGCGTTAAAAAAACGCAGCGACTTTGCCCGTGAAAACAATGCAGACCTATTTATTTCGATTCACGCCGATGCTTACCGTTTACCTTCGGCACATGGTGCTTCGGTGTTTGCGCTCTCCAATGGCGGCTCTGTCAGCGCAATGGCGAAATACCTTGCCGACCAAGAAAACGCAGCCGATACCATTGGTGGTATTAACGGCGTTTCGTTAGAAGATAAAGACGATGTTTTGCGTTCGGTGCTGGTCGACTTATCAATGACCTCTACCTTGCAACGTTCGGTTGAAGTTGGCGGCATGGTGTTATCCGAAATTGGTGATTTCACCAAGTTGCATGGCGACCGACGCTCGGTGGGTCATGCTAACTTTGTTGTGTTACGTGCCCCAGATGTACCTTCAATATTGGTTGAAACTGGCTTTATCAGTAACCCGCGAGAGGCGGCCAATTTAGGCTCAGCCAGTTATCGCAAAAAGATGGCAACGGCGATTAGCGATGGCGTGCAGCGTTACTTTGAGCGTAATGCGCCAGACGGCAGCTATATTGCCTGGCGTCAGGAAAATAAAAACACTATTCGGCGTTATACCGTTTCTCAAGGTGATACTTTATCTAGCATTGCCAGCCGGAACGGAACCTCTGTGCGTAAATTGATCTCAGCAAATAATCTGTCGAGTACCTCTATTCGCATTGGTCAGGTATTAGTAATTCCAGACGCTTAGTTTATAGGTGCTGAGTTTATAGGTGCTTAGTTCACCAGACATTTGCCTATTGCGCCGACTGTTAGGCGTAACTAGGACAGACATCGATTAGGATTTTTGATGACATCCAGAAAAATTGAGGTGCTTTCACCTCGTTTAGCCAACCAAATTGCCGCCGGAGAAGTGGTTGAACGCCCCGCCTCGGTGGTGAAAGAGTTGATTGAAAACTGTTTAGATGCCGGAGCCACTCGAATCGATATCGATATCGAACAGGGCGGTGTTAAGTTAATTCGGGTACGTGATAACGGTCGTGGTATTGGTAAGGACGATTTGCCCTTGGCGTTGGCTCGCCATGCGACCTCAAAGGTTTATTCGTTAGATGAACTCGAAGCGCTCAATTCGCTTGGGTTTCGTGGTGAAGCCTTGGCGTCGGTGGCGTCGGTATCGCGATTGACCTTGACCTCTAAGCCCGCCGCTCAGGATACCGCTTGGCAAGTCAGTGCTCAGGGCCGAGATATGGCAGTCGATCTGACGCCTGCGGCGCATACTGACGGCACCAGTGTGGAAGTGCGCGATCTATTTTTTAATACCCCAGCGAGACGTAAGTTTTTGCGCACCGAAAAAACCGAATTTAATCATTTAGAAGAGGTGGTTAAGCGGCAAGCCTTAGCACGTTTTGATGTTGGTTTTTCTCTTAGTCACAACGGCCGAACCATTCATGCTTTGCGTCCTGCTGCAACGCCTGCCGAACAACAGCGGCGCATTGCGCAATTGCTTAACCCGGACTTTATGAATAATGCCTTGGTGATTGAAACCGAACGTGCGGGTTTAACGATGACCGGCTGGGTCGGCTTGCCAACCTTTTCACGTTCTTCTGCGGATATGCAGTATTTCTTTGTTAATGGCCGAGTAGTGCGCGATAAGGTGATTGCTCATGCGGTGAAACAAGCCTATCGCGATGTTCTATACAATGGCCGCCACGCCTGCTTTGTGCTCTATTTAGAACTTGATAACGCCGCAGTGGATGTCAATGTTCACCCTACAAAACATGAAGTTCGGTTCCGAGATCAACGCTTGGTGCACGACTTTTTGTTTTCGCAATTACACCGAGCTTTAGCTGAATACCGACCGGATGGCCAGTCGCTAACGGCAGATTCAACGATTGAAGCCATGCCGCCAAAAGCCACAGGTCTTGCTGCGGGTGAGTTTTCGGGTCAGTCGTCGTTATCGATGAATGAAGCACCAACGGCGCAATTTGCTAACGCTGCTGGTTCGCACTCGATAGCGCAGACTGCTAATGGCTACGCTCAGCAATCCAGCGGTGTGACCGAACAGTTGGCGGCTTATCAGCAATTGGTGACACCGGCAGATCAGCCACAAACACAGTCAGATATTCCTCCGCTGGGTTTTGCGGTCGCTCAGTTACACGGTGTTTATATTCTTTCTCAGTCGGAACATGGGCTGATTATGGTGGATATGCACGCCGCCCATGAACGCATTACCTACGAGCGGATGAAGCAGCAGTACGATCAACAGGCGGTGCAGGCGCAGCCATTATTGGTGCCGCTGAGCTTATCGCTGAGTGAGCGTGAAGCCGATGTTGCCGAGCAGTTTGCTGAGTTATTGCTCAGTTTTGGGCTGGTGGTTGATCGCATCGCACCGGAGACGGTTTCCATTCGCCAAGTGCCAGTGTTCTTGCAGCAATCGAATGCTGCAGAGCTGGTACGGTCGGTGTTGGCCGATTTTGTTGAGCATGAAACATCCGATGCTATCTTGGCGCATCGTAACGAAATTCTATCGACTATGGCGTGTCACGGTTCTGTAAGAGCTAATCGCCAGCTGACGGTTCCTGAAATGAATGCTTTGCTACGAGATATGGAGCGCACCGAGCGCAGTGGCCAATGTAACCATGGCCGCCCAACCTGGACTCAGTTGACGATGAAAGATCTCGATAAACTGTTTTTAAGAGGCCGATAAAGGTGCAGCATAAACCGACAGCGCTGTTCCTTATGGGCCCTACAGCGGCAGGTAAAACCAACTTGGCTATGTCTTTGGTACAACAAGGGCAGTGCGAAATCATCTCAGTCGACTCGGCGCAAATTTATCGCGGTATGAATATTGGCACAGCAACACCCAGTGCCGAAGAGTTAGCCTTGGCGCCGCACCATCTGATTGATATCTGCGATCCAGCCGAGTCTTATTCGGCGGTGCAGTTCCGAAACGATGCATTGACGTTGATGGATGACATCGTCGCGCGAGGCAAAACACCCTTGCTCACCGGCGGCACCATGCTTTATTTTAAAACGTTAGTTGAGCCGTTAGCACAAATGCCGGCCTCGGATGAAATTGTTCGAGCACAATTACAACAGCAATTAGCCGAGCAAGGACTGGCTTCGCTAGTCGCCGAGTTGGCTGAGGTCGACCCTGTTGCTCATCAGCAAATCGAATTGCAGAACCCGCAGCGAGTTCAGCGCGCGTTAGAGGTCTATCGCCAAACCGGTAAGCCGATTTCCAGTTTTTGGGCGCAACAAGACAATAGCGCCAAAGGTAAGTTATCGAGCGCAGCCATTGAGCAGTTTCCTTATCGATTAATGCAGTATGCGGTCATTCCGAATGATCGTAAGGTGTTGCATCAACGTATTGCTGAGCGCTTTGATCTGATGTTGAAGATGGGCTTTGAAGCTGAGGCGCGATTGTTATTTGAGCGCGGCGATTTGCACTTGGATTTACCCTCAATTCGCAGTGTTGGTTATCGACAAATGTGGCAATACTTTCAGGGCGACTATACTTATGAACAGATGGTAGAGCGCGGCGTTATTGCGACTCGACAACTGGCAAAACGCCAATTGACCTGGTTGAGAGGATGGCCGGAACTGATCGAAATTGACATATCAGCCTATTCAACCGAGCAATGGTGTCAGCGAATCCTGAGTCAGCTGTGATGATTTCAGCCTAAAGTGCTAAATATCGTCAGATTCTCGGTAAATAATCGCGTTGAGCCATCTACAATCTATTTAAAATAATTTAGAATCCGGACATTGAATAACTGAATGCGGCTATCCCAGTTTTTAAGCGGCTCGATAAAGTTCATTTATCAATGGGCGGCGCTGGAGCATTTGAAGCACGGATATACCTGGTTTTTCGAACTGACAGAGCAAGGCGTTGGTTGAGTATTTGACCAATGATCTATTGCTAAAGAGTGCAAGCCGATTACTATTACAATCCTTGAAGAAAAAGGAGTCCACCATGTCGAAGGGCCAGTCTCTACAAGACCCTTTCTTAAACGCGCTACGAAAAGAGCGTATACCCGTATCTATTTTTTTGGTTAACGGCATTAAGTTGCAGGGTCAGATCGAAAGTTTCGATCAATTTGTCATTTTGCTGAAAAACACAGTCAGCCAAATGGTTTATAAGCACGCTATCTCAACGGTTGTGCCTGCGCGCAATGTTAAGATTTCGATGGACGGCGAAGAATCCGTAACCGTCGAATAGTGCCTCGTCAATAGATAGCACGCTGTTGTCTTCCCATCGCCCGGCAATGCCGGGTATCGGAGTTTTTTAATTGTTTTTTGAACGCGCTGAAGCTGGTAATCGGGCAGTCCTAGTCCATGTTGATTTTCCAGAGTCCAACCACCGTGAAGACCCTGTAGAGTTTGAAGAGTTGGTGGTTTCTGCCGGTGCTGATCCGGCTTTATATATTCGTGCATCCCGCACAACGCCTCATTCAAAGTTTTTTGTCGGTACTGGTAAGTTAGAAGAGATTCGCCAAGCAGTAAAAGACACCCAAGCCGATGTGGTGCTGTTTAATCACGCCTTAAGCCCTTCCCAAGAACGTAATGTTGAAGCAGAAATTGAATGCCGTGTGCTCGATCGTACCGGTTTGATTTTAGATATTTTTGCCCAGCGTGCTCGGACTCATGAGGGTAAGCTGCAAGTTGAGCTGGCCCAGCTGCAATACCAAAGCACGCGTTTAGTACGCGGCTGGACGCACTTAGAGCGACAAAAAGGTGGTATTGGCCTGCGAGGTCCAGGTGAAACTCAGCTAGAAACCGACCGCCGCCTGTTGCGTATTCGTATCAGTACGATCAATAAAAAACTGAAAAAGGTCGAAACCCAGCGTAATCAGTCTCGTCGTGCGCGAGCTCGTTCAGATACGCCAACAGTGTCACTTGTTGGCTATACCAATGCGGGTAAATCGACACTCTTTAATCGACTCACCGATGCCTCGGTTTATGCTGCAGATCAATTGTTTGCGACATTGGACCCAACCTTACGTCGCTTGCAAATTCCCGATATGGGAACCATTGTGTTGGCCGATACCGTAGGCTTTATCAGGCATTTGCCTCATAAATTGGTCGAGGCGTTTAAAGCAACGCTGCAAGAAACCGCCGAAGCCGATCTTTTATTGCACGTTGTGGATTGTGCTGACGAAAATCGCCTCAATAATATTGCTCAGGTTGAAAATGTGCTCGATGAAATTGGTAGCCATCAGATTCCTCGCTTAGAGGTGTTTAACAAGATTGATCTGTTAGACGACTTTAAGCCAGCCATTGAGCGAAATGAGCAGGGCGTGCCAGTACGCGTTTGGGTGTCTGCTTATAATGGTGAAGGTACCCAGTTGATTAACTCTGCGATTGCAGAATTGCTCGGCGATGAAGTGATTGATAAGTCAATTGAGCTGCAACCCCATGAATTGGCATTACGGGCAGCGTTATTTGAGCATAATGCGATTGTGTCAGAAAACTATGAAGATAATGGCACCGTATCTATTCAAATAAGAATACAAAAGAAAGACTTCAAGCAGCTATTAAAGCGGTTTGATCTTTCTGAGCAACGATTCGGTGTGGCTAGGCTGAAAGAGCCTTACGAGCAATAGCGCATCCAACTGTTGCAAAAGTGTTGTATAAAGCAAAGCACAACACTCGTTAGCCGTTGTTATATGAACATTAATATGAAAATAAAATATGGAGTTGACCATGGCGTGGAATGAACCACCAGGTGGGAATAACGATCAAGACCCTTGGGGTAATCGTAACCGTAAAAACAATGAGGGTCCGCCTGACCTTGATGACCTGTTTAAGCAGCTTAACGCTAAACTGAATAAATGGCTGGGTGGCGGTAATAACAATAACCGCAACGACAGCGAGAACCCTAAAAGATCCGGTGGTAGCGGCCCTATCGTGGCCATTCTATTGGTTTTGGGTATTGTTTTTACTGGCTATAACACCCTCTATACGGTAGATGAAGCCGAGCGTGCCGTGGTGCTTCGCTTAGGTAAGTTTTACCGTGTTGAAGGCCCAGGCTTACACTATAAGATCCCTTACATCGATAAGGTTGCCGCCAAGGTTAACGTTACTCGCGTTAATGAAACCAGCTTGCGCAACTCGATGCTGACCGCAGATGAAAACATTGTCACCGTTGCGATGACAGTTGAATACCGTGCTGCGGCCGCTGAACTCTATACCTTAAATGTTCAAGACCCTCAGGCCACGATTGCACACGCCTCTGAGTCGGCACTGCGTCATGTTGTTGGTTCTGCCAAGTTAGAGCAGATCTTAACCACAGGCCGTGACCAATTGCAGGCGCTGGTTAAAGAACGACTGCAGGAATACCTCGATAGCTACAACGTCGGTATCAGTCTTGATCAGTTGAAAATTACCGATGCTTCGCCGCCAACCGCAGTGCAAGAAGCCTTTGATGATGTGATTAAGGCTCGTGAAGATCAGCAGCGTCTTATCAATGAAGCGCAAGCCTACGCCAACCAGATTGTGCCGGTTGCCCAAGGTCAAGCCGAGCGTCAATTAGCTGAAGCAGAAGCTTACCGACAAGAAATCATTGCTCGTGCATCTGGTGATGCCGATCGTTTCTCGTCGTTATTAGCTGAGTATCAAAAGGCACCAGAAATTACTCGTCAACGTCTGTACTTGTCGACTATTGAAGAGATCTATAGCAACAGCGCTAAGGTGTTGTTAGATGTCGAAAGCGGCAACAACATGATGTATCTACCGTTGGATCAGCTACGTAGAAATACTGCAACAGCAGCAGATTCTTCAGCAAGCTTTTCGAGTAGCTTAAATATTAATTCTTTGACTCAATCAGAAATCAGTGAGCTTTATGATCTGATCGTGAATGAGCAAAGCCGTCGCCGTAATAATTAGGAGCATAATAATGAATGGTAAATTAATTTCAGTTATCGTCATTGTTGCCTTGGCTGCACTCTTTGCAAGCACGAGCCTTTTTATTGTCGATGAACGACAAAGCGCGATTAAACTGCGTTTTGGCGAAGTGATTGAAGCCAATATTGAGCCGGGTTTACATTGGAACTGGCCGATCCTTGAAGATCACCTTAAGTTTGATATGCGCTTGGTGACGCTTGATAGCCAATCTGAGCGTTTTATTACCAGCGAACAGAAGAGCTTGGAAGTTGATTCATACGTCCAGTGGCGTATCGACGACACCCTTAAGTTCTATACTGCAACGGGTGGTGGTGATGGTTACCGTGCCAGCCAAGTATTAGGTTCTCGTGTTAATGCCGCGCTGCGTGATGCTTTTGGTGATAAGTCGTTGCGTGAAGTTGTGACTGGTTTGAAGAATGATCAGCCTTTACCAGAAGGTAACATCATTGGTTCGGACGAAGGTGAGCGCGATGCATTGATGGCGCGTGTTTTAGAGCGTGTTAATAACGTTGCTATTTCTGAGCTGGGTATTGAAGTTGTTGATATTCGGGTTAAAGCGATCGACTTGCCAGAGCAGGTTTCAGACGATGTTTTCCGTCGTATGCGTTCCGATCGTGAGCAGGTAGCACGTGGCTTCCGTTCTGAAGGTCAACGTCAGGCTGAGATCATCAGCGCGACAGCGGACCAGACGCGCACCATTACTATTGCAAACGCTTATCGCGAAGCTGAAAAACTTCGTGGTCAAGGTGATGCAGAAGCCGCGCGAATCTACGCGGAAGCTTACTCTAAGGATCCAGACTTCTATGCTTTCTATCGTAGCTTACAGGCTTATCGTACAGCCTTTGAAGAATCTGGCGATATGCTAATTCTGGAACCGGATTCTGAATTCTTCCGTTTCTTGAATGATCAAAACGGTAACTAGAACACTGTAACAGAGTCATTAAATTAATTTTGATGACTCAAGTTTTTATAGTTTTAGTTAACAGATTCTTTTAGCAAGTGTATAATCCATCAACCGGGCCAAGCCCGGTTTTTTTGTGCCCTAAATTAGTGAATTGACGGGATTTTATCACGCATGACAATTGCTGCACGCTGGCTTTTACCGGACGGTATTGAAGAAATACTGCCGCCACAAGCCGCTCGAATCGAATCATTACGACGAGCTCTACTTGATGAGTATCAAGTTTGGGGCTACGACCTACTACAACCTCCAACTGCTGAATATTTAGAATCCCTGCTGACAGGTGTCGGTTCTGATCTGGATCTGTTGACCTTTAAAATTACCGATCAGCTTAACGGCCGGCTTATGGGCTTAAGCGCCGATCGTACTCAGCAAGTTGCGAGGATGGATGCGCACTCTATCCCGAAACAGGGTGTGGCGCGTTATTGCTACTGCAGTCAAATATTACATACCAAGCCGACAAATTTACTCAGTTCACGAAATCCGTTACAGATTGGCGCGGAGCTCTATGGCGACTCTGGCAGTCAAAGCGATGTTGAAATCATCGCTCTGATGCTGCGCAGCTTAGAAAAGTCTGGCATCAATGATGTCACTGTCGATTTAGGCCATGTTGGTATTTATCAGGCTTTAGTTGCACGCATGGCGTTAACTGAGGCGCAACAAGAAGATCTCTATAGTCTATTGCGTCAGCGTGCGTTACCTGAGCTTGAGCAATGGCTAAGCAATGTCGACTTAGCACAATCCGATAAAGATATACTCATTAAGCTACCAACATTTGCAGGCTCTGTTGCGCAAATCGATAGCTGGAAAAAAGAATTAGCCGGCGCTCCTGAAGCCGTCTTTACAGCGCTGAACTATTTACAGTCTATCGCTGAAGAAATCACTCATCAGTACCCGAAAGTGACCGTTCACCTCGACTTGGCAGAACTGCGTGATTACAACTATCACACCGGCATGGTGTTTTCCGCCTTTGTCAGTGAGTTTGGTCAACCGGTGGCGCGTGGTGGCCGTTATGATCATACCGGTGAAGTGTTTGGTCGCTCACGACCGGCAACCGGATTTTCTTGTGATCTAAAAATCCTTGCCATGTTAACCGTCGCAGACTGGTCAAGTCCTGCTGGCGTGCTAGCACCAGCAGATGATTCTGAGCAACTTAAGCAGGCGATTCGCCAGCTAAGAACTCAGGGTGAGCGAGTGATTCAACTGTTTAAAGATCAGCCTTATGTTGATGAATTAGGCTGCGACCGAGAGCTGGTTGTAAAAGACGGCCAGTGGATTATTCAACCGTTAATAACGAGTGGAAAAAATTGATATGGGCAAGAATGTTGTCGTATTAGGCACCCAATGGGGTGACGAAGGTAAAGGGAAAATTGTCGACCTGTTGACTGAGAATGCTGATGCAGTGGTGCGTTTTCAGGGCGGTCATAATGCTGGCCATACACTGGTTATTGACGGAAAAGTAACGGCTCTGCACCTTATTCCCTCAGGTGTTTTGCGTGATGGCGTTAAGTGCGTGATTGGTAATGGCGTTGTGCTTTCGATCACTGCCCTGTTAAAAGAAATGGCCATGCTTGAAGAGCGAGGCGTTCCTGTTCGTGAGCGTTTGGCTGTATCTCAAGGTTGCCCACTGATTCTACCGGTTCACGTCGCGTTAGATCAGGCTCGTGAAACAAAACGTGGTGACAATAAAATTGGTACTACAGGTCGTGGTATTGGCCCTGCGTATGAAGATAAAGTTAGTCGTCGTGGTGTGCGTCTTGGTGATGTTTTCCAACCAGGCTTTAAAGAGAAGCTAACCGAGTTGTTGGAATACCATAACTTTATTTTAAAAGAGTACTACCAAGCAGAGCCTGTTGATGTTCAGGCGTCGATTGATCAGGTGATTGCCGAAGCGGAAAGCATTCGTGACATCACCATGAATACCGTCAGCCTAGTGCACAGTATTCGTGAGAAGTCTGGCAACATTATGTTTGAAGGTGCGCAAGGCTCGCTATTAGATATCGACCACGGCACTTATCCATTTGTGACTTCTTCTAATACCACTGCCGGTGGTGTTGCTACAGGTTCTGGTGTTGGCCCGCTCTATATTGACCAAATTATGGGCATTACCAAAGCCTATACTACTCGTGTTGGTGCCGGTCCATTCCCAACTGAGTTGTTTGACGACAACGGTAAGCACTTGGCAGATAAAGGCCATGAATTTGGTACCACCACCGGACGCGCACGTCGTTGCGGTTGGTTCGATGCGGTATTAGTGAAGCACAGCATTCGCATTAACTCGATTAACGCTATTTGCTTGACCAAGCTCGATGTTTTAGACGGCCTAGAAACAGTTAGAGTCTGTGTTGGTTATAAAGACGCGCAAGGTAATGATGTCGAATGGCCAGAGTCTTCTGAAGCATTCGATGCCGTGACGCCGGTTTATGAAGACTTACCGGGTTGGACTGAAAAGACCTTCGGTGCCAAGTCGATCGACGATCTTCCGCAAAATGCACGTAACTATATTGCCTACATTGAGAAAGCGATTGGTGCCCGTATCGATATCGTTTCAACCGGCCCTGACCGTATTGAAACCATTGTCTTGAAGCATTCATTCGAAATGTAAGCAGCAGCTGCGTTTTTAGCACTGCTTGGTATCGAGAACTGTCTCGATACCGCTGCATAGAATGGCGCTTAACCCTAGTTAAGCGCCATTTTCACGCTTATTACCTGCATTAGCGAGTGAATCCCTACTTATCCATCGCCACTGTGGTTATACTGCGATGAAACCTCATCGAGTGAAATCGTCATTGTGAAAAAAAAGAATAACGTCAAAGACCCGCATCAACAGCGAGAAGCTGAAAAGTACGACAACCCCATTCCCAGCCGCGAATTTATTATTGCGCACTTAGAGCAACGTAACGGCCCAGCAACACACCCCGAGTTAAGCAAAGAATTAGCCTTATTTAGTGAAGAAAACATAGAGGCACTGCGCCGCCGTTTAATCGCCATGGTGCGCGATGGCCAGCTGCATTGCACCAACCGAGGTGCTTACGGACTGATCGATAAATTAGATTTGGTTCGTGGCCGAGTGCAAGGCCATGCCGATGGTCACGGCTTTTTAATTCCAGATCAAGGCGGTAAAGATTTCTATCTTAACTATCGCCAAATGCGAGGCTGCTTTCATGGCGATGTGGTTTTAGCTCGCAAAGGCCAGCGCGACCACCGCGGTCGTACCGAAGCCATCATTACCGAAGTGTTAGAGCGTAATACCGAAGAGTTGGTTGGCCGCTTCCGTTGGGAAGGAGCCTTTGGTGTTGTTCATGCTGAAAATAAACGCATCACTCACGATATTCTGATTCCGCCTGCCGATGTAGAGCAAGCCAGTGACGGTGATATTGTCGTTGTCAGCATTGTTGAACAACCGGCTTTTAGAAAACAGCCAATAGGCAAGGTGACCAAAGTAATGGGCGCACATATGGCGCCTGGCATGGAAATCGATATTGCTCTGCGCAGCTATGAAATTCCACACGAATGGCCTTATGAGGTTGAAGCCCAAGTTGTAGGCCTAACCGAAGAAGTCAGCGAAGCCGATAAGGCAGATCGTATCGACCTGCGTGAGCTGGCGTTCGTTACTATCGACGGTGAAGACGCGCGTGATTTTGACGATGCCGTATTTGCCAAGACAATGCGTAATGGCAACATTAAACTCTACGTCGCCATTGCTGACGTTTCTCACTATGTCGCTGTTGATACGCCATTGGATCATGAAGCACGTAACCGAGCTACTTCCGTTTATTTTCCTGAACGCGTTATTCCGATGTTGCCGGAAATCTTGTCGAACGGTTTATGTTCGTTAAACCCTCATACCGATCGATTATCGTTGGTCTGTGAAATGGAAGTTAACGAACAAGGCGAAGTGCTCAACTTTAAATTTATGGAAGGCGTGATTCATTCACATGCACGCCTAACCTACACCCTAGTGGGTGAGTTCTTAGAAGATGACAGCGGCGCACAAGAGAAGCTATTTACCCAGCAGTTCGGCGCAGCCGTGGTTAAAAACATTGAAACATTAAACGATGTTTACCAACGCTTTAGAATTGCTCGTTCAGAGCGCGGCGCTATTGAATATGAAACCCGTGAAACACGAATTGTGTTTGACGATGATCGTAAGATTGATCGCATTGTGCCAACTGAACGCAACGAAGCGCATCGCCTAATTGAAGAATGTATGTTGGCGGCAAATGTTTCAGCGGCGACTTTTTTAGAGACGCTGAAAATTCCTTGCCTGTACCGAGTGCATGATACGCCGTCATTTGAAAAGCTAGAAAACTTACGCTCCTACATGGGCGAGCAGGGCTTGGCATTATCGGGCGGCTTTAAACCAACCGCAAAAGATTACCAAAAACTGTTGCAGCAAATCAGTCATCGTGAAGACTTTCATTTGCTACAAACCGTTATGCTCCGATCGATGGCGCAAGCGGTTTACCAGCCGGATAACATCGGTCACTTTGGTTTGGCGTTTGAGCGCTATGCTCACTTTACTTCGCCGATTCGTCGTTACCCAGACTTATTGGTACACCGTGCCATTCGCTCGATTGTGCGCAGTAAAAAGCGTACCCCGATGGTGCGCCGAATGGAGTTGACGCAAAACGAAGCCATTGAAAAGAATTACCCTTACGATGTTAAAGCGATGCTGGAGCTCGGTGAGCAATGTTCAATGGCAGAGCGTCGCGCCGATGAAGCAACTTGGGATGTTATGGCTTGGCTTAAATGCGAATTTATGAGCGGCCATATCGGTGAAGAATACACCGGCACTATTTCTTCGGTGACAAACTTTGGTTTGTTTGTTCAGCTGGATGATATTTATGTCGACGGCTTGGTACATATTTCCAGCTTGCAGTCAGATTACTACCAATACCAAGAAGCAGGGCATCGCTTGGTTGGTGAACGTACTCGTAAAACTTATAAGTTAGGCGATAGCTTAAAAATTCGAGTTATGCGCGTTGATTTAGATGAACGCAAAATTGACTTTGAGCTAGCCGATGTTGCAGCACAAGCGAACGGCGGAGGTAAGTCGAAAAAAGGTAAGCCGAGTCGTCCAGCTAAGGGTCGAGATAAGGCGGCAAAGCCAAAATCCAGTCGAGCAAAAAAATCAAAGCCAGAAGGCAAAAAGAAAAGCCGCTAAATTTTAAAATGTTTGTGCAAAAAACCGTGAAAAATAAGTAGCAAAAAAAACAGAAAAGTATAAATAGAAAATATAACAGTAAGCAGGCGCCGACATCGGTCGGCGCAGTAAGATGTTGGAGTTAAAGGTTTTATGTCAGAGTCAATGTGGGTGTTCGGTTTACATGCGGCAAACAGCGCGCTAGAGGCGCACCCCGACCGAGTTCGAGAGGTTGTCCTGCTTAAGGGTCGCCAAGATAATCGAATGAACAAATTACTCGATTTAGTGCGAGAACAGGGTGTTCGTTTTCGTCTGGTCGATCGTGCAAGCTTTGATCGAATTCTACAAAAGCAGCAGCTAACTGACGCTCGTCATCAGGGAGTGTTGCTGCAAACTATTGCAGCACCGGTGCTAAAAGAAGACGACCTCGATGCCATGCTCGACGAGCTAGAACAGCCACCATTGTTGCTGGTATTAGATGGCGTGACCGATCCTCATAACATTGGTGCTTGCTTGCGTAGTTGTGATGCTGCCGGTGCTCATGCTCTTATTGTGCCAAAAGATAAGTCGGCAACGCTTACGCCTACTGCTGTTAATATTGCCAGTGGCGCGGCAGACACCGTGCCGTTTTTTGCGGTTACTAATTTGGCCCGTACGCTAGAAAGTTTAAAGCAACGCGGCATTTGGATTTACGGTACCGCTGGCGAAGCTTCAACCTCGATCTATCAGAATAAACTGACCGGACCTATGGCGTTAGTGATGGGTGCCGAAGGAAAAGGCTTACGTCGTTTAACGCGTGAAACTTGCGATGTGCTAATTAATATCCCAATGGCTGGAGAGGTGAGTAGCTTAAATGTTTCTGTCGCCGCCGGTGTTTGTCTTTTTGAAGTGGTTAGGCAGCGAGCATAAGCGGTTGCCTTGCTTGCCACTCTTTCGCCGTTAGTAAAATATAGATCCAGTTCAAACTCTCTCGCTATTTGTCATACAAATGATGGAAAAATGAGTTCGAAATAGGTATAACTGTAATCCTTAATGACCGACTCTATAGTCGGTCAATCTGAGCACCTCTAATGCGTGCCGAATAATAAAAATAAAAAACAAAGTTAAAGTCAAAGCAAAAAATCGTGACATTTATTCAATAAAAACAATCTGTAAAAAATAAAAGGTAGTACATACATGATCAATAAAAACCTTAAATCTGTTGCCTTCGTAAGTTCCATCGCACTGAGCAGTGCTGCTGTGTTTGCTGCGGTTCCTGCCGATTACGAACAGTTCCAACCGATTTTAGCCGAGTCTAAATTACAAGCGTCTGACCCTGAAGGTAAATCGGGTAACAAGGCAGAATATGCCGCAGACAGTAACTTTTCGGGCCTTGAATTAAAGGACGTATTTTTTGTTGATGAAGATTCCGAAGCGCTTGTGTTTAAAATGAAAGGTTACAAAAACCGCAGCGAAGTTCGTATCCTTGATAATTTTGATACCTCTTTGCCCGATACGTTCTATCGCCTATCTGCGGATATCTTACCGATCAATCCTCAAGCCGCTGTTGCTATGAGTGACGGTAAAAACGACGCCATGACATTCTTGCAGGTACATAACAGTGGTGACGGTACTAGCGCACGTGGTACCAGTGGTGAAGGCTATATTCCTCACCCGTTGGTTCGTGTTGTTTATGAAGCAGAGCGTAGCGGTAAAACAGATCATTACTGGGCGATTATTAAAAATAACGCCATGGATTGCGGTTCAAAAAGCGGCAATAAAGAAAAGGTTGAATGCAAAGAAGCCTATATCAAGCTAGACCTTGGTCAGGTAGATTTAGTCAAGCCAACTCACTTTGACATTATTGTCGGTGATTCTAAATTGGTGATCGACCGTGATGGTGAAACCGTTGTTAATCACGATATCTCTTACTGGAGCGAGAAGTTCAGCTACTTTAAAGCCGGTGTTTATAACCAGTTTAAAAATGGCACCAGTGAAGCGCACTTCTATAGCCTTGAATATAGCATCGATAAAAAATAATCTTTGTTAGGTTAATCTTTATTAGATTAAATAGATAAAAAAACCGGCCAAGTTGCCGGTTTTTTTATGCTTAATGAATGCTGGTTTTTTTAGTTCTAATTTAAATCCAAGTTCACGGCTAACTATAAAATTAAATCTTATGACTGGAATTAAAGATCAAACAGCTGTTGCTTGGATTTATTTTTACTACGGTTGTTTGCTTTGTATTGTTTAAATAGTTTTCGGAATTTCTTGGCTAGTAAAAGTAATGAGTCTTGATCCGGTTGTTGACGCTGCTCGGCAAATAAATAATTGTTTAATGTCTCAAAGGCGTTAACGCCATCGTCATCCAAAGCGTTAATCAACTGTTTTTCTGTCAGCTCTATTGCTCGCATTTGCGTCATCAGTTCATTGTAAAAACCAGTGATATCATTTTGTTTTGCGTAACGAGCGAGCGATTGTTCGGCATCCGTATCCACTGTTTTGTTATTCTGTTCTGTCGTTTTTTGCACCGGCTTTCGAGCGATAAATATAAAATAAAGGACTGTTGCAGGCCATGCGATAGCTAACAGGATCGCTATGGCTTTCCAAAAATTAAAACTTTTTTGCGTTGTTGTTTCCGTTTCTGTTTCGTCGCTGCTGGCTTGCTCGCTGTCTATAGCCACCGCTTGGTTTGGAGCAGGCGATAAACCGTTAGTTGCATTACTATTTTGACTGACCGCGGCGACTCGCATATTACGGGCAGGTAAGGTTGCCCACTCGAGTTTATCCTTATCAATATTCCACCAAGGGATACGAATTTCTGGCAGGCGTAGGCTGCCAGCCGCGGTAAAGCTTAATGCAGAAACATCGACGCGCCGGCTGTCATCAATTTCTGCCGGATTGCGATACAGACGCACGCCTGTTGGTAATTGCGCTTCAATGTTTGCCAGCGGGTCTGGCAGCTGTGTTGCTGGTGCTCCTTCAACGGTCATTAGAGTCAGCCAGTCGATGTAATCGCCTACCTGATAACTTTGATTGCTGTCTAGGTTATCTTCAAGCGTTAGCGATGTGACAGGTAGCCAGATGGCATTAGTTGGGTAGTTTTTCGGTATTGCTCTAACATCGATCCTGCCAACCTGAGCAGCACGTGAAAAACGCTCTACTTGTCCTGATGTTGCATTGTAATAGTCTGCAGAAAGCACAATATCCGGCAGCGAATAGCGACCGGCTTGGTCGGCGGTTAATTGCAAAACCTGACGGTAAACCTTGTATTGTTTGTTTGAGCGGGTTTCGATTGTTGTCCCTTTGTTTAGCTCTACACTGTCGAACGCAGGGAAGGTTAACCCCTCTAAGGCGGCGTTTTGCATCTCTATGTTGTAAGCCACTTCTAGGGTTAGTACGAAGGGTTGCTTAACATAGGGCGTTTGCTCGCTTAACGTGGCACTGATAATCACCGCATCTTGCGGCAACTTATTCGGTCGTTTGGCGGCAGAATAAACAGTGATTTGAATCGGCTGGCTGGCTTCATTGCCAGATCGAAACGCCGGTATGGTAAGTATGCCGGTGTTTTTAGGCCTTAGGCGAAATTGCAGTACTTTAGAGGTTGTGCGTTGTCCGTTCAGCGTTGTGCTGGTACTGGTGTATTGGCGCTGCTCCAGAATATCAAAAAGTGTCTGTAACGATTCGATATCGGCGCGGTTAATATTGCTGCGTGAGTCAACGTTAACATTCAGTTGCAAGGTTTCGTCGGAGTACATTTCATAACGATCGGTGCGTGCGGTCACTTCGGCCAAAAGGTGCGGCGCAGCAATCATGGCGCAGCAAAATACTATCCATTTGAACGGCGCTAACGATATGTATCGGATCATGTTTTTTACCATGGGTTACCCTCGGACTCATTCGGGTTTTGTTGGTACTGGTATTGGAATTTATAACGTAACAGAGAATCCTGTTCCGCAGGCAGTTGATTTAAAATAACATCGACTTGCTGCCGGTTTTGCAGTTCTTCGGCACTCAGTGTAGCTTCATTGTTTTGTGCTTGTTCAGTGCTTTCAGCCTGACTGGAGTTTGAGGCGTTATTATCATCGCTGCTGGACTCGTTTTGGTTTTCGCTATCACCAGACTGTTCGTTGTTGGAAGCGTTGCTTTGCTCATCTGTATCGCCCGGCTCAGACGACGAAGCTTGATTATTATTTCCGCTGTTGTCTTGGTTATCGGCTGAAGACGAATCACTTTGCTGTGAATTCTGTTCACTACTGGACGAAGACTCGCCATTAGACGATGGCTGACTCTCGCCTGAGTTATTTTCATTCGACTGCGACTGATCAGATTCCTGCTGTTTTAAATAGTCTTCGATGAGCTTTTTATTAGCCTTTGCTTGGGCGTGATCTGTGATCGCTAAAGCCTGATCGTAAGCTGAAATTGCGGCCTGTAAATCACCTAGGTGTGCCAACGCATTGCCCGCGTTGTAATAGCCGTCGGCAGTCTTTAACTGCAAAAATTGATCGGCGGCGGCTTGGTATTGTTGTTGATCGAATAAGGCTTGCGCCAAAATTTCAGGGTCGCGGGCTTTTTTAATGGCTTGCTCAGCTGCGTTATTGTTTAACGCTTGGTACGCCTGCTGGTTTGAATTTTGAAATAGGTTCGCCGAAGCAGGCTCAACTAACAGACTGCTCAATAAGCAGGGTAACAAGATAAATTGCAGTAACTTAGCGTTATGGCGCAATTGCCATAAAAATAACAGCAAGATAGGCAGCATCAGCCAATAACCTACATCGACACGCAATGCTAACGGCTGATTTGCTCGTGCAATCGAGTTTAAGATTGAATGGTTTGGCAATGAACCTAACGCAACCGTTTCGAAACCTAGTTTTTTACCGGCCTGTGCAATGGCTTGGTGGTTGGTGGATACCTGAACCATCGAGCCGCCATAGGTGACATAACCCTGACCGCCTTCCATTGGAATAGGAACCGACTGTTCATCGCCAACCGCGACCAATGTTTTACTGGCGACAGAAGGCAGCTGTTTAGCGATCAGATCGATTTGAGACGATCGGATTTCATCGGTGATCCATAAAATATGGGCTGCACTGCTATTCTGATGCGCCAGCTGTTGCTTAAGTAGCTCGAATGCTTGTTCTGGTGCACTGCCTTGCTTTGGCATCAAGTAAGGCGTTAATGGCGTCAGCTGCGTTTTGAGCGTTTCACTGTCGTGTGTGAGTGGCGTTAATAGGTGGGCCGATGCAGCGTAAAGAGTGACACTGGTGCGATCAAAAATTCCTGATTTTGCCCAATCTTCGATCATCCATTTTGCACGGCTGTAGCGATTCGGTTTGGTATCGGTTGCTGCCATCGAAAGACTGTTGTCTAACACCACATAGAGATCCCCCTGACTGACTGACTCGATATCTGTTTGTTTAATCGATGGGCCACTCAAGGCTAGGATGATCAGAGTGCCTAACAGTAAAAGGGTGTAGCGGTTGCTGGTCGACTTTGGTGAAGCCTCGGTTAAAGCTTTTAACAGCTGTGCGGGCATCACATTAAGCCAGCGGCTCTTTAACACCTGCTCTTTAAATAACATGAAACAGAGTGGCCACCAGATCAGTAATAGCATTAAAAACATCGGTCGCAATAGACTCATCAGCGCTTCTCCCTGACATGACGAACGACTAACGGCGTGGCAAGAAAAATTAAACACAAGCTCAACGGCAGCCAATAAAGTTCTCTAACAAGGCGTAAGTTGTCGAATTCTTTTTCGCTGGTTTCGAGTTGATTAATCTTTTCAAAAACCTGCTGTAATTGGCTGGCCGATCGCGTTCTAAAATACTGACCGCCGGTTTTGACAGCAATGTCGGTGAGTGTTGCTTCATCCACGCCACTGCTGTTCATTAGGCTAAACAGAGAACGGTTACTGACGTCACCACCAAAGCCAATGGTGTAAACGCGAATGCCACTTTTTTGTGCCGCAATGATGGCGTCTTCAGGTTCGACTGAACCGGCGTTATTCTCACCGTCAGATAATAAAATAATAATTTTATCGTTCGATTTAGAATCGCGCAGTTGTTTTACCGATTGCGCCAAGCCATCGCCAATGGCAGTGGATTTTCCAGCCATGCCGGGAATCAGGTCGAACAACAATCGATGAACTGCTTGGGTGTCGGCAGTCAGTGGTGATTGCACAGCGGCAAAGCTACCAAACACAACTAAACCTAAAAAATCACCTTGGCGATGTTGTACAAATTCACCGACCACCTCTTGCACGGCTCGGTAACGGTAGGTGCGCTGACCATTCCATTGCATGTCTTCGGTGAGCATACTTTCAGATAAATCGACCGATAAAAAAATACTGCGGCCAGTTAACGCATTGTCGATAGGCTCGCCAATCCATTGAGGTCGCATGAGCGCCAGCACTAGGCATAACCAGCTCAATACAATAAGAGGCGAGCGCCGCTGCACACGCCGATTTTTACGTTGCAAGGTTGTTAATGTTGATAAATAGGGGTGGCGAATCGAGCCGCTAGACAGCGTCTGCTTTGACGGCACCACTAACCAAAGTAGTGGCAAAATAAACACTAACCAAGGCCAAGCAAAACTCATACGCCAGCCTCGCGTTGCCAACGGTTAATGAGTTTGTCTATCTCTTGCCAGTTAACTTTAATGTCACTATTTGATTCACCATCGGCACGGTAATGGGCGTTCAGCCATTCAGGCGCGTAGCCTAATGTCTGCTCAATGCGTTGGGCGAGCTGTTGCTCGTTCATGCTCTTGTCGGCGTTTAAATGCATGATTAAAAAGCTGCGCAATAATTCATGGCTACGAGTTAGCGGGTTAGCAGACTGCTGAGCGAGCTTGATTTGTTTTTTCCAATACCGAGCATGCCTGCCTCTGTAATACAGATAACCAATAAAAAAACTCAGCGCACAAAAGCCAAGCAGAACCAACCAATAGCCAATCGCTAATGGCCAAATACTTGGCGCTGTAGGAGCTATGTTAGGTTGCAACTGCGCTAGTAATGGCTGTATCGAGGCGGAACTCATTTGGCTAGCTAAATAGGGCGTTACAGAGGCCAAGATAACACCTCCTGCCACTCAAAGCTTTGTGTGAAATGAGTGTGTAATAGGCCACCGCGCTGTGCCGCTGTTGACTCTAAACGCTGTTGTCGTTGCTCGGCCTGTTGGCGATAGTTTTTTTGAATGTCGCGGTTGCTGCTGTTAATAAAGCGTTGCTGCTTGTTGGCTTCAATAGGCAGCAGGCCGGCTTCTGGCAGCTGCCAGTCAAAAGGGTCTGCCGCTTGTAAAAAAGTGCATTGGCTAAACAGGCTAGCTGGCGCGCTGTGATTAATTTCTGCCTGATTAATTTGCAAAAAATCTGAAATAAACCAAAGGTTGGGTCGGTCGTTCCAGTGCAAAATATTGCTGTTGCTGGGCGGGTTGAGTGTTAAAAAGTGATCCGCCAAATAGCGATGTGCCGTGGCGATCAGTTGGCAAGCCCGTGCACCGTCGCTGCGTTGGCTTAAGCTGGCTTCCTGTTGCCATTGATCACCGACACGAATGAACAGCCTTACAGGGTAGTTTAGGTGTAAAAAGCGCCACACTAAAAACGCCGCCCAGTAGCAGGCCATAACTGATTTAAAACAATGCTGGGTACCAAAGTAGCTGCTGGCAGAGAGATCTAGCCAGACGGCTTGCTGGGCATGACGGTCTTCTTCCATCACGCGGACAAAAGGTGTTTGCTTTTTTGCGGTTTGTCGCCAATCGATTTGTCGGCTGTCGTCACCGGTGACGTAATGTTTCATCTCGGCAAATTCTCGCCCCTGACCTTTAAAGGCAGAGTGTAATTCTCCTTGGCGTTGGCTAACGGTACGTGCACTGCGAATCGCTGATAGATCATTGGCCATCAGCTGTAGCGCTAGTAAGTCTTCAACAGCGACATCGGTGCCACGAATGCTAAGGCTTTGTTGCATGGTAGTTATCCGACGGCGACAGCAGAGATGACTTCGTTGACCAGATCTTCACCGCTGAAGCCTTTGGCTTGCGCGGCAAGGCTCAATACCAGTCGATGGGCCAGTACTCGATGCGCAACGGCTTGCACATGTGCCGGTGTGACGTAATCTTTGCCATCTAACCAAGCCACGGTACGAGCACATAAATCCAAACCAATGGTTGCGCGTGGTGACGCACCATAGCGAATTAAATTGGCTAACGGCTCATGGTATTTTTCTTGCCGGCGAGTGGCGTCGATCAGTCGCACGATATAGTTTTCGACTGCAGCGCTGACAAAGACCGTTTGGATCTCTTTGCGAGCGTCGAGAATGCTGTCCAGTGATATCGGTGTGGTTGCCGGTTCCCCGCTGTATTCCAGTTGGCGCGAAAGCTGAAGGATTTTCTTTTCATCTTCGGCGCTGGGGTAATTTAACGACACCTTTATTAAAAATCGATCCAGCTGGGCTTCAGGTAGCGGATAGGTACCCTCCTGTTCAACTGGGTTTTGCGTTGCCATCACCAAAAATGGGTTAGGCAATGGGTAGGTTGAGCCGCCAGCGGAGACTTGGCGTTCACTCATTGCTTCTAACAGGGCCGACTGTACTTTAGCTGGAGCACGGTTAATTTCATCGGCTAGCACTAGATTGGCAAAAATAGGCCCAGCTTGGAATTCAAATCGATGCTCTTCAGCTCGGTAGATATCTGAGCCGGTAACATCGGCAGGCATAAGGTCGGGTGTAAATTGGATTCGTTTAAAGGCGCAGTGTAGGCCGTCCGAAAGTGCTTTGATGGCGGTGGTTTTAGCCAGACCTGGCGCGCCCTCTACGAGTAAATGGCCGTCTGCCAATAGGCTAATAATCAGCGATTCGACGAGCTCAGATTGCCCGATAATGCGAGCCTGTAAGTTGGTTTTTAAAGCATTGATGGTAGATTGAATAGCCATAAATATCAGTTTTAACAGCAATTAAGGTGCAGCAAAAACTAGTGATAAATGAATTTTCTAGCAAGGTTTTTTACCTAATCCTCGTAAAAAGCTATCGTATCGCAGGGCTTTTTAAGGTAAATGTAAATCTTACCTAGCTTATTAGCCAGCTAGCTGTTTTTGCGAGGTTGAGCTTTTAAGTAGGGCCTCTAGAACAACACTGCAATAAATAAACGATAGATTCGACAGAGCGTTACCGCACTATAAGGCCGTGATCGCAATAATAAGAAAGGGATCGATAAGAATGTCACAAACACAGCTTGCTATTGCCGCTATGCAGCCAGAGGAGTTCCGGCGCAAAGTAGTTGCTCACTTACGTTCAACGCTTGGCAGTTTTGAAGAAAAGGCCACCGCTCATACGTGGAGCCAGGCGCTAGCTGCCACCCTGAATGAATACATTTATGCAGGCCGCAGCCGGACTTTAAAAACACAAATAGAAAGCCAAGCACGGACGGTGCATTACTTATCGCTGGAATTTTTAATGGGGCGCTTGCTCGCCAGCAATTTGCATAACCTAGGGCTCTATCAGGTTGCAGAACAGGCAATGGCATTGCAGGGCTTAGAGTTAGCTGACTTGCTTGAGCAAGAGCCAGATATGGCGTTAGGCAACGGCGGATTAGGGCGGCTTGCGGCTTGCTTTATCGATTCTATGGCAACCTTGGCGTTACCCGCCATTGGTTATGGCATTCACTATGAGCACGGTTTGTTTCGGCAGGAGTTTATAAAGGGCCGGCAAGTTGAGCGGCCAGATCAGTGGCGAGAGTTTGGTAGTCCGTGGGAGATTTGCCGACCTGAATCGCAGCAAGTTGTGAAACTTTATGGTCACGTGGAAACCATTCATGATCAAAACGGCAGCCGTAAGGTTTGGCACCCTAGTCGAATGTTACGGGCCATTCCTTGGGATATTCCCATTGTTGGCTATGGTGGCCAAAACGTTAACATCCTGCGCTTGTGGGAATCTCGCGCGGATCATTTTTTTGATTGGGATGTCTTTAATGCGGGTGGTTATGTTGATGCCTACGCTGAGTTGGTTCAGGCAGAGACCGTGTCTAAGGTGTTGTACCCCAATGATGAAACCGACGCCGGTAAAGAATTGCGCCTTATCCAGCAGTACTTTTTTAGCGCTGCCTCGATTGCCGATATTTTGCGTCGATTCGAGTCCGCACACGGCAACGACTACCATCTCTTCGCAACATTAAATGTTTTACAGCTGAATGATACTCACCCGGCTATCGCCATTGCAGAATTGATGCGATTGTTGGTCGATGAAAAGCAACTTGCTTGGCAAGAGGCATGGCAAATTACTCAACAAAGTTTTGCCTACACCAACCATACGCTCTTGCCAGAAGCATTAGAGACTTGGTCGGTGAGTTTGTTGCAAACAGTGCTGCCGCGTCATATGGAAATTATTTTTGAAATTAATCGCCGATTTTTGCAGCAAGTTGATGAGCGTTGGCCTAATGATCAACAGATGCAAGCAAAGCTCTCTATTATCCAAGAGGGTGAAAAAAAGTCGGTGCGTATGGCGCAGCTTTCGGTTGTCGGATCACAGCGTGTTAATGGCGTGGCAAAAATCCACACCCAACTGATTAAAACGGAACTGTTTCCAGAAATGGTGCAGCTATGGCCAGAAAAAATTCGCAATATTACTAATGGTGTAACGCCGCGCCGCTGGTTAAAAATTTGCAACCCTCGGCTGGCAGAACTAATTGACCAGCATGTCGATGCTGATTGGCCAAGGTACTTAGAAAAACTTGAGCAGCTAAAACCGCTGGCGAAAGATAAAGATTTTCAGCAGAAATTTATGGCGGTTAAGCAGCGTAATAAACAGGCTTTGGTTGCTGTGATCAAACAGCTGACGGATGTTGAGGTCAGTGCTGAGGCTATTTTTGATGTACAGATTAAACGACTGCATGAATATAAGCGGCAGCACCTCAACCTATTGTACATATTGGTGTTGTATCGGCGTTTATTGAAAAACCCCGCCTTAGATATTTGCCCACGAGTATTTATTTTTGGTGCTAAGGCGGCGCCGGGCTATCGGATGGCAAAGGATATTATTTTAGCGATTAACCGAGTAGCTAAGGTAATTAATAACGATGTCTCAATTGGCGGTAAAATTAAGTTAGTGTTTTTACCCAACTATCGTGTCTCGCTGGCGGAAAAGTTGATTCCGGCGGCCGATGTTTCACAGCAAATTTCGTTAGCGGGTAAAGAAGCTTCTGGTACCGGCAATATGAAATTGGCAATGAATGGAGCGATTACTTTAGGCACTCATGACGGCGCTAACATAGAGATCGCCGAAGCAGTGGGTGAGCAAAATCTGGTGCTGTTTGGTATGAAGGTCGATGAGGTTAAAGCCTTGCAACATTCAGGCTATGCACCGCAGCACATTTACCAAAATAATGAAGAAATTAAAGCCGCATTGGATTGGCTGTCGGGTGACTTTTTTACCCCTGAGCAGCCTGGATTGTTAGCCTCGATCAGTAAAAACCTGATTAATGAAGACCCATTCATGGTGTTGGCTGATTTTGCAGCTTACCAACAAGCGCAGCAACGCATTGATAGCTTTTATCGACAAAAATCAGCGTGGGCAGAAGCTGCCATACTCAACGCAGTGAGTATGGCTCGATTCAATTCTGATCGATCCATAATGGAATACGCAAACGACATTTGGCAGCTCAAGCCAATACCTGCCGCCGAGTGTTAATCAATAGCGATACTGACTCGGCACAGCAGGGTATTGTCCTGTTCTAGATCAGAACCCCAAACAAAGGTTGCGCTGTCATGCCAGCGAATCTGATTGTAGCCTCCCTTAGGGCTAACCGCGCGCACTGAGTGTTCTGTTGCAGCAGGCCAGTGACTGTCGTCAAAGCTGGCTAGCTGCCAGTTTTCTGGTTCTGCGCTGCGTTCAAATTGGCACAAGCCGACGCCTGCTTGCGGATTAGAGGAATCTTCACAAGCCTTATCTAAAGGTGCTTTATGGATAACCTGACAACGCATCTGCTGGTTTGACACAGCAACGACTTGGTTTGTGGTTAACTCGGTCAGTTGAAAAATAAAACCGCCATCACCCATCTGTTGGCGCGCTGTGTTGATGTACTCCAACCCGGTATCGTTTTCGATAAAGTCTTTTAAAATGAATGCGAACTGAAAATTCTTGCTGGCCTGAAATTCAATGCTTTCTGCGTTAAAAGAACGTTCGGTGGTAATCGGAACAGAATCCTCAATCAACAGTTCGCCGTCAATGTAGGCGGCAAACCAGTTATCTGACCAAGCATCTAAGCGATAATGAGTCGTTTCATCTGCAGCGCTGTAGGTTGCACAGAGAAGGGTTAGTAGCGCAATTTTAGCCGTGTTTAACTGAGTCATATGATAATCCACCTAGGGTTAATAGACGCCTTGTTGAGTGTTTTCGCCACAATCACAATAGGCTAAAGATTGATCTGCTTATAATAACCACAGCCTGATTAAATCTGCCAGTCTTGAAACTTGGGGCTGCTTAATTAGTGCGCCAGAGTTTCTATTTGGTCAACCAAACCTATAACGACGATCTATAACGACGATCTATAACGATAGCCGATCAGCACAGGTCGATAGCTGGTGAGTAAAAATAGCCACAGTGTAAATAATGATAACTGGGGCAGAGTATCTATCGATGCTTTTACGTATATTCAATGAACGACACAGTTGATGCTGAGCTGAGGCTCAGTCGTTGAGTGGTAATTAAAAACAAGGATAGAGTGAGTTTACAACGATGGGTGAGTTAGCAATTATCTTAAAAATGATTGTTTTGGTTATTTCAATCATAGCAGTCATTTCGCATTTTGCTTCGGTAAAGCAGGTGAAAGATGAAACAAAGCGGGTAGCGAATTCTTTAACAGAATCCGATAGTCTCGAAGTAGAAGCTGCAACGGAACAGGAGTTGGCGGTTTTAAGTGAGGCCTATAAATTAACGATAATCGAGCCAGTGCAAATAACAGCGATTAGCGGTGATATTGAAACGCATACATTGACTATCAATTCTTCAAATTCGACGGTGGTTTCTGTTGGCGGTGTTCAGGTGCAAATGCCTAAGCTACTTAAAGGCGAAACAATTGAAAACCTATTAGAAAAAATCGTTCGGCTTTCTAACGCTAATGACAGCACTCGAATAGCCCTGGTTGGTAAAAAGTTTTACTTATTGTCTAGAGGGAATTTTAAGCTAGTCGAAGGTTCACATAAGCGTGAGCTGGATTCTATAGAGGTGTTAGAAAGTACTGCTGAGGCAACTAGTAAACTTGGATCTGGTACGGCAGTCGCCGCAGAAGAGTTAGGGATTAAATTCATTAGTGAACGCGAATCTACCGAAGCAGAGACTCTAGCCTTTGCTGAAAAAACGGTAGGTAAAAGATATGCAATTAGCATGATGATAATTTTTGTAATCGTTGCTTTATTTTTTGCATCGACGACAGCTGTGTATGTTTGGTCGGGCATTTGTTTTTCAGTGCTAGCAGTAGGCTTACTTTTATGGTCGATAGCTACCGCAAGAAAGCCTAGTAGCTTCAATATAAAAAAAATGAGCGCTACATTTAAGCAAGTCATTAATGCTGACGACAACTATGTTGAGATCGAGAACCATGACAGCGATGCCCTTAACATTAAATTATCGCCGCAGTGGAATGATCATTTAGACAGCATTCCGATAGGTAAAAAAGTTCATTTCGAAGTAAAAAGCAAAAACTCTGAAATTATTGCGATCGATAATATTTCGCCAGCTAAGACGGATAATTCAACACAAAAAACTAACGCTTATCATCACTGGAGGCTTGCATCGGTCGCCTTTCTATTATTGGTTCTATTAGTGAACACCCATTTTAGTGATGCGTTACTGTCGGTTCGAATGCTAATTAATCCGGGTGTCTTGCAGATTAATACCCCCGATGATTGGAATACTATCGAAAGTGCTGGTCAGCGAGTGGATGTTCTGAGTGTCAACAAACAATGTTTGGCACTAACTGAAGATTCAGATTTTGCTATGAATGCTTACTACAGTTGCGAGCAGTTTGATGTTTTAAGTAATGCTCAAAAAAATGACCTCAGTTCAATTACTGAACCGATGTTGAAAAATCTAACGGCTGAAATCGAACCGTTATATTTTGAGCAGATGTCAGAGCATGACTACTATCAGTTAGAACTACAGTACGCCCTAGCTGTAAGCCTTGGCCAAAGTTACCAGTTTATTGGGCAAACACTTCGACCGAGAAGAGAACTCTATATCTACAATATGAAACAGCTGCATCAGTGGGCTCAATGGCTCAATAATAACTGGACTGACTCGGATTATGACAGTGATTTTATAAAAACTGAGATTGTTCGATTGTGGGAAGAGGCGGAGCCTGGTTATGACTGCGCTCGGTCTAACGATTGCTTTAGTCATATTTTAAATTTTGATTTCTCAGAGATCAGCGAAAGTTCTGCCACTGCTGAGAATGTTATTTTAGATAGCGCTGTTGTAGATTTTTATGACCTAAAGTCAACCTATATCGTGAATGAGCTACAGGCTCTCGTTGATCAGTGGCAGGCTGAGGGTTTTTCTAAAATAGCAGCTGGTGATTTAGGCACATCGGTTCAGCTGGTCAATAACGTCAGATCGAATGATGGCTGGTTTGATTTTGCGAACTTCTTAAATGGCACTTCCGATGGCTCGGTGGACTTTTACGCTGACTCTGCCAAAGAGGTTTCTGCATCGCTGAGTGATTTTGTTTACGGTGCGATAAATGGCCTTACTGACATTGTAGAGCAACCCATTGGTTATGGTGTGGTGAGTCGGATAGAAGAGTCGCAAGAAGGACGTTTGGTTTATCTTAATGTAGCGATGACGGATGAACGTTATATTGATTCTTTAGCGATGATCGTTTCTATTATGTTAGCCGTGTTCATAATAATCTTGATGCTGGCTGTTAGCCGGCTTAAGAATGAGAAAGCTCAAGTTAGCTATTCGTTTGGCAACTAAACCTCTGCGATAAAATAAAATGGGCAGCCTATTTTAAATAGGCTGCCCATTTTTATTTAGCGAGAAAAAAACGCCTTGGCGTTATTTTTTGCTTCTTATAATCGAGGCTGCTTAGCTGGCTAAAAAGCCAGTGCCGTAATCCATTTTTTCTAGATCAAAGTAGTCGGCAACCGTTTGGCCGATGTCGGCAAAGGTGTCTCGTTTGCCAAAATTAACTGCTGCGGTATTTTTTTGATAAGCCAAAATTGGGATGTGCTCACGTGTATGGTCTGTACCATGCCAGCTTGGGTCGCAACCATGATCGGCGGTAAAGATGAGCAAGTCATCGTCTGCCACGGCTGCTAATAACTCAGGTACTCGGCTATCGAAATACTCCAGTGCTTCGGCGTAACCCTTTAAGTCACGACGGTGGCCATAGCTGGAATCAAAGTCGACAAAATTAGTAAACACAATGGAGCGGTCTTTTGCCTTACTGATTTGTTCAATGGTGCTATCAAATAGCGCTTCTAAGCCAGTTGCTTTGTACTTTTGGCTAATGCCCGTATTGGCGTAGATGTCGGCGATTTTCCCGATAGAAATCACTTCGCCACCGGCTTCGGTAAGCTTTTGCAAAACGGTTTTAGACGGTGGTGGTACGGCGATATCTTTGCGGTTGCCGGTGCGTTCAAAATTGTCAGCGTTGTCACCGACAAAGGGGCGAGCGATGACACGACCAATGTTGTATTCGTCGACCAGTTCGCGTGCAATCTGACAAAGCTCGTAAAGTCGCTCTAAACCGAAACTTTCTTCGTGACAGGCAATTTGAAAAACGCTGTCTGCCGAGGTGTAAACAATCGGCTTACCGGTTTTTATGTGTTCTTCACCTAAGCGCTGTAAAATTTCAGTACCGGAAGCGTGACAGTTACCTAAAATTCCTGGCACGCCGGTGCGCTTAATAAATTCATCTAAGAGACTTTCTGGGAATGAGTTTTCGTGTGGCTCAAAATAGCCCCAATCAAACAGTACTGGCACGCCAGCAATTTCCCAGTGGCCGCTTGGCGTGTCTTTACCGCTGGACAACTCTTTTGCATAGCCGTAGCTGGCGATCGGCGCGTCATCAGTTGTCATTCCGGCCGGTACAACGCCGTTGTTGCTTTCTGTTGCTGCGTTGACTAACCCCAGTTTGGTTAGGTTAGGAAGTTGCAATGGTTGGCCGCGCTCTTCAACGCACCATTGTGCAATGTGACCTAGGGTGTTAGAACCGGCATCGCCGTATTTTTCGGCGTCATCGGTTGCACCAATGCCGAAGGAGTCTAGTACACAGATATGAACTCGTTTCATAGTAATTGCCTAAATTTTATCGAGAGTATTAAGCGCAAGCGGTTTAGTCATGAGTGATTATCAACATGAACAGTTTTAGCCATAAACGTTTGTTAACCACGAACCGTTTCAAACACGGCTTTTAATGGCTCGCAAGGCGTGTCTGAAATAATAATGGCATCGAGTAGCAATGCTTCAATATCGTCAAACTGCTGTTGCGTTTGGGCATGAACATACAATAGAGGTTCGCCGGCTTTAACCGCTTCGCTGGGTTTTAAAATTTGATCTAAACCGACCGCGTGATCGATTTTCTGTTCTGCTCGAGAACGACCGCCGCCAAGTTTGACGACAGCAACGCCAAGGTCGCGTGCCTTAATTTCTTTAATGTAGCCTGAAGTTGGGGCTGCTAATGGCAGAATTAAAGGGGCTTTGGGTAAATAGTCGTCCATCTTTTCAACAAAATCACTCGGCCCACCAAGTGCACTGACCATATCGCTGAATTTTTTCAACGCACTGCCGTTGTCGAGCGCTTCGGTAAGTTTTTCATGCGCTTGTTCTAGGCTGTCGGTGATCTTTGCAGAAAGTAGCATCTCAGCACAGAGCGCCATGGTGACTTCATGCAGAGCCTTGTCTCGATACTGACCTGACAAATAGTTAACGGCTTCGCGTACTTCAACTGCATTACCAGCGCTGCGAGCCAAAACTTGGTCCATGTTGGTGATCAGCGCGGTAGTCGGCGTCCCCGCACCATTGGCAACCTTTACGATGCTCTGGGCAAGGGCTTTGCTGTCTTCGTAGGTTGGCATAAAGGCGCCATCACCGGATTTAACATCCATAACTAACGAGCCGAGACCTGCAGCGAGTTTTTTCGACAGAATCGATGCGGTAATCAGATCGATACTTTCAACTGTGGCGGTAATATCACGAATGCCATAAAAGCGTTTATCTGCAGGGGCTAGATTGCCCGTCTGACCAATAATGGCAACGCCGACCTGCTTAACGATCTCTTTAAAGCGTTCTGGCGTTGGGTAAGGGTCGTAGCCAGGAATACTTTCAAACTTATCCAGCGTGCCGCCGGTGTGACCTAGGCCGCGACCTGAAATCATCGGCACGTAGGCACCGCAAGCGGCAACCATCGGCCCAAGCATCAACGACACAACATCGCCAACACCGCCGGTGGAGTGTTTATCGACCACTGGGCCGTCTAGTTCGTCCCAATTCAATACCGTACCTGAGTCACGCATGGCCAGCGTTAGGTGAACGCGCTCTTCAATCGATAAGCCCTGAAAATAGATCGCCATGGCCAATGCGGATACTTGCCCTTCACTCACGGACTCATCACGGATGCCAGCGACAAACCATTCAATTTCGGACTGGCTAAGGATGCCGCCATTACGTTTCTTGCGAATAATTTCTTGAGGTAGGTACATCGTTATCTCGTTAAGGCTGATGGAAAAAAGCTTGGGCGCTAGCCGTTAATAGCCGCTATTTTGGGTACCCGACTGGCTGCTATGGCCAAGGGTTTGCAATAGGTTGTTCAGTAGGCTGCTGGCGCCAAATCGGAAGTGCCGAGTATTAATCCAGTCAGCACCTAGAATGTCGCTGGCCAGCTGTAAGTAAACGCCAGCATCTTCGGCATTGCGCACGCCGCCAGCGGCTTTAAAGCCAACATCTTTACCACTGGCCTTAATTGCGTTCAGCATGATTTCTGCGGCTTCTGGCGTGGCATTAACGGGCACTTTACCGGTGCTGGTTTTAATAAAGTCAGCGCCTGCTTGAATAGAGATCTCTGAGGCTTGCTTAATAAGTTCGGCGCTTGCTAGCTCACCCGACTCGATAATGACTTTTAGTAGCGCGCTCTCGCCACAGGCTTGCTTGCATTGGCTGACTAGATCAAAACCAACCTGTTCGTTGCCTGCCATGAGAGCACGATAAGGAAATACTACGTCGACTTCATGAGCGCCATCAGCGACTGCGGCGCGAGTCTCAGAGACCGCCAGCGCAACATCATCATTGCCATGTGGAAAATTCGTTACTGTTGCGACTTTTACATCGTCAAGGCCGTTAGCTGCTAATGTTTGCAGTGCCGTTTTAATGAACGCAGGATAGACACAAACCGCCGCAGGATGACCTACAGGCGTGCTGGCTTGGTGGCAAAGTTGGGTAATGATGGCAGTGGTATCGTCCTCGTTTAGCGAGGTTAGGTCCATCAGTTTGAGCGCCTGCTCGGCGGTTGCGGTAAGTTGGCTCATCTAATTTTGTCCAAATGGTCAGAAGTTTTGACGCATTTTAGAGTTTAATCCGCCTTAACTCAACGCCCGAGATAGACCTCGATGTACATTTTACCCTCTTCCAGTTGCAGCGGTAGTGTCAATACGGGGCCTGAACCGCTGTGTTCGATGTGATGATCAAGGCCACTTAAGATGCTTGGGCTGGTCAGATTAAAGTCGTAGCCGCTTAATGAAAGGCGTTGTTTGGCGCCGCCACAGACCATGTTTGTGATCTCACCTGCTAGGTCGAGCACAGAATCGTCAATTTCGTCTTGCTTTTCCCCCAGCATTCGCTCATAAACTGCTAGGATGGCACTTTGTTCGAAACTGAGCGCTAGGCTACCGTTGTGAGTGTTGCTCGATAGTTTAATAAAGCCTGTTACCGAGCCTGGCGCGTTAGTGCCGTCTTTAAGTTGTGGCTTACCAACGGATGATTCCATGTTAGCCATCGTTCGGGTCACTTCCATCGTAGCTTCGACGAACGGGTTGATAATTGATGCATCCATAACGTTTTCATTACACAGTGGTTGTTATTAAAGTTAGCCGATCTCTGGCAAAATAACGAGCCAATAGTTTAGTTTATTTATTAAGAATTGATGAGGGAAAACTGAGGTGAACGAAAAAAAACGTCTTAAGCAGTTAGTTATCGCATTTTTTACCGTATGGATTCTACTATTAGTCACCGTAGTTCAGCTTATGTTCTCTCAGGGGATTGAAACCGCAAGCCTAATGGTTGCTTTGCTTGCCATTGTGACGGGTTTGTTTGGTGTGTGGATGTTTAATGCTGGTCAGCACCAGGTTGCAGAAATTAATAAAAGCCACAGCATTACTAAGCGTCAAGTACAGGAATTACAACTTAAAATTGATCGTTATGAATACGATGCAGCCAGAAGCGTTGAACTTAGACGTTTGGTGGCTAATTCTACGCAAGAAAAAGACCTCGCCATCCAAAATATGGCAACGGCGTTGGATAACGCCATGGATGAAATCAGCGAAGTGATTCACCAAACCGACAGCTCGTTAGTTGGTAAGCTTGAAAGCCGCGTTGAGGCGATGAAGCAGTATGCTGCAGATTTACAATCGTTAGCGCAGCTTGAGCTAAAAACGGAGTTACCCTCGTCGGTTGAGATTGATCTTGTCGAGGATATGGAGCGTTTGGTTGAAAAGTGGGGCAGCCTTGCAAAATCACGTAAAGTGAAGATCAAGCTGGAAAACCCAGAAGATCAGATTTTGATGATTTCTGATGTGCAATGGATTGAAAACCTATTAACTCGGGTGGTCTATGCGCTGGTACGGATGAATCAAAACACGACGTTGCATATCGATTTAATCAATTATACCGATGCTGAAGTTGGTGATGCATTGCGGTTGGTTTTTAGAATCGATGGTCGCGTGCTTGAGCCTCACCAAGTTTCGCAAATGACCAACGACTATGTTTCGATCCTTGAAGACGGAAATGAAATTGGCCCTGGCTTAACGCTGGTGGTGGCCTACCGAGTTGTGCAAATTCTAAACGGCAGCTTAGAGATTTCGAATACCGATAAAGGCATTGAAGCGCTGGTTGTTATTCCACGAGAGCCTTACGCTCCAGATGAAGAACCTATCGTCTAAGCGACAACTGAATCGGTGCCGCTTTTAAAGCCGCATCTTAGCGTTGCTTTGGCGTTTTCGCGCTAGCAGCCATTATGAAGATGGCTGCATATCATTCTTCATTCCATACAGGCTCAGGACAGGCTGAAGGTTTAGCTGTCCTGCGCCTGTTCTTCCTCTTCTTCAATATTTTCGTTTTCTATGTAGAGCACGTATTTGTGTTGTTCTTTTTGGCTGATGTAATCCAGTTTACTGATGATGTTGTCGGTTAAGACTGCACCTTTGGTTAACATAATGACACCGCGTACGTTGTATAGATCACGTGATAACACCATGCCTTGTCGTGCCATACCAAGGTTGACGAGCGTTTCATACTTACCTTTTTTCGCAAACTCTTGTTTCACACACTCTAAGAAGGGTTCCACTAACTCAGGGTCAACTTCTCTGCCTGCAATGCCGCGTAGGTATTCTTCGGCCTCTTCATCGGCATGGGATGTGCCATCGGCTAAGCCATTGCGATACATAAAAAAGTGCATGGCGGTACCAATGATGCGCGAACCTAAAGGGATATCTTCGCCTTTTAATCGTTCTGGAAAGCCAAGGCCATCAAACTGCTCGCAATGCGATTTAATCAGATGGGAAACATCGCTCAAGTTATCTAGGCTGGCCATTAATGAATAACCTTGTAATGGGTAGGCTCGATACTCTTTTAAATCTGGCCCGCGCAAGTTGAGATAGGGCTTCATTAGGATGGAGTCACGGATGCGAATTTTGCCAAGTTCATGCAGCTTGGCGGCTCTAAAAACAGCCTCCTGTTGGTCTTCATTTAGGCCGAGGTGTTTTGCTAACGCAAGCGAGGTGTCGGCAATGTCATTGAGGTGGTCTTTTGGTGCAATGGTTCGCAACTGTAGCACTTGGGCAACCACATCAATAAAAACACCGTAACTGGCTTTAAGCTCGTGATAACTCAGATCTAGCATATCTGCTGTTTGCTGTACTTCCTGTGTGCGTGAAGCAACTTTGGATTCTAAGTCTTTATTGGCCTGAGCAAGCATAGCCGCCTGCCGACGGGTGATCTTTAGCAGTTGATCGCGTTGTTTTTTTACCGTCACGTGCTCGACGGCATCGGCGATTTTAGCCAGTAGGGCATCGTCGTCCCACGGTTTCATAATAAACTGGTGCACACCACCATCGTTTAACGCTTGGATCAACGAATTAAAGTCGGCATAGCCCGATAGGATAAAACGCATCGAGTTTGGGCATATTTCTTTTGCCTTGACCATAAAGACATCGCCTTGCATGGCTGGCATGCGCATGTCAGAAATGATGATTTCGCACGGCTGTTTTTGCAGCAGTTGCAGTCCCTCTTGGCCGCTGTTTGCGAAATGGCATTGGTAGTTTTCAAAGCTCATTAATCGCTTAAGCGTTTTGAGGATGTTTTCTTCATCATCGACGAACAGAATATTAATTGGCTCTTCGGTTAATTCCATAACATCCCCGATAGTCGTTGTTGTTTGCGTGACCTAAGTTATAGGCTGGTTGTTTATGGCTAAAGGTTGTCGGTTTATCGTATTTAACCGGTTTGGCAGATCAGCGTTTTAGAATGATTGCCGGTGGCGATCAGAGCGCTTTCATTGCCTTTATTTTGAGTATAGAAGAAGGTTGGCTAATTTCTAAAAAATAGCCAATTAAATGGATAAAAACGGAAATTTTGCTAGTTTTAAAAGAGACCAAAAGTGAGGTGAGCGGCTTGCAAGTTTACTACCTAAATTTGAACGATAGAACGCAGACAGCTAGGCTCCTCGATGCCGATGCCAAGCAGTCGGCGTTGTTTGGTCATCTATTCAGTTATGAAGATTTTCAGCATTATTTAGCAACGGCGAAATCGACGGGTTTTTTTGTGGTGGCTGGGCATCGGTTAACGGTGGCACCGCTATTTAGTGATGATCCGATTCGCAGCTTTATCCTAACGGTAGAGACTGACGCAGAGCAGGATCAGCGTAGTCTTAGTCGCATACTCAAATTATTAAACAACACCAATTTGGCGCTAGAACGCTGCATTACGCTGGATGAGATTTATCATGAAACGGTGCTTTGCGCGCGCCACTATTTGGACTTGGATCGAGTCGGAGTTTTAACCTACGACAGCGAACAGGGCGTGGTGAAAGGCTGTTGGGGGACCGATCGCCATGGTCAGGTTCGGCGCGAATACTCTTTGGTATTGAGTTCTGATAAAACGCCTTGGTTTGAAAAGTCGCTCAGTCTGCAAGGCGAGGTCTTAGTCAGTGAAGAGGTACCGCTTTACGAAGATGATGAGATTGTCGGCCGTGGCTGGAATGCCATTTCAACCATTCGTTATGGCGATGAGGTTGTCGGCTGGTTGGTGTGCGACAACCTGATTCATGGTCGTGGCTTATCGCAAAATGAACAGACAGTGATGGCGCTGTTCAGTCAAACGGTTGGTCAGCGAGTGGCCCGCTATGCCGCTGAAGTTAAACTGAAAGAATTAAACGAGCAACTGGAACAAAAGGTATCCGATAAAACAGCTGAACTGCAAAAGGCAGTGCAGCGGTTGGAAAAAACGCAGAAGAATTTATCGGATACGGAAAAAGCGCGCACCTTGGCAAGCTTTACCGCTGGCGTCGCGCATGAAATTAATAACCCCATTGGTTTTATTCGCAGTAACTTGAGCTTTATCGGCAAGGTGAGTAGCGAGGTTTTGGATACCATTGAGCAGTTGAATAACGATCTTCTTGCCGCGTCTAAATTTCGGTTGCAAGAAATTGATGAGGTGATTGATGAATCAGTTTCTGGTTTGGATCGGGTATCTCACATCATTAGCCTATTACAGCCACTGAACAATCTTACTGGTGAACAGCCTCAATCGTTTGATGTTAGAGAGTCCATTGATTTCATTATCTTAAGTTTAGAATCCAATAACGACTGTGTTTCGGTCGATATTCCTGGGCCACCGATCATGGCCAGCTTGCCGATGCAGGTATTTACCTTAGCGTTAGAAAATGTGTTGTCGAATGCGATTGAGTCGGTTGCTGAAGTTGCCGACGCTAACATTGTTGTGAAAGCCGAGGTTGATGGAAATGAGTTAAGGGTGATTGTGATCGACAATGGTAAAGGCATATCCGAAGAGAGTTTGAAATCAATTTTTGATCCATTTTACACCACCAAAGCGGTTGGCGAGGGTGTTGGTCTTGGGCTGTCGTTAAGTGAAAATTTATTAAAGATGGTCAGTGGTCATATCGAGGTGTCATCGAAAGAAGGGCTCGGCACCCGCATGACGCTGATCTTCCCACAAGGAGTCATAACAGATGAATAAACTCGTGTTACTGAGTCCATCTTTATCTCAGGCTATACCCGAGGCGGCACCCGATATCACCTTAGGTCTGGTCGATACAAACAATACTAGCGAGAGCTATTTACAACAGAATGCGCTGTTTGTACTGGATGGACGTGACCTATCCGAGCAAGAGAAAAATTTTATTAACCAACTTGGCAAAGCTGAAAGTTACTGCATATTAGTGATTGCTCAATGGCAATCGATAGGTTGGTTGGAGTCTAACGCTGGATATGTTCATTTTGATTTTTTTACCGATACGCGCATGGATTTATTGGTAGAGCGTATCAACCTTAGGGCGCACCAACAGCAAGCGCTGAGTCAATTCCAAGAAATGCAAGATCAGCTAATGCAATCGGAAAAAATGGCTGCGTTAGGTCAGTTGGCTGCCGGTGTGGCACACGAAATTAATAACCCAGTTGGCTTTGTTTCGTCCAATATGAACCTGTTGAATCGCTATGTAGATCGGCTCTTAAAATCGGAGCAGGCACTGCAACAAAAGTTACAAGAGGATGCTAGCGGAGTCGCTACAGAAAAATATGCAGAGTGGAAAAATAATTCTAACTTTGAAGGCTTCTTTAATGACATTACCGAAGTGGTGAGCGAATCTAAAGAAGGCTTGTCACGGATTATTGAGATTGTAAAAGACCTTAAAGAGTACAGTCATTTAGGTAGTCAGCAGTTTGAGCAGATCGATCTTCATAAGTTAGTGCAATCGAATATCAATCTGTTGCGTAATGAAATTAAATATAAAGCTGAAGTCGAAATTATTGCTGAGCCAATACCCACGGTTGAAGCTGTTGGTTCTCAGCTTAGTCAGGTGTTTGTTAATATTATTGTTAATGCCTGTCAGGCGATGAAAGATTTTGGGGTGATTCGAATTGGGTTGACTCGTCGAGAGGATAATGTCGAGGTGTCGATTGCAGATACCGGTATGGGCATAGCACCAGAAAAGCTCAAAGAAATATTTGAGCCGTTTTATACCACCAAGCCAGTCGGTAAAGGCACAGGCATTGGCTTGGCGATTACCAAGTCAATTGTCGAGCGACATCATGGCGTGATCGAAGTGGAAAGTACGCTAGGTGAAGGCACGACCTTTTATATTTTATTGCCGATTCAACAACCGGAGGTCGCGTTAGAAGAGCACTAGCCGCCAGAGGAATACTGCTTAGCTGGCGGCCAGTTTAGTTCATAAGCAAATTTAATTGTTACGTTATGGGCGCTGTTCTACGTTATTGAAACTCGGAATTATCCAGTCGACATCGCTTGGCCATTGCTTAGGTTTCGTCAAACTATGGAAACTGATAAGGCTGCTGGAATGATCCGCATAATCCCGAGCCATTGATTTACCGACCTGATGCAAGGATACCGAACGAATCAGGTCACCGACAATTTCGTTGGCGTAGAATCGTCTAAAACCATCCAAACTGATTTTATTGATTTCCTGAGCTAAGCGAATTTGAGTATTAAAATTCTTATTGCCATCAACAATATTCTGCCAATAACGGCTGCTTAATTGATAGAGATTTTTATCTTCTTCAAGCAGTGTGGTTGAAAGCCCAATTTTGTAATCGTTGAACTGTGCTTCGGTCATATCGAGAAGCGACTGGTTGTAGCGATTCAAAAAGCGATCAGAGTACAGCTGTAACAATGCAGCATCGGTATGGGGTGATTGAACATAGAAAATCAGGCCCGGAAAGCCATCGATTGTGTAGGACTGAGCAGTAACGATGTAGCCCAATTGCTCACGAGTACGCAGCTCAGAATAGTAGGGTGCATTAATCGCTTTGGCTAACAGCATATAGAGCGCTCGCTCGCGTAAGCTGCTGTTTTCGCCTTGGAAATACTGCAGCAAGGCTGAGTCTGGGTGGTCAAAATTAACCTTAGTTAAAAAGCGTTTTTGAGCGATATGAGCAATGCTACGAGATTCTGGTTTCGAGCCTTGTTGTGGAATCACAGCGTCGATGCGTTGACTGATGCGAGTGGCTTCGGCATTGGTGAGGTTGCCGTGTAACAACATTGTTAGGTGCGCATTTGCAAACAGCTGTTGGCGTGTGCTGATGAGATCTTCAATAGTGATTTTTTCTAACTCATCAATCAATGATTCCGTTTCCACTTCGGTTGAAATAAGCCACTGATTCAAAGTTCTAACCGATTGATTAATGACGCTGTCCTGTGCTCGGTTTTTAAGCGCGCGCAAGTAGTTGTCTTTTTCAATGTCGAAACGATTAGGGTTAATTTGATGCTCAACCAATTCAAATACCAGAGCATCGGCTAATAAACCCAATTTATCACTGTAGCCATACAGGCGCAGTTGAACACCATCTTCAGAAAGCTGAATGCCGTAGCCAGAACCTGCTTTACCGGCGTGGTAGCGTACCTCTTCTAGCGCATTGCTGACTAACTGAAGGTACAGGTTGGTTGCGACAATGTTTTTGGCGTTACGGTTGGTGAAGTCGCCTTGCAGTAAGATATGCAAGTCTATTTTTGGTGTTAAAAATTCGTCGTCCTGCTCAAACCAAGTAGTGGTATGGCTGTCTGCTGTAATGATGTGGGGAATGTTTTTATACAGCTGCGACGGTAACTGTTCGAGTGGCTGAACGGTCAGGTCTTCTGGAATAAAGGGGTTAGGTTCAGGCAGGCTTAAGCGTGAATCCAACGCTGCATTACGCCAAGCCGCGACCTGATTGCCAGTCAGTAATTGTTGGCGATAAGGCGTGTTGTAGTATTCACTGCGTTGATCGGTTTCAGCCTCTGGGTAGGCTAATAAAATCAGTGCATTATCGGGCTTCAATTGAGCCAGTACCGCCTCAACTTGGTCGCCGTTGAATTTTGGTAATCGATACGGCCAAGACAGTAGGAATTCCGCATCTAAATATTGCAGCCGTTCGGCCAGCATACGGGCAGTGCGTTGGGCAGATGTTTGTTCAGCAAACTGGAAGGCAATGTCATTAATCTGCTGCTGTTCTTGGTAAAAGCGTTTATCGATACCCTGTTGGCGAATTAATTCGATTTCACTGAAAGTCAGTTGGACAACATCTTCCCAATGAGCCATGCCTTGAGGGGTTAGCGCAATAGAAATATCAAAGCTGGTGCTGGAGTGCGTTAATCCGCCGTCGTTGACATACAGGCTATCGGCCCAGCCTAGATTTTTTAACTCCGATAACAGCGAGCCACTGGATCGCTGACCAATTAACGAGGCAACATATTGCGCGGGTTTTGAACTTAGGTTTGCTGTTGAAGCGGTAATTGGGAATCGCATTTGCAATTGACGAACGTCTCTTCGTGGTTCTATTTCAACCAGTTTAGGTAGATCGATTGAATCAAACTGCATCTGTGGGTATTGGTTGTTACCGCTGTCGGCGTTTCGGATGCCGCCGAAGTAATTGGTTGCCCATTGTTCAAGCGTTTCAATGTCTTGCGGACCATAAATCGATAACGACATGTTTGACGCAACATAGTGTTCTTGGAAAAAGCTGCGCAGCTGTGTTTCAAGGTTATCCACATCCAGAGTGTCGAGTGTGCCAACAGCTAAACGACTGGCGGGATGATTGGGGCTGGTAATTTCGCGCACAACATCGCCGATGCGTCGGCTATCGTCTTGCAGTGATGCCGCATATTCAGAGTGAACGGCATTGATTTCACGTTGAGTAAAGTCACTGTCAAACAGTGGCGCGATAAAAAACTGCGAGAATCGATCGAGCGACTCCTGATATTTATCGGCATTGATATCAAAATAAAACAGAGTATTTTCTGCAGCAGTATAAGCATTGCTACTACCGCCGTTGGTTTGAATGAAGTTGGTATAGTCGTCTACAACGGGGTATTTTTCAGTGCCTAAAAATAGCATATGCTCTAAAAAGTGTGCTAAGCCTGGTATATCAGCAGGGTTAGCCCAAGAACCGGAAAATACATTCAGCGCTGCGGCAGCCTTATCACTTTCGCTATCGGATACCAAAATTACCTTTAGGCCATTGTTAAGAGTTAGGCTCTTAAAGGTGCGAGTCTCTTGGTCGCTGACTTCAATATTGGACGCATTCTTAGATGTGAATTTAGTCAGTTTTACGGCTAATAAGCCAGCTACTGCGACAATCACTATAACGCCGGTCAATATGGCAATGGTTTTGCCAAGCTTCATAATCAACTCCGAGTCAATAAAGCAGAAAAAGCCGTAGTCTAGCGGTGTCGGACAACCGATACCAGCTAAGGGTGGTGATTAGTTAAATCGTCCCCACATTGTTTACAAAAATGCAGTGTCTATTTACAAAGTGCTTATTTATTAGCAGCATCTTTAAATGGCGTGCATCATCCAAATAAAGGCGCAATAAAGATCCGCAATAGCGCAAGCCAGTGCCATAGGCTTGGGCCGTTATTAAACTGTGCTGTTAGCGATAAGAGGTTGTTATGAGTGATATCACCGTCAATGTTATTGATGTCAATGAGCAAAATTTTCAGCAGGTTCTGTTAGAAGAATCGACGCGTCGTTTGGTGGTGGTCGATTTTTGGGCCGAATGGTGCTCGCATTGCAAGGTGCTTATGCCCATTTTAGAAAAACTGGCCGAAGAGTATAACGGACAAATTTTATTGGCGAAGGTCAACGCCGATGAGCAGCAAGCCATTACCGCACAGTTTGGTGTGCGCAGCTTGCCGACGGTCGCTATCATGAAAGATGGCCAGCCGATTGATGGTTTTGCCGGAGCCGAACCAGAAAGTGCTATTCGCGAGCGCTTAAACCAGCATTTACCTGCGCCTTGGGAAGCCGATGTAAAAGCGGCTATGGAATTGATGCAGCAAGGGCAAAATGATCAAGCCTTGGCGCTGTTGCGCGGCGCTTATACCGTCAGTAATGAAGAATTTGCCATTGGCTTGTTGATCGCTGAATGTTATCTCAACCTAAAGCGCAGCAAAGAAGCCAGTGAAATTTTGGCCGCAGCCACTATGGAGCAACAGCTGGAGCCTAAATACGCTGAGTTAGTGTCTCGCTTAGAGCTGATGCAAGAAGCAGCCGATACCCCAGCGATTGTTGAATTGCAGCAAAAGCTGGCAAGCCAGCCTGATAACTTAGCCTTAAAGGTTGAGTTAGCGGTGCAATACAGCCAAGCAGAGCGAGTCGAAGAAGCGCTACAAACCATCTATGAGGTGGTGCAGAAGGATAAAAATTACCAAGACGGCGCCGCTCGTAAAACCATGTTGGATATCTTAAATTCGCTAGGTAAAGGCGACCCGCTGGCGATTCAATACCAGCGTAAGTTGTTCACCTTGATGTATTAATTTCTTGCCTGTTAATTTAAGCATGCATAAAAAAAGGGTCGCTCAACAGCGACCCTTTTTTATTAGCGGTTAAGCCTGTTTGTCTTTAACCTTTTTCCAGCAGCGGCTTTAGGTACTTACCGGTAATTGACGCTGCGTTATCTGCGACTTCTTCTGGGCTGCCAGTTGCGACGATATGGCCGCCTTTGACACCACCTTCAGGGCCAAGGTCGATAACCCAGTCAGCTGTCTTCACTACATCGAGATTATGTTCGATGACGACAACCGTATTGCCGTTATCGCGCAATCGATGCAGGACTTCTAACAGCATCTTGATGTCTTGGAAGTGCAAGCCGGTAGTCGGTTCGTCGAGAATATACAGCGTGTTGCCGGTATCGCGCTTAGATAGCTCACGGGCAAGCTTAACCCGTTGCGCTTCACCGCCAGAGAGTGTGGTCGCACTTTGGCCTAATTTGACGTAAGAAAGGCCGACATCGACGAGGGTTTGCAATTTACGTTGCAGTGCTGGAATGGCCTCGAAAAAGCTCAGCGCGTCTTCGATGGTCATGTCTAACACTTCATGGATATTTTTGCCCTTGTAGCGAACTTCGAGCGTTTCGCGGTTGTAGCGCTTACCAGTACAAACATCACACGGCACATAGATATCGGCAAGAAAGTGCATCTCAACCTTAATTAAGCCATCGCCTTGGCACGCCTCACAGCGGCCGCCCTTAACGTTAAAACTGAAACGTCCGGGTGCATAGCCACGTGAACGAGCTTCTTGTGTGCCGGCGAACAGTTCTCGCACAGCCGTAAAGATGCCGGTGTAGGTTGCCGGGTTCGAGCGAGGTGTTCGGCCGATTGGGCTTTGGTCGATATCCACGACCTTGTCGTAAAAGTCGAGTCCTGCGATGCTTTGGTAAGGTGCTGCGGTTAGCGTGGTCGCATTGTTCAACGCGGTTGCGGCCAGTGGATAAAGCGTTCGGTTTATCAGTGTTGATTTACCTGAACCGGAAACTCCGGTAATACAGTTAAATAGGCCGACAGGAATGGACAGGTCGACCGACTGTAAGTTGTTGCCCGTTGCGCCTTTGATCACTAGCTGTCGTTTCGGGTCAGCTACTGCGCGTTCGTTCGGTACGTCAATTTTTAGCTTGCCGCTCAGGTATTTACCGGTCAGTGAATCCTTACTTGCCATGATTTGTTTTGGCGTGCCTGCGGCAATCACGTTACCACCATGAACGCCAGCGCCAGGGCCGATATCTAACACCCAGTCGGCGGTGCGAATGGCGTCTTCGTCATGCTCGACCACTAAAACGGTATTGCCCATATCACGCAAGTTAGTCAGCGTTTGCAACAGACGATCGTTGTCGCGTTGGTGAAGACCAATTGAAGGTTCATCTAAGATATACATGACTCCAACAAGGCCAGCGCCAATCTGGCTAGCCAGTCGAATACGTTGAGTTTCACCGCCAGAAAGCGTATCGGCGCTACGGTCGAGGGTTAAATATTCTAGGCCGACATTTTCTAAGAAGCTGAGACGTTGAATGATTTCACGCAGAATTTTTTCCGCGATTTGTGCTTTGCTGCCTTCGAGCTTTAAGCTGTTGTAATAGCGGACAGCGTCGGCAATAGACATGTGCGTCACTTCCGGCAAGGTCACGCCATCAATAAAGACATTACGTGCGCTTTCTTTAAGGCGACTGCCGTGACAACTCGGGCAATGTTGTTCCGCCAAATACTTTGACAACTCCTCACGCACCGAGCTGCTATCGGTTTCGCGATAGCGTCGCTCCATGTTAGGCACCACACCTTCAAAGGCGTGTGTTCGGCTATAGACCGCGCCACGGCTGTTGACGTAGTTAAAGTCGATCTCAACATCGCCGCTGCCGTTAAGCACCATCTCACGGAATTTTTTCGGTAGTTTTTTAAACGGCTGGTCAAGGTCAATGCTGAAGTGCTCGCCTAGTGAGGTGAGCTGGCTAAAGTAATAGACAGCACGTCGATCCCAACCAGAAATAGCGCCTTCGGCTAGGGTCAGGCTGTCGTCGCGGACAACCTTACTGCGATCAAAATACTGTTTAAGGCCTAAGCCGTCGCACTCTTCACAGGCACCGGCTGGGTTGTTGAACGAGAACATGCGCGGTTCCAGTTCGGCAATTGAATAGCCGCATACCGGACAGGCAAACTTGTTCGAAAACAAAATGTCTTCGCCGTCACCATCCATCCAACTGATTTGAGCGATACCGCCCGCTAAGGTTAAGCAGGTTTCGAACGACTCGGCCAATCGCAGTTGTAAGTCATCACGGACTTTGAAGCGGTCAACGACTGCTTCGATGGTGTGCTTTTTACGTTTATCGAGTTCTGGAACTTCGTCTAAATCCATCACCGTGCCATCGACACGCACACGCACAAAGCCTTGAGCCCTAAGTTCGTTGAAAACATGTAAGTGCTCACCTTTACGGTCGCGGATGAGCGGCGCAAGCATCATTAGCTTGCTGCCTTCTGGCAACGCCAGCACCGAATCAACCATCTGGCTGACCATTTGAGCTTCTAGTGGTTCACCATGTTCAGGGCAGCGTGGTTCACCAATACGTGCAAACAGCAAACGTAAGTAATCATAAATTTCGGTAGTGGTACCTACCGTAGATCGAGGGTTATGGCTGGTGGTTTTTTGTTCAATAGAAATCGCCGGTGACAGACCTTCAATATGGTCGACATCCGGTTTTTCCATCATCGATAAAAACTGCCGAGCGTAGGTTGATAGTGATTCAACATAACGGCGTTGACCCTCGGCGTAGAGGGTGTCGAACGCCAACGAAGACTTACCTGAGCCTGAAAGCCCAGTGATAACAACAAGCTTGTCGCGTGGAATATCAATGGTAATGTCTTTAAGATTGTGGGTACGGGCACCCTGGACGGAAATTTTGTCCATGAAATCCTCGAACTGGAAAGAAACAAAGCCCCAAAGAAAGCATAAATTGGCAAGAAGTTCCAGCAGCACCTCACCGAAGACTGGGGATCAAACTGTGAAGGCTGCTGAAAAAGCTCTTTAAGTGTGTGGATTAAAAAGCGTGCGACTAATATAACTGTATGAATATACAGATCGCAAGGTTTTTTTATCACTGCGGTAATCCTTAAAGTAGAATCCGTGACTCAATAGGTTTTTAACTCGGGTCGAAGTCTCAAACAGTGAGCCCCGCAGCATTAGTGTTTGAGGGGATTAACCAATACAAGCGTGACAGAGATAAAGAAAGCCAGCGGAATCATCAAATCAACCTTGAAGTTAGCCTTCAACTGATGGATAGTTCGCGGCTAGCAAAAACGAAATATATAGGAAGGCATATGGCAAAGGGTACCGTAAACAAGGTCATTATTTTAGGTCGATTAGGGCAGGATCCCGAGGTGCGTACAACCGCATCGGGCACTCAGGTAGTGAACCTGAATGTAGCGACCAATGAACTTGGCCGAGCAGACGAGCAAGGAAACCGTCAGGATCTTACCGAATGGCACCGTATCGTGCTCTTTGGCCGAACCGCAGAGGTTGCCTCGCAATATTTACGCAAAGGTTCACAGGTTTATATCGAAGGACGTTTGCAGACTCGTAAATGGCAAGACCAAAACGGCCAAGACCGTTATTCAACCGAAATTGTCGGTAATGAAATGCAATTTATTGGTGGTCGCCAAGAAGGCGGAGCACCTCAGCAAGGCGGTGGTTTTGGTCAACAACCACAAGGCGGCGGCTTTAATCAGCAGCCAGCAGCACAGCCTAATTACAATCAAGCACCGCCTCAGCAACCTCAAGGTGGTGGTTTTGGTGCGCCGCAACAGGTCGCGCCACAGCAATCTCCACAACAGCAACAACCTCAGTCGGCACCTGCGCAACCAGCACCGGGTGGCTTTGACGATTTTGACGACGATATACCGTTCTAGGATTTACCTCAGATCACATCGGTCAAAAATACTAATTAAGCCCTTATTTTAAGGGCTTTTTTGTGGCTGGAGGTTTAAGTCTTCTGACAAACAATAATCCAAAAATCTTGTGAGTCCTCATGGCTGAGTGTTTGCTCAATAAGTCCGTAAGCTGAGAACTCTTGCTCGATAGTTTCTAGGTCGTGATAAAACAGGTCTACGCCATGACGAGATAGATAGGTGTTGTGATCCATCTTTGCACCTTGAGCAAAAGTCGGGGTATGAGTGGCCAGTGTAACGAAAACCATATAGCCGTTATTGTTTAGTTGTTGGTAACAGTCGTCGATAAACTTTTTGCGTGCTGCCTTGGTTAAAAGATGCAGCAGGGCATAGCAAAAGATGCCGTCGTATTGGTTAGCATCAAACGGCATGTCGCTGACATCTCCTTGGTGTACGGTGATGGCATTGGCCCACTGTTTTTTTGCAATATCAATTGCGGTGCGGGATATTTCAATTCCAGTAATATCAAAACCATGGTCGGCAAATGCCTTAGCATTTCGACCGTAACCAAAGCCGGGAATCAGAAGTGTCTGAAGCTGCCGCTCTTGGAATAAACGTAAAGCAGGCTTGACCGACTGCGAAGCCTCAGACCCCCACATCATTTGTTTTTCTTGAAAATGCTGCTCCCAAAATTCTTGCTGACTGGGTGTATCTTTCATCTCGAACCTCTCAAATGAATAAACATAGTGCTGTGCTTTAGCGCAGTTCTTGAATTAATTGATGATGCGCGCCAACGCCAGCCATAACACCGGATGCCGAAGCAAAGGTGGCGTTCTGCATTGGGTTTGCGATGTCTCCGGCGGCAAATACACCTGCTACGCTAGTTTGTTTAAACTCGTCTGTTTGCAAAATAGCGCCCATTGGAGCTTCGATGAATTTACAACCCAGGCGGCTGGCAATATCGCTGCTCATTTGCGTTTTTGGCCCGACGTATAGACCCTGAATATCAACGGTTCGTCCGTCTGCAAGTTGAACAGCAGAAATATCTACGCCTTCGCCGAGTATTTTTATGATGGGCGAGTCTTCAAACTGAACGCCGCGCTGTTGTAAAAAGCTTTTTTGTTCCGCATCAGCATAGAATTCGCCCTGTGAAAAATAAGTCGTCACGCCCCAATCTGGAATCATGCTGGCCTGATGTAACGACATTTCACTGGTGGCGATAACACCTAATGAGCGATTACGTAATTCATAGCCATGGCAGTAGGGGCAGTGAGCCACCGTTTTACCCCAGCGTGCTTGAATGCCTTCGATGTCTGGCAATATATCGGTCAGCCCTGTGGCAATAATCAGCTTTTTCCCGATCAGTACTTTTCCGCTGCTGAGCGTTAGCTTGAAGCAATCCGCCTGTGGAATCGCTTCAGTAACGCTGTCTTCAAGTAGCGTCATCGTTGGGTAGCTGAGTAATTGCTGCCAGCTTTTGAGTTTTATCGCCTCAGGGCTGTAGCCATCGAGGCCGAAAAAACCATGAGAGTGCTTGGCGAATCGGTTTCGTGGTTGGCCTGCGTCGACCAAAGTCACTTTGCGTTGGGCTCGCACCAATTGCATGGCTGCAGAGGCTCCAGCAAAGCTTCCTCCAATAATGATGACATCCTGTTTCATGTGCTTGTTTCCTCGGTTAGCTAAAGCTGAATGGCGGTATATTTGAGTCACTATTTTGGATTTTCATTTTAAGTAACTATTAAAGTTCTATTTGATGGTGATATTAGGCTCTCCCTGTTGCTTTAGTCAATACATGCAACTTAAAAAGTTCTATTATGTTTTTGGCCTTGCTTTAGCGCTTTTGATGATTTCTGTGATGAACGGGTTCATTTTGTCTAGAGCAGGCCGATACCAAGACATAGGCCGATGGGTGCCTGTTCATTTGTACGGGGTTGTTGTGAACACTATTGTTGAGGGAGATAAGTTGCGGCTTGCAGTAGCGCTTATCGTTGTCATTCTGTTATCGGCCTGTAGCCAGCCGGATTCTTCCGGTGGCGAAGGTTCAGGCGTGGCTGTTAACAGTTATCCTCGTTGGCAGGCGGAATACGACATTGCCTTTTCCTACAATGCAGTTAGCACAACGGCGGTTGGTGCTTATGCTGTTGCCGCAGCTGATCTGGACGGTGACGGCGATATCGACTTGGCGTCTGTCTCAAGAGATGAAGACCTTGTTAAATGGTATGAGAACGACGGCCAGCAGAATTTTACCGCTATCCGCTTAGCTCGAGCAGACGGTGCGATTTCTATTCATGTTAGTGATGTCGACCAGGATGGTGATTATGATTTGGTTACGGCCTCTTATGTCGACGACACCGTTGCTTGGTTCGAAAACGACGGTGCTGAGGAGCCTGACTTTACCCGCCGCATTGTTGTTTCCAATGCTGACAGTGTGCGTTCTGTTTTTGTTGCCGATGTCGATGGCGATCAGGATAAGGATTTACTGTCAGCGTCGTTTCAGGATGATTCCATTCGTTGGTATGAAAATAATGGCCAAGCATCTTTCACCACCCAAACTGTTGTTGAATTACAGCAAGATTCAACTGATGACACTGATAGTTCTGGCAGCAGTGCTGCCGATGGCGCTTATGCAGTGCATGCTGCGGATATAGATGGCGATGGCGATATAGATTTAATGTCGGCGTCGCAAAACGATGACATCGTTGCTTGGTATGAAAATGATGGTGATGAGAATTTCACCAAACACATTATTGAGCAAGGTAGCAGTGTGTTATCGGTTTATGCGCAAGACATCGACAGTGATGGCGATACCGATATCGTTGCGGCGTTAGATGATGACGATACCGTGGTTTGGTATCGCAATATGAGCGATGTTGAAGGCAGTGACGATTTCTTCTTAAAGCGCACAGTGACGACCGATGTCGATCGTCCAGCATCGGTTAGTGCGACTGACTTTGATCGAGACGGAGACGTCGATCTGATTTCTGCATCGTCACGCGATAACACTATCGCTTGGTACAGCAATAACGGCGCAAATTATTTCACAAAAATTGATATCTATAACGAAGCTGAATTTGTATTGATGGTTGGCGTTGCCGATATCGATGGTGACGGTGATGCCGATTTAATGTCGGCTTCTTATTCGGATAACACTATTGCTTGGTATGAGAATCGCAGTGTTTACTCGGTTGAAGTTAATGCAGGCGAGACGATAGTCGGCACCTTTGCGGCTGACGACGCCGATGTCGATACGCTCAGCTACACAATTGCAGGTGGTGCAAATGCGGCCGATTTTGAAATCGATGAAACAACGGCCGAGCTGTCGTTTTTACTTGGTGGTGCAACAGTCGCAGGTGAAACCTATTATCTCACCATTGCCGCGTCGGATAGCGAATACACTATTTATTTAGAGTTGGTGGTCGAGGTTATCTAGCGATAAATCTTCTTGCTATAAACCCTTCACATGGTGCGTTTTATTTTTCGGCGTGTTGCCACTGAGTTTTATTAAGGCTGTACACGGCCAGTTCAAAAGGCTTCTGGTTTATGTAAATCGGTAGCGGCTCTAAACCTTGGTATTCAAATCCTAAGTGTTGGGCAAGTGAGGTGCTGGCTAAGTTTTTAGTCGCGACTCTGATGATTTGTTTTTCAAGATTTAAATGTTCAAAACCGATGCGGACTAATTGCTGCGTCGCATGAGTCATATGACCTTGGTGCTGTGCTGATTCAATCAGCCAGTAGCCCAGTTCGCCATGTTGTTTGTTCGAGTCTAAATGGGTAAATCCAGTGATGCCGATAAAGCGTTGCGCCAGATAAATAAGCGTTATGAATTGTTTTTTTTGGCTGTGCTTATGCTTGCTGTGAGCCAAAAATAAACGCGTGTCTTCGATGCTATGAGTACGCTCGACCCAAGGTAGCCACTGCGCTAAATAACTGCGATTCTCAACGATGGCGTGGTAGACATCTTCTGCATAGCAGGGATCAATATTGCACAGCTTTAAGTCAGTCGAGTCATTCAATCGCGATGGCCTCTGATTGGTTCAGGATACCAATGCTAGTTTAATTTATGCAAAACACCGGCAGCTAATGAAATAGCTAGCCCTAGTGGACTAGCCATTTCGTCTCAGCTGCATAGGTTGCTTAGTTGTGTGAGTGTAAGTCAGCGTTTAATTCAATCGCTGATTTATTGGTTAGGCACTCAACACGACCAGTTTGTGCATTGCGCCAAAACAGTAGGTCAGATTTGCCAGACAACTCACGAGCTTTAACGGTGGTTGTTGGTTGCTTGTCGCTATCCAACATCGTCACTTTAGTGCCCGCAGTGATGTAAAGACCGGCTTCAATGGTGCAGCGATCGCCTAACGCGATACCTGTACCAGCGTTTGCACCTAATAGGCAATTCTCACCCAGAGAGACAACTTCTTTACCGCCACCAGAAAGCGTACCCATAATAGAAGCGCCGCCACCAACGTCAGAACCGTTGCCGACCAAGACGCCCGCAGAAACACGGCCTTCAACCATAGAAACCGCTTCGGTACCGGCGTTAAAGTTAACAAAGCCAGCGTGCATAACAGTTGTACCTTCACCTAAGTGTGCGCCCAGACGGACACGTGAGGTATCGCCGATACGAATACCAGAAGGTACTACGTAGTCGGCCATTTTAGGGAATTTATCGATGCAGTTAACTTCTAATGGGCGGCCAGCCATACGCGCTGCAATTTGGCGCTCTGGTAATTCAGGCATGTCGATTGGACCTTCGCTGGTCCAAGCAATGTTGTGTAGCACGCCAAATAAACCATCTAGATTGACTTGCTGCGGTTTCACTAAACGGTGTGAAAGAAGGTGCAGTTTTAAGTAGCCTTCAGCAACAGATGTTGGTGCCGCATCGTTTTCCAAAATTGTCAGAACAATATTTTGTTCACTGTTTTTAGCAGCTTCTAACAGGCTGACGTTAAGGTTTAACGATTGTGCCGCAAACAGTTCGGCCAGTGCCTGGTATTGGCTTTTTTCTATAACGTAAACCGCATTGCCAGAATCGTGTTTCACTAGGCTAGTTAATGCGCTGGTGAGTGCAGCATCTGGTTTCAGAATTGGCTGCGGGTACCAAGCTTCAATAATTTTATTGTCTTTGTTCAGTGTGCTGGTGCCCAGCGCAATAGCGAAATAAGTCATTAGGTTCTCCATTTAAATAAGCTGTTCAAGTTGCGTTTCGTCGTAGCCGAGCCAGCGTTTGCCAGATTGCTCGATGATTGGCCGCTTTATAATTGAGGGCTGTTCTATCATCAAGGCGACTGCGCTGTCATCGGTGATTGAATCTTTTGTGTCCTGGTCTAGCTTGCGCCATGTCGTGCCACGTTTATTGATCACAGTTTCCCAGCCAAATTCATCAACGAATTGGCGAGCTAAGTCTGCGTCTGGTGGCTGTTTTTTGTAGTCAATGAATTGGTAGTCTAAATTGTGAGCGTCAAACCATTTCAATGTTTTTTTGATGGTGTCGCAATTTTTAATTCCGTAAATTTTAATCATGAGTTGCCTGTTGGATCTTAGCGATTAAAGAATCTGTTTTAGTCGTTTTGCGGCTGCAACACATTCATCGAGTGTTGCAACGAGCGCGATGCGGACATGGCCATAACCTGGGTTAAAGCCGTCGACCGAACGTGATAAATACTGTCCAGGTAATACCCGAATGTTGGCTTTTTCTAACCAGCGTTGGGCAACCTTTTCATCATCCTGCTCAAGATTTGGCCATAAATAAAAGCTGGCTTCAGGAATCGATAACGGCAATACCGAGCTAAGTTCGCTGACCACAGCCTGATATTTTTCATTGTAGAGTTTGCGATTTTCGATAACGTGCGTTTCGTCTTGCCAAGCCGCGACAGAAACTTGCTGTACAGGCAAAGGCATGGCGCAGCCGTGATAGGTTCGGTATTTTAAAAAGGCACTAATTAATTCGCTGTCACCGGCAACAAAGCCACTGCGTAGCCCCGGCAGATTAGAACGCTTACTTAAGCTATGAAAGACCAAACAGTTTTTTAAGCTGTGGTGGCCCATTTTTGATGCTGCTTCGAGTAAGCCGACAGGTGGCTTTTGTTCATCACGGTACAGCTCGCTGTAGCATTCGTCGCTGATTAATACGATGTTGTACTGGATCGCTTTTTTAATTAAAAACTGCAATTGCTCGATTGGCATCACGGCACCGCTTGGGTTACCGGGCGTGCAAATAAATAGCATCTGGCATTGCTGCCAATCGGCCTCGCTTAGGCTGTCAAAATCTGGCTGATAATTGCTTGCCGCAGTGCAAGAAAAATAACGCACCTTGCCGCCAGCTAATAAAGTAGCGCCTTCATAAATTTGATAAAACGGGTTGGGCGACCAAATTTCATTCGCAGCTGAGCTGGAATCAAACAAGGCTTGTACAATGGCAAATAAGGCTTCGCGTGTACCGTTTACTGGCAGCACGTTATTATCGGCATCAAACTGAGTGTCTTCACTTAACTGAAACCGACGCTTCGCCCAATCGACAATGGCTTCGCGAAGCTCAGTAATACCTTTTGTCGCTGGGTAGTTTGAATAGCCGGGTAAAGCATTGATCATGCTTTCTTTGAAAAATGCAGGTGGCTGGTGTTTGGGTTCGCCAACACCCCAAAAAACCGGTGGTAAATCTGCGGGTGTAATATTGGCCGTTAGTTGGTGCAGTTTTTCAAACGGGTAGGGGTGCAGTTTGTCTAGATTTGGATTCATCGTTCCATCACTTCAGAAATAGTTTCTAGTAGCTCATCTTTCAGCTGCTGTACAATGTCGAGATCGCTGAGTTGTTCGCCATCTTTATTAAGGATAAAGAACACGTCTTCGACATGCTCGCCCATCGTTGAGATTCGAGCACTGTAGAGTGTCAAATCCAAGCGTCTAAAACAACGGCCAATATCTGCGAGCAAGCCAGGCCGGTCTGCCGCCATGATTTCAACCACGGTTTTTTGGTACTCGGTGTCGTTACTGACGGTTACTTCGGCAGGCACTTGGAAATGCTTTAACTGCCGAGGCACGCGACGGGTTGGGATCGGCGAGTCGTTCGGATTTTCAATCTCAAACAACAAGCGCTGTTGGATCTCATCTAGACGCTCTTGGTTGTTGCCAATACTTTGTCCGTCATGTTCGAGCACAATAAAAGTATCGAGACTGAAGTCGGACGTAGACGAGGTCATGATGCGCGCATCTTGAATGTCTAGGTTTAAGGTATCGAGCGTTGCTGCAATATCGCCAAACAGGTGCGGTCTGTCGGGTGCGTAAATAAAGACTTGAGTGCCACCTGCAAAGCGTTTCTGATCGGTTTCACGCAATAAAACCAAGGGTTTTTTACTGCCGTGATCGTAGATCGATTTAGTATGCCAAGCGATGTTTTCAGGAGTTTCTCGTAAAAAATAATCGTCTTTTGGGTTGTCCCAAAGTTCAAGCGCAAGCTCTTTACTCATGCCTTGCTGTTCTAAAATTTTAATCGCTTCGAGTTGCGTTTCTAACACCAATTCTTCTTTTTGCATTGGGTTAGCAAGGCCGCGCCGTAATGCTCGTTTGGTTTCTTTATAAAGTCGCTCAATAAGCGATGCGCGCCAGCTGTTCCAAAGGTTTGGGTTGGTGGCGTAAATGTCAGCAACGGTGTGAGCATAAAGGTAGTTAAGCGTTTGTAAATCGCCGACCTCTTGTGCAAACCAGTTAATAATATCAGGGTCAGATATGTCCTCGCGTTGAGCCACACGAGACATCAATAGATGGTTTTCGACTAACCAGGTGACCAGTTGCGTTTCCCATGGCGATAATCGATGGCGCTGTGCAAAGCGTCGAACGTCGATTGCGCCTTCAATAGCGTGATCGCCCTGACGGCCTTTGCCAATATCGTGGTACAGCGCAGCAATGTAGATAAGCTCTGGTTTAGAAAGCTGGTCAATGGCTGCGGTCGCAATAGGAAAACGCGCGGTGTTGTTTTCGTGCCGAAAACTGCGCAAGGTTCGAATAGTGAGTAGCGTATGAGCATCGACGGTGTAAACATGAAACAGGTCAAACTGCATTTGCCCAATAATGCGACCAAACTCAGGCAAGTAGAGTCCTAATACACCTAGCTGATTCATGTAGCGTAAGCTGTGATAAACGCCTTCGCGACTGCGTAACAGTTCCATAAAGAAGGTAATGTTAGAAAGGTCTTGTCGAAACGCAGCATCAATCAGGTGGCGATGAGCAAAAATCAATCGCATTGTGCTGGCATGAATACCTTTGACATTGGCTTGCTGTGCGAACAGCACAAACACTTCCATCAGGGCGCAAGGGGTGCGTGAAAATACCTGATCTGAACAGGCCTCAATGTAACCATTACGAACTTGGAAACGATTATTAATCGGCTCAATCGTATCGCTTTCGGCACTGTTAAGAATGGTCTGATCAAAGTGCTGTAGCAGCATCATGTTGAGTGTATTTAAACGGAAGACTTGTCGGAAGTAGTCGCGCATCAACTGTTCGACGGCAAGCAATTTGCCTTCTTGTGTTTCATAGCCAAACAGTTCGGCAACCTGTTCTTGTAGTTCGAAGGTTAGGCGGTCTTCTTCACGGCCGGTAATCATGTGCAGCGCGTAACGTACACGCCACAAAAAGTCTTGGCCTTTTTGTAGCTCTTGGCATTCTTCTGTTGTTAAAAAGCCGCGTTCGATCAGGTCGACTAAAGCATCATCACCAAAGTGGCGTTTGGCAACCCAGCCAATGTTTTGAATATCTCTGAGCGCACCAAGGCCGCCTTTAACGTTAGGTTCAAGGTTGTATTCGGTGTCGTTGTATTTTTTGTGGCGATCAAACTGTTCAGTGATTTTTGCTTGATAAAACTCAGGGCTTGGCCAAATAGAATCTGGGCCAATGGAGAGGTTTAACTGTTCGCGCAACTGGGTGTTACCTAAAAGTACGCGAGACTCCATTAGGTTGGTGGTAATGGTGACGTCATTGCGCGCTTCGGTAATGCAGGCTTGAATGGTTCTGACACTGTGGCCAACTTCTAGCTTGATGTCCCACAGTAAGGTTAAGAAATCTTGCAGTGAGCTGACGTTGGCATCAATGTCTGACTCTTCATTAAATAAAAAAAGCAGGTCGATGTCTGAACTGGGTAGTAATTCGCCGCGGCCATAGCCGCCGACCGCCAGCAGAGCAATCTGATCGCTGCCTTGCCAATCAAACAGTTGCCAGATGCAGCGAAGCACGGCATCCATCGCTGCCGCTCTGCCAAAAACTAGGTCTCGAATCGAGGCGTCGTCGCGGTACTGATCGTTCAATGCCTGATCAATACCCTGCAATGCTTGCTTGAGAACGGGAATGGGCTTGCCGCTCTTTAATTGCTCGCTCAGTGCGTTGGTATCAATCAGTGAATGGTTCAAATAACGAGAGAGATCCAAAATAATCGGCCTTTAGTTATTATTGGCATTTGAGTCATGCTGGCCGACGCTCGTATCGCTTGGCCAGCTAACTTATCGTGCTTAGTTAACCTATTGTTTAAAAGGTTTCGTTGCTTCTGGCAGTCAGAATTTCATGGCCATTGGCGGTGACTAAAATGGTGTGCTCCCATTGTGCCGAGGCTTTGCGGTCTTTAGTTACCGCCGTCCATTGGTCGCCTAAAATTTTACATTGAGGCTTGCCTTGGTTGATCATCGGTTCAATGGTGAATGTCATACCTTCTTTTAGTGCTAAGCCTGTGCCTGGCTTGCCGTAATGAACGACTTGTGGCTCTTCATGAAAACCCTTGCCAATACCGTGGCCGCAAAACTCACGTACAACCGAATAGTGATTCGATTCGGCATGCGTTTGAATGATATGGCCGATATCACCAAGAGTGGTGCCCGGCTTAACAATTTCAATGGCTTTATATAGGCATTCTTGGGTTACCTTGCAAAGCCTTTGTAGGTGGCTCGGCACTTCACCGACTAGGAACATCATGCTGCTGTCGCCGTGATAACCATCTTTAATGACAGTGACGTCAACATTGACGATGTCGCCTTTTTTCAGAATGCGATCATCTGATGGAATGCCATGACAGATAACGTGATTGATCGAGGTGCAAATAGATTTAGGGAACGGTGGATGGCCATAGTTCAATGGCGCAGGAATCGCACCCTGTTCGTTCACAATGAGGTTATGACAGAGTCGATCAAGTTCACCCGTAGAAACTCCCGGCACAACGTGCTCTTCGAGCATTTCTAATACTTCAGCGGCAAGGCGGCCGGCGATACGCATTTTTTCGATATCGGATGAATTTTTGATAATAACTGCCATTGTTTTTCCATCAGGATGAATGAGGTGCGCAATTCTAACGGTTTTATTGACCGGTTGCAGCTCTGCAACAACGGATATCCTTATTTTCTTACACTTTTAGCGTAACTTTCAGTGCGTGTTCTTGTGTTGCTGGGCGTAATTTGGTATAAAGCGCGCCGCTCCTGTCTGTTGGATATGGCTGGGGTGTAACTTTAACTAAATATCTCACATACGCCGACACGTAATTCTGGGTGCCCGAAAGGGGTTGGATTATGGGGTGTGTGGAGGCCTAACCCGAATATAGAGGAAATTATGGCTACTGTATCTATGCGTGACCTGCTTAAAGCAGGCGTTCACTTTGGACACCAAACTCGTTACTGGAACCCTAAAATGGGTAAGTACATCTTTGGTGCTCGTAACAAAATTCATATCATCAACCTTGAGCACACAGTGCCTGCATTAAACAATGCATTGGCTTATGTTGGTGAAATTGCCGCAAGAAAGAACAAGATTCTTTTTGTTGGTACTAAGCGTTCTGCGAGCAATATTGTTCGTGAAGAGGCGACTCGTGCGGGCATGCCTTTTGTGGCACACCGTTGGTTGGGTGGTATGTTGACTAACTACAAAACCATTCGCCAATCGATTAAGCGTCTACGTGAACTAACAACTCAAGAAGCCGATGGCACTTTTGAGAAGTTGACTAAGAAAGAGCGTTTAATGGCGACTCGTGAGATTTCTAAATTAGAGAAATCAATCGGCGGTATTAAAGATATGGGTGGCTTACCTGACGCTCTGTTTGTTGTTGACGTTGATCACGAGCGTATCGCGATTCAAGAAGCAAACAAACTTGGTATCCCAGTTATCGGTATCGTTGACTCTAACTCAAACCCAGATGGCGTTGATTACGTTATCCCAGGTAACGACGATGCGATTCGAGCAATTGAAATCTACGCTAGTTCAATGGCTGATGCAGTTCTTGAAGCAAAAACTGCTCAGGCTGATGAGTTTGTAGAAGTTGCTGAAGCTGCTGAAGAAGCACCAGCTGAGTAACATTTAGTCGATAAGCACAGAAGGGGCTTTAGCCCCTTTTGCGTTTTGTTAAGCATATTAAATTTGTGAACTTGCTAAATTTTATATTTGAGGACTAAGGTCATGGCAATTAGCGCAAGCTTGGTAAAAGAATTACGTGAACGTACCGGTTTAGGCATGATGGAGTGCAAAAAAGCACTGACTGAAACCGATGGCGACATTGAAAAAGCAATCGATAACCTACGTAAGTCTTCTGGTCTGAAGGCTGCGAAAAAAGCAGGTCGTACTGCTGCTGAAGGCGTTATCGTAACTCGCACTGCAGACGACAACTCAGTTGTTATGTTGCTTGAAATCAACAGCGAAACTGACTTCGTTGCTCGTGATGAAAACTTCCTAAACTTTGCTAACAAAGTTGCGGACGTAGCATTCGAGAAGAAAGACACTGATGTTGCTGCTTTCATGGCAGGCGAACTTGAAGCAGAGCGTGAAGCTTTGGTTCAGAAAATCGGTGAAAACATCACTGTTCGTCGTGCTGTCTTTGTTGGTGGCGAAGGTAAAACTGTTGACGCTTACGTTCACGGTGGCCGTATCGCAGCAGCGGTTGAGCTAACTGGCGGTAGCGCAGAGCTTGCTAAAGACATCGCGATGCACGTTGCGGCAATCAATCCTCAGTTTGTACGTCCTTCTGATATTTCTGAAGATGTACTAGAGCGTGAAAAAGAAGTTGTTCGCGTTCAATCTGAAGGTTCTGGTAAGCCTGCTGAAATCATCGAAAAGATGATGATCGGTCGTATCAAGAAGTTTGAAGCAGAAATTTCATTGACTGAGCAGCCTTTTGTTAAGGATGCGGATGTTAAAGTTGGCGCACTTGCTAAGAAAGAAGGCGCTGAGATCGAAAGCTTTACTCGTTTTGAAGTGGGTGAAGGTATCGAGAAAGAAGAAGTTGATTTTGCTGCAGAAGTTGCTGCGGCTGTTCAAGGCGCTTAATTTACCGTTAACGACCTGTTCGCCATTATTGGCAGTAACGATCGTTAGGCATTAAGTGAATGAACAATAGAGGGTGGCTGAGCCGCCCTTTTTTATGTCTGTCCTTTTTGTACGGCTCGATTTAAGTCTGATCGCGATGTTGATCATAAAGATAGTTACTAAGGACATCGTGCTTTGGGTGTGTATAATATTGCGCCTTAGGTTTTTAGGGCTGCTTGCTGATTGTTCGGACGACTCAGTCGGGGATAGTCGAGATAGCTGTTAATGCTCACAATGAACATGTGATAGGAGTTTAGCCAATGATTCAAGACATATTACAAGAAGCCGATGCTCATAATCGCAAAGCCATCGTCGCGCTTGGTGAGGCTTTTAATAAAATTCGTACCGGTCGTGCTAATCCGGCCATTCTAGATAAGGTGACAGTCGACTACTACGGTACTGAAACACCGCTCAAACAGGTTGCTAACGTTATCGCAGAAGACGGCCGAACGCTGTCTGTTGTGCCATGGGAAAAGCAAATGGTACCGGCGATTGAAAAAGCAATCATGAAGTCTGATTTGGGTCTTAACCCAGCGACTGCTGGTAACAATATTCGTTTAGCGATGCCGATGCTAACCGAAGAAACGCGTAAAGATCTAATCAAGGTTGCTCGTAGCGAAGCTGAAAAAGCTCGAGTTTCTATTCGTAATGGTCGTCGCGATGCAAACGCAACCATTAAAGACTTGGTTAAAGAAAAAGAATTGTCTGAAGACGAAGGCAAAAAAGGCGAAGATGACATTCAAAAGCTGACCGATACGGCGATTGTCGATGTTGATAAGCTGTTGGCTGAGAAAGAAGAAGATCTGATGAAGGTGTAAAGCTCTGATAACAGAAGCTTTATGGGTTTAACCCCTTCACACTCTAAGATTTTACCAGCAAATTAAAATCTTATTATCGCAGGCAGCGTTTTCAGCGCTGCTTTCGATAAGCCGACTCAGATAGGGATAGCATGCACTTTATTGATCAAATGGAACGTTCAGCGTGATGGAAACAACATTGCCAAAACATGTCGCTATTATTATGGATGGCAATAATCGCTGGGCTAAAAAGCGTTTGCTTGGCGGTATTTCAGGGCATCAAGCTGGTGCGAAAGCAGTTCGTACGACGGTCGAGGCGTGTGCTCGACGCGGTGTCGAAGTGCTGACCTTGTATGCCTTTAGCTCTGAAAATTGGCGCAGGCCAAAAGATGAAGTGAATGCCTTGATGGATTTATTTTTAAAGGCATTAAATCGTGAAGTCTCTAAGTTGGCTAAAAATAACCTTCAGTTACGTATTATTGGTGATGTTTCCGGTTTTAGTCCTGCCATTCAACAGGCTATTGTTAAGGCAGAGCAACAGACCGCGGGTAATACCGGAATGGTATTGGCCATTGCCGCAAATTACGGTGGTCGCTGGGATATATTGCAGGCAACTCGATCGTTGATTCGAGATGTCCAAAACGGCTTATTAAATGCAGACGACATCGATGAAGCGCTTATTAATGAGCGCGTCATGTTAGGCGACTTACCAGCACCGGATTTGTGTATTCGTACCGCCGGTGAGCAGCGTATCTCTAACTTTCTGTTGTGGCAGATGGCTTACACTGAGTTTTACTTTACCGATGAATACTGGCCAGATTTTAACGAACAATCGATTGATCGTGCGTTTGATGCATTTTCTCGTCGAGTGCGCCGCTTTGGTAAAACTGACGATCAAATAGAACAAGAGAACTAAACAACTATGTTATTACAGCGTGTACTGACCGCCATTGTATTGATCCCCTTAACACTGGCTGGCATCTATTTGCTGCCAGATACTGGCTTTCGACTGTTTGTTGGCGTTATTACGGTATTGGCTGCATGGGAATGGGCAAATCTATCCGGTTATAAAAATCAATTCAGCCGTGTTGCGATTGCTGCGGTCGTCGCAGCGGTACTGGTTTTGGTGCACACCTTTATAGACGTTAATTCAATCGTTTGGCCGATACTTTCCTTAATCACGCTGCCTTGGTGGCTTTATGCTGCCAGTGCTGTTGTTCGTTATCCTGACAGTGCACGCTGGTTATGTAATCGCGCGCTAACACTATTAATGTTGGTGCCGGTTTTAATCGGTTGCTGGGTTGGCTTGGTATGGCTGAAAAACCAGCCTCAATCTGCGTTGTTGTTGACTTGGTTAATGCTGTTGGTTTGGGGCGCGGATATCGGTGCCTATTTTGCCGGCCGTGCCTTTGGTAAAAAGAAATTGGCGCCACAGGTTAGCCCTGGTAAGACTTGGGCTGGCGTTTATGGCGGCGTTGTCACCTCGATGGTTATTTCGATTGTTATCGCCTTGGTCTTTTTAACAGGCCACAGCCTAAAAGGTTGGCTGTGGTTGTTATTGATTTCCAGTGCGTTAATTGGCTTCTCGGTGATGGGTGATCTATTTGAATCGTTATTGAAACGCCACCGAGGCATTAAAGACAGCTCGGCTTTGTTGCCTGGTCATGGCGGCGTCTTAGATAGAACCGATAGTCTATGTGCTGCAACACCAGTCTTTGTACTGTTGTGGTTCGTGCTTTCGGTTATTTAACGCATGAAGGTTCAACATGTCGCTGTGCTGGGAGCAACAGGTTCTATTGGCCAGAACAGCTTAGATGTCATTGCTTCACACCCCGACCGCTATCGAGTGCATTCGCTTAGTGGTTTTTCCAACATGGCGTTGTTGGCACGAGAGGTTGATCGCTTTAAGCCGAGAGTCGCGGTTGTTCCGACTCAGAAGGCAGAACAAGAATTAAAACGATTGCTGTCTTGCTCGGTCGATGTTTTGGTCGGTGAGCAAGCGCTGGTCGACATTGCCAGTCATAGCGATGTCGATATTGTTATTGCCGCCATTGTTGGTGCTGCAGGTTTGCGCTCTTCGTTAGCCGCGGCCAAGGCCGGTAAGCGTTTGTTGTTGGCCAACAAAGAAAGTTTGGTCGTCGCAGGCAGCCTATTTATGGACGAAGTGAAGCGTTCAGGCACTGAATTGCTGCCTATTGATAGTGAGCACAATGCTATTTTGCAGTGCTTACCCGTGTCGCAGCAATTATCCTCTGTGAAATCCATTTTACTTACCGCCTCTGGCGGCCCTTTCCGAGAATTCACTCAGCAACAGTTAGAGGCGGTAACGCCTGCGCAAGCCATCGCTCACCCGAACTGGCCGATGGGCCGGAAAATTTCGGTCGATTCTGCATCGCTGATGAATAAAGGCTTGGAGTTGATAGAAGCTTGCTGGTTGTTTGATGTACAGCCGAGCGATATTGAAGTTGTGGTGCATCCACAAAGCGTCATTCACAGCATGGTGCGTTATCTTGACGGTTCGGTGATAGCGCAGCTGGGCGCGCCAGATATGCGCACGCCTATTGCTTATGGGCTGGCCTATCCAGAACGAATCCATAGCGGCAGTGACGACTTAAGCTTTGATGCTCTGTTAAATTTGACCTTTGATCGGCCAGATGAGCAGCGATTCCCCTGTTTACGTTTAGCGAAAGAGGCGTTCAGCGTCGGTGGCACTCTACCTGCGGTGCTTAACGCCGCAAATGAAGTTGCCGTGGCTGCTTTTTTAGAAAAAAAGATCAGCTTTGTGCAAATTCCGGTGATTAACGAAGAAACAATGCACCAAATGATTTCAACTCGCGTAGAATCGCTGGATCAATTAATTGAGGTTGATGCCGAGGCACGCCAGTTAGCTGCTGAGTTAATAGGTGTGCGCAGCTAAACCGATGAATCTACGTTTGATAAATCTACATTTAGGGTAAGAGAATAGATGACCGTTTTGAACTCAGTGTTCGGATTGTTGATCGCCTTAGGTATTTTGGTGACTATCCATGAATATGGTCACTTTTGGGTAGCACGCAAGTGTGGCGTTAAGGTGTTGCGTTTTTCTGTAGGCTTTGGTCGCCCTTTGTGGCTTAAAAAAGACAAGCACGGAACCGAATTTGCTATCGCTTGGATCCCTTTAGGCGGCTACGTCAAAATGCTCGATGAACGCGAAGGTGATGTTGCCCCTGAGTTGCTTGATCAAACCTTTAATCGTAAATCACCACTGCAAAAAATTGCCATTGTGCTTGCAGGGCCAATTGCCAATATTCTGTTTGCCATTGTTGCCTTTAGCCTGATGTATTTAATTGGTGTGCGAGATCTAGTGCCTATTATCGATACCCCAAATCAGGGTTCTGCCGCTGAAGTTGCTCAGTTGCAGCGAGGCGATGAAATATTACGAGTCGACGGTAAAACCGTTGCTAGCTTTACCGATCTGAACCTTGCCAGTGCTTCTAGAGTCGGCGACAGCGGTGATATAACGCTGACTGTATTGCGTAAAAATCAGGCCTTTGAGGTGAGTTTGCCAATTAATGCTTGGCTGGCTAACGAACAGTCGCCTAACCCGCTTCAGGCGTTAGGTTTATCTCCTATGTTACCGCATTACTCTGCCACGCTTGGTCAGCTAGATCCGGCCGGTGCTGCGGCGCGCGATGGTCTGTTGGTGGGTGATACTATCTTGTCAGTTAATGGTGAGGCTGTTGATGGCTGGTTTGAATGGGTTGATAGAGTGCAGCAAAACCCTGAAACAAGCTTGCAGCTTGTTGTTGATCGCAATGGTGCAGAGCGCAGCTTAGAGCTGACGCCAGCAGCACTGGAGCGCGACGGCAAGACAATCGGTTTTGTTGGTGCCGCAGTAGCACCGGTTGAATGGCCCGATGAGCAATTAATAACCACCCGATATTGGCCGCCTAAGGCGTTGCTTCGTGGCGTTCAAGACAGTTATGAAATGATCAGCTTAAGCTATCAAATGTTGTGGAAAATGATTACTGGTAAAGTGTCGCTTAAGCAAATTGGCGGGCCAATTTCTATGGCGCAAATGGCTGGTGTTTCGGTGACTTCTGGTGCTGAAGTCTTTATCGGTTTTCTCGCTTTTATTAGTATCAGCCTTGCGATTGTTAACCTCTTGCCCGTGCCAGTATTGGACGGTGGTCATGTCTTAATTCATAGCTATGAATTGATCACCAGAAAAGAACTGTCGGAACGAGCGCTGACCATCAGTATGCAGTTGGGCATGGCGTTTATTTTTAGTTTAATGGCGGTGGCCTTTTTTAACGACGTCAGTCGAATTTTTTAATGGTTGTTTATTTTAACGAATGACTGGTTGCAGACGATTGGCAACATAAATGAATAAGGATAAAAGTTTGGGTGTTTTGGTAAGAGCGATTACGCTCGCGGGCTTTATTTGCTTGTCAACCTTGTCGGCTGCGCAAACCTTTGTTGTTGAGTCCATCGAAGTTCAGGGGCTTCAACGAGTTTCACTAGGTAATGTGCTGCGCAGCTTATCGATCAAAGAAGGTGATCAGGTTGATGACGAGCGTGCCAGTGACTGGATCCACGATATTTACTCATCAGGCTATTTTTATTCTGTCGATGTGTTGCGTGAAGGCAATCAGCTGACCTTTGTTTTGGTTGAGCGTCCGGCAATTGAGAATATTGAGTTTGAAGGTAATTCAGCCTTTCCTGATGATGCTCTAGAACGAGTTTTTAATGACGTTGGTCTGACCAGTGGCGAGATCTTTAGTAAGTCATTACTCGATAACATCCAATCGGAAATGGAAAAACAATACGGTTCTATGGGACGTTATAACGTCCAGATAGAGTCGGAGATTACACCGCTGACACGTAACCGTGTCGACATCAAATTAGACATTACCGAAGGTCCGGTTGCTAAGGTAAAAAACCTTGAGTTAGTCGGCAACGAGGTATTCAGTGATGTTGAATTGTACGATGTTGTTTCTATTAAAGAGACAGACATGATCGCTTGGTGGGCGCTATTTAACTCCAAAGATCAGTTCTCTAATGCTGCCTTAATTGGTGATGCGCAGCGGTTGGAAGACTTCTATTTTGATCGCGGCTATTTAGATTTTTCGGTTGATTCTCAACAGGTTTCTATCTCTGAAAATAAAGCCGATATCAGTGTTGCGCTAAATCTGTCAGAAGGTGAGCCTTACCAGGTTTCAGCGGTCGAAATTGCTGGTGATTTAAAGCATCTAGCAGAACAGATAGAGGCATTAAATCAGATTGAAATCGGCGAAGTTTATTCGCAATCAAAGGTGCAGCGTTTAGTTAGTGCTATTAATCAGCTTGCCGGTGAAAACGGTTATGCCTTTGCTCGAGTTAATGACTTCAGGCAACCGAATAGTGACGATCATACTGTTAAGGTCGTCATTCAAGTGCAGTTAGGCTTGCCTGTTTATGTCAATCGAATTTTGATTGAAGGCAACAGCGGCACCAATGACGAAGTCATTCGACGTGAATTCCGTCAGTTAGAACGTGCCTTGCTAATCAACAGTAAATTAGAGTTAACCAGACGACGTTTGCAACGTTTAGGTTATTTCAACTTTGTGGATATTAAAACTCAACGCATCGAAGGACGTGACGATATTGTCGATATTGTTGTGCGTGTTGAAGAGGCGAAAAACTCACAGCTCAGTCTTTCTGGTGGCTACTCAGAAAGTACCGGTGGCTCATTAGCCTTCTCGTTAACTCAATCGAACTACATGGGCGCAGGCCTTGATGTCTCAGCAGGGATTTCAGCCGACAGCGACTCACAAGAATACACCCTATCGGTCAATAATCCTTACTTTACCCTCGACGGCGTCAGCCTTGGTTTTGATGTTTATTACGAAGATGCCAGCTACGACGATGATGACGATACCACCTATGCAATTAATGAATTGGGTGCGCGTGTGACGGTTGGTTACCCGCTCAGTGAAAACCAGCGTATGACTTATTCGCTAGGCGCAAGTCAGCAAGATTTGTGGTTGGATGATGATTATGCCAGCCAAGAAATGGTCGATTTTGCCGAGCAATTCGGTTACGACTACAGCGTCTTTACTGCGGCAACCGGCTGGAGCTATAACACCTTGAACGGCACCATTAAAGCCAGTGATGGTAGCCAGTTGACGGCGAACTTGGAGCTAGCCTTGCCGATAGGTGATTTAGAATATTACAAAGCAACGGTATCGGCTCAACGCTACTTCCCGATTGTCGAGAACTACTCGTTCCGTCTGCATTCAGAACTGGGTTATGGTAATGGCTACGGTGATAACAGCAGTTTGCCGTTTTTTGAAAATTATTACTCTGGTGGCTCAGGTTCGGTACGCGGCTTTGAGTACGGATCGTTAGGGCCTTTAGGTACCAGCATCGATGATGATATTGATGCCTCTGCCATTGGTGGTAATATTCAGATTGAATACGGCGCAGAATTACTAATTCCAACACCCTTTGCAACGAATCAGGATTCGTTCCGTAGTTCGTTGTTCTTAGACGCTGGTAATGTCTTTACCGATAACTGTTCCGAAGGCAGTGATACCTGTGTCGAAGGTGTTGATTTATCCGAAATTCGTTATTCAGTTGGTGCTGGCTTAACTTGGGTTTCGCCATTTGCACCATTGAGTTTTAGTTATGGCATTCCATTAAATGCCCAAGACGATGATGACATCGAAGCGTTTTCTTTCAGCATCGGTGTGTCATTTTAATCAACGTTTAGATGAAAACTGGAGAAACCAGAATGCAAAAGTTGTTTCGCGTTTCGATTTTCTTAGTCGCCAGCCTATGGGTAGGCAATGTATGGGCAGAAACCAAAATTGCCGTAATCAATTATCAGTCGGTATTGTTTGAAAGCTTAGCGGCTGAAGATGCAACCAGTCAGTTAAGAGAGCTTTTGGCGGGCCATCAATCACGTTTGCAAGAACTAGGACAGGGTATTACTACTCGGCAGAATCGTTTGAAGACCGATGCCGATATTCTGACCGATGACGAAAAACGCTTATACGCCCAAGAAATCAATAGCTTTAATGCAGAAATGAACCAAATAAACGCTCAGATCCAGCAGGCTCAGCAACAGAGTCGAGCTGAATTTATGCGCTATTATCAGCCTGCTATTGGAAAAATTATTGCGGACTACACCAGTGCTGCCAGCATTGATTTGGTGATCGATGCTCAAACTGTCGTTTGGCAAGGCGATCTTCCAGATATTACTGAGCCTGTGCGACAAACATTTGATCAACAATTCAGTGCGAATCGTACAGAGCAAGAGGCAGCAGCCGAGTAAGACGAGACGGCGGCAGAATTGAACAGAAGAGAGTGTCGATGATAAACCTTAAAACCATTGCAGCAGAGTTGGATCTTTTAAACGAGCTTAATGAGGCGCAACTAGCCTTAAGTATTCGGTCATTAGCGCCGCTAGATAGCGCCAAGTCGGGTGATATCTCTTTTTTATCATCGAAAAAATACCGCCGTGTGCTATCAGAAACAAAAGCCAGCGCGGTGTTACTCAGTGAAGCGGATGCCGAGTTCTGCCCCGCTGACTGTGTTGCTTTGGTGGTTAAAGATCCCTATTTATCCTATGCCATTATCTCGCATCTGTTTTCAACTGAGTCTGCTATTGAACCGATTATTCACCCGACGGCGCAAGTGGATGCCAGTGTTAGCCTAGGTGAAAACGTTGCCATTGGCGCCTATGCTGTGATTGAGCCGGGCGCAAAAATTGGTGATAACGCCATTATTGGTGCTCATTGTTTTATAGGTGAACACAGCGAAGTCGGCGCTCGTACGCGTTTACATCACCGAGTCACGCTGGCGCATCATTGTGTGCTGGGTAACGACTGTCAGGTGTTTAGCGGTGCAGTTATCGGCAGTGATGGTTTTGGTTACGCACCGACAGAAACCGGCTGGCACGCGATTGCGCAAATTGGCCGAGTGTTGGTTGGCGATCGTGTTGAGATCGGTGCCAATACAACAGTGGATCGCGGTGCGATTGATGACACCATTATCGAGCATGATGTCATTCTCGATAACCAGATTATGATTGGCCATAACGTTAAGATTGGTGCTAAAAGTGTACTTGTCGCACAGGTTGGCGTTGCAGGCAGTACCAGCATCGGTAAAAACTGTACAATTGGCGGTCAGTCTGGTTTTGCTGGGCATCTTGAGATTGCCGATAATAGTTTTTTTGCTGGCCAATCGATGGTCACCAAAGGCACCAAGCAGGGTGGCTATTACGCTTCTGGCATTCCAGCTCAGGATGGTAACGAGTGGCGTAAAATGGTTGCCCGCATACGCCAGCTCGACAAGCTAAGTGAACGTGTTAAAGAGCTAGAAGCACAGCTCTCTCAGGACAGCTAGATTAATTTTTAGAGTTGACTAGATCAGCCGTAATCAATCTAGAGAGTGTTAAAAAATATAAAACTAATTACAAAGATAAAATTAATTTAAAAGTAGCCAAAAAATTTAAAAAGTAGCCGCGGCTTTGCTGTCGCCAAAGACGGCTGCTTAACAAAGAAAAGGAAGTGATATGAGCATTGAGTTGCCGCTGAATATTGAACAGATAAAAGAGTTGTTGCCGCATCGTTACCCTTTTTTATTATTAGATCGTGTCACTGATTATACTGCTGGCGAAAGCATTCGTGGCTATAAAAATGTCTCTGCAAATGAACAGCTGTTTCAAGGTCACTTCCCAGACAATGCTATTTTTCCAGGTGTTTTAATTTGTGAAGCATTGGCGCAACTCACTGCCGTTTACGGATTTTTAACGACAGGCAATCGTCCAGAGGACGGTTATCTTTATTTGTTTGCCGGTTTGGATAATGTGAAATTTAAACGCCAAGTCGTTCCTGGAGATCGATTAGATTTAGAGGTTCAGTTCGTTTCTGAACGTCGAGGTATGTATAAGGTGACAGGCACGGCGTCTGTCGATGGTCAGTTGGCGGCAAGTGCCTCCATTCTTTGTGCAGAAAGAAAGGTTTAATGTGATTCACCCTAGCGCGATTATTGATCCGTCGGCACGTATTGCCGACACTGTGGAAATTGGCCCATACAGTGTTATTGGTGCCGATGTAGAAATTCAAGACGGTACTTGGATTGGCCCTCATGTGGTTATCAATGGCCCAACTGTGATTGGTAAAAATAACCGTATTTTTCAATTCGCCAGCATCGGTGAAGAGTGCCAAGATTTAAAATACAACGGCGAACCGACACGTTTGGTCATTGGCGACTCCAATACCATTCGCGAATGCGTCACCATGCAGCGCGGTACCGTGCAGGGTGAGTTCGATACCAAAGTCGGTAGCCACGGCTTATTTATGGCTTACAGTCATGTCGCACACGATTGCACGATTGGTGATCATGTTATTGTCGCCAACAGCGCACAAATTGCCGGTCACTGCACAATCGGCGATCACGCGATTTTAGGCGGTAACACCGGTGTGCATCAGTTCTGTCAGATCGGTGAGCATGCTTTTATCGGCACCGGCTCCACCATTTTAAAAGACATTCCTGCCTATATTATGGCGCAAGGCTTTCCTGCGGCACCGCACGGAATGAACTTTGAAGGTTTAAAGCGTCGAGGCTTTTCGAAAGAAGCGATTCGCGCCTTACGCCAAGCCTATAAGGTCGTTTATCGCGAAGGCCGAATATTAAAGGACGCTCTGGTTGAATTAGAATCCAGCGCAGCTGAGTTTGCTGAAGTGGCGTTGTTCGTCGACAGTATCAAAAAGTCGACTCGAGGCATTGCGCGCTAATGGCCGCTAAGCTAAAGGTTGCGTTACTGGCTGGAGAAGCCAGTGGTGATATTTTAGGCGCGGGTCTGATGAAAGCGCTGAAAGCGCAATATCCAGATATTGAATTTGCTGGTATTGGCGGCCCGTTGATGATCGAGCAGGGTATGCAATCGCTGGTGCCGATGGAGCGCCTGTCGGTGATGGGTATTACTGAAGTACTCAGTCGACTACGTGAACTGTTTGCTATTCGCGCCCGTTACCGTGATTGGTGTATCGACTTTCAACCCGATGTTTTTGTTGGTATTGATGCGCCAGATTTCAATATCGGCTTAGAAAAACAATTGCGCCGCGCTGGTATCAAAACCGTGCACTATGTTTCACCATCGGTTTGGGCATGGCGCAAAGGGCGTATTAAAAACATCCGCAAAGCCGTTGATCATATGTTGACGCTGTTGCCGTTTGAGGCTGATTTTTATCGCCAAGAATCCATTCCAGTGACCTTTGTTGGTCACACCTTAGCCGATCAACTGCCATTAGAACCCGATACCGATTCGGCGCGTCAAGCCTTGATTCTCGATGGCAAATTGACGGTCGATGGCAAAAAGCCAGTGGTAGCAATGTTGCCCGGTTCACGCGGTAGCGAAGTAAAGCAACTGCTGCCGCTGTTTATGCAAAGTCTATTATTAGTGCAGCAGCAATTAGGCGATATCCAAGTGCTGTTGCCTGCTGCTAATGCCAAACGACGGCAACAAATAGAAGCTTTATTGGCTGAGTTGTCGTTGCCGATTGATATTCAGATTCTGGATCAGCAAGCCGATCAAGCCATTGCCGCCAGTGATGTGACGCTTGTTGCTTCAGGAACGGCAACCTTGCAAACGATGCTATTGAAAAAGCCGATGGTCGTGGCTTACAAGATGAGTCCACTGTCGTTTTTTATTATCTCCAAGTTAGCAACCACGCGTTGGGTTGCGCTGCCAAACATATTAGAGCAGCGTGATTGGGTGCCGGAACGCTTACAGGGCGCTGCGACTGCCGAGCAAATAAGCCAAGATTTAGTGACCGCGTTGCAGGATACCGAGTATCGCCAAGATTTCATTGAACGAGCCGGTCAGTGGCATAAAAAGTTAGCTTTGAATGCCGATCAACAGGCAGCGAACGCGGTATTGAGTGTCGCTAAAAAATGACGCAGGCGGGTTTTGAATTCTTTGCCGGTCACAACCTGATTGCCGGTGTCGATGAAGTCGGTCGCGGCCCTTTGGCGGGCGACGTAGTTGCCGCTGCGGTTATCCTTGATCCAAACCAGCCGATTGAAGGCTTAAATGATTCAAAAAAACTGAGCGAAAAAAAACGAGCGCTACTGGCAGAGCAGATCCATCAGAGTGCGCTCTCGGTAAGCCTTGGTCGCGCTAGCGTGTCCGAAATCGATCAGCTAAATATCTTACAAGCAACGCTATTAGCAATGACCAGAGCCGTATCAGGCTTAAGTATTCAGCCCGAACTTTGCCTTATCGACGGTAATAAAATCCCTAGTGGTTTACCTTGCCTAGCTGAGGCTATCGTTAAGGGTGATGGTAAGGTTGCAGAAATTTCCGCAGCCTCTATTGTAGCCAAGGTGGCGCGAGATACGCAGATGATCGAACTGGATAAAAAGCACCCGCAGTATGGTTTTAAAAATCATAAGGGCTATGGCACAGCGCAACATCTGCAAGCAATAGAGCTGCATGGTATTTTAGCCGAGCATCGTCGTTCGTTTGCGCCGATTAAAAACAAGCTCATAGGGAACCAGTAGCAGTAACTGTTAATTAGTAACTATTAAAATTAGCAACTATTAATCAGTAAGCATTAAATGAATCAGTATTATTGAATTAATAGTAACGCCTCAATAAGCGCATCGCTTATTAGTAGAACGCAAAAAGTAGAGATCGATGACCCAATTTGTACACCTCAGAGTTCATACTGAATACTCACTCGTTGATGGCATTGTTAGAGTAAAGCCTTTAGTGAATGCGGTCGCCAGTAGCCAAATGCCAGCGGTTGCGATTACCGATATCACTAACTTTTTTGGCTTGGTGAAGTTCTACAATGCGGCGATTGGTAGTGGCATTAAACCGATTTTAGGCGCGGATCTGTGGCTGGAAAATGCGGCAGAGCCGGGTGCTCCCTTTTTAATGACGTTACTGGCCTGTAACGAAACCGGCTATCGTAATCTAACCGAACTAATCTCCGATGCTTACCAAACTAACCAGCATCATGACAAAGCTATCGTTAAACCCGAATGGATTGAGGCGAAACAGCAGGGCTTAATTCTGTTGTCTGGCGCGCGTTGGGGTAATGTCGGCCAAGCCTTGTTGCGTGGTAATGCCGAGCAGGCAGAAGCTAATGCGGCGCATTGGCGTCAAGTCTTTGGTGATCGGTTTTATCTAGAATTACAACGTACCTCGCGTGAGCAGGATGAAACCCTGGTTCAGGGCAGTTTGTTGATTGCCCGCAAGTTGTCTATTCCCGTTGTCGCCACTAACGATGTGATGTTTTTAACTCGTGAAGACTTTGAAGCACACGAAACTCGGGTTTGTATCAATGAAGGTGTCACGCTGGATGATCCTAAGCGTAAACGCCATTACTCCGAAGAGCAGTATTTAAAATCGCCAGACGAGATGTCCGAGTTGTTTTCGGATATCCCAGAAGCCTTAGAGAACAGCTTAGCCATTGCGGTGCGTTGTACGGTGCCAGTTGAGCTGGGCAAATATTACTTACCAGATTACCCAGTGCCAGATGGCATGACCATGGATGAGTATTTTCGCAAGCTTTCGGCGGAAGGCCTTGAGAACCGATTAACTATCGCCCTCGATAAGCAGCAACCGGACTACGAAGAACGCCGACAGGCTTATTTTGATCGCCTAAAGTTTGAACTCGACATCATCATACAGATGGGTTTCCCCGGCTACTTCCTGATCGTTATGGACTTTATCCGTTGGGGTAAAGAAAACGGCGTGCCAGTGGGCCCGGGCCGAGGCTCCGGTGCCGGTTCGTTGGTGGCTTGGGTATTGGATATTACCGATCTAGACCCGTTAGAGTACGACTTGCTGTTCGAACGATTCCTCAACCCAGAGCGGGTTTCGATGCCGGACTTTGATGTCGACTTCTGCATGGACGGTCGAGAGCGAGTGATTCAATACGTTGCCGACACTTACGGTCGTCAGGCGGTGTCTCAGATTGTTACCTTCGGCACCATGGCCGCAAAAGCGGTGGTGCGAGATGTTGCGCGTGTACAGGGCAAGCCTTTTGGTTTGGCTGATAAACTGTCTAAATTGATTCCGCCAGATCCGGGTATGAAGCTGGAAAAGGCACGCGAAGAAGTCAGTGAATTGCAAGAGTTCCTTGATGAAGATGAGGAAGCCGCTGACATCTGGGAAATGGCTTTAAAGCTGGAAGGAATCACGCGCCAAACCGGTAAGCATGCTGGTGGCGTGGTGATTGCGCCAACAAAATTGACTGACTTCTCGCCGCTGTTGTGTGATGAAGACGGCAATGGCTTGGTCACTCAATTTGATAAAAACGATGTTGAATCGGCAGGTCTGGTTAAGTTTGACTTCTTAGGTCTTAGAACGCTCACCATCATTGATTGGGCATTAAAGATTATTAACCCAAGGCGCGCCGCTGAAGGCAAAGAAGCCATCGATATTGCGCGTATTCCGTTAAACGATGAAGCCTCGTTCGATCTGTTAAAACAAGCCAAAACGACCGCCGTGTTCCAGCTAGAATCCCGCGGTATGAAAGACTTGGTTCATCGTCTGCAACCGGACTGCTTAGAAGATATGATCGCCTTGGTGGCTTTGTTTCGCCCAGGTCCGTTGCAATCGGGCATGGTTGATAACTTTATTAATCGTAAGCACGGCCGTGAAGAACTTTCTTATCCTGATGCTCAATATCAGCACGAATCGCTAAAACCGATATTAGCACCGACCTACGGTATTATTTTGTACCAAGAACAGGTGATGCAGATTGCTCAGGTTTTGGCTGGCTATACCTTGGGCGGCGCAGATATGTTGCGTCGTGCCATGGGTAAAAAGAAACCAGAAGAGATGGCGAAGCAGCGCGAAGTGTTCGAGCAAGGAGCGATTAATAACGGTATTGATGGCGAGCTCGCAATTAAGATTTTTGACTTGGTTGAAAAATTCGCCGGCTATGGTTTTAACAAATCACACTCGGCTGCCTACGCCTTGGTGTCGTACCAAACACTCTGGTTAAAGACCCACTATCCTGCGGCGTTTATGGCAGCGACGCTATCGTCGGAACTGCAAAACACCGAAAAGGTGGTTATTTTTATCGAAGAATGTCGACAAATGAACGTCGACGTACTGCCGCCGGACGTTAACGCTGGAGCCTATTACTTTACCGTCAACGACAATAATCAGGTGATTTATGGCTTAGGCGCGATCAAGGGCGTTGGTGAAGGCCCAGTGGAAGCAATTGTTGAAGCGCGCAAGTCCGGCCCCTTTACTGATTTGTTTGATTTCTGCCAGCGAGTTGATGCGCGAAAAGTAAACAAACGAGCCATCGAGGCGTTGATCAAAGCTGGCGCTTTGGACCAAATTGGGCCGCACCGAACACTGATGCTCGAAGCCATGCCTGACGCTGTCAAAGCAGCGGATCAGCACGCCAATAATCAGGCTGCAGGCATGATGGATATGTTTGGTGCTATCGAAGAGGAAGAAACAACCGATGTATATCAGCCTTATCGGCAATGTGTCGAATCTTCACTAAAAGATCGCTTAGCCGGTGAAAAAGAAACCCTAGGGCTTTATTTGACTGGCCATCCGATCGATGAATTTGAACAAGAAGTTAATCAGCTAGTATCTATGCGGCTGTCTGAAATTGAAGCCTCAGGCGAAGAGCTAAAACGCTATCGCCGCGGCAACAGCCATACTTTGGCGGGCTTGGTGTTAAACGTTCGTACACGCCAAACCCAGCGTGGCGACACCATGGCAATTGTGACGCTAGATGACCGCACAGGCCGCATTGAGATGACGCTGTTTGGCGAGAGCTATCAAGAATATAAAGAGGCGCTTATCCCAGATACCGTGGTGGTTATTGAAGCCGAGCTCGGCTGGGATGACTACAGCGATCGCGCCAGAATTCGTACCCAAAAGCTTTATTCGCTAGAAGATGCCCGCCAGAAACTGATTAAAGGTATCGAGTTTGATGTTCACTCTGAGCACAGCACTCAGTTTTTAACTCAGCTTAAGCCGCTAATTCAGCAAGGGCTCGCAGAGGGGCAAGGCTGTGAAATTTGGATTCAGTATCAAAATGACTGGGCCAATGGTCTGGTGAGATTATCAGACTCACACCGAATTCGGCTGGAAGATGAGGTGTTGCACGAATTAAAGCAACGCTTCTCAGCAACGGGCTATCGCTTCCGCTATCACTAATGACTAATCTAATGCCGTCACTAAAGCGTAAAGGTGGCGAACGACTATTGTGAACTTTTGCTCATAGCTTAATCTTCTGACGTGATATTGTTCGTTTCGCGTCAGGCCATTAAGGTAACGCTATGGTTGACGTGCCATACTTTAATCGGCACGGATGTTTACTTAGATAAAATTTTCTTAACAGGAAAGATGATGAATCCGGATTATTTAGACTTTGAACAGCCCATTGCTGACCTCATTTCCAAAATCGATGAGTTGCGATTGGTCGGCAATCGGAACGATCTGAATATCGCTGCAGAAATTGATAAGTTAACGCAACAATCCACCAAATTAACCGCTCAAATTTATAACAAGTTGAGCGCTTGGCAGATCTCTAAAGTGGCTCGGCACCCTAAGCGTCCGTACACACTAGACTACATCAAAGGGGTATTTAATGACTTTGATGAGTTGCATGGTGATCGCCATTACGCCGACGATGCAGCGATTGTTGGCGGTGTTGCTCGCTTAGATAGTTTGCCGGTGATGATCATTGGTCATCAGAAAGGTCGCGAAACCGAAGAGAAGGTCCGCCGTAACTTTGCGATGCCTCGACCAGAAGGTTATCGCAAGGCTTTGCGTCTGATGCAAATGGCTGAGCGCTTTAAAATGCCAGTGATTACCTTTATCGACACAATGGGTGCTTATCCTGGTATCGGTGCCGAAGAACGCGGCCAGTCTGAAGCTATTGCTTATAATCTGCTTAAAATGTCGTCATTAAAAACGCCGATCATTTCTACCGTTATTGGTGAAGGTGGTTCAGGTGGTGCATTGGCAATTGGCGTTTGTGATCAACTGAACATGCTGCAATACAGTACTTATTCGGTTATTTCACCAGAAGGCTGCGCCTCCATTCTTTGGAAAACAGCTGATAAAGCAGCCGACGCAGCCGAAGCGATGGGCATTGCGGCGCACCGTTTAAAAGAGTTGTGTATTGTTGATCATATTATTGAAGAACCATTGGGCGGCGCTCACCGAGACTTCGATGACATGAATCGTCGCGTCAAAGAAGTGCTGACACAGCAGCTTGATGAACTAAAGCAAAAACCACTCGATGAGTTATTGGAACGTCGTTACCAGCGTTTAATGTCTTATGGTGTGCAGGCTTAGGTCACACTTTTTATTGTCAGCTCGGTAAAGTAGGTGCTCAAATCGAAATGATCACCTATTTTATTGCCTGAAAATCGATTAATCTGCCGATCATATTGGTTTCAAAGTGAACGCCGTGTGACTCAGCCGAAAATAGTAGATGCACTCTTTGGTGACTCAGTAGGGTTGGTGTACAACCGAGTCATCCCTGCCAGTGAGGCGCTCGAAGCAGTGCCTGCCTATCTGTTTAATATTGTTTTGCTTAACGGCACGCCCATTGGTCAGATCGACCTGCGCCTTGGTTCCAAACCGTCATTACTGAAATATGGCGGCCAGTTGGGTTATGGCATCCGGCGCGGCTACCGAGGTCATTCTTACGCTGCAGAAGCCTGCTTGCTACTGAAAACGGTTGCGCTTGAAGAAGGCTTTTCGGAGCTTTGGATTACCTGCAATCCAGATAACATTGCTTCTATCCGTACCTGTGAAAAAATTGGCGCAACTTATATTGAGCGAGTTGATGTACCACAAGGTTCTGAATTGTGGCGACGAGGCGATCGTGCCAAACTTCGCTATCTTTGGTCGTTAACCTAAGCCTTATTAAGCTAAGCCTTGGAGTCTTGCTTGTCGTCATCTTCATCTCAATGGTATTCCTCTTTTTTAACAGATTTTAAAGCCGAACTTGCGCAATTAAAGTCGACTCAGCTTTATGTTGGTTACAGCGGCGGCGTTGATTCTCGGTTATTGCTAGAACTTGCTTGCCAGTGCTTTCCTGCTAAGCAGGTAACCGCCATTCATATCAATCATGGTTTATCTGCTCGAGCAGAGGAATGGGCGCAGCATTGTCAGCAGCAGTGTGAATTGTTGGGTTGTGAGTTTATTGGTTTGCAGGGAAATACGGTTGTTAATGGTGCTGGCCTTGAAGCTGCGGCGCGAACGCTACGGTATGAGAAATTCGCTGAAACAATACCAGAAGGTGGGGTGCTGTTACTGGCGCATCATTTGGATGATCAGGTCGAAACCTTCTTTTTACGCTTGATGCGCGGCGCTGGTGTACACGGCTTAAAGGCAATGGCGAGTTTGTCTCGTCGAGATCATTATCAGTTGTTTCGGCCTTTGCTGAGTCTGTCTAAGGCTCAGCTTATTGAATGGGCAGAGCATTTGGGTTTGGCGTGGATTGAGGATGATTCGAACGATGATGTATTGTTGGATAGAAATTATCTGCGCCACAACGTCTTACCCATGCTAGAAGCACGTTGGCCTGCTTATCGGCAGCGTATCCAAAGCAGTATTGATCTGCTGGCATCAGGCAATGATGCAGCCATTAGCCAATCGTTTGTTGTCGAACAAGAGTTGCAACATCGGCTCAGTTTCGACCAAGGCCTAAAGCTGGTGCAACTTAATGATTTTAGTGAAGCGCAAATGCTTAGCCTATTGCATGCTTGGCTGCTTAAGATTGGTCAGCAAGTACCGTCCAAACAGCGGCTCAAAGAGATTTATCGTGCGGTGATTCATGCTCGGGCCGATGCGACCCCAGAGGTTCGTCTTGGTCAAGGGGCTATTCGTCGTCACGGGCCTGCAATTTATTGGGTGGCAGATATGCCAGAGCCAGCATTACCGCCAGCAGTCAGTGAACAAGAATTGCAATATTGGGCTGGAGTCGGCTGGGTTGGTTTACAGGTCTCGGCTGATAAACAGGATCCAACCCTAAGTTTGCAAACAGGTTTGCCGAATTTGAACTGGCGATTACGTAGCGGCGGTGAAGTTATTCAGCCAGCAGGGCGCTCAAAAAGTCGTGATTTAAAACGTTTACTGCAAGAGTATCGTGTTAAACCTTGGCTGCGTTATCGGATTCCACTGCTGTACAGTGGCGATCAATTGGTGGCTGTGGCGGACTTATTTGTTGTTCAGGGCTACCAAGCAGGTATTAATGACCCAAGTTTGCGATTGGTTTGGAAAAATAGCGCAAATGCAGATTGAGCAGATAGGCCTTTTTTGTTAAGCTGGCCGCCCATCTTGAATCGCTAATTACCCTTTTTTATCTATCCTATTGGAACCTTTGTGTTTCATGGGTTTGCTTTGTTTTTTGATGGGATCTCATATGACTCGTTACATCTTTGTTACCGGTGGTGTTGTTTCTTCTTTAGGAAAAGGCATTGCCTCTGCCTCTCTTGCCGCCATTTTAGAGGCGCGCGGCTTAAAAGTTACGCTGTTAAAATTAGACCCCTATATCAATGTCGATCCGGGCACCATGAGCCCGTTCCAGCATGGTGAAGTTTTTGTCACCGAAGATGGTGCTGAAACCGATTTAGACTTGGGCCATTACGAGCGCTTTGTTAGTACAACTATGACGCGCCGTAATAACTTTACCACCGGTCGTATCTATCAAGACGTGTTACGTAAAGAGCGTCGTGGCGATTATTTGGGCGGTACGGTGCAAGTGATTCCTCACATTACCGATGAAATTAAGCGCCGAGTGATTGAAGGCGCTGGTGATGCTGATGTTGCATTGGTTGAAATCGGCGGCACCGTTGGTGATATCGAATCGTTACCTTTCCTAGAAGCCGTACGTCAGCTTAAAGTTGAATTAGGCAGCCGTCGCGCCTTGTCTATGCACCTAACGTTAGTGCCTTATATTGCCACTGCAGGTGAAGTAAAAACCAAGCCGACACAGCATTCGGTGAAGGAGCTGCGCACCATTGGTCTGCAGCCAGATATTTTGATTTGTCGTTCAGAGCGCCCAATTGGCAAAACTGAATTACGTAAAATTGCGTTATTCACCAATGTTGAAGAGCGCGCGGTCATTCCATTGCTGGATGCCGACACCATCTATCGAATACCTTCGATGTTGGCCAAGTCTGGCCTTGATGCCATTGTGGTCGAGAAGTTTGGTCTAGAATGTGAGCCAGCCGATTTGTCAGATTGGGATGATGTTTCAGATCGCAAACTCAACCCTGAAAAAGAAGTCACCATCGCCATGGTTGGCAAGTACATGGATTTATTGGATGCCTATAAATCGTTGATTGAAGCGATTGATCATGCCGGTATTCGTTCGCGTACCAAAGTTAAGATCCAGTATATCGATTCTGAAGATATCGAGAAAAACGGCGTTGAAATGCTTGCCGATGTGGCCGGAATTTTGGTTCCAGGCGGCTTCGGCCATCGCGGTGTCGAAGGGAAAATATTGGCAGCGCAATATGCCCGTGAGAATAAAATCCCTTATTTAGGCATCTGTTTAGGTATGCAGGTAGCTGTTATTGAGTACGCGCGTAATGTTTGCGGTTTGCAGGGTGCGCACTCAACCGAATTTGATCGTCAATCCCGTCATCCGGTGATTGGCCTTATTACAGAATGGATTGAAGCCGACGGTAAGGTGGTTGAGCGTGATGAGTCGACCGATCTTGGCGGTACCATGCGATTAGGTGGGCAGGAATGTCAGCTCACCGAAGGCTCATTATCTCGCGAGGCCTATGGCAAAGACCGAATTGTTGAGCGTCACCGTCATCGTTATGAAGTAAATAATCACTATGTTAACGATTTAGAAAAATCCGGTTTGGTCATTGCAGGGCGTTCGTCCGACGGTGCGCTGGTTGAAATCGTTGAAAACCCCGACCATCCTTGGTTTGTTGCTTGTCAATTCCACCCCGAATTCACATCGACACCAAGACAAGGTCATGGCCTATTTAGTGGTTTTATTTCAGCTGTGATTGCACACAACGGCTAATTCCTGAAATAATCCCCGCCTCTGAGAATTCATTGCGCGGATTTGCCCTGAATTTTGTAGCAAAATTACAAATAGATTGACCCCGAACAAGTTATTGTTCAGCCAAATCACAACAATAAGCCCGATTTGGTTTTTATTACTCATTGGAGAGTCTGAAATGGCGAAAATTGTAGATATTAAAGCTCGTGAAATCATTGATAGCCGTGGTAACCCAACGGTTGAAGCAGATGTAATTCTAGAAAGTGGTGCAAAAGGTCGTGCAGCAGCACCTTCTGGCGCGTCAACTGGTTCTCGTGAAGCGTTAGAATTGCGTGATGGCGACAAAAGCCGTTTCTTAGGTAAAGGCGTATTAAAAGCAGTTGATGCGATTAACGGTCCAATCCGTGATGCGCTGATCGGTAAAGATGCATTGGCTCAAGCTGACGTTGACCAAGTAATGATCGACCTAGACGGCACTGAGAACAAATCAAACTTCGGTGCAAACGCTATTTTGGCGGTTTCTCTTGCAAACGCTAAAGCTGCAGCGGCTGAAAAGGGCGTTGAGCTATATGCACACATTGCAGACCTAAACGGCACTTCTGGTGTTTATTCTATGCCGCTACCAATGATGAACATCATCAACGGTGGTGAGCACGCAGATAACAACGTTGATATCCAAGAATTTATGATTCAGCCTGTTGGCGCGCCAACGTTGAAAGAAGCGCTACGTGTTGGTGCTGAAGTATTCCATAACCTAGCTAAAGTTCTTAAGTCGAAAGGCATGAGCACAGCTGTTGGTGATGAAGGTGGTTTCGCGCCTAACCTAGAGTCTAACGCAGCAGCACTTGCAGCGATCAAAGAAGCTGTTGAAATGGCGGGTTACGAGCTAGGTAAAGACGTTACTCTTGCTATGGACTGTGCTGCGTCTGAGTTTTACGACAAAGAAGCTGGCAACTACAACATGAAGGGTGAAGGCAAAATCTTCACTTCTGAAGAGTTCAACGTATACCTTCAAGGTCTTGCTAACGAATACCCAATCGTTTCTATCGAAGACGGTTTGGACGAGTCTGACTGGGATGGCTTTAAGCACCAGACAGAACTTTTAGGCGACAAGCTTCAATTGGTTGGTGACGACCTGTTCGTTACAAACACTAAGATCCTTGCTGAAGGTATCGAAAAAGGCATCGCTAACTCTATCTTGATTAAATTCAACCAGATCGGTTCTTTAACTGAGACGTTGGCAGCAATCAAAATGGCGAAAGACGCTGGTTACACTGCGGTTATTTCTCACCGTTCTGGTGAAACTGAAGATGCAACCATTGCTGACTTGGCGGTAGGTACTGCTGCTGGCCAGATCAAAACAGGTTCTATGAGCCGTTCTGATCGTGTTGCTAAGTACAACCAGTTGATCCGTATCGAAGAGCAGTTAGGTGCTAAAGCGCCATACAATGGCTTGAAAGAAGTTAAAGGCCAAGCTTAATTCATACTGAATTAGCATACATAGGTGGTTATTTATTAATAAATAGCCACCGATAGCAAAAGGGGGCTTGGCTCCCTTTTTTTTATGCGTGAGAATAGGCGACTTATTTTACAAGGTTTAGGCAATGCGCATTATTCAAATTCTATTGTTAGCGCTTGTGGCTTTCTTGCAATATCGTTATTGGCTTGGCGAGAACGGCTACGCGGATAAACAGCGTTTAACGAAGGAAGTCATCGAACTGCAACAGCAACTCGATGAGCAGCGAGCGATTAACGACCAGTTGAATGCTCGTGTGATTGATTTGAAATCCGGTAATGATGCGATTGAAGAATTGGCTCGTCAGGAGCTTGGCTTAGTAAAACCAGATGAAGTCTATATCGTCATCAACGAGGCCGATTGATTTATGGCGATGCATTTTTTATTTCCAGCCGGTGGCGTAGGCCAGCGTTTTGGTGCTGATCAGCCGAAACAGCTGACCAGTATCGCCGGTAAAACAGTGATGGAGTGGACGCTGCAAGCCTGTTTCGAAACCGATCGAAAGGGCCACGCCTTTATTGGTTTATCTCCAAACGACGAACAGGGCAGGCAGATTTCCGAAGGTTATCAAGATCTCAGTATCTTTAGTGCCGGTTCTGAGCGATTCGAGACGGTATTAAATGGCTTGAATCGAATGCTTGAGATTGTTCACCCCAATGACTGGGTGCTGGTGCACGATATTGCACGGCCCTGTGTTCGGGCTGAAGATATTCAACGGCTAATCGATACCTGCCTAATTTCTCAGGTCGGCGGTCTATTGTGCCAACCCATTACCGACACAATAAAGCAGGCCAATAGCCTTTTAACGGTGCCAAAAACTATTGACCGCAGTACACTCTGCGCGGCACAAACACCGCAGTGTTTTCGTGTTAAAGAGTTGCGCGATGCAATTCAACAGGCCGATAAGATGGGTATCGCTATTACCGACGAAGCAAGCGCTATGGAGCTGGCGGAGCAACCGATGAACTTGGTCGTTGGCTCTTCCGACAATGTTAAGCTGACCCACGCCGAAGATGCTGCGTTGGTCGAATTTTATTTAAAACAGCAAGGTAGGATCTAATGTTCCGAATTGGTCATGGTTACGATGTCCATAAATTTGATCAAAACAGCAGTCAGTGCACCATTAAATTGGGCGGCATTGATGTTGGGTCGACCCATTCGCTATTGGCGCATTCTGATGGTGATGTTGTATTGCACGCCTTAACCGATGCCTTATTGGGCGCGATTGCGCAGGGAGACATTGGCGAGCATTTTCCAGATACGGATGAACGATGGAAAGGTGCTGATTCTGGCTTGTTGCTACAAGAAGTTTATCGACTGGTGAATCAGCAGGGTTACCAGCTGGTTAATGCCGATATTAGTATCGCCGCACAGGCACCACGTTTAAAACATTACAAACTGCCGATGGCGCGTAATATTGCACAGCTACTCAATACCGAGCCAACCAACGTTAATGTTAAGGCGACCACGACTGAAAAGTTGGGCTTTGTTGGCCGTAAAGAAGGCATCGCGGTTGATGCCGTTTGTTTGATTGAGCGAGTGAAGGCATGAGCCTTTCGTTCAACTGGCCTCGCGCCCACGCCTTTGCCCTTGCTGAAGCCCAGATAAAACAAAGCCCTGAAGACTTTAAGGTTGTTGAGCAGTTACCCGAGCAGCCCTATGGGGAAGGTGAGCATCTATGGCTATTGATTGAAAAAACCGGTCAAAATACCAATTGGGTGGCTAAGCAAATTGCTCGATGGGCAAATGTTAAACCTCGTGATGTTAGCTTTGCAGGTTTAAAGGATCGTCAAGCGGTTACCCAGCAAACCTTTTCGATTCATCTTCCTGGGCAAGAAAACCCAGACCTTGACCAATTTTCGGTTGATGGTGTAACTATTCTCAGTGCTGAGCGCCACAGCCGTAAGCTGAAAACAGGGCAGCTAATCGGAAATCAATTCACTATCCGTTTGCGCCACTGCACTAAAACTCCGGCAGAAATAAGTGCTGGCTGGGCGCAAATTGTCGAACAGGGTGTGCCGAATTATTTTGGCTCTCAGCGTTTTGGTATCGACGGTCTCAATGTCGATAAAGGCATTCAACTATTAACCAAAACCCAGCGTTTCCCTCGGCATCAAGAATCCATTTATCTATCAGCCGTGCGCTCTTACCTGTTCAATAGCCTGTTGGCGGAGCGAGTAACTCAGCAAACTTGGAATCGACTAGTCGCACATGAGTTTGCACAATTTACCGAAGGTAAGGCAGGTTTCTATTGTGCCGCGCCAGAGCCTGATGATCATGAGCGTTGCCTTGCTGGTAAGTTATCACCATGTGGCAGTTTGCCAGGTGTATCAAAAGATGAGTTTGATGAGCTCGATCAGCGAGAGAGCTCAGTGCTGGAGCCATGGGCAGAAATCATAACCGCGCTGAAGGAAAAGAAGGTCAGTCGGCATTTCCGAAAGTTCCGAGTCTTCCCAGAGCGAGCAACGCTTAATTTTGTCGATAACGATCCGGTTCTCAGCTTTTTCTTACCAGCGGGCTGCTTTGCGACCACGGTGATTTCTGAGCTTTGTGATACCACGGCTAATTTGGGAGAGCATTGGCATGAATGATCATTCGCGCAGTGTGCATGGAATAGGCATGACTTCGGCTCGAACCCGAGCTCGAATGATTGACCGCTTAGTAGAACAGGGAATTCAAAATGCTAAAGTTTTGGCCTGTTTTGAGTTGGTACCTCGTCACCTATTTGTAGACGAGGCTCTGGGTCATAAAGCATACGAGGACATTTCAGTGCCTATTGGTTATGCCCAGACACTGTCACAACCCTACATTGTTGCCAAAATGTCAGAGCTTGTTTTACAGGCGCCCCATCATGAGCGGGTATTAGAAATTGGTACCGGTTCAGGCTTTCAGACCTGCGTGTTGGCAAACTTAGTCGATGAAGTGTACTCAGTCGAACGTATTGCGCCGCTACAGCAAAAGGCGAAATCTCGTCTGCAACAACTTAATTTAAAAAATGTTCAGCTTAAGATGGATGATGGTTTTTTCGGCTGGCCGGAAGAAGGCCCGTTTGATGTCATTATTGGCACGGCAGCGCCCAGTGAGCCACCGATGGAATTACTGGATCAATTGATACCTGATGGCGGTCGGTTGATCATGCCCATTGGCGAAGAACAGCAATACCTTACTGTTATCGATAAGGTTGATGATCAAATAACCAAAACACAAATCGAGCCGGTTGTGTTTGTACCAATGCTCAGCGGAGTAAAGAACGCGTGATAAAAGATGTTATAAGTTGGCTGTTAAAGGGTGCAGCTATGGGGGCTGCCGACGCGGTTCCTGGTGTATCCGGTGGCACGATCGCACTAATCACCGGTGTTTATCGCCGTTTTATCGAAGCCTTAGCCAGCTTTAAACCTGACTTGTTGAACTTACTTTTAACCCGGCAGTGGGCGAAGCTTTGGCAGCGTATCGATGGTAATTTTTTGTTCAGCTTAGGCGCAGGTATTTTATTAAGCTTGTTGAGCGTACTGCATGCTATGCATTGGCTGTTGGAGCGAGCTGCTCCGTTGCTTTGGGCTTTCTTTATGGGCGTCATCCTGATATCGCTGGTTCATCTTGCTCGTCAACAGACTTGGAATGCCAAACGATTAGCGCTGTTTGCCTTAGGTTTTGCTGGCTCTCTTGGCTTGGTGTTTTTGGCGGCAATTGATTTGGCCGCCACACCACTGATGCTGGTGTTAGGGGGCGCATTGGCGATTTCTGCAATGTTACTGCCCGGCGTTTCGGGCTCGTTTATTTTAGTGCTGCTAGGGTTATATCCTCAGATCGTTGAAGCGATACACGATAGAGATATTCAAGTCATAGCTTGGGTTGCTTTGGGCTGCCTAATTGGCGTATTGAGTTTTAGTCAATTCCTGAAATGGTTGATGAACAATTGGTACTCACCAGTCCTTTGTTGCATGCTCGGTGTTATTGCTGGTGCATTATTAAAAGTTTGGCCTTGGCAGGCAAATGAACAATGGTTTTTGCCGAGTACTTACGCCACCTATACTGGCCAAAATGAATGGCTTTTTGCTTCTGTCGTGAGTTTTTTTATCGGTGTTTTATTGTCAGGATTATTATTTTCCTACTCAACCAAAAGTGAAAGTCAAGGCTGAATGAGAGTGATAATCAGGAATTCACGCTAATTGCACATTTATTTAGACTTATTAGTTATATATTTTAGGCTATGAGTTGAAGATTGTTATAGAGAAATTGACTTTTAAAGGTGTTCAGTTCAAATCGTTAACGTGAACTAGCCAGCGTATTGAGGAATGCGTACCGTGGTATTAGTGTCAAAAAAATGTATAGTTTTTGTATTGATAATATTATTGACCTCCTGTTTGAACAGTGAGAGGTTCGTATCAATCGAAAAACGAGGCGTGCCAAAATGGCAAGCTAATGCGACGACGACTCAGCCGGTGGCTACTAGTCGACCGAGTTCTTATCGGGTTAAGCGTGGCGATACCCTCTATTCTATCGCCTTTCGTTTTGGCTTAAATTATAAAAAGCTTGCCGCGGCCAATGGTATTGGAAATGACTATAAAATTTACCAAGGCCAGCGTTTGAGCTTAAAAGAAGCCTCGTTAGTTTCTTCTCGCTCAGTACCAAAATCGACTCAGTCGTCCAACTCAAATACTGATTCCAGACGTAGCCAAAGCGCCAGTCAAAAATCCGACACCGCTACAGTGGTCGCCAAACCGGTAGCGCAGGTCTATATCGATTGGAGCTGGCCTCACGATGGGAAAATAGTGCGAACATTTGATCCAGATCAGTCGGCGCAAAAAGGCATTGATATCGCCGGTCGAATTGGGGATTCTGTAGCTGCAGCGGCAGAGGGTACTGTCGTGTATGCCGGAGATGGACTCGCTGGTTACGGTAATTTAATTATAGTTGAGCATGAAGGCTCATTTTTAAGTGCCTACGCATTCGCGGAAGAGATTTTGGTCAAGGAAAAGGAGTCAGTGACCGCTGGTCAAACAATTGCCACAATGGGCAATCAGGGTGATCAAGCAGGCCTGCATTTCGAAATAAGACGAGAAGGAACCCCTGTCAATCCAACAATTTATTTGCCGAAGCGTTAAAGCCAACCTCCTCCGAGTCGATAAGTCGATTAAAAGAACACAGCAGGAATAGGTGGACACAATGACAGAACTTAGGGAAGACGCCATTGGTATTGCAGAAGATCAGGTTTCCACATTTAAAGATCTTTTGAACGAAAACGAAAATATAGACGGCGATACTGGCGTAGAAAATAATAATAAGAAAGATTTCGAAAGTTTTGCAACAGATACAGTCGATACTGACGATGGTGAGTTTCAAGATGCGCTCAACGCGAATAGTGATATTCAGCGCTCTTTAGATGCAACTCAGCTTTATCTTAATGAGATTGGATTTTCTCCACTTCTCACTCCAGATGAAGAAGTCTATTTCGCGCGTCTAGCTCGCAAGGGTGAAGCGTCAGGTCGTAAACGGATGATTGAAAGTAATCTTCGTCTGGTGGTTAAAATTGCGCGACGTTATTTAAATCGTGGCCTTACTTTGCTTGATCTGATCGAGGAAGGAAATTTGGGTCTGATTCGTGCGGTAGAAAAATTCGATCCAGAGCGAGGCTTCCGCTTCTCTACTTACGCGACCTGGTGGATACGACAGACCATCGAACGCGCCATTATGAATCAGACACGTACTATTCGTTTACCTATTCATGTGGTTAAAGAATTAAATGTTTATTTAAGAGCCGCTCGTGAGCTTTCACAAAAGCTTGATCACGAACCAACCGCAGAAGATATAGCCTTCTTGCTTGAGAAGCCGGTTGAAGACGTGAAAAAAATGCTGGCGCTGAATGAACGAGTGACTTCAGTTGACACGCCAATTGGCCCGTCTTCAGAGAAGAGCTTACTCGATACTATTGCTGATGATCAGGCTAATGATCCTTCGGATGCATTGCAGGAAGAAAATTTGAAAGCCAGTATCGACCGTTGGCTTGACGATTTATCTGAAAAGCAGCGCGAAGTTGTTGCCCGTCGCTTTGGCTTGCGAGGTTATGAAACCAGTACGCTAGAAGATGTTGGCAGAGAGATTGGTTTAACCCGTGAGCGTGTTCGTCAGATTCAAGTTGAATCGTTAAAACGCTTGCGTGAAATCATGGAAAAGCAAGGTCTGGACGCCACCTCCTTATTCGGTGTTTAACTAGCCTGTCTATTGCTTTAGTTTCAGTTTAAGCTCTTATCTTTGAAAGCCCGCATTTAGCGGGCTTTTGCATTTATGTCGTTGACTCTTTAATGGCTCCTAGCTGGGACGACTCTTGTCTATTGAGTTAAGGGCGTTGTCTTATTCGCAGAGTGAGAGGAAGGTTAGATGACTCTAGAATCCGCTATTTCATTTTTTATTGCGTTGTTTGTGTTTGGTATTACACCTGGCCCTGGGATTTTTGCGATTATTTCACGCGCGCTGGTGTCTGGCAGTCGAGCCTGCTTTTGGTTGTCGTTAGGAATGGCGGTTAGTGATGTACTTTACCTGATTGCCGCCTGCTTTGGTTTAGCGACAATTGCTGAAAATTGGTCGGAATTGTTTTTGGCGGTTAGGATTTTCGGTGGGCTGTATTTACTGTACTTGGGTTGGAAACTGTGGACAGCGACATCTGCAGCTAAAATTACACAGCCGTTAGTGGCTTCGCCAATGCGGTTGAAAACCTTTTTTCAGGGCTTTGTAATATCAGCGTCCAACCCTAAGGTGATTCTATTTTATATCGCGTTTTTACCGACCTTTATCGATGTCACTGTGTTGCAGGGTAAAGATATTATTATTGCAAGCGCGCTTGCTATCATCGCTCTAATGATCGGTTTGAGCCTGGTCGCGGCATTTGCATCGTCGGCTCGACACATGGTTCAAACGCCCAGAGGTTCTCGCCGGTTAAATCGAACATCAGGCTCTATCATGATGGCAGCAGGTGCATTTTTGCTGTTAAAAAACTAGGCAGTGCTAGCTTGGTTTGTTCGTATTTGTTTAGAGCATAAAAAAAGCCCGATTATTTCGGGCTTTTTTGATACCACCAGCCTAATTATCAGGCTCAGCGATAGTTTTTAATTAGCGTTCTAGAGCAGCGCGCTTGCCGGGAATGCCATTTTGCTCATCGGCCTCCGGGAGCGGGTCTTTTTGCTCTGTGATATTTGGCCATACTTCGGCAAGTTCGGCATTAAGTTCGATAAAATCGATCTGATCGGCCGGTACTTCATCTTCAGAAAGAATGGCTTCGGCTGGGCATTCTGGCTCACAAAGTGCGCAGTCGATGCATTCATCCGGATGAATCACCAAAAAGTTAGGGCCTTCGTAGAAACAGTCAACGGGACAAACTTCTACGCAGTCGGTGTATTTACATTTAATGCAATTTTCTAAAACAACAAATGCCATCTAATGATCTCTTCTCTAGTTTGCGCTAATAGTAGTGCCTGAGGTTGTCAGTCTCAATGTTAAATTAAGCCGATTATGGTTGATCCTTATTACCTAATGATCTATTCAGCCTGTTTATTATCGTTTATTAATAAATTGTTGAATGAGATTGTCGATAAGTCAACCAGTCTACAGAGCACTATAATTGCTGTTTTTGTTGGTATAACCAGTCTAAAGCCTGCTTAGGAGTCATTCTGTCCAGTTCTAAGTGACTCAGGCTCTCCACGATTGGGTGAGGCGAGCTGGCAAACAGGTCTGCTTGGGCTGGCTGTTCTTGAGTACTTTGCAATAAGGCTGGTGTCGGTTTTGAATCTGAGACGCTTGTCGAGCCTTCTAGTTCACTAAGTTTGAGCTTTGCTTGCGCAATAACATTCGCAGGCAGGCCAGCAAGCTTGGCGACCTGAATACCGTAACTTTGCGACGCTGGGCCTATTTGAACTCGATGCAAAAACACCAGTCGATCTTTGTGCTCTGTTGCATCTAGGTGAACATTTTGCGTATTAGGGTATTGGTTTGCCAGTGCGGTCATTTCAAAGTAATGAGTCGCAAATAGCGTTAGCGCCTTGGTGTTCTCTGCTAATTGGCAGGCACTCGCCCAAGCCAGAGACAGGCCATCAAAGGTGCTGGTACCGCGACCGACTTCATCCATGATAACTAAGCTGTGTTCACTGGCGTTGTTAAGAATGCTCGCCGTTTCGGTCATTTCAACCATAAAGGTGGATCGGCCGCCAGCGATGTCGTCCGATGAACCCATACGAGTATAAATTCGATCTAATGAGCCGATGGTGGCTTGTTCGGCAGGTACATAACTGCCAATACAGGCGAGTAATGAAATAACCGCAACCTGACGCATATAGGTCGATTTACCGCCCATGTTAGGGCCGGTAATAACCTGCAAACTGCAGTCTGGGTTGAGTTGGGTATCATTAGGCACAAAGGCGTTTTCAATTAATGATTCCACCACCGGATGACGACCAGCCTTGATGTCGATCGTCGGCTCGTCAACGAGCACAGGCTTGCGCCAATCGTAGCTGTCGGCGCAGTTCGCCAGTGTCGATAGCACATCGACCTGAATCAAGGCTTGGCAAAATTTTTGTAGCGGCTGTAAGTCGTTTGCTAGTTTTTGAATCAGTTGATCGTATAGATGTTTTTCCCTTGCTAAGGAGCGGCTACGCGCACTTAAGGCTTTATCTTCGAACTGTTTGAGTTCTGGCGTTATAAAGCGTTCAGCATTTTTGAGCGTTTGCCGGCGAACGTATTCGGTAGGCGCTTCGGCTGACTGAGCCTTGCTGATTTCGATGTAGTAACCATGCACCCGGTTATAACCGACCTTCAGAGTTGAAAGGCCAGTGCGTTCGCGTTCCCGTAATTCTAACTGGGTCAGAAATTCACCAGCATTGGTATCCAGTGAGCGTAATTCATCTAATTCATCATCGTAGCCATCGGCGATGACGCCGCCTTCTCGAATCACCACCGGAGGGTTGTCTTTCAGTGCTGCCGAAAGTTCATCCAGCCAGTCAGCCTTGGTGGTCAATTGCGTGGTCAGTTCATGCAGCAATGGAGATTCACTGCAACTGAGTAATTGTTCTTGCAAGATTGGCGCGACCTTTAAGGCTTCCTTAAGGCGTACCAAATCTCTAGGTCGAGCAGATAACAAAGCGATTCGGCTCAGTACTCGCTCGATATCACCAATGGGCTTTAAAGTGCTGTTGATCTGTTCAAAGCTAAAGTCTTTTAGCAGAGTTTCGATGGCATGCAGGCGTTGCTCTAATGTTTGTTTGCATCTAATGGGTCGGTTCAACCAACGGCGCAATAGCCGACTGGCCATCGTGGTACTGCATAAATCCATGTGCTGGAATAGGGTGTGATCGGACTCACCTCGAATGTTGGTGTCGATCTCTAAGTTACGTCGTGTTGCTGCATCCAAGATAACGCTGTCATCGTGGGATTCTGCCGACAACGATTGAATATGAGGCAGCTCACTGCGTTGCGTCTCTTTGGCGTAATCTAAAAGGCAACCTGCTGCTTGTGTCGCAAGTGTCATCTCTTCGACACCAAAGCCGGATAAATCCTTCGTGCCAAGCTGCTTGGTGAGTGCATCAAAGGCGCTGTCGAACTCAAAGTGCCAGCTCGGCTGTTTACGGACAAGATAGCTGTTGAGTTGCTCTGCCAACAATGGATTAGCTTCAAGGCCGTCTTCTGCAACCAGCAATTCGCTAGGTTTGATTCGCTCTAATTCATTAATTAATGCTGACTGATTTTCCAGCTCCATCAGGTTAAAGCGTCCACTGGCCATATCCAGTGTTGCGACACCCCATTGTTCGTTATTAGGCGTTTTAAATATAGCGGCAAGGATCGATTCTTGACGGTCTTGCAGAAAGGCCTCATCGGTTAGTGTACCCGGCGTTAAAACACGAACGACCTTTCTTTCAACGGGACCTTTACTGGTCGCGGGATCGCCAATCTGTTCACAGATGGCGACGGTCTTGCCAAGCTGAACCAATTTAGCGATATAATTTTCGGCGGCATGAAACGGAATGCCGGCCATAGGTATTGGCTCGCCGTTACTGTGACCGCGTTTGGTTAAGGTGATATCAAGTAAGCGAGCGGCGGATTTAGCGTCGTCAAAGAAGAGCTCGTAAAAATCACCCATGCGGTAAAATAATAGATCGTCAGGATGCTGCTTCTTTAGCTTAAAATATTGCTGCATCATGGGAGTGTGGGCTGTTTGTTGTTTACTCATGTAATTATCAGTACCAGAAGACGATCAGCCGGTAATGGTATTCGATTCTGGTACTAATCAAAACCCGGAGGTTTTATGCAGTTGCATTTATTGGCAAAAAAAATGTTAGATCGAGGTCAGACATTAGCCACGGTTGAATCCTGTACTGGCGGCGGCATTGCTACGGCCTGTACCGATTTGGCCGGCAGTTCACAGTGGTTTTTAGGCTCAGTGGTCACCTATGCCAATGAAATGAAAATTAAATTGGGCGTCGAGCCTAGTGCCATAGAGCATCATGGCGCAGTCAGTATCGAGGTTGCCGAGCAGATGGCGCAATGCGGTCTGGAGTATAGTGCTGCCGACTGGTCCGTCGCAGTCACCGGTATTGCGGGGCCCGGTGGCGGTTCGGCAGAAAAACCGGTAGGTACCGTTTGTTTTGCATGGGCACACTCAAACCAGCTTTTCAGTGAGCGTATGCAATTTAGTGGCGACCGTTTAGAGATTCGTAAGCAAACGGTAGAGTACGCCATCGATAAATTAGTCGAGTTGTTAAAATAAACAAAAAATTTGCTTGTCAGCCTAGGCAGCCTTATGACAATATACTGTTCATTCATACAGTTTTAGTTGGAAGAAGATTATGGACACCAATAAAGAAAAAGCATTATCGGCTGCGTTAGGCCAAATTGAGCGGCAGTTTGGTAAGGGCTCTGTTATGCGTCTGGGTGACAGAGAGCAGTTAGATATCCCTGCGATCTCAACTGGCTCGCTAGGCCTTGATATTGCGTTAGGTATTGGTGGTCTACCGAAAGGTCGTGTTGTTGAAATTTACGGCCCTGAATCTTCTGGTAAAACAACGCTTACATTGCAGGTTATCGCCGAAGCGCAAAAAGCTGGTGGCACCTGTGCGTTTGTTGATGCTGAGCACGCTTTGGATCCATCTTACGCGCAAAAGCTAGGCGTTAATGTAGATGACCTGCTTATTTCACAGCCAGATACGGGTGAGCAAGCTTTAGAAATTTCCGATATGTTGGTTCGCTCTAATGCTGTCGATGTCATTGTTATTGACTCCGTAGCGGCCTTGGTACCTAAAGCTGAAATTGAAGGTGAGATGGGTGACCATCACGTAGGTTTGCAGGCACGTTTGATGTCGCAGGCACTGCGTAAAATTACCGGTAATATCAAAACAGCCAACTGCTTGGTGATCTTTATTAACCAGATTCGTATGAAGATTGGAGTCATGTTTGGCAACCCAGAAACGACGACAGGTGGTAATGCGCTTAAATTCTATTCTTCTGTGCGTTTAGATATTCGCCGTACAGGCACCATCAAAGATGGTGATGAAGTCATCGGTTCAGAAACACGGGTTAAGGTTGTTAAAAACAAAGTAGCACCGCCGTTTAAGCAGGCCGAATTCCAAATCATGTATGGTCAAGGTATTTACCATATGGGTGAAGTCATCGACCTTGGTGTGAAGATTGGCTTGGTCGAAAAAGCCGGTGCTTGGTACTCCTATAAGGGTAATAAGATCGGTCAGGGCAAGGCTAATGCTGCTCGCTTCTTAAGTGAGAACATGGAAATGGCTAATGAGATTGAAAGCGCCGTACGAGCTAAATTCTTAGATACGCCTGCATCAGAGCCAGAATCAAAAGATAAAGCAGAGAAGCCTGAGCCAGCTAAGGCAGTAGCAAAAAAAGATAAGGCGGCCGAGTAATCTAAAGCATGCATACGCGATCAAAGCTTTTGCAGAGCATCTAAGCTGTTAATAAATAAAACCCACCTCGTTGTGGGTTTTTGCTATTCAGCGGTAGCAAATTGAGGCTGGCTCGTCGATGAAAGGTTGGTGCTATAGCGTGAGTGCTGCGTTAAACAGGTGAATATCATGAGTATTTGGAATTCGGCGTTAAACACTCTAGCTAAACGGGAATACTCACAAAGCGAGCTGCGTACTAAGCTGCAGACAAGGTTTCCTGAACAGCTAGAAGAAATAGAGCAAGTACTTGAACGCTTGGTCGAGCAAGGGCTGCAATCCGATCAGCGCTTTGCTGAAATGTGGTTGAACAGCCAAGTTGAAAAAGGTCGTGGCCCTATTCGTATTAGTTACGAGGCGCGTAACAAAGGTATTGCTTCGCTTATTCAAGGCTTACTCGAACAGAGCGAGATTAATTGGTTTGAGCACGCACGTGATTGTGCGCTTCGTAAGTTTTCTTCATTGCCAGACCAACGAGCCTATGCACGAGCGTATCGCTATTTGAGCTATCGTGGCTTTAATGGCGAAATGGTTCGCTATGCGATCTCAGCTATAGAGACAAACTCGCAACAGCTAGATGCGGATTGATCGCCTTTTTATGGCAACAAGCCAGACGAATTAAACGTGCAGCGAGGGTGCAGTTACCTGCCTAGCATGGCAAAACTAGCGAGTGATCACTTTTTATTCTTAATGAGTGGTATTTCTTCTGTTTGTCCATATGTGTAATATTGGCAGCCCTTTTATCTATAGAACCCTAACAGAGACTACAGCCGTCAATGAAGACCTCAGAAATCCGCCGCCGCTTTCTAGATTTTTTTGAAAAAAATAACCACCGTATCGTGCCTGCGGGCTCGTTGGTGCCGGGCAATGATCCGACATTACTCTTCACCAACGCAGGTATGAACCAGTTTAAAGATGTCTTTCTAGGCAGTGACAAGCGCGATTACAACCGAGCAACGACAGCACAACGATGTGTTCGAGCCGGTGGTAAACATAACGACCTTGAAAATGTTGGCTATACCGCAAGACACCATACTTTCTTTGAAATGTTAGGTAACTTCAGTTTTGGCGATTACTTCAAAGAAGAAGCGATTCAGTTTGCGTGGACTTTTTTGACAGAAGAGCTTGGCCTACCCAAAGAGCGGCTTTGGGTTACAGTCTATAAAGACGATGATGAAGCAGCCGACATCTGGATCAATAAGATGGGTGTTCCGGCCGATCGTCTATCACGCTTGGGTGATAAAGATAATTTTTGGATGATGGGCGATACCGGTCCTTGTGGCCCATGCTCAGAAATTTTTTATGACCACGGCGAAGATGTGCCAGGTGGTCCTCCGGGCAGCCCAGATGACGACTTAGATCGTTATATTGAAATCTGGAACCTCGTATTTATGCAGTTTGATACGTTGGCAGACGGCAGCCGAGTGCCATTGCCTAAACCATCTGTCGATACTGGAATGGGACTTGAGCGACTTGCCGCTATTTTGCAAGGCGTACACAGTAATTATGAGATCGACCTGTTCCAATCGTTAATCAAAGCGGCCATGCGTGTAACCGGTTGCCAAGATATCGAAAACCGATCACTGCGGGTGATTGCAGACCATATTCGATCTGCGGCCTTTTTGATTGTCGATGGCGTGATTCCGTCGAACGAGGGGCGTGGCTATGTGTTGCGCCGTATTATTCGTCGCGCCATTCGTCATGGCTATAAGTTAGGTTGCGAAGAGCTATTTTTAAATAAATTGGTTGCTGATCTCGTGGCAGAAATGGGTGAAGCCTATCCAGAGCTTGCTGAGCAGGCGGATCACGCGGTTAAAGTTCTGATCCTAGAAGAAGAGCAGTTTGCTCGCACCTTGGCCAATGGTATGGCGATATTGGAAGCGGGTATTCAGTCGTTAGAAGGCAAGGTTGTCCCTGGTGAGTTGGTTTTTAAGCTTTATGACACCTATGGCTTTCCTGCCGATTTGACTGCCGATGTGGCGCGAGAAAAATCGCTAGAAATCGATCAACAAGGTTTCGATGAGGCGATGCAAGCCCAGCGAGAGCGAGCAAAAGCAGGCAATAAATTTAAGCTAGATCGTGATGTTGACCTTGAACTTGACGGTGCTACCGAATTTTTAGGTTATGACTCATTAGTGGCTCAAGGCTCGGTGAGAAAATTACTGAAGGATGGCGAGTCGGTAGACAGTATTCATGCCGGTGATGAAGCGGTGGTTATTTTAGATCGCACACCATTTTATGCTGAGTCTGGCGGCCAAGCTGGAGACACCGGAACCTTAACGGCCGATTCAGTCGAATTAGAGGTTGTTGATTGTACTAAGCAGCAGGGGCATTTCTTACACCGTGTCAAAGTTTCCGCTGGTAGTGTCAGTGTGGGTATGTCATTAAATGCCAGCGTTAAACGCGAAGAGCGTCTTAATACTGCACGCCATCACAGCTCTACGCATTTGATGCATGCAGCACTGCGTAAAATTTTAGGCACTCACGTTCAGCAGCGTGGTTCGTTGGTCAGCTACGACAAGCTGAGATTTGACTTTTCTCACTTAGAGCCGGTCACGGACAGTGAGTTAGAGGCTATTGAGGTGTTGGTTAACAAGCACATTCAGGCCAATACACCAGTCACAACCGAATTGATGGATATTGAGTCGGCGCAAGCCTCCGGTGCGATGGCTCTGTTTGGTGAAAAGTATGACGATCAGGTGCGTGTTTTAACCATGGGCACCGATGGTTTCTCGAAAGAGCTTTGCGGCGGAACCCATGTTAGCCAGACCGGTGATATTGGTGTTTTCCGTATTCAATCAGAAACTGGTGTTGCAGCAGGCGTTAGACGTATTGAAGCGGTTGTAGGGCCTTACGCTATCGCAGATATTCATCGCCAAGATAATTTGATTGGTCATTTGCAAGCGACTCTAAAGTGCTCAAAAGAACAGGTTGAAGACCGTGTTATGCAATCTATCGGTCAAATCAAAGAGTTAGAGAAAGAAATCCAAAATCTCAAAGCTAAGTTAGCCAGTTCGGCGGCGAATGATCTAACCTCAGCGGTTATTGATGTGAATGGCGTTAATGTTTTGGCTGCGCGTTTAGACGGCGTTGATGCAGGCTCGCTAAGAAGCACCATGGACCAAATGAAAGATAAGCTAAAGTCAGCGGTTATTGTTTTAGCTGCAGTTAATGGCGACAAAGTTCAGCTCGCGGTCGGCGTCACTAAAGATCAAATTGGCGTCGTTAAGGCCGGTGATCTAGTTAAAGAAGTCGGCGCAGTGATGGGTGCTAAAGGTGGCGGTAAGCCTGATCTGGCGATGGCTGGCGGTGGCGACCTTGCTGAATTGCCAAAGGCGTTGGATGTTGCCGTTGAACTCATCAAGCAGAAACTTGCCTAAGGATAGCTAGCAGATGGCGTTATATGTTCAAAAATTTGGTGGCACCTCGGTTGGCAGTGTAGAGCGCATTCAGGCGGTCGCGAAAAATATTAAGGCTTGCCGAGACGAAGGCCATGACATTGTTGTTGTTGTGTCGGCGATGAGTGGTGAGACAAATAGGCTGCTGGCGTTGTCTGCAGAAATTTCTGCCGATCCAAGCCCGCGTGAATTGGATGTTTTGGTTTCAACCGGCGAGCAAGTGACTATTGCCCTGTTGTCAATTGCATTGCAGGAGCTAGGCTGCGATTCAAAATCCTACACTGGCGATCAGATTAAAATATTAACTGACAGCTCTCATACCAAAGCTCGAATTAAAAATATTGATGTTGCTCGCATGCAAGAAGACTTAAAGCAGGGGCGCGTTATTGTTGTTGCTGGCTTCCAAGGTGTGGATGAACAAGGCAATACCACAACCTTGGGTCGAGGCGGCTCAGATACTTCTGCGGTTGCTGTTGCTGCGGCACTGAAGGCAGATGAGTGTCAGATCTATACCGATGTTGACGGTGTTTATACAACGGACCCGCGAGTATGCGAAAAAGCACGTAAACTTGAACGGATTACATTTGAAGAAATGTTAGAAATGGCCAGTTTAGGGTCAAAGGTATTACAAATTCGTTCGGTTGAATTTGCCGGAAAATACCAAGTGCCGTTGCGTGTGTTATCTAGTTTTGTTGAGGGTGAAGGTACTCTTATAACGTTTGAAGGTGTTGAAAAAATGGAACAGCCAGTCATTTCGGGGATTGCTTTTAATCGAAACGAAGCCAAATTAACCCTTGTCGGCGTGCCCGATATTCCTGGTGCAGCCAGTCGAATTCTAGGTCCTGTGAGTGCTGCTAATATCGAAGTTGATATGATCGTGCAGAATATCGCAGAAGATAAAACCACCGACTTTACCTTTACGGTTGATCGCAACGATTATCAGCGTGTGAAGCAGGTCCTTGAATCTGTTTCAGAAGATTTAGGTGCGCAAAGTGTGGTTGGCGATAACAGCATTGCTAAAGTCTCTATCGTTGGTGTTGGCATGCGATCTCATGCGGGAGTCGCTTCAAAAATGTTTGATTGTCTAGCGTCTGAAAACATTAATATTTTAATGATATCGACGTCAGAAATTAAAATTTCCGTTGTGATCGAAGAAAAGTATCTAGAATTAGCCGTGCGGGCTTTGCACAGTGCGTTTGATTTAGATAGTGACGCGGTCGCCGAATAATTTGCATAAAAACTATTCGACCGATTGTATTTCTGAAAAAAGCTCATACATCTGTCTACCAGGTTTGAGTTTGTAGTCGACATTGTTGAGGTTATAGGGATTGTAAAATTCAGCGGTAGCTGGGTTAGGCATAGGACTGGTTGTCTTAGTGCTCCTCAAAAGCAAGGTCGATTCAATGTTAATAGCTGGGCACCTAAGCAAGGATGAGCTTAGGTTAAGAGGATTGCCCGAAAAATACACTAGGAGTCGCATAAATGCTTATTTTAACTCGTCGAGTAGGTGAAACCCTGATGATTGGTGATGAGGTTACCGTCACAGTGCTTGGCGTAAAAGGGAATCAGGTGCGCATTGGTGTTAATGCACCAAAAGATGTTGCTGTTCACCGAGAAGAGATCTATCAGAGAATCCAAGGGGAATCTGACGATATCGAGCATTCCGAGGATTAATCCGCTCCGATAAGGTGTTTATCTGTGCCATTAAAAACTCGCTAATATATTAATTTTATTGAGTTTTTTCTTTTATTTTTAAGAAAACATGGTAAGATGCGCGCCGTTGTTTTGGAGAGATGGCCGAGTGGCTGAAGGCGCGCCCCTGCTAAGGGCGTATGGGCGAAAGCTCATCGAGGGTTCGAATCCCTCTCTCTCCGCCATGCAACTTACTATTTGTAAGTTTAAGCGCCCGTAGCTCAGCTGGATAGAGTACCTGGCTACGAACCAGGCGGTCGTACGTTCGAATCGTACCGGGCGCGCCACTTCAAATAGACTATACTGTTGCATACCTTTTTTGCGCGCCCGTAGCTCAGCTGGATAGAGTACCTGGCTACGAACCAGGCGGTCGTACGTTCGAATCGTACCGGGCGCGCCAACTTCTTTTAATATCCCCGTAAGTTATCTTTATTGATCGCACTAGTCTGTCTAGTTATGAGTGCCGATTGGCGTCTATGATGCTGATTGCCGAGCTAAGATCGCACTAATGGTCTCAATCTCTTTTATCCGTTTTATCTCGTTATAAAGTTGTTCTGCTTCTGGGTAGCTTAAACGTAAGTGGCTTAGCCACTGTTTGAGTCGGCCAGCACAGTAGCGCGGACTCATATCTTGTCTGACCATTTGCCAAAATTCATCTACCAGTGGCAGTAATTGTGACCAGCAGGTTTTTGCTGTTTCAGTGGTGATTTGTTGTGCCAGCCAAGGGTTACGTACAGCGCCTCGACCAAGCATTAGATGTTGGCAGCCAGACTGTAGTAACGCCTGTTCGGCGTCTTGGCTATTCCAGATTTCACCATTAATGATGGTGGGAATATTCAGCTGCGACGTTATTTCTGCAACAAGGTGCCAGTGTGCTGGCGGTGTATAGCCTTGAACTTTGGTGCGGGCGTGAACAGTAATTTCATTGGCGCCGGCTGCCTCGAGTGCGAGCGCACATTCTTTCATTAGTCGGTGGTCTTCATAGCCGAGCCGCATTTTAGCGCTCACGGGCTGGTTTTGATCAACCGCCTGTCTGACATTTCGGGTAATTCGGTAAAGTTGCTCTGGTTGTTGCAGTAATACTGCACCGCCCTGACTGCCATTGACGGTTTTGCTTGGGCAGCCGAAGTTGAGGTCGACTCCGTGTGAGCCTAATTCGATGGCGCGCACCGCATTTCTCGCCAGTGCTTCAGGGTGGTTGCCGAGCAGCTGTACACGCAGCGGTGTTTGCTCGCCACAAACACTGCCGCGTAATAATTCAGGTACTGTTCTGTGAAAAACGGATGCGGGTAACAGTTGATCGACGACGCGAACAAACTCGGTTACAACAAGATCGTAGCCGCCTGCCTTGGCGATAAGGTGGCGTAAATATTGGTCAGCAAGACCTTCCATCGGTGCGAGGTATATTTTCATCAGGTCATGCCGTACTAAAGAGAGGCGGGCTAGTTAAAACGAGCGGCGATAGTAGGTCAGTTATGGCTTTTTATCGAGCTTTTCAGCCTAGTTGCCGCAATAAATTGGCGTATGACAAAGAAGCGTAATTGAAACATCGGTCGAGGCCATCTACTTTGTTACACTAATTGCGCGATTTTACCTGTTTAAGGTAATCTATTGACAATACATGGGCTATTAAGCGCCTGATTTATATTTAGAAATACAATAAACGTAACTTAATGTTAACAGGAGCTGGCAAATGCCTGAGTTAATCTCTGGTGGCATTACCCTGATGGTTATGGGTATGTCGACCGTATTCTTATTTTTGGCTCTTCTGGTTGTAATGACCCGCTTACTGTCATGGTTACTCAGCAAGCTGCCAGAAGCTAAGGCCGCTGCTGATAATAGCCAAAATTCTGCATCCAGTGAGCAGCAAAATATGCTCGAGGTCGCAGTCGTTGCTGCAGCAGTCACTAAGGCCCATGGCCGATAAACGCCTGCATTTAGGCTTACATAATAAATTATAAAAGTTCTGGGATTCTCATTATGACCACGAAAAACCCCATTAAAATTACCGATGTGGTATTACGCGATGCGCATCAATCATTATTTGCGACGCGGCTTAGAATTGACGATATGTTGCCAATCTGTGAAAAAATAGATCAGGTTGGTTATTGGTCGGTCGAATCATGGGGCGGAGCGACCTTTGACGCCTGTATTCGTTATTTGGGCGAAGATCCGTGGCAGCGTATTCGAGAGCTGAAAAAAGCGATGCCTAATACTCGCCAGCAGATGTTGCTGCGAGGTCAAAATCTATTGGGCTATCGGCATTATGCGGATGACGTCGTGGATAAGTTCGTTGAGCGAGCGGTAGTCAATGGCGTTGACGTATTCCGAGTGTTTGATGCGATGAACGATCCTCGCAATCTACAGCGAGCGATGCATGCGGTACGTAAACAGGGCGCGCATGCTCAAGGAACGATTTCCTATACAACTAGCCCAGTTCACACCACTGAGAAGTGGATGTCGCTGGCAAAAGAGATCGAAGACATGGGCGCTGACTCGATCGCTATAAAAGACATGTCAGGCATTTTAACGCCTTATGATGCCTATGAATTAATCAGTCAGATGAAGGCGGCATTAGATATTCCTATCTCGTTACACGCGCACGCCACGTCTGGGTTATCTTCGATGACTCAATTGAAAGCGATTGAGGCGGGTGTTGATCATATTGATACCGCGATCTCATCGATGTCGATGACCTATGGACATTCACCAACCGAAGCGCTGGTCGCAGCATTAAAAGGCACTGAACGAGATTCTGGTTTGGATCTCGCTTTGCTTGAAGAGATTGCAACCTACTTCCGAAAAATTCGTAAAAAATACGCTCAATACGAAGGCCAGCTTCGAGGTACAGATACCCGAATTTTAACCGCCCAAGTGCCAGGCGGTATGCTGACCAATATGGAAAATCAGCTAAAAGAGCAGGGAGCAGCCGACCGTTTTGATGAAGTGCTCGAAGAAATCCCCCGAGTGCGTAAAGATCTCGGTTTTATTCCGCTGGTTACACCAACCTCTCAGATTGTCGGTACTCAGTCGGTATTGAATGTCTTAACTGGCGAGCGCTATAAATCAATATCTAAAGAAACGCAGGCTATTTTAAAAGGCGAATATGGTGCAGCGCCTTCCGCGTTTGACAAAACCTTGCAGGCACGGGTTTTAGAGGGTGCCGAGCCAATCAGCTGTCGGCCAGCAGATCTAATCGACAACGAATTAGAAAAGCTTACCTCGGAATTGGTCTCTAAGGCTGAGGAGCGAGGCTTTTCATTGGCAGAAAATCAGGTCGATGATGTGCTTATTTATGCGCTGTTCCCGCAGATGGGGCTTAAGTATTTGCAGAACCGAGGTGATGCCAGTGCCTTTGAAGCTTCACCTATGAGCAGCGGCGCAAACGATCATTCAGAAACTCATGGCGATGATGTTTATACCGTACAGCTCAATGGTAAGTCTTACTTTGCTCAGGTTGATGGTCGTGGCGACGTCAGTGTTAGCATTAACGGTCAAACTTATACCGCTAACGTAGCCGCTGGTGGTGATGTGACAGCAACAAGCCAAGCACCAGCAGGAAATAATATGACCGCGCCATTGGCAGGCAATATCTTTAAGGTATTGGTATCCGTTGGTGATGCGGTGCAAGAAGGGCAGGTCGTGATGATCCTTGAAGCCATGAAAATGGAAACTGAAGTAAGGGCAACCGAAGCAGGCACAATCAGCCAGATTTCGGTCAAAGAAGGCGATTCAGTTGCGGTTGGCGATTGCCTGTACAGGCTATAAGGCGGTTTAAATGTTAGAAAATTTTGCAAATTTATTTTCAAGCTCAGGGCTTGCGACGATAGAGTCTGGCCAGCTGCTGATGATGCTTGTTGGCTTAACGTTAATCTATTTAGCTATCGCCCGAAAATTTGAACCGCTACTGCTGTTGCCAATTGGCTTTGGTACCCTGCTGATTAACATTCCGGGTGCCGGTATGGGTGGCGCTGATGGCTTGTTGCACTACATCTCGGTTGTCGGGATTAAGTCCGGTGTTTTTCCGCTGTTTATTTTTATGGGTGTTGGCGCGATGACCGATTTCGGTCCGTTGTTGGCGAACCCTAAAACACTATTGCTAGGTGCGGCAGCTCAATTTGGTATCTTTGGTACCGTTATTGGTGCGGTAGGCATGAGCAGCTTAGGTTGGGTGGATTTCTCGCTAAAAGATGCCGCTGCGATTGGAATCATTGGTGGTGCAGATGGCCCGACTTCGATCTTTATTGCCAGTCAGTTATCTCCGAGTTTACTCGGCCCGATTACAGTTGCTGCTTATAGTTACATGGCCTTAGTGCCGCTTATTCAACCGCCAATCATGAAAGCACTGACCACCAAGGCCGAACGTGAAATTAAGATGGAGCAATTGCGTACGGTATCTAAGCGGGAAAAAATTATTTTTCCTATCGTGGTGTTGTTTTTAGTCGCTATGTTTTTGCCGTCGGCTGCCCCTTTGCTGGGGATGTTTTGCTTCGGTAATTTAATGAAAGAAAGCGGCGTTGTTAATCGACTCAGTGACACTGCACAAAATGGCTTGATGAACATTATTACGATTATGCTGGGTCTCGGTGTTGGCTCACAAATGAGTGCAGAGGCGTTCTTAAAGGTTGAGACTCTCGGTATTCTGGCTTTAGGTTTGGTCGCATTCTGTGTCGGTACTGGCGCCGGAGTCTTGATGGCTAAATTGATGAACCTATTTGTAAAAATACCGATTAACCCATTAATTGGTTCTGCTGGCGTTTCGGCTGTTCCGATGGCGGCACGAGTGTCAAATAAGGTCGGCCTTGAAGCGAATCATCAAAATTACTTGCTGATGCACGCCATGGGTCCTAATGTTGCTGGGGTTATTGGCTCGGCTGTGGCCGCTGGTGTTATGCTGTCCTTCTTTAGCTAACGTAAAGTAGGCTATAAATGCACGCTGTTAGGGGTTTTCTGAATAGACTCCAACATGCATACTGATCAACACATTTTATAACTGGTTGAATATGGAATTACTGCAATCATTTACAGCGCTGACTTGGGTCATTATGGCGGTTGTCGCCGCGCTTCTTATTTATTTTCATGGTCCGGTTTATTCGTCTCATACTGCTAATTACGCGCCGAGTATTCTAACCAGTGTCGGTATTTTTGGTACCTTTCTGGGTGTTGCTCTGGGCTTGAGCGAGTTCGACACCACGTCTATCGAAGACAGTGTGCCGCACTTGCTAGATGGTCTAAAAACGGCGTTCTGGACTTCCATTGCCGGTCTGTTGGGCGCCTTATCGATTAAATTCCGTTATGCCGTTGCTAGTATGCGGATGCGCGCTCATCGCGAATCGAAGATGACAGCGACCATCGACGATTTGGCTTGGCATCTTGATCGCATTGCGACCGCCGTGGTTGATAAAGATGCCGAGAACAATTGGTATCAGTGGGCGAAGGCAAGCAGTGATGCTCAGTCTGAGCAGCACCGACAACTGATCGATGCTTTGCAGGGCTATCAAGAACAGATGACTAAGGCGAACCAAGAAGCCTTAGAAAAAGCCATTTCTAATGTTATGCGTGAATTCAATACTCGCATCGAAGAGCAGTACGGCGATAACTTTACTAAGTTGAACGACTCTGTTGGTTTAATGCTTAAGTGGCAAGAGCAGCATAAAGCACAAGTTGAAAGTCTTATTGATGCTAACGAGCGTTCGGCAGAATCAGCTAAGGTCGCAACTAATGCCTTTGAGCGGCTCATTAAACAAACCTCGTCCTTCTCTAATGTCGCGGAAGATATGGAGACCTTGCTAAATGCGTTGCAAAGCCAAAGCGAGAATTTAAGAGAATATTTATCGACCTTTTCCAGTTTGATTGTCGACGCGCAGGATGGTTTACCGCAAATTGAAGAGCGGATCCTAATGCTTACCAGCGGCTTGCAAAAAGTGGTAGAGCAGCAGTCTCAACAGATGCTTACTCTAGTCGAGCAAGCTTCTGAAGGCATTCGCGATACCAGCCAAAAAGTCAGTTCATTGCTGATTGAAGGTACGCAGACTTCGCAGAAAGCGGTATCTGAACAGCTGGCACAGCTGTTTGAACAAAATAATACTCAGCTCAGCAAGCTAGAAGAAGGCATGGAAGCAGAGCTGAAAAAAGCCTTAATGACTTTCGGCTATCAGTTGACATCGTTGTCTGAAAAATTTGTTAACGACTATATGCCACTGACCGATCGCTTGCAGGCGCTGGTGGCTATGGCTGAGGCGAAGAAGTGAGAAGCGACGAAGAACATATTGAACAGGAAGAGCATTGGGTCTCGGTGAGTGACCTAATGGCGGGCCTGATGATGGTGTTTTTATTGGTCGCCATTGTCTTTATGGTCAATGCTGAAATAGAGCGTAATAAAGTACGTGATGTAGCGATACTTTATGATCGATTGCGTACTCAGCTGTACCAAGATCTTGTACGCGAATTCGAGCCAGATTTAGAGGCTTGGGGTGCCGAAATTAATCCTGATTTAAGTATTCGATTCGGTCGTCCAGAGTTGATTTTCGAGAACGGAGAAAAGGATTTACAGGATGGCTTTAAGGCTATTTTGACGGACTTTTTCCCTCGTTATTTAAACATCATTGCCTCAGATAAATACCGTAACGATATTGCTGAAGTGCGTATCGAAGGACACACTTCGAGTGGTTGGTTAGGACAAGATGACGATGATGCTTATATTCTTAATATGGGCTTGAGTCAGGAGCGAACCCGTTCAACGCTCGATTATTTATTGTCGCTAGGCTCGGTCGAAGGTGAAAAGGATTGGTTGAAGCAACATATGACAGCCAATGGCTTATCATCCTCTAAGCCAGTGTTGTCAGCTGATGGTAATGAAGACCGAGAGCGTTCCAGACGTGTTGAGTTTAGACTGCGTACCGATGCAGAAAGTCGCATCGCAGCGATACTTCAGAGTCAACTTTAATATGCCAGAGCTGATCGATTTTACCGAGTTCGAGCCGTTTAATGAGTTGCGGGAAAAAATGGCTGCAACCAAACTAGGCTCGTTTGAAATGTTCGACCCAGAACATCACCTGACAGGTGAAGAGCGATCTCAGCTAGAGCTTCAAGGTATGCAGGTCGATCGTCATCAACTGATGCAGCTGCTCGATTTTACCTTGGTTTATAAAAATTCACGCGTCATTATTCTCGATATCGACGAATATCACATAGCCGCTTGCCAGCGCAGCAAGCAGCTTGAAAAACTATCAATCACGACGCGATTAGCAGAAAAAAATAATAATATGCATGTCTGTAAGGCGTGCTTACAAACCTTGCAGTTTCAGGGTTATGACGATCAAAAAGCGCGCAAAGAACATTACAGCGAAGACATCTATCGTAAGTTTAACTTAGCGCAGTTTTGGACTGGCTATCAGCAATACCCCGTTGCCGTATTTAAAGAGGTTCGCAAGCCGTTGGCCTAATACGCCAAAGCTTTGCCAATTTGTCATTTTCTATTGCTATGCTTATTGATAATTATTCATTGAATTCGATTAAAGGCTTGCCATGAGATTACTGATTTCTGTTTTATTGTCTGTGTTTGTAACGACTGGCTGTGCGGTCAGTAAATTACCGAATAATTTGTCTCAAGCGATAGTGAATAGCGATGACTTGACGACTGTTAAAGATGGTTTGCCCAGTTATCTATTGATGGTTGATGCGTTAACGCTGACTTACCCTAAAAGTGAGTCAATGCATCTTACCGCGGCAACATTAAATGGTGCATACGGTGGTGTTTTTGTGCCTGCGTCTGATACAGAGCGGAAAAAGCGACTAGCAGAGAAGGCGTTAGATCACGCCAAAACAGCCTTTTGTTTGTACGATAAAAATGCCTGTGGTATTGCTCAGCTAAACGGTGTCGAATTAAATCAGGCCTTGGCTGAGTGGGATGACGAGGATGATGTTCCTTATCTTTATGCGCTCGGAACTGCCTGGGCTAGTTATATTCAAGCGAATTCCGATGATTGGTTAGTGGTTGCGCAGCTGGGCCAAGCCGAAACGGTTTTAAAGCAGGTTGTGGCAATAGATCCAAGCCATGAAAAGGGTACCGCATTGCTTTATCTGGGCGTGATGAATAGCATCTTGCCGCCAAGTCTAGGTGGCAAAGCCGATTTAGCTAAAGATTACTATGAGCGTGCTCTAGAAGCTGGTGCTGAACAAAATTTAATTATCTATGTCTACTATGCATCAAACTATGCCCGACTGATCTTTGACCAATCACTGCATGATTCTTTATTAAAAGAAGTCTTAACACTCGATCCTTACGTAGAAGGCTATACTTTGCAAAATGTTTATGCCAAACAGCAAGCGGCTGAGTTGCTTGCCTCATCGAACGAGTACTTTTGATTAGGGATATTATGAAACTAGCCTGGATAACGTTAACGCTTTGCGGTTGCTTAACGTTCGCGAATGCGACCGTGCTTAAAATAGCCACCGAATATCCGGACGGCAATGCTATTTTGTCTGAGTTACGGATGGCCGGTGAGCGTATTGAACAAGCGACAGAAGGGCGAGTTAGCTTTAAGTTTTACCCTGGTGGCGTTATGGGTGACGCTTTAGCGGTGCGGCGAAAAATTCGTATTGGGCAATTAAATGGCACCTTCATCCACAGCACTGCCTTCTCTTATGAATATAAGAATGCGCAAGTTCTAAATGCGCCGCTGTTGTTTCGCAGCTTTGAGGAGGTGGATTTAGTTCGCGCTCAGTTTGATGACGAGCTAAATCAAGGCTTTATTGATAGTGGCTGGCATACCTTTGGCTTAATCGAGGGCGGTTTTGCTTACTTGATGTCGGCTAATAAAGTACACGGTATGGAGCAGCTAAAGCAGCAAAAGCTGTGGCTGCCTGCCAACGACCCGCTGTCTGAAAAAATAGCCAAGGCATTTGAAATAAACCCCTTTAGTTTGAGTATTGGTGATGTTTTAACAGGCTTGCAAACTGGCGCGTTGAATGCGTTTTTAGCCCCTCCGACCGGTGCCATTGTGTTGCAGTGGTATACACAGGCTGATTATTTGTTAGATGCGCCCTTTATGTATATTTACGGTGTGATTGCATTGTCTGAGCGTACCGTTGCTAGCCTGTCTGAATCAGATTTTTATCTGGTAGAGCAGGAGCTCACCGCCTTGAGTCAACGTTTAAATGACCTTGCACGAGCGGAAAATATTCGCGCCTTCGATGCATTATCTAGCCTGGGCATTAGTACGGTAAGTCTTGATGACGACTTCCGTCACGCGATCGAAAGTGAAGCCGATGAGGCGACTGACAAGTTGATATCCTCAGGTGAGTTCGATCGGGATTTGTATCAGCGTATAAGTGATGTATTAACTGACTATCGAAACCCTTAATTAGGACGTTAGAACTTGAATTATATTGCTAGCTATTGGGCTGCCGTTGAACGAGCATTGTTAATTTTTGTATTGTTGGCGATGATTCTGCTTGCCGTCACTCAGATCCTATTGCGTAATTTTGTCGGTATAAGCCTTTTTTGGATTGATCCCTTTAATCGCCTGTTAGTGCTTTGGTTAGCGCTTTTAGGTGCCATGGTTGCGACTCGTGAACGAGAGCATATCTCTATCGATTTACTACGCCATTATTCAGATCGACTTTGGTTTAAAACGTTGCAGCGTATTGCTTACTTTTTCTCAGCCTTAGTCTGCGCTCTAGTGGCCTTCCATTCTAGCCGTTTTGTTTATGACGAATTTGTTTATCAAACGACAACCTTTTCTAATTTGCCTGCTTGGCCATTCCAATTAATTATGCCGATTGGCTTTTTAGTCATGGCGCTGCGTTTTGCTCATGCGTTAGTCGGTGGTACAAAATTAACTCATCCAAAGACTCATACAAATATAAGTGGTAACAAAAGGACTGTTCAATGAATGCTATTGTTGTACCGCTGATTATTGCGGTTGCGTTAATTGGTACGCCACTTTTTATTATCATTCTTGCTGGAGCCGCTTACGGCTTTTGGTCGGTGCAAATTGATCTGATGGTATTGCCAATAGAAATATTTCGGCTGACAGAAAATACCTTGCTGATCTCTCTACCTCTTTTTACCTTTGCGGGTTATTTGCTGAGCGAGAGTAAAACAGCGGATCGAATGGTTAATTTGACGCAAGCAGCGTTGGGCTGGTTACCGGGCGGGATGATCTTGATTTCGCTCTTGGCCTGTTCGTTCTTTACGTTATTAACCGGCGGCTCTGGCGTTACCATCGTCGCGTTAGGCGCTTTATTGGTTCCTGCGTTAAAGAGTGCTGGTTACAGCGAAAAGTTTTCGATGGGCTTAATTACCACCTCTGGTAGTTTAGGTTTGCTGTTACCGCCGGCGATACCGTTGATTCTCTACGGCGTTGTTGCGCAGCAAATGGATATCGCCGATGTTGATATTAAAGACTTATTTGTCGCGGGTTTAATTCCAGCTGGCATTATGGTGTTGGCGTTATGGGGTTATGGCTTATGGAGCCAGCGACACCAGCCAGTGCCTTTGACACCCTTTGTTATCCGCGAGGTGCTAAAACAGCTCTGGCTGTCCAAATGGGAGCTTGGAATACCGCTGATTATCGCGCTTGGCTTGATCAGTGGTTGGTTGGTGATTAGCGATATTGCAGCTATTACGGCGCTTTATGTATTGATCATTGAGGTCTTTGTGTATCGGGATATCAAGTTATCGAGCTTGCCGCGTATTGCTGCCGATGCCATGAAGATGGTCGGCGGTATTTTATTGATTCTGGCGGTAGCCTTAGCCTTTACTAACCTGTTAGTAGATCTACAGATTCCGACTCGGGTTTTCGACTTTATTCAGGCGCATATTGATTCACGCTGGGTATTCCTACTTTGCTTAAACGTCGCCCTGTTATTGCTTGGGGCGGTGTTGGATATCTTTGCTGCGCTAATTATTATCGTGCCGCTCATATTGCCGGTAGCGATGGAATACGGCATTGATCCTGTTCACCTAGGCATTATTTTCGTAGCAAATATGCAAATAGGTTACTTTACGCCGCCAGTCGGTATGAATCTGTTTATTGCCAGCTATCGGTTTAAAAAATCAATGACAGAGTTGTACGCCGCTACAATTCCGATGATGCTGGTATTGATGCTGGTGGTTCTTTTGATTACCTTTTGGCCTGATATGGTGCTCTTCTTAGTGAGATGATTTTTTTCATCAGATGTTCGCTAAATGTTTGACTTCATTGAGAAAATCGATACAATGCGCGTCACTTTTTGGCAACCATAAGCTATTTTAGTTAGTTTAATAGGCAGCCAAACAAGTTTACCGGAAGGTACAAAATTCATTGCATTATGGGTGTGTAGCTCAGCTGGGAGAGCATCGCCCTTACAAGGCGAGGGTCAGCGGTTCGATCCCGTTCACACCCACCATAATGCGGAGCGGTAGTTCAGTTGGTTAGAATACCGGCCTGTCACGCCGGGGGTCGCGAGTTCGAGTCTCGTCCGTTCCGCCACTTTTCCCTAAGTATAAAGGGACGTTGAGAAACGATAACTCTTACCGGAAGGTACGAAATTCGATGCATTATGGGTGTGTAGCTTTTATGCCCGGACGGGTGCAGCTGGAGCGCGAAAGCGCCGATGCAGGCAGCCGAACAAGCTTACCGGAAGGTACAAAATTCAACGCATTATGGGTGTGTAGCTCAGCTGGGAGAGCATCGCCCTTACAAGGCGAGGGTCAGCGGTTCGATCCCGTTCACACCCACCATAATGCGGAGCGGTAGTTCAGTTGGTTAGAATACCGGCCTGTCACGCCGGGGGTCGCGAGTTCGAGTCTCGTCCGTTCCGCCACTTTTCTCTAAGTTAAAAAGGGATCTTTTCTCAAGATTAAAAGAGACGTAGCAGTACGTTAATCTGTGCCGTGGAGCGGTAGTTCAGTTGGTTAGAATACCGGCCTGTCACGCCGGGGGTCGCGAGTTCGAGTCTCGTCCGTTCCGCCATTTCTATGTGTTTTTCCCTTCCTATTTTGTTTATTCCTTTCTCACCTCGGTTGCTTTTGTAATCGGTGTTATAATTCTGTTTTTTCAAGCGTAGTTTTAATCATGGCAAAAATTAATTGGTTTCCTGGTCATATGGCGAAAGCTCGCCGTCAAATCAGCGATATTATTCCAAAGATCGATGTTGTTATCGAAGTACTTGATGCGCGGATTCCGCATTCCAGTATGAATCCTATTTTAACCAAGGTGCGTCGTGATAAGCCGGTGCTACGTCTGCTCAGTAAAGCGGATTTGGCCGATCCTGAGGTGACTCAACGTTGGGTTGAGTTTTTATCGAGCGAAAAGGGTATTCATGTTGTGCCTATTGTTATGCAAGATCGTAAGCAGTTGGCAAAAATTCCAGATTACTGTCGAAATTTAGCGCCGCACCGTGGCGGCTTAGCAAAGCCTGTGCGTAGTGTTGTTGTCGGCATCCCAAATGTTGGCAAGTCGACGTTAATCAATGGTTTGGCAGGCAAAAAGATCGCGCGGGTTGGTGATGAGCCTGCTGTGACTCGTAACCAACAGCGTATTCAGATTGCAGACGACTTTACCCTGATGGATACACCAGGAATTATGTGGCCATCGCCTGAAAGCGAATTAGGCGGCTATCGGTTAGCTGCCAGTGGTGCGATTCGTGACACCGCTGTCGAATATGAAGATATAGCGTTGTTCGCGGTCGACTATCTCGCCCAGCGTTATCCAGAAGCACTCAAAACTCGTTATAAGATCGAAACTCTCGCTGATAGCTCAATGGCCTGTATGGAACAGATCGCACGGCAGCGTGCCTGCATTCGAGGTCGTGAGGTTGATTGGCATAAGGTCAGTGAAATTGTCTTAAAGGATCTACGCTCTGGCGCGTTGGGTCGTATCAGCCTTGAAGAGGTCGATAACGAAGTTCTTTATCGAGATCTGCTTGAAGAAGGTTAAGTGATTCCTTAAGCCAGTAACATCATTCACAGCATAAGTAAGTGATTCATCATGCTTTATGAATTAGATCAGCATCAAATCGATTTTCCAAAGCAAGCGCCTGCGTTAGGCGCTGACAGTAAAGTCATTGTTTGGCAGGGCACTCAGTTGCTGGTTTCGGGGCAAGATATTGCTTGGCGTTACTCTCAATTGGTTGATGTTGAGCTTGATGCTATTGAGTTTGTCGCGCTGTTGGATGGAAAGGGTTATTTCACAGCAAGCTTAACTCAAGGGCAGCTTGATGGGCAGCTTGCCACCTTACGAGACATTGCCGTCATCAGTGAGACGGCCTTTTCACTGTGTGCGAGAGCCAGAAGCTTATTGGATTGGGCTAATCAACATCGGTTTTGCGGTCAGTGTGGCCAAGCTACCCAGCGTATCGTGGGTGAACCAGCGACCAGTTGCGAGCCCTGTGGTGTTCGTTTTTATCCGCGTATTTCGCCTTGCGTTATCGTACTGATTACGCGTGGTGATGAGGTTTTGTTGGCGCAAGGCCGGCGTCATCGAGGAGCCGGTATGTATGGCGCTGTTGCTGGCTTTATTGAGGCTGGAGAATCTGCAGAGCAGGCGGTGATTCGTGAAGTGCGAGAGGAGTTGGGCGTTGAAGTTGCTCAGATTCGTTATCAAAATAGCCAGGCTTGGCCGTTTCCGAATCAGTTGATGTTGGGTTATACCGCCGAATATGCGTCCGGCCAGATCGTGCCAGAGGTACAGGAGATCGTTGATGCAGCTTGGTTCAATATTCACTCTCTACCGAAGTACCCACCAACCACCACCATTGCAGGTTGGCTGATTCGGCAATATCAGCTTGAACGTCAAGCGGGTCGATAAACGCTTAATGATCTAAAACTAAAAAGCCGCAGCGTCTGAACAGTGCGGCTTTTTGTTATATGAGAGGGACGTGCAGAGTACTGCCTTATGTGTATTTAAGGCTAGTCGATGCCCAGTTCAACGCGTTCGCATTCGGCGAGTGATGCAATAGCCGTCAGTCCTTCAAAGTCACTAATGACGATGTCTTTAGCGCTGCCAGTGTGCTCCAGTAAGCCCTGCTTCTGAAAGCGAGTGAAGACTCGGCTAACGGTTTCGACTGCCAAGCCTAAATAGTTGGCAATGTCAGCACGCGACATCGTAAGGCGGAACGAGGTGCCTGAAAAACCGCGATGCTTAAAGCGAGCCGCTAGATTGATTAAGAATGACGCAATACGCTCTTCTGCGCTTTTTTTGCTCAGCAACAGCATCATTTGCTGTTCTTCGCGCAGCTCTTTACCCATCAGGCGCATGAGTTGGCGGCGCAGTTCGGGCATTTTGCCTGCAAGGTCATCTAATCGATCAACAGGAATTTCACAGACGTTAGTTGTTTCTAATACCTTTGCAGAGGCTGGATAGGTCACCATGTCGAAGCTTTCGAGTCCAACCAGTTCGCTGGCTAAATGGAAGCCCGTGATCTGTTCTTCGCCGTCGTTGGTCAATGTGTAAGTTTTAATCGTACCGGTACGGACTGCGAAGATCGACTTAAACTCATCACCCTGATAAAACAGATGCTCACCCTTTTGCATCGGCCGGCCCCGTTTGATAATGGCATCCAATAGGTCCATATCATCAGCGGTCAAAGACAGCGGTAGGCATAAAGGGTGCAGGCTACAGTTCTTGCAGGCGGTTGACAGTGCCATATAACGACTCCAATTTAAGTCTTGATATCTATCAATCATACTACAAGATATCTATTGATGTATCTCACTTATATTATCATTTTTACTCGCTGATGTTTGGTTCCCAAGTATTGACCTTGGTTGTACTCATCGGAGCGTAGGGGCTATCCGTCGATTGAGGTGCCAGAGGGATGTTGCTGGCGGTGAGGGATTTAAAATTATACAGCTCTTGGTCGGCCAATTGCGAAGGCGATATATTGGCCATCGAACGGAAGATGTTATCAATTCTACCTGGAAATTGCTTGTCCCAATCACGGCACATGGCTTTGATATTTTGTCGTTGCAGGTTTTCTTGCGAGCCGCAAAGGTTACACGGAATAATCGGGAAGTCACGAATCTGCGCGTAGCGCTCGATATCGCTTTCTTTGCAATAAGCCAAAGGACGTATCAGCACATTCGTACCGCTGTCGCTGAGTAGCTTAGGCGGCATCGCCTTGAGCTTACCGCCATGAAACATATTCAAAAACAGTGTTTCAATAATGTCGTCACGATGATGCCCCAGAGCGACTTTATTTGCGCCTATTTGGTCTGCAAACGCGTAGATTGTACTGCGCCGTAGTCGCGAACAGATACCACAGGTAGTTTTACCTTCAGGCACTGTTTCTTGCACGATACTGTAGGTGTCGCGCTCTAAAATATGGAAAGGCACGCCAACTGACTTCAAATACTCAGGCAAAATATGCTCAGGAAAGCCGGGTTGCTTTTGATCTAGGTTCACCGCGACCAATTCAAAGTCTACAGGAGCGCTCTTTTGCAAATTCAACAGGATGTCGAGCATGGTGAACGAGTCTTTACCGCCAGATAGGCAAACCATGACCTTATCGCCTTGCTCGATCATATTAAAATCGGCAATGGCTCGGCCTGTTTCGCGTCTTAACCGCTTATGCAGTTTGTTGTATTCCAATTTGTCTTTAGCGGTATTAAATTCGGTCATGAAGTTAGTTTGGATAATCAAAGCCAGTTCAGTTAATGAAAGTCAGTTCAGTAAAAAGCGATAGCGCTTGCTCTATACCTTATATAGGGGCCGCTTTTTAACATGCTTACCCTGTTCAGTAAACGGATTTTACTTGCCTAGCCGAATTACAGCGGCTTGCCCTGATAGTCATCGCTGACGCCTGCTGGCAGTTGCTTATTCAGCAGCTCGTCGATTCGGGCGGTACTGCTCTTGCGGGCAAGAGGGCGTAGATAAAGTGGTGCATCGCGGTCATTGACCAAATGTCCCCATTGGCCTGTCAGTTCAATAAAGCGACGAGCAAAGGATTCATCAATGTCTAAGCAGCCATTTATAATGACATCTAAATAGCTTTGCAGAATCGGTTTTTCTGGGCTTGGAATGTCGACGCTGTTGCCGACATAAACCCAAAGTGTTCCATCTCTGGGTAGAGGCGTTTGATCCAGCGGCATGACAGCCTGCCAAGGCAGCGCAACACGCCGATAGCCATATTCACGCTCATCAAATAATGCCAAGTTTTCATCATCGACGGCAAAATAAACCCCATTGCAGCGGCTTTTTGGGTCTAGGTGAGCGCTGACTGCGGTGCCACTCCAGCTAGGAATGTACGCCGACCAGCGACGGGCAATGCCCTCTACTTCTATAGCATAGGCGTTAGCTGTAACGCCGGTTCGGGAACGACTATCGCCGCATATGAGGCTGCCGTAGCCAAAAATGTAGTGCATGAATAACTTCGCTTAGCTGTAATTGTAAAATATGGGTTTCAAGGAGGCAGTATAAACCAAGACATCCACAACGCGATATGCATCACAAGTTGGTTTTTAGAAGTGAGGAGTGGGTAGCCGAAGCTACCCAAGAATGAGCTTAAGTCACTAAATAATAAACCTAAGCGTGTGCTAGAGTCCGATCAGCAGGGTGGCGAAGTAATTTATTCGATAACTTAAGCAACGCGACCACGGTGATTAGCTGAACTACAAACAAAAGCGCCATGCCAAGCCAATAAATAGGGCTGAATTGAGCGATAACCCCCGTTTTAACCCAGCCGATGTGCCACCAAAACATGCCTAGTACAAACAGAGCGACGCCTGGGCAAATTAAGCCAAAGCTGACAGGGCTTTCCTGATCTCCTTGAATATAGGCTTTTAAATAGCCATTGGCTTTCATGACTTTATAGCCTAAGGCCAGTACGCCAATCTGTAGCGAGAATAAAATCGTCAAGGGTAAAAATAGATCGCCAGCACTGCTTTCAACGCCGTATTCGTGAGTTAGGCCATGAGACAAGCGTACCCAGGTGATACCTAAAAGCGTCAAGATTGGAATAAGCATCCAGATACTAGGTGAGGCCGGGTGTGCTAAGCCGTGCTCCATCATGGCATTTAAGCCGTGAGTCAAAACAATGATCGCCAGCACAACAGCAAATACCGCAAAGGCAATGCTTAGTGTTGTTGCTACGGCAACGGTGGCGCCAACATGAGACATGGCAGATGAGGCCGCAAAGCCGACGGCAACCATTGAAAAGGTAAAAACACTGATCAAACCGGATAGATGATTATGTTCATGGCTTTTGTGGCCACCGTTATGAATGATGTGAGCCATATAGTTGCCAAACTGTCGGGTTGCGAAAAATGCGACAATGCCGAATGCAACGATGGCTCCTGGGAATAGGTACTCAACGTAGTTCCAAAGCCCAGGTACAAATAAAGCTCCAAGAATGAAGAACACATTAATCGTCATTGCAAAGGTCAGTGGAATGGCCATTTTTTGCAGTTCTGCTGGGGTGTTATTAAGAGCATCGAGGTCTTTTTTGTGAGCAAGGCTTTCAAGAATGTTCCAGCCAAGTAGGACTAAATGCAAAATCGAAAAACCGATAATCGCAATAATGGCGGCAATACTGATCGAAGTGACAATGCCACCCGTACTGAGTTGCGCCTGTAAATCTGCAAAGGTCGGAATCGGCGTGCTTTTGTGTGGCACCATCCACATCAGATACATAAAGAAGCTTACCGCGGTGCCGCCAGCACCTAGCGCGGCGAGCCAATAGCTTGGATGATAATTTAGGTTTGGGTTTCTGCGAATCATTAGGGCTCTCCCTTTATATTAGTTTTTACTAATGTATAGGTTTTTACAGGAAGTGCACGCTATTTGTTAGATTTTAATTGACTAAGATTAATTTTATTAGTTTTTTCTAATATAAGGGGGCTGTTTGTATGACTAAGCTAAGGTTGTTGCAGTACCGACTTATGGTGGATGCCGATGGCGTTTCTAAGTTGGTTAACTATTGAGCGAATAATTCATCTCATTTGTTATCAAAGTGCAATATAACGCCGTGTCGAACTTAGTTAGTATCATGGTGTGGCAAACAATAAAGGCTAAAAGGAGGTGCTATGCGGCAGTATGTAAAAGCTTGGGTATACGGCAAAGTGCAGGGAGTGGGATATCGACTGTATTGTAAAAAGCGTGCGCGCGAGTTAAATATTGAAGGCTATGCATTAAATCTTGCCGATGGCCGTGTTGAGGTGTTCATGTGTGGCTCAACAGAAGCGATAGGCGAAATGATTGAGTCTCTGCACGAAGGGCCGGTTTTTGCCAAAGTACTGGGGGTCGATGTTGAGCCGTGTGAGCCAACAAAAGTACAGGGTTTTATGACCGGTTGAGTGTTGTTGCACAGCGTTAGGTTTTAGCATTCTCATTCGCAGGGTATGATTGCCGAGAATCCCGAATGATTTAGGAATAAAATGAGCTCTGCAGAAGTTGATGACGATCAGCCTAAAAATGGCATGATTTGGCCAGTTTCCTATGTCACTGGAGCTATAAATAAAACAATTTTGTTTTTACTTGTTACTCACTTCAAGAAAAGCCTGTCAATTTTCATCGTTGTCTATCTTTTTTCCGTTGCTTATATCTCTGGGCCTCAATCGCAAGTCCCTAAAGATTATGCAATTTTGGTTTATATGTCCCCCCTTCTTGTGCCTTTGGTGCTGTCATTGGCTTATCTTTTATCGACGATAGTGTTGTGGGCATTTTTTGCTGAAGATCCAGAGAGTCAGCTGTGGTGGGCATGTTTTGTTTATATGACATCGATAGGTCCTATGTTTTTGATTGTGCACGATGATACCTATATATTTCATACGGTCCCTAACATGTTGATTGTATTGATCGTTGTAAACCTGCTTGGGACCATGATAGTGCTCAGCTCAAAGTATGCTTATCAAATTATTAATAATTCCCGTTTAATTCTACCTACACTTCTAACGATTATTTTTGCTACTTGGTTTGAAGGCAGTCAAGCGTTTGCTTATTCACGAATTGATACTGGTGATTTCCTTGTTGATGGCTGCAAAACAGTCGTACCGCGCAGTAAAAATGGTGTCCCTGGTACGCCTTATAGGGTTTGTGATGTGAGTTTTGAATATAAAGATGGGCGTCATCTGTTTCGAGAAATGTATGTTCCAGACAATGGCATTTCATATATGGAAATTCGTCAGGCGGTTTTTAAGCATTATTCTTTGCGTTAATGATTACAAAATTCGAAAGCTGTGCCGGTTGGAATGGCCTCCGATGTCATTTGAATTTGTGGAGTTATGAGCCAAGGCTTTCATTTGGTTAAAACAAAAGCCTTAGCCAGTGGTTCGATTATAATTTGAATTCTAATTTTACGTAAATGGCTGATGTTTCATAGATTACATTGCTGTAGTAACTGTCATCAATGCTGGTGCTTAAAATATTACCAGATAGCTGGATATGTGGGGTGATTTCTCTTCCTAGGCCAATCATCACTGCACCACCGGACTCCCCTGTCGAGTACGTAGTGTTTTGAATGTCGCCGACGCCTAACCCAAATTCCAAGAAAGTACTAGGCGTATTTGGTGAGAAGTAGTAAGAGCCACCGATACCTGCTAAGCCTGTTAGCATAGTTGAATCAACATCTTCATCATTCCACCAAGCGGCATCACGGACATAATAAAGGGCGAATTGAGGTGTGAGATAACCACCTATTTTGACAGAGCTTACAGCACCGTAGTTAGTTTCTGATGCGTATAGGCCATCATTAATAAGTAAGTCATAATTCATGTAATGAAGTCCAATGCCACCGCTTAGGTAAAAGCCACTGCGCTTGTCTTGTGGCACTTCATCCGCCATTACTAATGGGATTGAAATGAACACGGTGATTAAGCTGGTCGTAATTGATTTGATCATTCTTGCATCCATTCTAACGTTGAGGAAAAAAACATAATGGCCATCTGTATTTCAGTGGGTTAATTCTTAACTGATTCGTTGTATAATGCCCGCCTTTTTTTGAAAATCAAATATCTGAATCGGGAAAAACCATGCGAAGCCTGTATTGCGGAGCCATAAATAGCTCAAACATTGACCAGACATTAACTATTAGCGGTTGGGTTCATCGTCGTCGTGACCACGGTGGTGTCATTTTTTTAGATGTTCGAGATCGTGAAGGCATCATGCAGGTGGTATTTGACCCGGACGCTGAAGAAAGCTTTGCAACTGCCGATCGCGTTCGTAGTGAATATGTCGTTGAAATTACCGGCCTTGTGCGTGCGCGCCCAGAAGGCACAGTAAACACCAACATGTCGACCGGTGAAGTCGAAATGCTGGGTCGTGAAATTAAAGTGCTAAACAAAGCACTAACACCGCCGTTCCCGTTGGATGATTATTCACCTGTTGGTGAAGATGTTCGTTTGAAGTATCGCTACATGGATTTGCGTCGTCCTGAGATGCAGCAAAAGCTGATTTTGCGTTCACGTATTACTTCGAGTGTGCGTCGTGCGTTGGAAGACCAAGGCTTTATTGACGTTGAAACCCCGATTTTGAACCGAGCAACGCCAGAAGGCGCGCGTGACTACTTAGTACCATCGCGCACCCATCCGGGCTCGTTCTTTGCACTGCCGCAGTCACCTCAGCTATTCAAACAGCTGTTAATGGTGTCGGGTTTTGATCGCTATTATCAGATCGCAAAATGTTTCCGCGATGAAGATTTGCGTGCAGACCGTCAGCCTGAATTTACTCAGATCGATATCGAAACGTCATTCTTAGATGAAGACGGCATTATGGCGATTACCGAAACCATGATTCGTGCGTTGTTTAAAGAAGTCTTGGATGTTGAGTTCGGCGACTTCCAACGTATGCCATTCTCTGAAGCGATGGAAAAATACGGCAGTGACAAGCCTGACTTACGTATCCCATTGGAGTTAGTGTCTGTTAACGACCTAATGGAATCTGTTGAATTTAAAGTATTCTCAGGCCCTGCAAAAGATGCAGCTGGCCGCGTTGCTGCCTTAAAAGTACCGGGTGGTAACAGCCTAACGCGTAAGCAGATCGATGATTACACCAAGTACGTTAGCATCTACGGCGCTAAAGGCTTGGCGTACATCAAGGTTAACGATGTCACCAAGTTAGAAGATGGCGATGACTGTGGTTTGCAATCGCCGATTGTTAAATTCTTACCGGTCGATGTCCGTAAAGCGTTGCTTGAGCGTTTAGAAGCTAAAGATGGCGACCTAATCTTCTTCGGTGCCGATAAAGCGAAAATCGTTAACGATGCGCTAGGTGCCTTGCGTTGTAAGATTGGTGAAGATCTAGATCTTTATACTGCAGAGTGGGCGCCATTATGGGTTGTCGATTTCCCAATGTTTGAAGAAACCGGTGATGGTAACTTAACTGCATTGCACCACCCGTTCACCATGCCTTCATGCTCACCAGAAGAGTTGGTCGCTAACCCGCTCAACGCCTTGTCTAAAGCATACGATATGGTGCTTAACGGTATGGAACTTGGTGGTGGCTCGATTCGTATTCATGATGAAGCGATGCAGAACACTGTCTTCGATGTATTGAACATCAGCAAAGAAGAGCAGGAAGAGAAGTTCGGTTTCTTATTGTCTGCACTGCGTTATGGTTGCCCGCCGCATGGTGGCTTAGCCTTTGGTTTGGATCGTCTGGTTATGTTGATGACAAAGTCTGAATCCATTCGTGAAGTGATTGCGTTCCCGAAAACTCAAACGGCCGCCTGTGTATTGACTGAAGCACCGGGCCATGTCGACAGTGAACAGCTTAAAGAGTTGAACATTCGCGTTCGTAAAGAAACCGCAGAGAAAAAATAGTCACCAGCCAAAAGCGATGGCGAGTTATTTTATTTGACGGATTGTTTTATAAGGTAGGTCATCGCATAGCGAAGTGTCTAAATTGAAAATAGGGAGCTGATGGCTCCCTTATTTTTATAGCGAGTAGCTCTTTATAGAAAAGCGTTTTTATAGCAAAGCGTTTTTAGCCATTTTTATAGCAAAGAATTTTTAATAGTTAGCAGTGATGTAACGAGGTGAAGAATCAACGAACCGTTACATCAAGATGATTTGTTTAATCTGTAAGATAGGTAAGAGGTAGCTATGGCCGGTCATAGTAAATGGGCAAATATTCGCCATCGAAAAGCAGCGCAAGATTCAAAGCGCGGTAAGATTTTCACCAAAATTATTCGTGAGCTGGTTGTTGCCGCCAAATCAGGCGGGCCGAACCCAGAAGATAATCCCAGTTTAAGAAGCGTTATCGATAAGGCATTAAGCGCCAATATGAAACGCGACACCATCGATAAAGCCATTGCTCGCGGCGCCGGCGCCGGTGATGGTGAAAACTTTGATGCGATGACTTATGAAGGTTACGGCATCCAAGGTGTTGCTGTTTACGTTAAATGCTTATCAGATAATAAAAACCGTACCGTCAGTGAGGTTCGCCACGCCTTTACTAAAACTGGCGGTAATTTAGGTACCGATGGTTCGGTGGCTTATTTGTTCAGCAGTGCCGGTCAGCTATTTGTTGAAAAAGCCGATGAAGATGCGTTGATGGATCTGGCGTTAGAGTCTGGTGCAGAAGATGTTATCAGCAATGACGACGGCAGCTTTGAAGTACGAACAACTCCAGAAGATTTCCTAACGGTCAAAACTGCATTGGTGAATGCAGGTTATGAACCTGAAGGCGAGGTGACTATGATTCCAAGCACCGAAGTGGATATCGAAGGTGAAGCGATTGAAAAGGTGCAGCGTCTTATCGATATGTTAGAAGACTTAGACGATGTGCAAGCAGTCTATACTAACGCAAATTTTATTGACCAATAGGCGCACGTTACTTGGCTATTATTCTTGGTGTCGATCCAGGTTCGCGAAAAACCGGTTTTGGTTTAATTAACCAGGTTGGCTCACGCCTAGAATATATTGCTAGCGGCGTTATTCGTGTTCATAAAGAGCCAACAATGGCTCACCGTCTCGATTTGATTTTTAGTTCCTTGGTTGAAATCATCGACCAGTATTGCCCACAGCAAATGGCGATCGAAGAAGTCTTTATGGGCCGAGGCCCAGATGCGGCGATTAAACTTGGTCAAGCACGTGGTGCAGCTATGATAGCAGGAACTCAGGCGAAATTAGAGGTGTACGAATACGCTGCCCGTAAAGTTAAGCAGGCAGTAGCTGGTAATGGCGGCGCCACCAAAGAGCAAGTCGGTTACATGGTGCAATCCTTATTAAAATTGCCGGGTGTGCCTCAAGAAGATGCTGCCGATGCCTTAGCCGTTGCTGCTTGTCACGCCTATACTGCGACCGGTCTGATTAACATTGCCGGAGCCAGCCATTCCCGCCGGGGCCGGTTGGTTTAATGAGTTAGCCTAATGAATAGTCTCTATTGGATTGAATTGTTTGGTGTTGCTGTATTCGCAATTGCAGGCACGTTAGAAGCATCACGTAAGCGCTTCGACCTATTTGGTGTCTTGGTGCTGGCCTTTGTCACCGCGCTAGGCGGTGGCACACTGCGAGATCTGTTATTGAATGTTTCGCCATTGGCGTGGATTGCTGATTTAACCTTGGCCTACACAGCACTTATTGCTGCAACCTTGGCTTTTATTCTTGTTAAGTTTGTTGCTATTCCGTTTAAAGCCTTACTTTATGCCGATGCGATTGGCTTGGCGGCCTTTACCGTCAGCGGCACGCAGGCGTCTTTTGATTTAGGCCTGCCCGGACTTGTGGTTGTGATGATGGGTATGGCTTCAGGAATTGCTGGTGGTATTTTCCGAGATTTGCTCGCCAATGAAGTGCCATTGATTTTTCGCCGCGATGTCTATGCAACTGCAGCATTGATAGGCTCGTTGGTTAGTTATTTGTTGTTCTTATTTGGTGTCGCTGAGTTTATTTGCGTTATCACCGGCTTTGCCATTATTGTCGCTATTCGCTTTGCGGCGATTCGTTGGCAGTTATCGCTACCACGATTTTTATTTACCACCAGTTATCGCCAACCATCCGACAAGGAGAATTCATGATTGGTCGCATTCAGGGCGTTTTACTCGAAAATAAAGCGCCTGACTTATTAATTGATGTCAATGGCATTGGCTATGAGGTTCAAGCGCCGCTGTCTACCGCTTTTGCGTTACCGAAGGTGGGTGAAAAAGTGGTTCTGATTACGCATCTGGCGGTACGTGAAGATGCTCATGTCCTATATGGATTTGCGACTGAAAACGAACGTATGTTGTTTCGCACCCTAGTTAAAATCAGTGGGGTTGGCCCTAAGTTGGCGCTGGCTATTTTAAGCGGTATGGAAACTCAGCGCTTTGTTCAGTCGATTCAAGATCAGGACCCAGCAGCATTGACTAAAATTCCAGGCGTCGGTAAAAAAACAGCCGAGCGTCTCATTGTAGAAATGAAAGATAAACTCAATGCACTGGGCAGTGCCGGTGCCATGCTGATGTCGCCGTTTGGTGATTTAACACCAGCTGAAGATAGAGTCGATCATCTGCAAGATGCTGAAAGCGCTCTTATTGCGCTCGGTTACAAGCCTGCTTTGGCTGCTAAAGCGATTGCCAAAGTTGCCGCAGATGGCATGACTTCGGAAGAAATAATTCGTAATGCTTTAAAAAGCATGTAAGGACATCTCATGATTGAAACGGATCGCTTTATTACACCAGTGCCAGAATCGCCAGTCGAAGTACAACACGACCGAGCGATTAGGCCGACATTGCTGCAGGACTATATTGGCCAGCCAGCGGTTCGTGAAAAAATGGATATCTTTATTGGTGCGGCTAAAAAACGCCAAGAGCCTTTGGATCACACGCTAATTTTTGGCCCGCCGGGTTTGGGTAAAACTACATTGGCGAACATCATCGCCAATGAGATGGAAGTGAATATTAAAACCACCTCTGGCCCAGTTTTAGAAAAGGCAGGCGATTTGGCGGCATTACTGACTAATCTAGAGCAGGGTGACGTACTGTTCATTGATGAAATTCATCGTTTGTCGCCTCATATTGAAGAAATTCTCTATCCAGCGATGGAAGACTATCAGCTCGATATTATGATTGGCGAAGGTCCTGCTGCACGTAGCATTAAGCTAGATCTACCGCCTTTTACATTAGTGGGCGCAACGACTCGTGCGGGTAAATTGACCTCACCGCTACGTGATCGGTTTGGTATTGTTGAGCGTTTAGAATTTTATTCAGTAACCGATTTGACCACCATCGTGACACGTTCTGCCGATAAGCTCGGCATTGAAATCGAACAGGCTGGTGCTCACGAAATAGCGCTGCGTTCACGCGGTACGCCACGTATTGCTAACCGACTATTGCGCCGTGTACGTGACTTTGCTGAAGTGAAATCGGATGGTCACATCACTCAAACCATCGCCGACAGTGCGCTGGATATGCTGCATGTTGATAAGGCAGGTTTCGATCATTTAGATCGTCGTGTTTTATTGGCCTTGATTGAAAAATTCAATGGCGGCCCTGCGGGTATTGAAAATATCGCAGCGGCACTCAGTGAAGTGCGTGACACGCTTGAAGATGTCGTCGAGCCGTACTTGATTCAACAGGGCTATTTAATTCGTACGCCAAGAGGGCGAATCGCTACCGATTTAGCCTATCTGCACTTTGAGCTTGATCGGCCAGAAAGCTAGCCGAATATTTATTTTCCCTTCAATGGTGCGCCGCTCAGGCGTGCTGTTTCCAGTTACACAGCCATTCAGTAATGAAAGCGCAACGAAAAGTTCTAACAATGTCACACTGTTAGCTGGCTTTCTGTTTTCTATTTATTTAGCCTACAGTTTAACGATTTCTACTATCGATTAACTATTAACTGAATTAAGGAATGCTCGAGTGGGTGAAGAACTCTCCTATTGGCAACTGATTGTTGATGCCTCATTACTTGTAAAGCTAGTCATGTTGACGCTGGTTGGCTTATCGATCACAACTTGGGTGTTTATTTTTGAACGTCGAAATGTTCTCGCCGATTCATTTAACAAGTTTGCGCTCTTTGAAGAACGCTTTTGGTCTGGCATCGATCTGGCTCATCTTTATCGTCAGGTGAATGCTAACCCAGAAGAGCACAGTGGCGGAGAAGCGGTGTTTCGTGCTGGCTTTAAAGAGTTTACGCGATTAAGACAGCAAAACGTGACCGACGCCGAAGGCATTATGGTGGGCTGTCAGCGCGCCATGCGGGTTGCGGTAAGTCGCGAAGCCGAGCGTTTGGATGCACACCTAAACTTTATGGCAACGGTTGGTTCTACCAGTCCCTATATCGGTTTGTTTGGTACCGTCTGGGGCATTATGCATTCGTTTTTGGGTTTGGCGACCGTCACTCAAGTGTCTTTATCGACGGTTGCGCCCGGTATCGCAGAAGCCTTAATTGCAACGGCGATGGGTTTGTTTGCGGCCATTCCAGCCGTGGTTGCCTTTAACCGTTTCTCTGCCCGATCGGAAAAAATGCTCAATAACTTGGAAACCTTTGCCGAAGAGTTTTCAGCCATCTTGCATCGCCAAGCGCATTCATTAGAAGTTCAGCAGCGTCAGCAGGAGCAAGAATGAAAGTTCGAGTAAGGCGTAAGCCGGTCTCAGAAATGAACGTTGTGCCCTATATCGACGTTATGTTGGTGTTGCTGATTATCTTTATGGTGACCGCGCCAATGTTGGTACAGGGTGTTGATGTTGAAGTGCCGAAGGTGAGTTCGACGCCGTTGAACATTGACGATCGGAATCAGCATTTAATTATTGCGATCACAGCCGATGGACAAGCATTTATCGAGCGCGGCGATGAAGAGCCTGCGGCGGTCGAAAATTCGGCCATTGCCAGCTATGTTGCCGGTATTTTAGATGCCGAACCAACATTACAGGTGTTATTACGAGCCGATACCAATGTTGTTTATGGCCGAGTCATGTCGGTGATGTCGAGTTTGCAGCAAGCGGGTATTGAGTCAGTTGGCTTAGTCACTGAGGCGCCCGATGAGTAGTTACGCCCAAGAGGAAGTCAATGAGTCACCGGTTGCGCACTATTCATTGCCAGCCATTGGGGCCATTGTTATTCATGCTATTGTTGCCGTGGCATTGATCGGCAGCTGGTCTTTCAGTAAGCCAAAGTCTGCCGACTTTCAGATTCCTGAGCATATTATTGCCAATGTGGTGACGGTTGAAAAACCGACGCCTGCGCCCGTAAAACCAAAGCCTCAACCAAAGCCAGCGCCCCAACCAAAGCCGGTGGTAAAGGAAACGCCTAAACCAGAGGTTGCTCCTAAGCCCGAACCTGCGCCAGTGGTTGAGACGCCAGCGCCAGTAGAGCAAAAGCAAGCTGAACCGGTGGCCCAAGCTGAGCCAGAACCGGAAATTCCAGCACTGCCCAGTGAAGAAGAACTTTTGGATGATCTATTCAGTGATTTGCAGGCGGAAACGGCGGCGATCAATGAGCGAGTCGCGGAAAATGAAGCCCAGCGTGCTCGTCAAGCAGAAATAAATGCCTCGGTAGAAGATTATCGAGCACAAATCACCCGACAAATAGAAGAGAAATGGTCTCGGCCAGTCGGGTTGATTGATCTAAGTGCGTTGGAAGCCAAAGTCATCGTTGAGCTGCTACCTTCTGGTGAGCTGCGAAGCGCGCGTATTTCCCAATCCAGCGGCAATGCACGTTTTGATGATTCGATTCTTCGTGCAATTGATAAAGTCGGTCGATTCAGCGTACCAGCAGACTCCATTACCTTTGAGCAGGGCGGCTTTCGCCGATTGAATATCACCTTTAAACCTGAGGACTTAATGTAATCATGAATCCTATTCGGACACTATTACTGCCAGCTTTGTTGATTCTTTCCAGCCTGTCGTCATTGGTGCAGGCCGACTTAGATATCGTGGTCACTCGTGGTTACGATGCGAAAACTAAAATCGCCATCGTGCCGTTTTTTTGGAGCGGTAGTGATCGTTTAGATGAGTCGGTTGATCAAACAATTACCAATAATTTGATGCGAACCGGACAGTTTGATCCGTTAGATCCATCCAGTATGTTAAGCCAACCGAGTTCCGAACAATCGGTGTTTTACCGAGATTGGCGTTTATTAGGCCAAGAATACCTCGTTATTGGCCATATGGAGCCGACCGAAGATGGGCAAATCAAAGCTGACATATTTTTGTTCGACGTGGTTAAAAATCAGCGTTTATTCAAGGTCTCGCAAGTATTAAGTAATTATCAGCTGCGTGATTTTGCTCATTCATTATCCGATTTAATCTATGAGCGTATTACCGGTGTTAAGGGTGTGTTTTCAACTCGCATTGCCTTTGTTACTCGAGAGATATCGGCAAGCCAAGAATACAGCTATCGCTTACAGATAGCCGATGCTGACGGGCAACGAGCCAGAACCATCTATAAATCATCGGAGCCGATTATTTCGGCGACCTGGTCTGCCGATGGTAAAAAACTGGCGTTTGCTAATAAGGTCGGTGATCGCTGGAAAATATTCATTCAAGAACTCAGTACTGGTCGCGTTAGCTCGATATCGGACAATAGAGGTTATACCAGCTCGCCAACCTTCTCAGCCGATGGCCGTTACTTGGCGTATGTATCGAGTGATCAGAACAGTCCAGAATTGTATCTGTATGATTTTCAAACTGGTTTATCGAGACGTTTAACACGCAATAGCTACATTGATACTGAGCCTAGTTTTGCACCGGATTCTCAGCATATTGTCTATACCTCAGAGAAGGGTGGTCGGCCGCAAATTTACCGCTATAGCCTTGCTACAGGCCAGACTGAACGGCTGACTTACGAGGGGAGTCAAAATATGAGACCTAAATACAGTTATGATGGTAAATATATTGTCTTTATCCATGTTCATGAGGGGCGTTACCATGTAGCATCCATGGACTTGGCAACAAAGAATCTTCGAGTGCTTACCGAAACCTATTTAGATGAGTCACCCTCAATAGCGCCTAACGGCACAATGTTGGTGTATGCGACCCAGCGAAATGGTAAAGGGATATTGGCTTGGGTTTCTCTCGATGGCCAAGTAACGAATCAGATGTCATCGACATTTGGTGACGTAATCGAACCTGCTTGGTCTCCGTACTTGAACTGATCGCAAAAGCAGTTCAAGATGGTTACTCTTTAAGCAATATTGTATAAAATTATAACTTAACTAAACACCTGAATATGGGATCAGAAAATGGCTAAATCCAAACTATTAACTGCTGCTGTGTTGTCTTCTGCATTGATTTTGGTTGCTTGTGGCGGCAATACTCAAAGTGAAGACACGACTGCTACAACTGAAACAACTGCAACTGAAGCGGAAGCAACGGCTGAAGCTGCTGCAGAAGAGATGGTTGAAGATGCACACGCAAAATACTTAGAAATGACTTTAGTATTCTTCGATTACGATCAATACGAAATCAAAGAAGAATACCGTGACATGCTAGATGCACATGCTGCACACATTGCTGCCACTGGTGCAACTGTTGTTCTTGAAGGTCACGCTGATGAGCGCGGTACTCGTGAATACAACCTAGCACTTGGTGAGCGTCGTGCTAAGCAGGTTGCTGCTTATCTACAGGTTCAAGGTGTTTCTGCCTCTCAAATTGACGTTGTAAGCTACGGTGAAGAAAAGCCACTATCTGCTGGTAACACTGAAGAAGCTTACTCTCAAAACCGTCGTGTAGAGTTCGTTTACTAATAGACTGATCAGATATGATGAGTAAACCTCTATTAAGCGCCGTTATTATTAACGGCGCTTTTTTATTCGCCCAATCCGCGGTATTTGCCGCCGTTCCTGTTGTTGAGTCGCAAGCGGTTCATCAAACAACATCGGCTAATGCAACACCATTAACTATTCAGCAAGCGCCTAACGTAGCCAATAACACTGAATTGATGCAAAGCTTGGTGTTTCAGGTGCAGCAATTACAGCGCACCGTTGCAGAGCAAAACGGCCAAATTGAAGAGCTGAGTTATCGATTAGAGATGTTGCAGCAAGAACAAAAGCAACGTTACATCGATATCGATGGTCGTATTCAATCGTTACAGGCTGAGCCAGCCGTCAGTCAGTCGGCACAGCAGGCAGCACTTTCGCCGCTCAGTGATGATGAAATTCTTGCTCAATACACTGCAGCAACAACGTTAATGCAAGAGAAGCAATTCGATCAGGCCATTGCCCAGCTCGAAGCCTTTGCAGCTAACTACCCTGAGCATCCGCTAACAGCAAACGCCATCTATTGGACCGGAGAAATACATCTGGTTCAGCGTAATACTGCAGCGGCAACGGCAGCGTTTGAAACCGTCGTTAATGACTATACTGAGCACAGTAAAACGCCAGATTCGCTTTATAAGTTAGGCGTTATTGCTCAACAGTCGGCCGATGCTGAACTTGCAAAAAGTTATTTTGAGCGAGTCATTGAAGAGTATCCAAGTAGCCAAAGCGCTAAGCTTTCCAGTGCACGACTCAGCAATAATTAATCTTTTTGTCACCCTTTAGCGGTGGCTAACCATGGTGAACTATGACCAAAAAAGCAATTGTCCTGTTAAGTGGTGGGCTGGATTCGTCCACTGTTTTAGCTAAAGCCAAGCATGACGGCTATCAAGTTTATGCGCTCAGCTTTGATTATGGCCAGCGTCATGATGCCGAGCTCGATGCAGCGAAAAAAATCGCAGAGCAGGCAGCTGTCGCTGAGCATAAGGTTGTACCGATGAATCTTAGAACCATTGGTGGTTCGGCATTAACGGATGATTCGATCGATGTGCCAACGCAAGAAAGCGAAGGTATTCCTGCGACTTATGTACCTGCGCGTAATACTGTCTTCTTGTCTATCGCGTTGGGTTGGGCAGAAGTCATAGAAGCCGATGCTATCTTTGTCGGTGTCAGTGCAGTCGATTATTCTGGCTACCCCGATTGTCGACCAGAATATATTGCAGCGTTTGAGACGATGGCTAATCTTGCCACCAAACGTGGCGTTGAGGGCAATCCTATTAAGATTGTTACCCCGTTGATCGATCTGACCAAAGCAGAGACTGTAAAGCTAGGTTTGTCATTGGGTGTTGATTATTCTCTGACTGTCTCCTGCTATCAGGCTAACAGTCAGGGCGAAGCCTGTGGCGAGTGTGACTCCTGTCGACTACGAAAAAAAGGCTTTGAGGAATTAGCCGTTAGTGATCCGACCCGCTACGCAGCGAGTTAAGCTCTGCAAGTTGGCTTTTCTGTTGAAAAAACAACGACTTGGCGCGTTATTTTTTCAATTAGGGGTTGCAACATAAATAAATATCCATATTATATGCGCCTCCTTCAGGGGTCGTTAGCTCAGTTGGTAGAGCAGTTGGCTTTTAACCAATTGGTCGCAGGTTCGAATCCTGCACGACCCACCAAACTTTTTATGGTGACCTGAAGCGAATCGGGTCGTTAGCTCAGTTGGTAGAGCAGTTGGCTTTTAACCAATTGGTCGCAGGTTCGAATCCTGCACGACCCACCAAATTCCAAAAGGAGAGCCTAGCTCTCCTTTTTTTGTGCAAGATCGAAACCCAAGTGGTAAAATAGCTAATTCCAGACCCTAGTTAATTGGGCCGCAGTGTACATTCTTCCGTTCATATGGACTCCATCGTTATGACTTCTAAAGCTAATCTCGCAGACTTACAAATCAATTTTGAGGTGCCACTTGCCGAGCAAGAAAGCCCCTTGTCGCGTGAACAGATAGAGCAGTATCACGAAGAAATCATCGCGTTATTGGAGCAGCGCAATGCAACCTTGGTTGCGCATTACTACTGTGATCCATTGGTGCAGGAATTGGCTGAAAAATCCGGCGGTTTCATTGGTGACTCGCTCGAAATGGCCAGATACGGTAGAGATACCGACGCCAGTACGGTATTGGTTGCTGGGGTTAAGTTTATGGGCGAAACCGCTAAAGTTTTAAGCCCAGAAAAGCAGGTGTTGATGCCAACGTTAGAGGCAACCTGTTCGTTAGATTTAGGCTGCCCAGTGGAAGAATTTAACCTGTTTTGCGATGCCCATCCGGATCGTACCGTCGTCGTGTACGCTAACACTTCTGCAGCGGTTAAAGCCCGGGCTGATTGGGTGGTGACATCGAGCATTGCATTAGATGTATGCGATTACCTTGATCGCCAGGGTGAGAAAATTCTATGGGCTCCAGACCAGCATTTAGGCGGCTATGTGCAAAAGCAAACCGGTGCCGATATGCTGTTGTGGAACGGTAGCTGTATTGTGCATGAGGAGTTCCGCGCTAAGGGCTTACGTGAAATGAAAGCCATGTATCCTGACGCTGCCGTATTGGTACACCCAGAGTCACCCGATGCGGTGGTCGAGCTAGCGGATGTCGTGGGCTCAACAACACAGCTATTAAACGCTACCGAGACCTTGCCGAACCCTCAGTTTATTGTCGCAACAGACCGCGGCATCTTTTATAAGATGCAGCAGCGCTCACCGGAAAAGTTATTTATCGAAGCTCCCACTGGCGGTCAGGGTGCTCAGTGTCGTAGTTGTGCGCACTGCCCTTGGATGGCGATGAATAGCTTAGAGCGCATTAAAAATGAATTGCTCTCGCCAGCGAATGAGATCTTTGTTGCTCCCGAGCTTATTACGCGAGCAACCATTCCGCTGGAGCGGATGTTGAACTTTTCTAATCAACGAAAACGTTGAGCGCTTTGCTCTAACGTTTCCAATAGAGCGCGTCGACTGGCTAATAGATTGGTGTTTTGCTCTTGCCCGATAATGCGCTTTAAGTAGCCAATCGCCTGTTGTTCTTGACCGCTTTGCCAAAGAAGCTGCACATGCCACTCCGGTTGCTGTTCGGCTTGGCAGCGCTCTGCTAGCTGCGCCATTGTCCTAATCACATCCAGCGTGACCTTTTGGTTGCGAATCAGCCGATTAAACTCTTGATAGGCGGCACATTGTTGTTGCTTATTGGTGTTCTGCTGCGACATTAATTCTAGGCGACGAAAGTAGGCCGGTAGAAAGCCACGATAGTCTGCGATTAGACCACTGAGTTGTTCGATGTAGTTATCGCGATCGCCAGTTTCTCTATAGTTATATTCTAGCCAGCCCATCAGTACATTCGGGTCGTTTGTTTGATCCTGCGATTGCCGGTCTAAAAAAGGGTTGTCCTGTTGGCTGTTGGCGGCGCTGTCCATAAATAAAAATTTGATCACATCGAATGCTGTTACTTCATCGTCTGCATAAGTGGATTGATCGCTTGCCTCGTTACTTAAGCGAGAAGCACGAGTTGAGCCGTAAGGGTGAGTTCGTAAAAACTCATAGGTTTCACCGCTGAGAGGTTCACTCGATAGACGTTGAAAAAAGCTGCGCGCGGCCTGAGCATCGTATTGGCTTTTTTCTAATAGCTGGTGGCCAAATTGATCCGCTTCTAGTTCCATCGCTTGAGAAAAGGTCAGGCTGTTTTGGTTCGCGGCCGCCAGTGAGCTTAAAAAAGTAGCACTGGCTAGGTCGGCGTTTTGTTGCGATAGGATCACTGCCAATAGAATACCGCTGGTGGTTAGCCAGCCTTGCTCAGTCTGGTTATTACTTAAGCGAGAAAAGTGATTCAGACTAATGTGCGACATTTCATGCGCCAACACCGATAAGAATTCATCTTCGCTGTCGGCAAAGTTCCACAAGCCTTGATGCATACCAATGAGATTGCCGGGCATGGCAAAGGCATTCACGGCAGAACTTTTCAGGTTGACCACGATGACATCTGAAAGCGGGCGACTATTGGCTAAGTTGAGCTCTAGATAGCGTTGGTTTAGCCAATAGTGTGGCCAATACTCGTTCAATAAGGCATCGCGACGATTCAAACTGCGCACAGCGTAATCTTGAAACTGTTCTTGGTTTGCATCTGTCCAATCAATACTCTCTTCACCGACCTCGGCTAGAGCTGTTTGCAGCAGGACGATACACAGAAGTCCTAATGTAAGTTGAATAATGTTTCGCATGTTGTCTGCGTATTGCTTAAAATTAGCTCCAGTGTAAAGGATGTAGTTAAAAACACAGCAGCATATTCATTTTAACGCTCTATTTTGGTTGTAAATTTTTATGAAATTCAGACCCTGTATTGACCTGCATAACGGCCAAGTGAAACAGATCGTCGGTGGTTCACTGTCCGATCACGGTGCTGAACCGGAGACCAATTTTGTCTCAACGCAATCGTCAGCTTGGTATGCTCAGCAGTACCAAACTGATCAATTAACTGGCGGCCATATTATTAAGTTAGGCCCTAATAATGACGAAGCGGCAAAGCAGGCTTTAGCTGTTTGGCCTTCGGGTATGCAAATTGGTGGTGGCATTACCGCCGATAATGCGCGTCAGTGGATAGACGCTGGCGCCTCTCACGTTATCGTTACTTCCTATATCTTTAATCAAGGCCGAATTGACTATGATCGGCTGGAGCGACTGGTTGCCGAAATTGGTAAAGAGCGCTTAGTGTTGGATTTAAGCTGCCGACTAAAGGACGACCGCTACTATGTGGTTACGGATCGCTGGCAGGTGTTTACTGATACGGTTGTAGACGCCCAGACACTAGTGGATTTAGGCGAATACTGTGCTGAATTTTTAGTACATGCGGTTGATGTTGAAGGTAAGCAGCAAGGCATCGATGAGCGTCTTATTGCGTTGTTGGCGCAATGTAAAACCAAGCCGATTGTTTACGCTGGTGGTGTCCGCTCGATGCAAGATTTACAGACGATTGACCGAGCAGGCAGTGGCAAAATTGATGTCACCATTGGCTCAGCATTGGATCTGTTTGGTGGCCCCATTGCGTATCGAGACGTTGTCGATTATTGTCGCGCCAAGTCTGCAAACGAAAACGCGTAGCGCAGTCGAGCTGTTGGCTACGAGCAGATAGTTGCGGACAGTAATAACAAGCCAGTTAACTCATACTCGTCCTTCGACGAATTGACATATAAAGTACGTAATATGAGTGTTCATCAGAACCATACAGAACAAGAATCGCGCTTGCGTATCGACACCAAGACAATGAGATGCCCAATGCCATTATTAAAACTGAAAATGGCATTGAGCCAATGTCAGGTTGGCACCTGTATTGAGCTGGAAGCGACGGATGCAGGATCAAAGAAAGATATTCCTGCCTATATCGAACTAACCAAGCATCGGCTGGTTGAGCAGCGTGACGCAGACGGTGTTTATACCTTTTGCATAATTAAAGGAGAGTAAGGTTGAAATTCTTAAGAGTCGTTAAAGACTTTCTCGCTAAGTACTTCTCAGATGAAGAAGCGATCATCTTATTCTTATTGATACTGATAACCTTTTTTCTGATCTATGTCTTTGGCTCTATTTTAGCGCCGTTGTTTGCCGCCGTTGTGTTTTCTTACTTGCTGTCGCCGGTAGTCGATCGACTGCAGGCGCTTAAAGTACCGCACACGCTTTCTGTTGTGTTGGTATTTTTGTTCTTCTTTGCGCTGCTGTTTGTATCGGTCGTGACCATTGTGCCTGCACTAGTCCGGCAGGTTACCGCCTTGGTTAGTGATGTGCCGCAAATGCTCCGGTTTTTCCAAGAGGAATTGGCTGGATTGCCAGAAAAGTATCCAGACTTTATTTCTGAAGAATTGGTTGCTCAATGGATCACCAGCTTTAACCTAAATCAGATCAGCAACCAGCTGCGTAATTGGTTGCCGAATGTATTGAGTTTTTCATTAAGTACCTTATCCAGTGTGCTTGGGATTTTGATTTACACCATCGTGGTGCCTTTGATGGTGTTCTTTATCTTGAAAGACCGAGTGTATCTGTGGAATAAATTTAAGCAGACGTTGCCGAATCAGCGACGCCTTATGAACCAGATCGCTTTAGAAATGAACCAGCAAATCGCCAACTACATCCGTGGTAAGTTTATTGAAATTCTTATAGTCGGTGGCGTAAGTTTTGTGACCTTCTTGTTTTTGGACTTAAATTACGCCGCATTACTTGCCGTCTTGGTCGGATTTTCGGTATTGATCCCTTACATCGGCGCTACTGTTGTGACGATTCCTGTCTTTGCAATTGGTGTCTTCCAGTGGGGCTTTAGCCAAGAGATGTATTGGGTGATGTTGGCCTATATGGTGATTCAAATACTCGATGGTAATGTCTTGGTGCCATTGCTGTTCTCAGAAGCGGTTAATCTGCACCCCATTGCAATTATCGTTGCCGTGTTAATTTTTGGTGGTATTTGGGGCGTTTGGGGGATCTTCTTCGCGATACCGTTAGCCACTCTTGTTAAAGCGGTGTTGACGGCTTGGCCTCGAGGTGAGCAAAAGGCGATCAGCGAAGCCTAATGATGCTTCGCTGGATGGCGCTTTAAGTTAACGTGTTGATGAAGCTGCTTGATCAGATTGGCTTGCGCGTCGATCCAGAAAACTGAGCACATCGTGGACGTGATTTTTAATATCAACGTCGCGCCACTGGTGAACCAATATGCCTTGGTCGTCGATTAAAAAGGTACAGCGACTGAGGCTAAGAATGGACTTTCCGAACAGCTTCTTCTCCTTCAGTACACCAAATAATTCACACAGCTGACCGTCCGTGTCGGAAATTAATTCAAAGGGTAGGGATTGCTCTGCTTTAAAGCGTTCGTGGCTTTCGAGAGAGTCACGGTTAACGCCGAACACCAGCGTGTTGTGATGTTTAAACTGAGCATAGTTAGCAGCAAAATTTTGGTTTTCGATGGTGCAAGCCGGTGAGCTATCTTTCGGGTAAAAGTACAACAACACCTGATAGCCTTTGAGAGTATTGAGTCGAACATTCTTATAGCTTGTTGCTGCAGCTACGAAGTCAGGTATGGCACTGCCAACGTGAATCATCCAAGCTCCTCGCTTTTCATTTTGTTATTGTTTGTTTTTTGCACATCTTTACTGAAGTATGGCTCATATTTTTCGTTTTGCCAGCTAATCAACTTGTACTGATGTGGCGCGCTCAGTACCATTGACGCCATTGCTTAGGAGAGTAGAACTTATGATTACTGGCAGCATGGTCGCCATTGTTACCCCAATGAACACAGACGGTTCAATCGCGTGGGGTGATTTAGAAAAGCTTATTGAGTTTCATATTGAGAATGACACATCCGCTATTGTCATCGTCGGCACAACAGGCGAGTCCGCCACATTGGATATGGCCGAACACGAAAAAACGATCAAGTTTGCTGTTGATCTAACAGCTGGACGCATTCCTGTTATTGCCGGTACTGGTGGCAACTCCACTTCAGAAGCGATTCATCTAACCCAAGCCGCTAAGCGTGTAGGCGCTGATGCCGTTTTGATCGTCACGCCGTACTACAATAAGCCGCCTCAAGAAGGCCTTTATCAGCACTTTAAGAAAATTGCTGAGTCGGTTGATATCCCTCAAATCCTTTATAACGTACCGGGCCGAACGGCAGTGGATTTACTGCCTGAAACCACGTTGCGTTTAGCGCAGATTAAAAACATCGTCGGTATTAAAGAAGCAACTGGCGATATCGAGCGAGCTAAGTATTTAATTGATAACGCACCAGAAGGCTTTGCGTTGTACAGTGGCGATGATGCCACCGCATTAGAATTTATGCTGGCTGGTGGTCACGGTGATATCTCGGTCACCGCTAATATTTCACCTAAGGCGATGGCAAGCATGTGCCAAGCAGCCCTTAACGGTGATCGTGAATTAGCTGAACGCTTGAATGACTCACTGATGCCATTGCATAAAAAGTTGTTTTTAGAGGCCAATCCTATTCCGGTGAAATGGGCGCTTAATCAGATGGGGCTTATCCCTGATGGCATCCGTTTACCGTTAGTCACCTTAGATGCTCGTTATCACGAGCCGCTCAAGCAAGCGATGATTGAAGCGGGAATTATCTAGTTGAAAAATTTAGCTCTCTTGGTTTCGTCGATGCTGGCTCTTGTATTGGTAAGTTCATGTGCCTCTAAAGCGATCAGTGTCGATTACGACAGTACAAAAACGAGCCCGAGCGATTGGTATCCGATACCCAGCGATGCCCCTTCTTCGGTGACCTATACGGAATTTGATATACCTCGTCATGCGCCCTATGTTGCCGAAGATTCTGTGCAACAGCCGGCAAAGCTGGAAGTGTTGGCGATCGAAGACAGCATTGGCAACATGTCGCTGAGTTTTAATCGCCCATTAACCGCTACATGGGAATTAATCGACCTTGCCTTTGCTGATATGGCGGTTGTTCTGAAAGACAAAAATCGCAGCGAATACCGTTTTGAATTGATCCCAGATCAGCGCTCTGGCAACTGGTTCAGTCGACTATTTAGCTCCTCCGGTGATGAACTAAGCTTGGTGTTAATTCCTCACGAGCAAGATACCCTTGTCTTTGTTGAAGGCGAGAGTGAAGAGGTGCCATCTTCGCCTCAAGCTAAGCAAACATTGCAACAGCTATTGAGCTATTTCGACGCTAGGAAACCTCAGTAACGGTGAAACTTGCGTCATTAGGCAGTGGTAGTAAAGGCAACGCAACGGTTATTGAAGCTCAGGGTGAGCGGCTATTAGTTGACTGTGGTTTTGGCCTAAAAGAAATTGAACAGCGATTAGCCGCCAAAGGTGTTACAGCACAGAGCCTCAGTGCGATTTTAATCACTCATGAACATGGGGATCACCTAAAGGGTGCGCCTATGTTAGCGAATCGTTATAAGATTCCATTGTGGGTGACTCACGGCACCGCTCGAGCCATTAAGCGGCCAGTTGAAAAGCTTAAGCTTTTTAAAGCGGGTGATGTTTTATCGATAGGGCCTTTTGAGGTGAAAACCGTCACGGTACCTCACGATGGCGCAGAACCGGCGCAATTTGTCATTGGCCATCAGAATATTCGCGCAGGCCTATTAACCGATATTGGTTTTATTACTAATCAGGTTATTAAAGAGTATCAGCAGTGCGATCTGCTGCTGCTGGAATGTAACCATGACCCAGAAATGCTTCGAGTTGGTCCTTATCCGCCGAGTTTAAAGGTTCGAGTGGGTGGTGATTATGGGCATTTAAGCAATCAGCAGGCGGCGCAAATGCTCAGCACTGTTGATAAAGAGCGGCTTAGGCACGTACTGGTGTCTCACATCAGTGAACAAAATAACGATAAACAGCTAGTTCAGGCGGCCTTGGCAGCCGAGATTAAAAATCACGACGTTGACGTGCAATTTTTATCTCAGCAAGAAGGCTGTGATTGGATTCAATTGTCGCATACCGGCTAATGACGCCGTTTCATGCATCAGTAAAACGAGGGTTTGATAATGGAAAAAACTGGGGTTCTTTACGCCGGTAAAGCTAAAACCATCCACACCACTGCAGATAAATCACGCATGGTTATGGAATTTCGTAATGATACTTCCGCGTTCGATGGTGAAAAAATGGAAGCCTTGGAAGATAAGGGCCGTGTTAATAATTTGTTTAACGCCTTTATTATGGAAAAGCTGAAAGCTGCTGGTGTTAAAACGCATTTCATTGAGCGCTTATCCGACACTGAATCGCTGGTTCAGAATTTAAAAATGCTGCCGGTTGAGTGTGTGGTTCGTAACCGTGCTGCTGGCAGCCTTGTGCGTCGCTTAGGTGTTGCCGAAGGGCAAGAGTTATCACCGCCAGTATTTGAGTTCTTTTTGAAGAACGATGAACTGCACGACCCGATGATTAACGATTATCACATTACGACCTTTGGTTGGGCGAATGAAGAGCAAATCGCACAGATGAAAGCCTTAACCTTTAAAGTTAATGAGGTGCTTAAGCAGCTGTTCGCTGAAGGTGATCTTATCTTGGTCGATTACAAACTGGAATTTGGTGTCGTGGACGGGGAAATCTTACTCGGTGATGAGTTTTCGCCGGATGGTTGCCGTTTATGGGACGCCAAAACCATGGAAAAAATGGATAAAGATCGTTTTCGACAGGGTTTAGGTGAAGTTGTGAAGTCGTACATGGAAGTGGGCGAGCGAATTGGTGTAACTTTCTAACCCATAAGCCAAAGCTTGATGCTATGGTAATAGCTGATAATTCAGAGGAATATGGACATGAACAAATATCTTGCAGCACCTTTATTAATAATGGCAATGCCATTAGCTATGGCGAAACCAGGATTTTCTATCGATGCTGGCGCAGGCTGGGGTACAAATGGCTTGGCCGATGACAGTACATTGATGGGCAATACGTTCGATTTAACCGGCACTAGTAACTCTGAGCCTTATGGTCTTAATATGGATGGTAACAGTGGCGCTTATGCTTGGATGAAGCTGTCTACTCCGATCATCGTGTTTATTCCAGACATTAAAGTGAAGTACGAAAGCATGCTGGCAGAAGGTTACAACGATGTTCAGTTTACCGAAGAGGTGTTTGGTGAAAGTTATGACTTCGATGGTAGCGTTTCTTCTGAATTAGATTTATCCCACTTAGATACAACACTGTCTTACCGTATTCCTTTGCCACTGGTTGGCGGTATTGATTTCGGTGCTAACTTCCGTTCGATGATCGGTGGTTTTAGCGCTGAAGGTGAAGTTAGTGGTGGCGGTACAGAAAGCATTGATGCACCGTTTGAAATCAGTGGTGTACCGCTGATTATCCCGATGTTGTATATCGGTGGTGAAGCCAACATTCCGTTTGCTGATGTCAAGTTGAGTGGTGAATATTCAGGCTTGCCTATTGGTGATACCAACGTCAGTGATTGGAATGTGAAAGCAACTTGGTATGCGCCATTACCAACCAATCTTATTGCTAAGCTCGGCCTAGAAGTCGGCTACCGCGCATTTAATATGGAGATTGGTGGCGAGCTGCTAGGTGAAGATCTTTCTGATTATGAGTCCGATGTTAGCGTTTCAGGTATTTTTGCTGGAGCGACCTTCCACTTCTAAATCATTCATTTAGATTGCTCGTATTTATACCAAAGCGTCCTTTATGGGCGCTTTTTTGTGGCTGCGATTTAGCGGTCAGAATGTAAATTAGCCTCAAAGCAGGAAAGAAAATATCGTTTGGCATTATTGGTCAGCTGCCAATAGTTGCTATAGTAGCGGCTTATCAAAACCAATATCTGGAGATTGAGCAGTGACTTGGATCCTTATCCCGGAAAGACCCGTAGAGTCAGCCTTGCTATGGGCAGTTGTATTCATTGCCATTTTATATTTTGCACGGCAGCCAGTTCGGCGCTTGGTCAGCCTTGTTGCTGCCAGCTTAGTATCGCTATTGCGATCCCAGCGGCTTGCGCTTTTAAACAGTGCCTCTCAGTTAGATGTACGCAATACTAAGGTATTGCGAGAGCAGGGCCGTATTCATGTAGAACGCCAGCTTAATCACCATTTTCACCGCGTTAAAGAGATAGTCGAAGATGACTTCTCCGGTTATCCGTTGGTGCAAAAAGAAATTTCACAGCTGATTACTCGAATCGAAGAAGACTATCACCAGTCTGCCGAAGTGCCACCAGACGGCCCCGAGTGGGTTGAAGCGATCGAAGCGATTGCCAATTTAAGAGAAGCGCAAAAGGGTAATGCCACCATTTTAAAAGTGGTTGAAGAGCTTTGTCATGGTTTAAAAACTGAGCAAGCCAAGGCTGCTGCGAACTACCGCAATTCGGTTGCGGTACGTCATAAGCTGCTGCATGCCATGATGCCTTATTGGCGTAAGCTGAATAATACTATTGAGCGAGTCGGTGGATCGTTCAAAAACCTCATCATTAAGGCTGCAGAGATTGACCAAGCGCTTGAGCGCTACCAATCGATACAGTCTGGTAGTGATGCCGCGACGCGAATGCTGTATGTCTCATCCTTTGCCAACTTTCTGAAATCAGCCATTATCCTAGCCTGTTTGTTGGCGGGTGCTTACCTGAACTACCAGTTTATTGCCTTGCCAATGACCGTTGACGCCGCCTTTATTGAGCCGCTATCTGGTTTTTCTATAGCGCAGTTAAGTAGCCTGATTACTGTCTTATTAGAGATCGCGCTGGGTGTCTTTTTGATGGAAGCCTTGCATGTGACTCATATGTTGCCTGCATTTGGTTCATTGACCGAGCGTAAACGCAGTGCCTTGATCGGTATGGCCATTTCCATGTTGGTGGTATTTGCGTTAACCCAAAGTGGTTTGGCGTTTTATGACAGCGTCCGCCATCAAACAGCAGCGACAACCGCGGCGGTGGTTTCAGAAGGTGCTGAGTTAGCAGCTGCGAGCAGTGCCTCCGTTGGTAGCCTAATTCCACGTGCCGCTCAGATGATGATCGTCTTCTTAATGCCGTTTATTTTAATGTTTATCGCCATTCCGATGGAGTCGCTGATCGACAGTACTCGCGTGTTGCTCGGCTTTTTTGCCGTACAGCTGTTACGCTTTATCGGCTTTATCATAAAGTTGCTCACAGTATTAGTGCAGCAGCTGTTTAACTTATTGTTGGCAATTTATGACCTAATCATCTTTTTGCCGCTTTGGTTTGAACGAAAAATACAAAATAAGAAAAACACAGCGAAGGCGAAAACAAAGGCCAGTCGACAGGGTGCGCAAGCTTAATTAGCGCTACTTGTGTATCAATTCATCAGTCAGCGAGCGGTAAACGCTATAGCCGAGTAGGGATGTTCTCGATAAACTCTCGGCTCTTTCGCTGATAGCCACTTGCAAGTCCACTATCGCTCGCCAGTGCAGCTAACAAATACAATATGATCGGGTGTCGTTATGACCCCCACTATGATTTGAGGTAATTCAATGAGATTTATAGGTGTCAAAGGTTTAGCTCTTGGAACAACACTGGCAATTGCCATTTCAGGCTGTTCACAGGCGGTTAACTCACAAGAAAATGTCGAACTAGAAACCGATGCACAAAAAGCATCTTACGGCATTGGCTATGGTTTTGGTCAAAACATCTTGGCACAAACTCAAGGTATTGAATTAAGCAGCGATGCGATGGTTAAAGGTTTACTAGACGCACTAGCTGAAGAAGATATGGTGTTATCAGAAGAAGACATTCAAGCTGCAATTGTTGCCTTACAGCAAGCACAAATCGATGCGCAGACTGCAGAACGCGATGCGATGATTACTAAGTCGCGAGAAGAGGGTGAAGCCTTTCTAGCTGAAAACGCTGAAAAAGAAGGCGTTATTACAACAGAATCTGGCTTACAGTATGAAGTTATTGAAGCCAATGGCGGTACTGAGTACCCAGATGAGAGCAGTACAGTTAGCGTTCACTATCATGGTACATTGATTAATGGCACCGTATTCGATAGCTCGATAGAGCGTGGTGAAGCAATTGAGTTTCCTTTAGGCGGTGTGATCTCAGGTTGGACTGAAGGCCTACAGCTGATGGCAAAAGGTGATAAGTACCGTTTCTTCATTCCTGCTGATTTGGCCTATGGCGACAATCAGGTGAGTCCTCAGATCCCAGCTGGTTCAACACTGATTTTTGAAGTTGAATTACTCGATATTCTTTAATTGCTAGTCAGTTCTTAGAATAAATAGCCAGTTATTAGAATATATTTAATAGTTTGCTCGGCGGTGTTTTACTTGCACCGCTGTAATGAAAAGCCTTCGTATGAAGGCTTTTTTTTGTTAAGGCTTTTTTGTTTAGATGCTAATTGATTAGAAAGCCAATTGTTCCGTTAGCTTTAATGAGGCTGGTCGAATATGGGAGGCGATGACAATGATTTTATCTTCGCTGATCTGGGATAGTTTGCTCGCAAGCTTTTCTGCTAATTGACTGTCTAAACCTTCGAAGGGTTCATCCAATAACCAAATAGGTCGATCACTGAGGTAAGCGCGTGCTAACGACAGGCGTTTTTTCTCACCGCCAGAAATAGGTTTACCTTCTGAACCTAGCCATGTACGTAATTGATCATCACCTGCCCAATGGCCCAACTCTGCCCATTCTAATGCGTTGTTTAAATCGTCAGCCGAGACTTCAGTTATCGGCTGACAAACCATGGTTAAATTTTGTCTTAGAGTGTCGGAGAAGACATGGGCAAATTGCTCGGCATAAAAAATTAGCTCGCTGCGTTCTTGTTGTGTTAATTGCGCAAGCGATACACCGTTTAACCAGGCTTCACCACTAAAGTTGAGCTCACCGCACAAGGCGTTAAATAGGCTGGATTTTCCGGTGCCTGAGCTGGCTGAGATTAGGTAGCAACCGGGTTTTGTTATATCGAAACTGATTGCTGTTCCCTGCATCTGGTTACGTTGCCAACGAACTTCTTTAAGTATTAACGAATTAGCTCGCTGCAACGAATGAGCGGTTTGTAATGAATGAGTGTCTTCGTTAATGTCAGCGCGCTCTGTTATTAACGATTGCTCAACCGGTTGGCTATGTTGCCAAACCCTGCGTGCGCTAGGCAGCAGTTTTGTTCGTTGATCAAAGGCGCCAACAATCGGCATAAACCAATCGCGAACCGAGGCTGATAACACCAATGGTATGGCCCAAACCGCGCTTGGTGAAACGCTATCGAACAGTTCAGCAATGATCCACAATGGCCAACTAAAGCCAGTGACTATAATCAGCGTTTCTGTGATGTGCATTAGCTGATGTTGTCGTTGTCTTGCCTTAAATAGCGCGTCTGCGGCATTTTTAACTGCTTCGCCGGTTATCCAATCTTGGCGTAAATGCCAAAGTGTACTGACGGATAACCATTGGTGTTGTTGCTGATAATAGAATTCATAGGCGGCCAATACAGAGCCGTGCGCACGTTGATTTAAATAACTAAAGACCGCCGTCATAGCGCAGAGAATCGCTAACAAAATTGCCCAGCTGAACAGTAGCTCAGGGATCAGCATAGCGAAGATTAAACTCATGCCAGCAATGCTTGCTAGCGCGCCGGCTAATGGGTTGTAGATGGCAGACCAGCGACCTGCGACGCGCTCAGAATCTTCTTGCAAAATAGCGGCAGTATCGGCGGCATTGATATCGCTTTGACCCTGAAAGGTTGTCAGCAGCAATCGATGCCGAATATCGGTTAGTTCAGCTAATAAACTGATATGGCCAAAATACTTTTCAAAGTAACTCGAAAAAATACGTACCACGGCTAAAAACCGAATCACCGTTGCTGGGATGACATAATTAAAACCAGCCAATACGCCAGCGTGTCCTGCAAGGGCGCAAGCGGCAATAAACCAAGACGATAACGCCAATAGAATAATGCCACTGCCCAGTTGTGTGATCGCCAGTAGTAAGCTGATAAAGCGATTGGAAGTAACGTGAAAACTCATAGCGGGGTTAGTTCACCTGCGTTGATGTGCCAAGTCTGATTAAAGTGTTCAGCGGCAATGGTTTTGTGCGAAATCCAGATAGAAGCTCGGTGCTCGGTTAATCTCAGCATCAGCTGCAAAAGCGAGGCGTGCTCATCTTCAGAGGTGTGCGCTAACGGTTCGTCCAACAGCACAATGGAAGCATTAAATAGCACTAGGCGGGTCAAAGCCAAACGCTGGCGCTGACCGCCAGACAGAGGCGCAAAATCGCCCAGCAGTGTATCTAAACCATTCGCTTGTGCGTTCAGCCAATCGCTCAGCCCAACTTGCTCGATGGCCTGAACAATATCGTCGTCACTGCACTGTTGCAGGCCAACATTGTCACGGATGGAACCGCTGGTGAGATCCGGCGTTTGGCTTAAATAAAGCACTTTCGGCCTTAAGGCAACAAGATTGCTTTGGCTTTGACCATTTAGCTCTATGAGACTGGCGTCGAGCTGCCGTAAACCGGCGATGACATCGAGCAACACCGTTTTACCGCTGCCAGAAGAGCCTGTCAGCAAAACTCTATCTTTGCTGTGGAGTGAAAGGTCATTAAAGCGCAGTAAGCTTTCTGTATCGCTTTGTTGAATGCCGGAAACGCTGGCAGCTTTAATCACCAACGAATCAAATTCGTCGAGGCTCTGACTCGGTGTTAACGGATTACTTTCAACTGATGGGCTAGTGAGTACTTGCCACCACGATTCTGCTCCCGCTACAGCTTCGGCTTTGACGTGATAAAGGCGGCCAAGATTTTTAAGCTCGGCGAAAAATGCCGGGGCTATCAGCAAAATAAATAAACCACTGCCCAGACTTGGGCCAGCTTGCCAAAAGCCAATGGTAATTTCTTCGAGTAAGCTAAAACCAATAAACACCGCCAACAATGCCATCGCCACAGTGGAGAAGAAATCCAGCGTCGACGATGATAAAAAGGCGACCTTGACGACATCGGCTAAGCGACGATTCAATTCATTGCTGGATAGGTTAAATCGATCCAATTGCGCCTGTTGTTGATTGAACAGACGCACGCTCGACTGACCCGCAATTCGGTCATAGAAAAACTGCCCCAAGTGATTCAAAACACGAATGTGTCGGCTGTGAATTTTTGCCGCACCCATGCCGACCAGCCACATAAAAAGAGGGATTAATGGCAGTGTGACAAATAACGTCAAGGCCGCTAACCAGCTGATCGGTGTAATCACGGTCAGCACAATTAATGGGATGATGCCAATCAGCATGCGCTGCACTTCGTATTCGAGTAAGTATTGCTCAAATGCAGGTAGATGCCGGAATAGCACATCTTGCCAAGCGGTTTGAGGTTTACTGCGAATCAGTGACCAGCGTTTTTCGCTCAGCTGAGACACCAGCTGTTGGTAAAACAGGCGGTTGAGCTTTAAGCCGGCGACTTTTTTAGTCTGTATATGCAATAGGCGAAAAGCAATAAACAGCCCAATGCTGAGCGTCGCAGCGCCATACGGGTAGGGCGTATCCGCTTTGTTGAGCCAGTCCTCTAACCAATAGGCCGTTAGATAAAACCAGTACCAAAGTGACATGGCGGCTAACGTGGCAAAAAGGGCGAGCAAAAGCTGGAACGTTCTTAAGGGTTTTCTTAAAAAAGAAAAAGCCGACAGAACATCCGTCGGCTTATTTTTATTGATTACATCTGACAAGTGTTAGCTCTCGTCTTGGTCCACATTACGGTCTAGGTTTTCGGTCATTTCTAGCCAAAGTGCATTGATAATACCAAAGCTACAGGCCAACAAGACACCGAGAATCCAAGTAAAGTACCACATATTGTTACTCCAAAGCGTTAACGATTAATAAATGGCGTAGCTGCTGCTGCCATCAATGTCTTTTTTGGTGATCTTGCCGCGCATGACCCAGAATCCCCAAGCGGTATATGACAACACGATAGGCACAAACACCATGGCGGCATAAAACATAACCGTCAGTGTTAAATGACTACTGGAAGCATCCCATACTGTGAGTGAATAGCTTGGGTTGTGCGAGTTTGGCATCAAGAACGGGAACATTGAAAAACCAGCGGTTAAAATGATACCTGTTAGGCTTAAAGAGCTGCACACAAAAGCCCAGCCAGAACGGCCTATTTTACTCAGTAGCGTAACCCCAATCGGTGACGCTAAACCAAGCACTGGTGCAATGATCATCCATGGATATTGGCCATAGTTGCTAAGCCAGCCTTTATCGACAATGGCGACTTCTTTCAGCAATGGGTTTGAAGGACCTGTTACATCAATTGCGCTGACGTAAGCATAGCCATCGATACCAAAGGCAATCCAAATACCTGCCAAAGCAAACAGAACCGTCGTAGCAATACCAAGAATCGATGCTAGTTGCGTGGCGCGCTGATGAATCAGCTCGTCGGTTTTAAGCTGCAGCCAAACCGAAGCGTGCATCAAAATCATCGAGACGCTAATTAAACCGGCCAGAATAGCGAATGGGTTAAGCAAGCCAAAGAAGCTGCCTAAGTAAGTCGCTTTGCTGTATTCATCGAAGGTGTAAGGTACGCCTACGAGTAGATTACCGAAGGCAACACCGAAAATGAGAATAGGCACAAAACCACTGGCAAAAATTGCCCAGTCCCAAGCGGTACGCCATTTTTTATCTTCTAACTTACTACGATAATCAAAACCCAGCGGCCGCATCCATAAAGCAAACAGCGTCAGCATAAGAGCAAGATAAAAACCAGAAAAGGCCGTTGCGTAAATCAGCGGGAAGGCCGCGAAAATGGCACCACCGGCGGTAATAAACCAAACCTGATTACCATCCCAATGTGGGCCAACCGTGTTAATCATAATACGGCGCTCGTCGTCGTTACGGCCGATCAATGTCAGCAACGCACCAACACCGAGATCGAAGCCATCTGTAATGGCAAAACCAATTAATAGAATACCAACCAGTGCCCACCAAATGAGGCGAAGTAAGTCGTAATCAAGCATTAGCGAGTCTCCTGTGGAAGTTCAAGTGAGGCGACTTCAACGTCAGTTTCAGACGGCTCGCCTGGCCCTTTCTTGGCAAATTTAATCATTAGATACATCGCTGCCCAGAACATAACGCCATAGAACAGGGTAATGCCAACCAACGAAATAACGACATCAGAAATTGCCAGATTAGATACCGCAGTATGAACCGGTAGAATTTCAGCAATGGCCCAAGGTTGACGGCCATATTCGGCAACAAACCAGCCCGCTTCAGAAGCGATCCAAGGCAGCGGTAGTGACCAAAGAGCGACCTTTAAGAACCAGCGCGGCTTAGCAATGCGATGTCTTGCACTGATCCAAAAAGCGTATGCAAACATTGCCAGCATTAAGACGCCACAGCCAACCATAATGCGGAAGCTCCAGAACAGTGGCGCGACTTTCGGAATGCTGTAATCGACAGCGCGATCAATCGACTCATCACTTGGGTTGCTCATGTCAGTAGTGAATGGTTCGAGTAAGAAGGCGTAACCTAAGTCTTCGACATTGGCTTCAAATAGCGCTTGTTGTTCGGCTGTTGCCGTATCTGCGCGCATTTCATCGAGCAAGTTGTAGGCTATTAAACCGTTGTGGATCGCTTCGCGATGCTGTTCTTTTAGGTCTTTCAAGCCAGTGACTTCTTCAGTCACAGAACGTGTCGCGATAATGCCCATCATCCAAGGGATTTTAACCGCGTAATCGGTTCGCTCGTCTGCTTGGTTTGGAATACCAACAACGGTGAATGAGGTTGGTGGCTCATGGGTATCCCATTCGGATTCGATAGAGGCGAGCTTAACTTTTTGCACATCGCCTAATTCGTAGCCGCTTTCATCGCCGAGCACGATCACAGAAATTACCGACGCTAGGCCGAAGCTTGCTGCAATCGCAAAAGAGCGACGAGCAAAGGCAACGTTTTTATTTTTCAATAAATAGTAAGAAGAGATCGCCAGTACAAAAACGGCAGCGGTGGTGTAGCCTGCTGAAACGGTATGAACAAACTTAACCTGAGCAACAGGGTTTAGGATAACCTCTGCAAAGTTGGTCATTTCCATACGCATGGTGTCAATGTTCAACGTCGAGCCGACCGGGTGCTGCATCCAACCGTTAGCGATTAAGATCCACAACGCAGAAAGGTTACTACCTAAGGCAACCAGCCAGGTAACAATAAGGTGCTTCACTTGGGAGAGCTTATCCCAACCAAAGAAAAACAAACCAACCATAGTGGACTCAAGGAAGAATGCCATGAGGCCTTCAATCGCCAAAGGCGCACCGAAAATATCACCCACATAGTGTGAGTAATAAGACCAGTTCATGCCGAATTGGAATTCCATGGTTAGGCCGGTGGCGACACCAATGGCGAAGTTAATACCGAATAGTTTGCCCCAAAACTTGGTCATATCTTTATAGATTTGTTTTTGGGTCATGACATAAACAGATTCCATGATGGCTAGCATAAAGGTCATGCCAAGCGTTAGTGGAATGAATATGAAGTGATACATGGCAGTCAGTGCGAACTGAAAACGTGATAGTTCGAGCAGCGTATCAGACATGGTTGCTCCTAGGCTTAGTTAAGAAAAGGGTCTTGCTGTGCAGTCGCTGTTATCGTTATAAAAAGCAGTGACTGAACGGGGCCGCAAAAAAGAATCGAATATAGGCCCGAGTAAACGGTTTGTTA